>JAQUXP010000059.1 GCA_028692395.1 Lachnospiraceae bacterium
CAGCAGGAGTAAGCTTGAACAGGTTGTCCTTTGTAAAGTCATCCGTATATTTTAGAGCCTTTTTCTTTGGGATTGAAAAAGATCCGGTAGCGTAGTTTTCGTTTTCAAGTACAAATAAGCAATAGCGGCTCTTGTCTAGCGTGCCCCATTCTGCGAGATGACTTTCTTTGACTGGTTGAGCTGCAGGAGTGGTATTTTGATCTATTCGCTCCAGCAAACCATACATTTTTTGTAATATATCAGGATTAATAATACTGTTATTAATATTGTTGTTTATGGTTCCGTTATTATTCTGTACCTGTACGCTGTTTGGCACACCCACGAATGTAGTAGGGGAAGCTGCTTGAGGAGTAGCAGGTAGATTATTTTCTATTTTTTCTAAATCATTCATAATGTATTCCTGCATCCTCCATGGCTTCTAATAAGTTTATGTGCTTTATGGTCCAGTGCGTTCTGGATAATTCAAAAATATGGCTAATGCCAAATAATTCTTTATGCTCAATTAAAAGCTGCATCGGAAACTCAAGGTCCTTGCTCACGTAAAGAATAACACCATTATCCTGGCTTCGTACTTTAGTTACATAACCGAGGGTCACGTCCTGTGGGGCACCGGTTCTATCAGCTTCCGGCATAATAAGGGCAGGAAGACCTTTCAGAAGATTGGTGTTCTCTGTAGAAAAAATCTGCTTCGTTTCCTCAGAAATGTATTCATTTAAAGCACGGCTTTTATCTATGATAATTCTGTTTTTGTAGGTATAGCCAACAATCAGATGGTAATATTCCTCATCCAGCGGCTCCTGTGACGTATAGGGTATCGGTGCAGAGGAGGGGGCAGTAGCTCCGAAATTGATATTGATAATGCCATTGTTGTTAGCAATCTGAGAACTTCCCGGTACGCCGATAAACTGATTCACCACTGGATTAATGATAATCTGCTGAAAGAGTACGCGGTATGCAGAATAAGCCGGAGACATAATATCTTCTGATGTATATTCTTCAGTATCCTCCTCCAAAACTTCTTCATCGACAGTATCACTATTATTATAAAAAGTGTAACCATTCATCTGAGAAAGCTTGATATCAAGGGGATAATCCTTACCAATATGACTGGTGTAAGTCCATTGATCACCTTCTATGCCCTGTTCATTCCAATCCAGGAAGGTATCTCTGCCAACTAAGTTGTTCGGCTTATGCAAAAGGATAAAATGCCATATTCCAAGAAGGAAAGGCTCTAATACAAGTTCTTCCTGCTCAAGCAGTTCTTGCTTTGTCATAGCACCGTTTATGTAGAATATATCCTCAGGTTCGATGGTAGTGTCCGTTGCAATGGTCTGTAGGATGGCCTTTACAGCATCACAGGCTTTTGTATCCTCCAGATCTAGGTATAGATCTGCAAATTCTGAAACAACGGGCAATATGTCATTGTATCTTGTTTTTACCATAGTATCAAAAGGTGTGGAATCGCAGTATTTCATTTTAAAGGGAAGATTGATACCGGCTGATTTTTTGCAAGCGCGATACTCGGCAGTATCTTTTGCAAAGCTCTCATCTGAATTAATTTTAAAGTCAGGATAGAAAATACGGATCAGTGCTTCAAATACTCTTTGATTATTAACAGAATCTTTTTGACCTTTTAAGCCTTCAGCCTTTGTACGGGTTGAAGGTTTTTTCATTCTTAAAAGCTGAAGTAAAAATAAACCGCCACAAAGGCGTGGAATGTCGGAACTTGGCATATGTGAACCTCTTTTTTTATTCATATTCAAAAATAAGAACCTCGTGAACCGTTGAGCACAGGGTTCGTGAACTTCTTACTAGCTCTTGTAGGGGAGATCCTACGGGGGCTTTTTTTATTTAGATACCTCCGTTAGGGAGATAGGAAACCAAAGAAAACACCTATCAATCCCCATTAAACACATTATATCACGATGTGTTTCACAAGTCACGACACAAGTCGAAAAACGGAGGTAAAAAGATGAAAAATTACGGTTACACATTTGCACAGTTGAAGGAAATGGTCGAAAGCACACAGGGTAAATCCCTGCCTACGAAGAAGCAGCTTCTGGAATCCGGAGTCGAGGTGGTAGCAGCCACTTCATCTTTGGTTGTATTCAGAAACGGCTTCTTTCTTTATTCTAATGGTGGGTATTCTACGGTATACCGTGTGGATAGCTGCAATCGCCTGGCTTTCCCTATGGTGAATCAGCAGGAAGCAGGACCTGCGGAAAAGCTGGTCTATGTATACGAAGAATCCTATCTGCAGGAGCCTTGGTCCATGGTACTTGAAATTGCAGGGGAACATCGTCTGGAGCATAACGCCGAGGTCAGAGCACTGGATCATTCTCAGATTAGCCTGATTGATGCGGCTGCGGAGATTAATGCCATCGATTTGGTGGGGGATTGCGGTGTACATAGGCAGAGCAGAATGCAGCTTTATAACATGGAAGAAGAACTGATTGAAGCCGCTGATCGTGAGAGAAAGCTGATGCTACTTACAAAGTCAAAGCAGGTGCTGAGTGAATCAGAACGCAGAGTGATTGATCTGTACTATGACGTGGAGCCAAGAACAGAAGCCCAAGTGGGACAGGCTTTAGGCATCAGTCAACAGGCCGTTCACA
>JAQUXP010000002.1 GCA_028692395.1 Lachnospiraceae bacterium
AATTTGGTTGTGGTGACTACATTATACACGAAATAGGGGGTCATTGCTTTTTTGATGCAAAAAGGTATGTAAACCCAGTAACTATAAGGTTTTATATAAAAAAGAAGGTAGTATATTTGACACTACCGCTTTTTGTGAGGGGAAAAAATAAATTAAAAATAACCCGTGGGGGAGGATATTTCCCGTGGGGAGTAAGTCGATTTCTTACAAGGAGGATTATATGAGCGAATTTAAACTGACAACAGTTGAAGAGATGGAAGCGGCTACCGAACGACTGTTGGAGACCGGCGCAAAAGTAGGCGCTGATGCATGGCAGTACAGAGTTAAGAATCAGACACCACATTGTAAATTTGGTGAGCAGGGTGTCTGCTGCCGTATCTGTTCTATGGGACCTTGCCGTATCACACCGAAAGCACCGAGAGGAATCTGCGGATGCGACGCACATGGTATCGTAGGACGTAACTACCTGAAGTTCACAGCAGGCGGAGCAGCAACACATTCCGATCATGGCCGTGAAATCTGCCACACACTGTACTGTGCAAGCCCGGACGGAAGCTACAAGGTAAAAGATCCTGAGAAGCTGATCCGTATTGCAAAAGAGTGGGGTGTTGAGACAGAAGGAAAAGATATCTATGATCTGGCACATGAGATGGCTTATCTTGGTATGAGCGAGTATGGTAAGGTCTTTGGAACACAGAATTTCCTGAAACGTGCACCAAAACATACCCAGGAGATCTGGGAAAGAGAAGAGATTGCTCCACGTGCAATTGACCGTGAGGTTTCCTGCTCTCTGCATATGACTCATATGGGATGTTCTTCTGATCCGAAAGCACTGATTCGTCAGTCACTGCGTGCAGGTCTTTCTGATGGATGGGGTGGTTCCATGGCAGGAACAGAGTTCTCCGATGTACTGTTCGGAACTCCAAAGCCAATTGATACAGAAGCAAACCTTGGCGTAATGGTAGCTGAGAATGTTAATATTGTGGTTCATGGACATGATCCGTCATTGTCAGAGATGATCTGTGAGTATGCAGATGATCCTGAGATGATCGCTTATGCAAAAGAGATGGGTGCAAAGGGAATTACAGTTTCAGGCGTCTGCTGTACCTCTAACGAGGTAGCGATGCGTCGTGGAATCCCGATGGCAGGTAACTTCCTACAGCAGGAGAACGTAGTACTGACAGGAGCCTGTGAGGCAATCGTTGTTGACGTACAGTGTATCTTCCCGGCACTTGGACCTCTGAGCAAATGTTTCCATACAAAATTTGTAACAACCTCTCCGATTGCACAGATGCCTGATTCTGAATATATTCGTTTCAGTGCTGAGACAGCAGGTGAGAACGCAAAATCCATCGTTAAGATGGCAATCGCCAACTTCAAGAACAGAAAACCGGAGCTGGTTCATATCCCGGATATGAAAGCAAAAGCAACCGTTGGATATTCAGTGGAAGCAATTGTAAAAACTCTGGACGGCGTAACCAATACACAGGTTGATGAGACCGGAACAACAAAACCTCTTCTTGAGTGTATTACCTCCGGCGTTATCCGTGGTGCAGTTGCCATGGTTGGATGTAACAACCCGAAGATCCGCCCTGACACCGCTCATATTGAGCTGATGAAGAAGCTGATTGCAAATGATATTATTGTTATTGCATCAGGATGTTCTGCACAGGCAGCAGCAAAAGCAGGTCTTATGGACAAGAGAGCCAAAGATCTCTGTGGTGCAGGTCTGAAACGTGTTTGTGAATTGGCAGATATTCCTCCAGTATTACATATGGGTTCCTGCGTTGATATCAGCCGTATGATGGTTCTGGCAGCAGAACTTTCCAAGGATTCCGGAATCCCGATCTCACAGCTTCCAGTTGTTGGATGTGCACCTGAGTGGATGTCCGAGAAGGCTGTTTCTATCGGAAACTATGTAGTAGCAACCGGTATCGATACTTTCCTTGGCGTTGATCCTTATGTTGCAGGATCTGACCAGGTTGCAGCACTTTTGACAGACGGAATCAGAGACTGGGTAGAAGCTGCTTATACAGTAGAAACTGACATCGAGAAACTGGTAGATCTTATGATCGAGCGTATCGAAGAGAAGAGATCAGCACTGGGAATCTAAATCAAACTGAAAGAGATGAAATATCATGAAAATTGCAGTGACGGGAAAAGGCGGTGTGGGAAAGACCACATTTGCCGCAACTTTGGCCAGATTATATGCAGATGAGGGACGAAAGGTTCTTGCTGCTGATGTGGATCCGGATGCGAACTTAGGTCTTGCGCTTGGATTCTCAGAGGAAGTTCTGGACTCCATCGTTCCAATCAGTAAGATGCGAAAGCTGGTGGAAGAGCGAACCGGAGCAAATGCAGAAAACCAGTTTTATAAATTAAATCCCAAGGTAGATGATATTCCGGATACCTATGGAAAAACATGCAATGGTGTCAAGCTTCTGACACTGGGAACGGTAGAGACAGCCGGCAGTGGCTGTGTCTGCCCGGAGCATGTAATGCTGAAGCGCATCATCAACAATCTGGTTCTTCACAGAGATGATGTGGTAATCCTTGATATGGAAGCGGGTCTTGAACATCTTGGCCGTGGAACAACAGAGAATATGGACAGATTTATCGTAGTGATTGAACCTGGTGCGAGAAGCATACAGACCTATAAGAATGTAAAGCGTCTTGCCCATGAACTTGGTGTTGCACAGGTAGGTGTTGTGGCCAATAAGGTTCGTAACGAGGATGATGAGGCATTTATCCGGGAGAAGATACCGGCGGAGGATTTGCTTGGTATGATCCACTATAACACGGAAGTGATAGATGCGGATCGCAAAGGCTGCTCTCCTTATGATTTCAGTAAGACTGCAACCGCAGAAATCAAGGCAATAAAAGATACGATCGATAACAAATAATACGATCATTTAATCAGGTAATAGGAGGAAGAAACAGTGACATTATTCGATAGAGTATTTAGTGGAAATGATGCCGTATTTGGTCTGACTGAAGGCGCAATTGACGGTGCTATCGCTCAGTACGGCGAAGATAAGGCAGTAAAATTTCCAGAGACAGCATACAGCATTCCCTGCTACTATGCTGTAACAGGAACAAAGGTAAACAACCTAAAAGAGTTAAAAGAAGCATTAGGTGTTGTAAAAACACTGATGACAAGAGAAAATCGTCTGAATGACGCATTTATGTCAGGTGTTGCTACTGCACTTTGCGCAGAGTTTATCGAGGTATTAAAGTATATCGATGGCGCTGCTCCATATGCAGAACCCTGCTATGGTCATTTAAGTGATGCCATCATTCGTGAGCTTGGTGTGCCGCTTGTAACAGGAGATATCCCTGGTGTTGCAGTTATCCTTGGTTCTGCTCCCACAGCAGAAGAAGGCGTTGCACTGGTAAAGAGCTATCAGGCACAGGGTATTCTGGTAACACTTGTTGGCGGTATCATCGATCAGTGTGCACAGCTTGGCTATAAGACAGGTGCTAACGTACGTGTGATTCCTCTTGGAAAAGACGTAACAGCAGTTATCCATGTTGTATCTGTAGCAATCCGTGCAGCTTTGATCTTTGGTAATGTAACTCCTGGAGATGCAGGCAGCCTGATGAAATACACCATGGAGCGTGTTCCGGCATTTGTTAATGCATTCGGACCTCTTGATGATGTTATCGTAGCCTGTGGAGCAGGTGCTATCGCACTTGGTTTCCCGGTAATTACGAACGAGACAGAGAATATTTTCCGTGTACCAAAGAGTCTGATTGTTCAGGAGGATGTAAGCAAATTCAACGCAACATCTCTGGAAGCAAGAGATATCAAGATCAAGATCACAAACATTGACATCCCGGTTGCATTTGCATCCGCATTCGAGGGCGAGATCATCCGCCGTGGAGATATGCAGGTTGAGTTTGATGGTTCCCGTGTTGACTGCTGCGAGCTTGTTCAGTCGAAAGAAATGTCTGAGATCGAAGATCACAGGATCGAACTGATCGGACCGGATATCGACGAGTTCGAGGTTGGAAGCAAGCACAGCATTGCTTATGTAGTAGAAGTAGCAGGAAAGAGCATGCAGCCTGACTTTGAGCCTGTATTCGAGCGTAAGTTCCACAGTTATATCAACTGTATCGAAGGTGTTATGCATACAGGACAGCGTGATATGATCCGTGTTCGTATCAGCAAGGATGCTTTTGCTGCAGGATTCCGTGCAAAACATATCGGTGAAGTTCTTTACGCACAGGTAAAGAATGAATTCGAAGCAGTTGTTGATAAATGCCAGGTGAAGATTTATACAAATCCGGAGGATTGTACAAAGGTTCGCCACGAGACAGCAATCCCGGCATTTGACAAACGTGATGAGAGACTTTCCACTATGACAGATGAGTCAGTTCCTGTATATTACAGCTGTATCATGTGTCAGGCATTCTCACCTTCTCATGTATGTGTAGTTACACCTGAGCGTCTTGGACTTTGCGGTGCTGTATCATGGCTGGATGCAAAGGCTACCAACGAGCTTGATCCTAACGGACCTTGCCAGGTAATCACAAAAGAGAAAATCATCGATGAAAGAATTGGTGAGTACGAGGATGTTAACGAAGCAGTTCGTAAATTCTCCCAGGGTGCTCTTGATGATGTATCCCTGTACTCCATCATGGAGAAACCTATGACATCCTGTGGATGCTTTGAGTGTATCTGTGGTATTGAGCCATTCTCTAATGGTGTATGTATTGCAAACCGTGAGTATGCTGGTCTTACTCCTCTTGGCATGACCTTCCCGGAACTTGCTTCTATGACAGGCGGCGGAGTTCAGACACCTGGATTCATGGGACATGGAAAACATTTCATCGCTTCCAAGAAGTTTATGAAGGCTGAGGGCGGTATCGAGCGTATCGTATGGATGCCAAAGGATCTGAAGGATCAGGTTGCAGAGCGTGTCAATGAAACTGCAAAGGATCTCTACGGAATTGATAATTTCTGTGATATGATCGCAGATGAGACTGTAACAACCGATCCAGAGGAACTGGTAGCATGGCTGACAGAAAAAGGTCACCCGGCTCTGACCATGGATCCGATGATGTAAGAAAATAGTAACAATTCAGCAGGTCTGTGCATTTTTTGCACAGACCGTAAGAAAGTGATACAAGAGTGAGAAAATATATTCTTGCGTATATTGCTGATTTGCTTTATAATTAACAATAGCAGTGAAGCGGATCCGTAATGGGTCCGCTACATGCGGTTATAAATTTGTTTTAATTTTCAAAATTTTATTAAGGAGGCTTATTGAAATGCCGTTTAATTGCAAACCACAGAAATTCAGCGCATCCATTAAAGCAGTCGATCTTGGCACAGGTGACAAGAAGGTAACTCTGGGAGGGGAAAGTGTATTTCCTTTCTATTCTTTCGACGGTTCGGAAGGAAATGGAGCAAAGGTCGGAGTAGAAATCTCTGATATGGGTCTTGATCACGAGCCAGAGGCTGTAAAAGCATATTATGCAGGTTGTGAGACCATGGCAGATATTGCGAAAAAAGCAGAAGCTATGGAAGGTGCAGATTTTGTATGCTTACGTTTGGAAGGCGGAGATCCAAACGGTGCAGACAAATCTATCGAAGAGCTTGTAGCAGTAGCAAAAGAAGTTGCTGATGCAATCACAGCTCCATTAGTAGTAGAAGGATGCAAGAACGTAGAAAAAGATGGACAGCTGTTACCTAAAGTTGCAGAAGCACTTCAGGGAAAAAATGTTCTTCTTTTATCTGCAAAAGAAGAAGATTACAAAGCTATCGGTGCAGCAGCAGGTCTTGCTTACGACCAGAAGGTTGGAGCAGAGTCAGCAGTTGATATCAACCTTGCAAAACAGTTAAATGTTGTTATTACACAGCTCGGTGTTAAACCGGAAAGTGTTGTTATGAATGTTGGTACTGCAGCAGTTGGATACGGATATGATTATGTAATCTCTACGATGGATCGTATTAAAGCAGCAGCTTTATCACAGGATGATAAGATGCTGCAGATGCCAATTATCACTCCTATTGCTTCTGAGACATGGGCGGTAAAAGAATCCATGGCCACAGAAGAGGATGCACCGGAATGGGGAAATCTTGATGCACGTGGTGTATCAATGGAAGTTCAGACAGCAGCAGCCAGCCTGGTATCAGGTTCTGATGCAGTAATTCTGAAACACCCACAGTCCGTTGCAACAATTGCAAAAATGATTAAAGAATTGATTTGATGCGAAAACAGGAGGATAAAATATCATGGCATTAACAGGTATTCAGATTTTTAAAATGACCCCAAAGAAGAACTGTAAGGAATGCGGAAGTCCTACATGTATGGCCTTTTCTATGAAGGTTGCACAGGGTGCAGTTGATATTTCTGCTTGTCCTTATATGTCTGAAGATGCACTGGCACAGTTGTCAGAGGCAACAGCACCACCGATGAAGACAATCAAGGTTGGAGCTGGTGAAAGCGAGTACTCTCTTGGCGGAGAGACTGTACTTTACAGACACGAGAAGACATTTGTAAGCAAAACAAGATATGCTTCTTCTGTATGTACCTGCATGGATGATGCAGCAGTAGATGCAAGACTTGCAAGCGTATCCAATGTTGATTATGAGCGTATCGGTGAGCGTATGTACACCGAGATGATTAATGTAGCTTATAAAGCAGGCGATGCAGCTGAGAAGTATGTTGAACTTGTGAAAAAAGCAGCAGCTACAGGAAGATGTCTCATCCTTTCCTGTAAAGATGTAGAAGTTGCAAAAGCAGCACTGGAAGTATGTAAAGATTCCAAACCTGTACTGAATGGTGCAGATGCATCCAACTACGAGGCTATGAGCGCAGCTGCTACAGCAGCAGGTGTTGTTCTTGGCGTATGCGGAGCAGATATCAACGAGCTTTATGATACAACCGCAGCACTGGAAAAACTTGGCAACAAGAACCTGATTCTTGATGTTACAGCTGATACAATCAAAGCTACTTTTGCCAATGCAGTTATGGTAAGACGTGCAGCACTGAAGGATACCGACAGAACATTCGGATATCCATCTATCGTTAATGTTGCAAAACTTGCAAAAGATGATAAAGCAATGCAGGAAGCACTGGCTGCAACATTTACTATGAAATATGGTTCTATCGTTATTGTTGAAGAGATGGATTATGCTATGGCACTTCCACTTTACGGCTTAAGACAGAACCTGTTCACAGATCCTCAGAAGCCAATGAAGGTTGCACCTGGAATCTACCCGCTGAACGGAGCAGATGAGAATTCTATCTGCCTGACAACCGTAGATTTTGCACTTACATATTTCCTGGTATCTGGAGAGCTGGAGCGTTCCGGTGTTCCGGTTAACCTTGTAATCTCTGATGCAGGCGGATTATCCGTACTGACAGCATGGGCTGCAGGTAAGCTTTCTTCTACATCTGTATCAAACTTCTTCCTGGAGAATGTTGAGGATAAGATTAAATCAAGAAAACTGATCATTCCTGGAAAAGTTGCTGTATTAAAGGGTGATATCGAAGCAAAACTTCCTGGATGGGAAGTAATCGTTGCTCCACTTGAAGCAGTACAGTTAGTAAAATTCTTAAAAGACATGCAGGCAAACGGCCAGCTGTAAGAAGATAAAAAGGAGAAAAACTATGGCAAAATTTGTTACAATCGGTGAGAGAATTCACTGTATTTCCCCAGCAATTCGTGAGGCATTTGCAACTATGAATCCAGAACCAATCTTAAAGAGAGCGAAAGAGCAGTTAGATGCAGGCGCTACTTATCTGGATGTTAACATCGGACCAGCTGAGAACAATGGTGAAGAACTGATGAAGTGGGCAGTAACTCTGATCCAGGAAAATTTCGATAATGTTCCTCTTGCACTGGACACTGCTAACAAAAAAGCAATTGAAGCTGGTATTTCTGTATATAACAGAAGTAAAGGAAAACCAATCGTTAACTCTGCAGATGCAGGCGGAAGAATCGAGAATATCGATCTTGCAGCAGCAAATGATGCAATTGTTATTGCACTTTGCTCCGCAGAAGGTATCGCAGCAGACAACGATGAGCGTATGATGCACTGCCAGAATATGCTTGAGAGAGGTATGATGCTTGGTATGGAGCCTACAGATCTGTGGTTTGATCCATTGTTCCTGGTTGTAAAAGGAATGCAGGACAAACAGATGCAGGTACTGGAAGCAATCAAAATGTTCAGCGATATGGGTCTGAACTCTACCGGTGGACTTTCCAACAACTCTAACGGAATGCCAAAAGCAATCCGTCCGATTATGGATTCTGCTTTAGTTGCTATGGCTATGATGCAGGGACTTACTTCAGCTATCGTAAATCCATGTGATCTGCGACTGATGGAGACTATCAAATCCTGTGATATCTTCAAGAGCAACACACTGTATGCAGATTCTTATCTTGAGCTGTAAAAACTAGTACAGTAATTACAAACGCCATCTGACAACAAATGCCGGATGGCGTTTTTTCATGGAGAAGACAGATGAAATATTACATGGCACCGATGGAAGGGATTACAACGGCTATATACCGGACAGCTTATGACAGCTGTTTTGGCCCGATGGATAAATACTTTACACCCTTTCTTGTACCACATCTACATAAGGATTTTAATACGAAAGAGAGAAGAGATATCCTTCCGGAATATAATGAGGGACTGTATGTGGTTCCCCAGATTCTGACGAATCAATCGGAGGACTTTATCCGTACAGCTAAGCTTTTGCAGCAGTATGGTTATCAGGAAGTAAACCTGAATCTGGGCTGCCCCTCCAAAACAGTGGTTTCTAAGGGCAGAGGTGCAGGTTTTCTTGGCGATCTGGAGAAGCTGGAAAGGTTTTTGGATGATATTTTTGAAAAACTTGATATCAAAATCTCAGTTAAGAGCAGATCCGGTTTGATGGAGCATGAGGAACTTTTTGAATTAATGGAACTTTATAATGATTTTCCATTTACAGAGGTTATTCTCCATCCAAGAACCCAAAGAGAATTTTATAAAGGAAAAGCCAGCAGAGAGGACTACCAGGAAGCCTGTCGCCTCACGGTCAATCCCATCTGTTATAATGGGGATCTGCGTACAGTGCAGGACTGTGAACAGATAGAAGCAGTATTTCCAGGGACACAGGCTGTTATGGTGGGAAGAGGGCTGCTTTCCAGGCCGTACTTTATCAGCGAATCGAGAAAGAACCTGGAAAGAGAGGCGGCTTCTCCAAAAGAGGAAAACCGCTGGCACAGACTGGAAAAATTTCATCATCAGGTTTATGAAGCGTATTGTGAAGCCTATGATCGAGATGAGAAAAATGTATTATTTAAAATGAAGGAAATCTGGAGTTATGAGCTGGAAAGCTTTCCGAATTCTGAGAAAATCGGCAAGAAGATCAAGAAGGCAGTTCATCTTTTGGAATATGAAAAACTTGTATCTCATCTTTTCCTTTCCATGGCGCCTTATTCTTGATAAATGCAGATAAGTATGATAAGATATTATCATATTTAGACCTGTTGATTTAGCAAAAAAGCTGCTGGAATACAAGGAGAAAAAAGATGTTTAAAGTGACGTTTCAATTTGAAAATGGCGGAATGATAGATGCTTTCGCAACAGAGGGAGAAAATCTTCTGGAGGTCGCAAGAAAGACTAACGTGGCAATTGATGCGCCCTGTTCAGGAAATGCATCCTGTGGCAAATGTCGTGTAAAGCTGCTGGGTGGAGTCCTGGATTCCAAAAAGACAAGACATATCTCTGATGAAGAATACGAGCAGGGCTGGAGACTTGCCTGCTGCAGTAAGATAAGCGGGGAAGTGACGGTACAGGTACCGGATATTGCCTCTGCCTATAAAAGCCGGATGAAAGTTGCGGATCTGAGTTCCAAGGATGAAGTGAAGATTTTTGAAAATGCGAAGCAGCAGATTCAGGATGCAGGTATTGAACTGAAAAATACCATGGAGATTATCAGGGTACAGATGGAGATTCCCACGCTGGATGATACCATGCCGGATAATGAACGCTTTGAGCGTGCGATAAAAGCCAAAACCGGAATACCGAAGGTAAGACTTCCTTATTCTGTTCTGAAAAAGATGCCGCAGGTTTTGCGGATGGCAGGCTTTAAGGTTCAGGCAGTAGTTCGTAAAACAGACAGGGATGTTTTTGTCTACGATATTATGCCGGAGGAAGAACAGACGGTAATCGGCGGACTGGTAGTAGATATCGGTACGACTACCGTTTCAGCATTGATTATAGACATGCAAAGCGGAGAGGTACTTGCGAAGGGTTCTACCGGTAACGGACAGATCCGTTTTGGTGCGGATGTTATCAATCGAATTATCGAGACACAGAAACCAGGGGGGCATGAGCGTCTTCAGGATGCTATTATCAAAGAGACAATCAATCCCATGATCCATGAGATGTGCAGCAGTATCGGATTTAACAGTGACCATATCTATCGTATGGCGGTTGCCTCCAACACTACGATGAATCATCTCTTTATGGGGATTGATGCGGATCCTCTGCGTATGGAGCCTTATATTCCAACATTTTTTAAGACGAACGCCTTGTATGCATCGGATATTGGAATATCCATCCATCCGGATGCTCATATTATCCTTGCCCCTAATATTGGAAGCTATGTAGGCGGAGATATTACGGCAGGAACTATGGTAAGCATGATCTGGAACAGACCGGAATTCTCTCTTTTCATCGATCTTGGAACAAATGGGGAGCTCGTTTTTGGAAATGAAGACTTTATGATGAGTTGTGCCTGCTCAGCAGGACCTGCTTTTGAAGGTGGAGACATCAGCTGTGGTATGAGAGCTACTGATGGTGCTATCGAGGCATGCAGGATTGATCCCCGGACTATGGAGCCATCCTTTACAGTAATCGGAGACGAAGGAACCAGGCCAGTTGGCTTATGCGGTTCCGGTATTATCGATGTAATCAGCGAGCTTTATCTCTGTGGAATGATTTCCCCCAAAGGAAAATTTGTGGGAGAAGGAAAACGTATCCGCCATGATAAATATGGTATGGGAAGTTATGTGCTTGCTTTCGAAGAGGAAGCAGGAAGCGTAAAGGATGTAGAGATTACGGAAGTGGATATTGATAACTTTATCCGTGCAAAGGGTGCAATCTTCTCGGCAATCCGTACCATGCTGGCATCTCTCGACTTTGATGTGACTATGATTGACGATGTCTATGTGGCAGGTGGTATCGGCAGTGGAATCAACATGAAAAATGCAGTTAATATCGGTATGCTGCCTGATATTCCCATCGAGCGTTTTCATTATATTGGAAACTCTTCTCTGACAGGTGCCTACACTATGCTGTTATCTACCCCGGCAGAGAAAAAGACCTACGAGGTAGCCAGAAACATGACTTATATGGAACTCTCCACGGTACCTACTTATATGGATGAGTTTGTTGCGGCATGCTTCCTTCCTCATACGGATGCTTCTATGTTCCCGTCAGTGGAATTATATCAAAAATAGAAATTTAAAATAAAACGTAACTGATCAGGTATGGAACAGTTACAAGAAAACAGCAGGAGAACTGAGATGGACTTTGGTTATGAAAAGGACAGCAAAGAGCGGATGCCTTTTGAACATTATATTGAGATCTTTCGGGGACAGAATCCGGAGGATATCAGTGTAAGAACAGGTATTCCCTATAACAGTGAAGAAAAGACATTTACCCTTACGTTTCTTGGGGTGACTTATACAGTTTCCTATCCGGATTATGAAGTAAAACATCTGGATGGGGAGGATATCGGATGGTTTCCGCTGGAAGAAAAACCAAATGCAAGAATTTTAATGCTGCGTTTTCTTACAGAAGGAGCCATGGCACCTGCATCAGGAAAATTTCTTACATATCGTGAGATTCCCTGGGGTGAGGTGTACTTTAAACAGTTTCAGGGCCGATGCCTGTTCAGGCTGGCATTCGGTTTTGGAAATAAACAGGAGGAGTTTTCAAAGGCCTGTGAATTGACAGGTGCCAAAAAGCTGACCCATGGAGATATTTCCTATGAGCTGCCTTTCTTTGGCGAACTGAAGCTTCATCTGATTCTATGGGCAGGTGATGAGGAATTTCCACCATCTGCACAGATCCTTTTCTCTGATAATTTTCCGATTGCTTTTATTCAGGGAGAAGACATGGCAGTTGTCGGTGACATTGTCATAGATATGCTAAAAGCTGTCAGCCATCGATAGGGTATTTTATACCCGATAGTAGAGTAAATATTGCGCGTAAAGTGTCTCATGGATGGGAAGTTGCCAGAGGACGAAGGAGATCCACATTTTGAATATAAAATGCGGTCAATCTCCACGATGTAATATTGCATCCGCTACTGCATTAAAGAGATTTACTCCCTTTGGTGTAGTAAACTACTATGACCAAATAATTTTATTAAGAAGGGAGTGTTCTTTATGCAGAAAACGAACACAAAGACAAAGCCGCAGATGAATGCAAAGGTACTTGCAGCGGCAGGCGTATTAATCGCCATGAATATTGTACTTGCCAGATTACTTGCGATTCCGATTGGAAGTACACTGAGAATTACGGTAAGCGCTACCCCTATTTTTCTTTCCGGACTCTGGTTTGGACCGATTGTAGGCGGGTTATGCGGAGGAATCTCAGATCTTGTGGGATGTATCCTCCAAGGTTATGCACCCAATCCGTTAATCCTGGTGACTTCTGTGTTAAACGGTGTGATTCCTGCATTGATGTTTCGCTATGTATTCAAGAATAAACTGAATTATGGCAAGGTTCTTCTCATCGTGCTCATACACGGAATTATCGGATCTCTGGGCTTTACCGCTCTTGGTCTTCATCTGTATTACGGTACACCCTGGAGTGTGCTCTATACGACAAGACTGATACAGACAGTGGCACTGATTGCTGCAAACTCTGTACTGGTAAATGTTTTATATGAAAGTCCACTGACGGATTTTGTAACCAGGAATTTTTTTGCTGTTCCGGCTGCAGCCCGTAAGCAGGGATAAAAGTATCAGTGTATTCGGCTGGTGAAAGCGGAATATCCATCTAGAATATACAAAAAAGTGAGAAAAAAATAAATACATATAGGAGGCTTTACAATGGGATTTTCAACAGTACCATGTAATGAATTTGTGGAGGTATTAGGTTCTAAGGCAGCAGTTCCCGGCGGCGGTGGTGCATCAGCACTGGTGGGTGCAGTGGGTACAGCACTGGGTAATATGGTAGGAAGTCTTACCGTAGGCAAGAAGAAATACGCAGATGTAGAAGAAAGAATGTATGAGCTGAAAGAAAAAGCAGATCAGCTTCAGAAAGAACTGCTTCATCTGATTGAACGTGATGCAGAGGTGTTTGAACCCCTTTCTAAGGCATATAGTATGCCACGGGCTACAGAGGAAGAGAAAGCGGAGAAAGCACGGGTAATGGAGATCGTGCTGAAGGATGCATGCTCTGTTCCTATGGAAATCATGGAAAAATGCTGTGAGGCAATTGAGCTTCTGGTGGAATTTGGAGAAAAAGGCTCTACCCTTGCAATCAGTGATGCCGGTGTAGGCGCAGCCTGCTGTAAAGCAGCGCTGAAAGGTGCCAGCCTGAATGTGTATATTAATACAAAATCTATGGCTGATAAAGCATATGCGGCTTCTCTGAATGAAAAATGTGATGCAATGCTGGAAAAATATACAAAGATTGCAGATGAAGTATTTGATAGTGTTTTAGCAAGATTAAAATAACAGCGGAAAGAAAAAACAATAGCGGAGGTTAAGAAAATGGCAAAACAGTTACTTGGTAAAGAGGTTACCGCAGCGTTAAATGAAAAGATTAAAGCAAATGTAGCAGCGTTACAGGAAAAAGGAATCACTCCAACATTGGGAATTATCCGTGTGGGTGAAAACGGCAGTGATATTTCTTATGAAAGAGGAGCTACAAAACGCTGTGAGACTCTTGGCGTAGCCTGTGAAAAAACAGTACTTCCGGAGGATGTAACCCAGGAAGAACTGCTGGCAGTGATTGACAAGGTGAACAAGGATGATAAGATTCATGGAGTTTTATTATTCCGTCCCCTTCCAAAACATCTGAATCAGTCCGTTATTGAAAATGCTCTGGATCCGTCGAAGGATGTTGACTGCATGACAGACGGATCTATGTCCGGTGTATTTACCGGAAAGAAGATCGGATTCCCGCCATGTACCCCTCAGGCATGTATGGAGATATTGGATTTCTACGGAATTGACTGTACAGGTAAGAAAGCAGTTGTTGTAGGAAGAAGTCTTGTAGTTGGAAAGCCTGCAGCTATGATGCTGATCCAGAAAAATGCTACAGTAACCGTGTGCCATACAAGAACAAAAGACATGCCTTCTGTTGTAAAAGAGGCTGAGATTGTAATTGTTGCAGCAGGCCGTGCAGGAATTGTCGATGATACCTATCTGAGCGCAGGACAGACTGTTATTGATGTAGGAATTAACGTTAACGCAGAAGGAAAGCTTTGCGGCGATGTTGATTACGCTAAGGCAGAGCCGGTAGTAGACGCAATTACTCCTGTTCCAGGTGGTGTTGGAAGTGTTACAACTTCTGTTCTGGTAGGACATGTTGTAGAAGCGGCTATGAGAAAATACATGTAATTTTATAACGATTCAGCAGTTCTGTACATTTACATTTTTTGTATCATATCATACCCCTGTTTTTCATATACTGTAAGAGTACAGTAGAAAGGCAGGGGTTATTTTTATGGATGCATTTACTGTTTATAAAGATATACAAGCCCGTACAAAGGGACAATTTCTTGTAGGAATTGTGGGACCGGTCAGAACAGGAAAATCAACATTTATCAGGCGTTTTCTTGAGATTCTGGCACTTGGTTCCCTGACGGAGCAGAGCAGAAAGGAACTGAGGGACCAGCTTCCCCAAAGTGGTTCGGGAAAGATGATTACCACGGTGGAACCCAAATTCGTTCCCAGAGAACCCATGACAATCCAGCTGGGGGAGAATACACCGGTGAAGGTACGTCTGATTGACAGCGTAGGTTTTTTGATACCAGATGCCGCCGGACATATGGAAAATGAAAAAGAACGTATGGTAAAGACACCCTGGCATGAGGAGGCCATACCCTTCCGACATGCGGCTGAGGAGGGAACCCGAAAGGTCATCGGTGAACATTCTACCATAGGGCTGATGATCACCACAGATGGATCCTTTGGAGAGATTAAGAGAGAGAATTATCTGTCTGCGGAAGAAAAGACGGTAGAAGAATTAAAAAAACAAAAGAAACCTTTTCTGATTCTGCTTAACACAGTGAAGCCTTATGCAGATGAAACCATGCAGCTTGCGGGGGAACTGACCGGACGGTATGGTGCAGACTGTATTCCGGTGAACTGTGAGCAGTTAAAAAAAGAAGATATTATCCGGATTATGGAACATATTTTATATGAATTTTCACTCAGGCAGGTAGAATTTTACATACCAAAATGGGTGGAGCTTCTGCCAACGTCCCATGTTCTGAAAAAAACCGTGCTGGAGAAAATCAAGGAGCTGACGAATAAAGTACATGTGATCAAGGATATCAATCCGGAAAACTTTCAGCTTAACTGTGAGTATGTAAAACACATGGAACGTCCCCAGATTAATCTTGCCGATGGTGTTGTAAAGGTACGTCTGGAGATTCAGGAAAAGTATTATTATGAGATGATGAGTGACATGACAGGAGTGCCAATTCACGGGGAGTATGAACTGATGCATATTCTGAAAGAACTGGCAGACAAGAGGGAGGAATACGAAAAGGTTTCCCATGCCATGGAAGCGGTTCGCGGCTGCGGTTATGGTGTGGTTGTTCCGGATAAAAGTGAGATTGTAATTGAGGAGCCGGATGTTATCCGACAGGGTAACAAATTTGGTGTCAGGATCAAATCAGTCAGTCCCTCCATCCATATGATAAAGGCGAACATCGTGACAGAGATTGCGCCTATTGTGGGATCAGAAGAGCAGGCGAAGGATCTGATTACGTATATCCATGAAAGTGCAAAACAGGAGGAGGGAATCTGGAAAACCAATATTTTCGGCAAGTCTATCGAGCAGCTGGTCGAGGATGGAATTCGTGCAAAAATTGCACAGATTACCGAAGACAGCCAGTCAAAATTACAGGATTCCATGCAGAAGATTGTAAATGACAGTAAGGGCGGTATGATCTGTATTATCATCTAGGACGCATCTAGGATGCGGTAAATATTGCCTCTTGAAAAATCATATATACGGAGGTATAATGTAGTCAAAGAAAAGAGTATTTCCTGAAATGTTCGATACTCCCATTATTTTGAACCTACATTTACTTTAAACGGGATGCTTATTATTGTTCCGCAGATGTCAAGCCACCCTGGAAACAGATGCAGTGGAAGACAGAAGTTGAACTGCGGCTGCCCACCTAGCCTAAGCTAGGAGTCAAAGTATGGGAAACGGCATTTCGGGTATACAAAAGAAAAGAAAGAGAGTCATGTAACCATGGCTCTCTTTTAAGTAGGAGGAGATTGGGGACTATGCAAAAAAAGGAGTTTGGCAAAAATCAGGAAGGACGTATGAGTCATCTATATACGTTCACGAATGCAGCAGGGGCAAGCATGTCGGTTTGTGATTTTGGAGCACTGCTGGTATCGGTAAAAGTACCAGACAGAGAAGGAAAATTTCAGGACGTGGTTCTTGGCTATGATGAGGCTGCCACTTATCAGAAGATGGCAAGCTTTTTCGGCGCAACCATTGGACGAAGCGGCAATCGAATTGCCAATGCAGTATTTGAGTTAAATGGAAAAGAGTATCATCTGACAGCAAATGAAAATGGGAACAATCTTCACAGTAATCCCATGGGGTATCAGGATCGCTTCTGGGAGGTAAAAGAGGTGCAGGAGCAGTCTATCACACTTTTGCTTGAAAGTCCGGAGGGAGACCAGGGATTCCCGGGAAACTTTACGGTATGTGTAACCTATACCCTCACGGAGGAAAATGCCGTAAGTATTCACTATCAGGGAAGCTGTGATCAGGATACAGTAGTGAATATGACAAACCACAGCTATTTCAATCTGGCCGGACATGGAAGCGGTTCTGTGGAGGATCAGGTGCTGTCCATAGAGGCCGACGCATATACGCCGGTGCTGGATCCGGCATCCATACCAACCGGGGAGATTGCTCCGGTGCAGGGAACGCCTATGGATTTTACTTCTTTTAAGAAGATTGGACAGGATATCGATGCAGAGTATCAGCAGCTGCAGTTTACTGGTGGATATGATCATAATTATGTGCTTCGCAGTGCAGAAAACGGTGTTCGTAAAATGGCAGAAGCCTACAGCGAAAAGACAGGAATTGCCATGGAAGCATATACAGACTGTGTGGGTGTGCAGTTTTATGCGGGAAACTTTATCGTGGATCAGACAGGCAAGGAGGGTGCTCACTATGCAAAGCGTTCCGGGTTCTGTCTGGAATCTCAGTTTTATCCGAATGCAGTCAATACACCAGGCTTTCCATCCCCGGTTTTGAAAGCAGAAGAACCATATGATACCACAACAATTTATCAGTTTTCTGTAAGATAACATGAATTTTTGCTGCCATACATATAGTAATACATGAAGATCAAAAAGTGGAATTGGTTTTTATGTTTACTGTGTATGGCAGCACTTTTTTTTACAAAGGCAACGGATGCAGGGAACGCAGTACCGGTCGGACAGAAATTTCAGCAGAGAGTCCAAAAGGAGAATGCTGACATAAAGGAGGAGTTTTTCGAGAAAGATCCCCCTGAAGCAGGAGAAGCTCCGACAGAGGAAGAAACACCTGAAGAACAGAAAACCCTGACAGAGCAAAAGGCATCTACAGATGAAACAGCAGAAGCTGCCGATCATAAAATTCGGGTGTTAATTAAAAATCAGAATTACGAAAGCTCCTATCATAAAAATCTATGTATACGATGCAACAGTCCGGGAACAATCGAAGCAGAGGGAGTGGAGTTTGCAGCAGGGGAAGAGCTGCACTTTGATGAGAGCAGCAGTCTTCTAAACCCGGGGGAAAGTCTGACTTTGATTCCGGAGGATACTAAGGCAGGTTTTACGCTGTTGTCTCTGGAACGGGAAACAGGCCATCCTACCTATGAGGGCAGTCTGACAGTTTATCGTGATGAGAAGGGATATTATCTCGTGAACACACTGGATCTTGAGACCTATCTGTGTTACGTAATTCCCAGTGAGATGCCATCGGAGTATGCCACGGAAGCACTTGCGGCTCAGGCAGTCTGCGCCCGTACGTATGCCTGGAAGAAAATATCTGAGGGAGGAATTCCAGGCTTCAATGCTGATGTAGATGATAGTGTATCCTACCAGGTGTACAATAACATATCTCGACAGGAGAGCACCGACGCAGCGGTTCAAAAGACAAAAGGAAAGATTATCACCTGTGAGGGCCAGCCGATTACTGCTTATTTTTTTTCTACGTCCGGGGGAAACACCAGCACCGATGTATGGTCGGAGGAGCCGGTAGAATATCTCCAGTGTGTAAATACAGGAACCATAGAAAGTCAGGAGCCATGGTATCGGTGGACCGTAGTGTTTTCTATGGAAGAACTGAATCGAAGGGCAGAACAATATAAGATTGGAACACTTCAGGAGCTTCGAATTCTGCAGAGAAGTGATGGAGGAGCAGTGACCTCTCTGGAACTTGCAGGTGCGGCAGCAAATCATGTGCTCCAGGGAGAATATGACATTCGAAAGTTTCTTGGTACCGATGGAATTCGGATCACAAGAAATGATGGAAGTATCGTCACGGATATGAAGCTCCTGCCCAGTGCCTATCTATCGCTGAAAATGACGGAGGAGGGCGATGGCAGAAAGAGCTGCAGGATTGAAGGGGGCGGATATGGGCATGGTGTGGGAATGAGTCAAAATGCAGCCAGGCATCTTGCGGAAAGCGGCTTTACCTGGGAGGGGATTTTACACTTTTTTTATGCGAAAATTGACCTCACCTCTATTTTGTGATATGATTTCATCAAGAATTAGGAGAAAGGTCATAAAAACATGCAAAGAATGTTAAATGATGTTTCGGGCTTTCTAAAAAGAATGGATGATGATAAGGTTGGAGCGTTCGCCTCACAGGCAGCGTTCTTTATTTTGCTGTCGGTAATTCCCTTTCTGCTGCTTTTGCTTACCCTGATTCAATATTTACCTGTGGAACAGGATTCTGTGCGCAATGTCCTGCTTCAGATCATACCTTCGGAATTTTCCGGTCTGGTATCAGGAATTATCAACGAAGTATATCAGAAGTCATCGGCGGTTGTTCCCATCTCTGCCATCTTTACTCTTTGGTCTGCAGGGAAAGGAATCAACGCACTGACCAATGGCTTCAATAATGTATATCATGTCACAGAGACCCGGAATTATTTTATCGGGCGGATCCGGGCCATGTTTTACACCCTGATTTTCATCATAGCGATCGCCACATCGCTGGTTATTATGGTATTCGGCAATATGATTCAGGGAATGCTGCGGCACAGAGCACCGATGATTGCAGCTATGACAGAATCAATTCTGAACATGCGTACCCTGATTATGATCCTGTCCCTGATTGTTATCTTCCTGATGCTGTACAAAGCAATTCCAAACCGAAAAGCTTCCTTTCGCAGCCAGATTCCAGGAGCACTGATTTCTTCTGTGGCATGGTATATTTTTTCACTGGGCTTTTCCTGGTACCTGGAGCTTTTTCCTGGCTTTTCCAACATGTATGGCAGCTTGACCACCATTGTACTGGTCATGCTGTGGATGTATTTTTGCATGTATATCATTATGATTGGGGCAGAGATCAATGCGTATTTTGAAGATCAGCTGCGCAAGCTCCATGACTTTACCAGAGATAAGATTCGAAGGGAATATCGGAATATCTTTAGCCATGAGGAAGAAGAACATATAGCAGAAGAGGAAGAGGATGAACTCTCTTCCAGGGGAAGAACCTTACAGGACAGAAACTAAGGAGAAGAGACATGAGGACAGAAGCTGGATTTTTTATATTATTTGCTGTAGTTATCGTTGGGGTACTGATTTTTTCCGTGCTGCGGAATAATCAGAATGTAAAGACATACCTGAAGATTCGTCTGAAAGAACAGTGGGGAACCTTTTCTGACCGGGAGTATGTCAGCGAAGAGCTGGAATACATCTCCAGATATGCCAGACGGATTCGAGGGGATCGTTTTTACATTGACGATATCACCTGGAATGATCTGAACCTTGAGGAAATCTTTGAAGATATGAATCAGACGATGTCCTCTCCGGGAGAGGACTATCTGTATGCAATACTTCGGCTCCCGGAGTTTGAGGATGATGTTTTAGAGGAAAGGGAAAGACTGATCAAATTCTTTTCCACAGAGGAAGAGGAGCGGATTCATACACAGCAGATACTCCATGAGATCGGTAAGATGAAGGGGATCTCCATGGGAGATTACATCTTTCGCCTGAAGGAGGCTGAGAAAAAAAGTATTGTGGTTTATATAATACTTGCTCTGCTGTCGGTGTGTGCAATTGCCACTCTTTTTCTTCTGCCTGTGGCGGGTGTGGTATTTTTTATAGTCATAACCATCGTTAATATCTATACCCATCACAGCCAGAGTGCGAAGATGGAGCCGTATTTTAAGAGTTTTTCCTGTGTTTTATGTATCTTAAATGCAGTGAAAAAGATGGAGAAGTACCCGATTCCCCAGCTGGAACAATATCAGAAAAAGATCCATGCTGCCGCAGAGCCGCTGCTAAAGCTTAAAAAAAGAGTACAGGTTTTTACCAATGCCAAGGCTTATGATGACTGGCTGACCGTGCTTCGCAGCTATTTCAACAACTTTTTTTTGCTGGATTTTATCGTCTTTTACCTGTCTATTGATCTGGTGCTGCGGCATCAGAAAGAGCTGGAGACACTGATAGAAAACTTTGGAATTCTGGACAGCGCAATCGCAATTGCCTCCTATCGGGAAGCTTTGCCCGGTTACTGTATTCCTACACTTATCCATGCAGAGAAAGCCACTATAGACATTCGGGATGCCTTTCATCCCATGCTTCTCTCTCCGGTGGCGAATTCTATCAGGGCAGAGGGCGGAGTGCTGCTTACCGGCTCCAATGCTTCCGGTAAATCCACCTTTTTGAAGTGTATTGCCATTAATGCCATCTTTGCCCAGACAATCCATGCCTGTGCAGCAGGCGCATATCAGGCCTCCTTTATGAAAACCATGACCTCCATGACTTTAAGGGATGATCTGGGAAACCATGAGAGCTATTATATCGTAGAGATCAAATCCATCCGGCGTATTCTGGAGGAGAGCAGTAAGGGAGTGCCGATGCTTTGTATGGTGGATGAGGTCTTACGAGGAACCAATACGGTGGAACGTATTGCGGCGTCCTCCAGCATCCTCTATTCTTTGAAGCGTCCTAATGTACTTCCCTTTGCGGCAACTCACGATATCGAGCTGACGAAGATTCTGGAAGACTGTTATGAAAATTATCATTTTGAGGAAGAAATCAGGGAAAAGGATGTGGCATTTTCCTATACCCTTAAAAAAGGTCCTGCCACCACCAGAAATGCCATAGCACTTCTCAAAGTGATGGGATATGACAGTCATATTATTGATGCCTCCAATCAGGCAGCAAGAACCTTTGAGGAGACAGGAGTCTGGCGAAAGCTGAATATTCGAAGGTAACTGGCAATCAGGTCTGTGCATGTACCGCACAGACCATGAGAAAGTGATACAGAACAGGGAGCGTGATACAGATGCAGGTAAAAATTTATACAGATGGTGCGGCAAGAGGAAATCCGGATGGACCCGGAGGCTATGGCTGTGTGTTACAGTATACAGACAGTAAGGGAATCATGCATGAACGGGAATATTCTCAGGGTTATGTAAAAACCACCAATAACAGGATGGAGCTGATGGCAGTGATTGTTGGACTGGAAGCCCTGACAAAGCCCTGCCAGGTGGACGTGTATTCCGATTCCAAATACGTGACTGATGCCTTCAATCAGCACTGGGTGGATGGCTGGATCAAGAAGGGCTGGAAGCGTGGGAAGAATGAGCCGGTTAAGAACATGGAGCTTTGGAAGCGTCTTCTGGCGGCGATGCAGCCCCATCAGGTCAGTTATCACTGGGTCAAGGGACATGATGGACATGAGATGAATGAACGATGTGATACCCTGGCAACCACTGCGGCCGACGGGGATGACCTAATGGAAGACAAACAATAAAATTACAGAGCATTTACCACTTGACAAATAAAAAATGCTTCGTTATACTTTTGTTTATAAAAGCTGTGAAAAGAAGAAGTAATCCGAAGGAACGCATACAGAAAGCTGCCGGCTGATGAGAGGCGCATGACAGAACTTGGGATGAATACCTCTTGGAGCTCCGTACCGAACAGATGATCATACAGATGAACAGTAGGCTGCGGCGTGTTGACGGACGTTATCCGCGTCAGGGTATCCAGATTGCACATGTACCCATGGAGATAATTGCTGTGAGGCAGTTATGAATTTAGGTGGTAACACGAAAGAATTTGCTTTCGTCCTAATGAGGACGGAAGCTTTTTTGTACCCTTTTGGGCGAAAAGCTTCCTGCGGATTCCTACAGGAGGAAGCTGCTGTGTCCTGAAAAAATAAAAAAAGAGGAGAAAACAAAGATGGAAATTTATGAAGAGTTAAAGGCCCGGGGTCTGATTGCACAGGTTACCGATGAAGCGGAAATCAGAGAACTGGTGAACAATGGAAAGGCTGTATTTTATATCGGTTTTGATCCCACGGCAGACAGCCTGCATGTAGGACACTTTATGGCACTCTGCCTGATGAAACGTCTGCAGATGGCAGGCAATAAACCGATTGCTCTGATTGGCGGTGGAACGGCCATGATTGGTGATCCATCCGGACGTACCGACATGAGAAAGATGATGACTGTTGAGACGATTCAGCATAACTGTGACTGCTTTAAGAAGCAGATGAGCCGTTTTATCGATTTCTCGGAAGGAAAAGCCATGCTGGTGAATAATGCTGAATGGCTGACTGGTTTAAACTATATCGATTTTATCCGTGACATCGGATCCTGCTTCTCTGTCAACAACATGCTGCGGGCAGAGTGCTACAAGCAGCGTATGGAGCAGGGATTAAGCTTTCTGGAATTCAACTACATGATTATGCAGAGCTTTGATTTCTATGAATTATACGAAAAATATGGCTGTAATATGCAGTTTGGTGGAGATGACCAGTGGAGCAATATGCTGGGCGGTACGGAGCTGATCCGGAAAAAACTGGGCAAAAATGCATTTGCCATGACCATCACGCTTCTGATGAATTCAGAGGGAAAGAAGATGGGAAAAACCCAGTCTGGCGCAGTCTGGCTGGATCCGGAAAAAACATCACCCTTTGACTTCTACCAGTACTGGAGAAATGTAGCAGATGCGGACGTACTGAAATGTCTTAGAATGCTTACGTTCCTTCCACTGGAGCAGATTGATGAGATGGACAAGTGGGAAGGAAGCCAGCTGAACCGTGCAAAGGAAATTCTGGCTTATGAGCTTACTGCCCTGGTACATGGGGAAGAGGAAGCAAAAAAAGCAGAAGCCGGAGCAAAAGCGTTATTCGCCGGAGTTGGTGATACAGAACATATGCCCACCACAACTTTGAAGGATGAGGATTTTGCAGATGGAAGTATTGATCTGATCTCTCTTTTGCAAAAGGCAGAGCTGGTAGGAACCAGAAATGAAGGACGCCGCGCCATCGAGCAGGGTGGTGTCACGTTAGACGATGAGAAGATCATGGATGTGAAGTATACCGTAGCGAAAGAAGCTATCCGGGCAGAGGGTTCCATCCTCAGAAGAGGAAAGAAGAAGTTCAAAAAGATTTGCCTCGGATAATGCTTTGTGATATGATAAAATGTAACATCCGCAGAAAAAAGTGATCAGGCGGATTATTTAGGAGGATTAGTCGTGAAAAGATATGGCGTGAATGAGCTTCGAAAAATGTTTCTTGAATTTTTCGAAAGCAAAGGACATCTGGCACTGAAAAGTTTTTCTCTTGTGCCAAATAATGATAAAAGTCTGTTATTGATCAATTCCGGTATGGCACCTTTAAAGCCATACTTTACCGGGGCAGAGATTCCACCTCGAACCAGAGTGACAACCTGCCAGAAGTGTATTCGAACCGGAGATATCGAAAATGTTGGAAAGACAGCCCGTCATGGTACATTTTTTGAGATGCTGGGAAACTTTTCTTTTGGAGATTACTTTAAGCATGAAGCCATTCACTGGTCCTGGGAATTCTTAACTCAGGTAGTAGGGCTTGATGCCGATCGTCTTTATCCTTCTGTCTATGAGAAGGATGATGAAGCATTTGCCATCTGGCAGAACGAAATCGGTATTGCACCGGAGCGGATCTTCCGTTTTGGAAAAGAAGATAACTTCTGGGAGCATGGTTCCGGTCCCTGTGGTCCCTGCTCTGAGATTTACTATGACAGAGGAGAAAAGTACGGCTGTGGAGAGCCTGGCTGTACGGTAGGATGTGAATGTGACCGTTATATGGAAATATGGAATAACGTATTTACCCAGTTTGATAATGACGGTGAAGGTCATTATGCAGAACTGGAGCATAAGAATATTGATACCGGTATGGGGCTGGAGCGTCTGGCTGTTGCCGTGCAGGATGTGGATTCCATCTTTGATGTGGATACAATTCAGGCTCTGCGCAATAAGGTCTGTGAAATCAGTGGTGCCTCCTATGGCACAGATCACAACAAGGATGTTTCTATCCGTCTGATTACAGACCATATTCGTTCAGCGACATTTATGATTTCTGATGGTATTATGCCTACCAATGAAGGAAGAGGCTACGTACTGCGCCGTCTGATCCGCCGGGCTGCCCGTCACGGAAGACTGCTTGGTATCCAGGGACTTTTCCTGGCAAAGCTCAGTGCAGCAGTGATTGCAGGAAGCAGGGATGGATATCCGGAGCTGGAAGAGAAGAAGGAGTTTATCTTCAAAGTACTTGAAAATGAAGAAAAACAGTTTAACAAAACCATCGATATGGGATTTGGCATCTTAAGTGAGATGGAAGAGCAGATGAAGAAGGAAGGAAAGAAGCTTCTTTCCGGAGAGGATGCATTTAAACTGTATGATACTTATGGATTCCCCATGGATCTGACGAAGGAGATTCTGGAAGAGAAGTCTTATGAGATTGACGAAGAGGGCTTCAAAAAGTGCATGGAAGAACAGCGTAACAGAGCCAGAGATGCCCATGAGGTTTCCAACTATATGGGAGCAGACGCCACGGTTTACGATCAGATTGACACTTCTGTGACCACAGAATTCACCGGTTATGACAGGCTGAAGGATGAGACAAAGATTACAGTGCTCACAACTGAGACTGAGCTTACCGATTCTTTGATGGAAGGGCAGAAGGGAACCATAATTACGGAGTGTACCCCGTTCTATGCTACCATGGGCGGTCAGCTGGGAGACAGCGGCGTTATTCGCTCTGGGAATGGTGTCTTTGAAGTGGAGGAGACCATCAAGCTCAGAGGCGGTAAAGTAGGCCATGTAGGTGTTATGAAGTCCGGGATCTTAAGCAAAGCAGAGCAGGTGTCTATGGAAGTATCCGTGGCAGGAAGAGCTGATACAGAGAAGAATCACAGCGCTACACATCTGCTGCAGAAGGCCTTAAAGACGGTTCTGGGTTCTCATGTAGAGCAGAAAGGCTCTCTGGTTACACCGACGAGACTGCGTTTTGACTTTGCACATTTTGCCGCAATGACCCAGGAGGAAATTGCGAAGGCAGAAGAGATTGTAAATCGTGAGATTCAGGAAAAGCTTTCTGTCTGCACGGATGTGATGGATATTGAGGCTGCAAAGAAATCAGGCGCTATGGCACTGTTTGGCGAAAAATATACAGATCAGGTACGAGTGGTATCCATGGGAGATTTTTCAAAAGAGCTCTGTGGCGGTACCCATGTTGCAAATACCGGAGATATCATGCTCTTTAAGATTGTATCAGAATCCGGTGTGGCAGCAGGTGTCCGTCGAATCGAGGCACTTACCGGAAACTGCGTGATCGCTTATTATAAGGAGCAGGAGGCTGCTCTTGCCAAAGCGGCAGCAGAACTGAAGTGCAGCGCAGAGGAGGTTGGAAGCAAGATTGCTCATCTGCAGGCGGAAGTAAAAGCTCTGTCCAGTGAAAATGAAGCTCTGAAGAGTAAGCTTGCCAGAAATTCTCTTGGTGATGTGATGAATCAGGTGCAGGAGGTCAAGGGTGTAAAACTTCTGGCAGTCTCTGTTTCGGAGGTTGATATGAATGGTCTGCGTGACCTGGGCGATCAGCTGAAGGACAAGCTGGGAGACGGTGTCATCGTACTGGCTTCTGAAAAGGGTGGCAAGGTAAGTCTTCTTGCTATGGCCACAGATGCAGCCATGAAAGCAGGAGCGCATTCCGGTAATCTGATCAAAGCGTTGTCAGCAGTGGTAGGTGGCGGCGGTGGCGGACGCCCGAATATGGCACAGGCCGGTGGTAAGGATGCTTCTAAAATTCCGGATGCTATCGCTATGGCAGCAGAGGTTTTAGGACAGCAGCTGAAATAAAATAAAAAAAAACTGGAAAAATGGTTGACGAAATATAATTATATGTTATAATTATCTCTAGTGCAAAAAAAATACCCAATCAGTTGTATTTAAGCACAATCTACAACTGGAGGGAGGTTAGGTGTGAGACTATGTCAAATGTAATCGTTAAAGAAAACGAAACGTTAGATAGTGCTTTACGCAGATTTAAAAGAAGCTGTGCGAAAGCAGGTATCCAGCAGGAGATTCGTAAAAGAGAGCATTACGAGAAACCAAGTGTTCGTCGTAAAAAGAAATCCGAAGCTGCTAGAAAACGTAAATATAATTAATGTGCACGATAAAATCTCTGACTTCGGTCAGAGATTTTTATTTTCCATCTGTTTCTGAAAAGTTAATATTTTTTTAAGATTTACAGCAGATACTGGTGTAAGAGAAGGTTCTGTGCTATGATACTTATATAGAAATGGAGGGATGGATTTTATATGTGGACAAGAACAATGTTTGAAACTGACTTTTATCATGTAATTAGTTGGTTTTTAATATATAGTGTATTGGGATGGGTGGTAGAATCCATCTACATGTCTTTTTGCGAAAAACGTTTTGTGAACAGAGGATTTTTACTGGGTCCCTGCTGTCCGATCTATGGTTTTGGTGCACTGCTGGTGTACTTTATACTGCGTCCGTTTTCCGGCAATTATGTGATACTTTATGTAATAGGCTGTATCGTTCCCACGGTTTTTGAATTTTTTGTGGCAGCATTTATGCAGATGTTTTTAGGAAAGGTCTGGTGGGACTACACGGACAAGCCTTTTAATTTCCGAGGTGTCATCTGTCTGGAAAGTACCATAGCATGGGGCTTTTATACCTTGTTTTTATTCCTGTTTTTACAGAGGGGAGTCATGTTTCTGACGAATCTGGTTCCTTTTGAGATTGGAACCAGAATAATTCCGATTGTTATGACAGTAGCATGCCTGGATCTTCTGATTCACATTATGATAGCGAAAAAGGAATATATGCCGGAACGAATTGAAAGTGTGCTTAATTCCATCGCAAATTTTAAACTGCGTCGTTAAAAAGTATAGAAAATTTTTTGAGGAACGGTTTCCTGAGAGGAAAGACAAATTTTTGTTTTTCACTTCTGGAAACCGTTCCTTCTGTCATTTTTTAGGATGGGGGACATAAAGTATATAAGAATACCTGAAACAGGAGCCATTATGAGAAGATGGATAGCTTGGATTCTTGTCTGGATGATGATCTGCCTGGTACCGGTTCGTGCAGTCCATGCAGAATTAACATTGTCTTCCCCCAGTACGATTCTGATTGAGGCATCAACAGGTCAGGTGGTGTATGAACAAAATGCAGATGAGATCAGAAGTCCTGCCAGTATTACGAAGATTATGACACTGCTGCTGATCTACGAAGCATTAGAAAAAGGTTCTCTGCATCTGGAGGACATGGTGACAGTGAGTGCTCATGCCAAAAGTATGGGCGGTTCCCAGGTGTTTCTGGAAGAGGGGGAACAGCAAAACGTGGAAACTATGATCAAGTGCATCGTGATAGCCTCGGGAAATGATGCCTCAGTTGCCATGGCTGAGCATCTGGCAGGAAGTGAACAGGAATTTGTAGACCGGATGAATCAGCGTGCAGGGGAGCTTGGGATGAAAAATACCCATTTTATTGACTGCTGTGGTCTGTCCGATTCCAAGGACCATTACACTACTGCATCGGATGTAGCGGTGATGTCTCGAATGCTTATTACGGCTCACCCTCAGATTCTTACATATTCTTCTATCTGGATGGAAGATATTGTGCATGTGACAAAAAAAGGTTCCAGTCCTTTTACCCTGTCCAACACGAATAAACTGATTCGAAGCTATGAAGGCTGTCTTGGATTAAAAACAGGAAGCACCAGTGTTGCCAAGTACTGTGTTTCCGCAGTTGCAATGAGAAATGATATTACCCTGATTGCTGTGGTTATGGGGGCCCCGGATCATAAGGTGCGTTTTGCAGATGCGGCATCCATGTTAAATTACGGTTTTGGCACCTGCAGGCTGTATAAAGATGAGAACCAGAAGCTTACGGAGCAGGTTCAGGTATCTGGCGGCGTCACCCATCAGGTTGGTGTTCAGATGCAGGAGCAGTTCCATTTTCTTGATACAAGCGGAAAAGACCTCAGCAAGATCCAGCGAAAACTGGAGCTGGAAGACCAGATAAAGGCTCCGGTGAAAAAAGGCACAAAAATCGGTGAAGCGGTCTATACACTGGATGGAGGAAAAATCGGTTCAGCCGCCCTTGTGGCATCTGAAAATATAAAAAAGGCCGGGTTCCTGGACTGTATTGGTATGGTCTGGAAGAAGTTACTGTTTTCAAATGCTTCACAGATATGATAAAATGAGCGAAAGCGAAGATAATGAGAGCTTGCTCGCATTAGAAGAGCGGCGAAATTATTGAGTGATGAAATCACGATTTTATGAGTGAAAGAAAGAGAAAGAAATAAGAGGACTTATGATGAAGAAAAATCTGTATATAGAATGCTATGCCGGGATCAGTGGTGCTTTGATCGGTGCTGCCCTGCTGGATCTTGGAGCGGATGAAGGCTTTGTAAGAGAACAGTTGCAGGCACTGTCAGGGGGAGAGTGGGATATTGAGATCCAAAGAGTTACCGTACAGGGAATCTGTGCACTGCGTTTCTTAAGAAAGGGAACGCTTTGGAACCAGGAGGGGGAAGTATCCCTGGAGGACATCAGACAAAGATATGAAAAGGCCTGCTTACAAGATGAGGTCCGCAGGCTGGCCCTGAGGACTTTTCAGATCCTCGCTGATGCAAAGGGAAAGGTATCAGGAAATCCTTCAGAAGATGTGACATTTCCCCTGGAAGAGGCCTGTGAGGCCATGACGGAGATTACGGTGACCGCAGCCTGTGTAGTAAATCTGGAGGTGGAAAAAATCTATTTTTCTCAGATCCTTGATGGATTCGGGCATGAAAAGACGAGGGATGGATTTTTACCGGTTCCGCTTCCCACAGTACTTGCCATCGCAGAAGCCTGTCATATGCCAATCGTGCTTCGCCAGCAAGGACAGCTCATACAGGAGGGGGCTTGTATCACTCCAGTAGGAGCCGCCCTTGCGGCCGCCCTGTGTGAGAATTTTGACGAGACACCGGAGGTGCTGCGGGTAATTCGAACCGGTATTGGTACGGACACAGATGCTGGTATCAGTGCAACTCCACCTATCCTGCGGGCGCTTTTACTGAAGGAGTCCAGGACTTCAGAACAGGAAGAAAAGGAAACGGTTTGTGTGCTGGAAACTAATATTGATGACGCTTCCGGGGAACAGCTGGGGTATGCCATCGAGCTTCTGATGAAGGCCGGAGCACGGGACGCAAGTGCCATACCGATTCTGATGAAGAAACATCGTCCGGCTTTTCTTCTCCAGGTAATCTGCGGAGAGGAAAAAAGAGAGGAGATGGAGCATATTATATTCCGGGAGACTACCAGTATCGGACTTCGCAGATACCGGGAGTCCCGCAGTGTACTGCCAAGAGCCTTTGAAAAGGTAGAAACCCGGTTTGGACCGATCACCTGCAAGGTGTGTACTCATCATGGAGAACGCTTTTATTATCCTGAGTATGAAGAGGTTGCCAGAATTGCGGAGAAACAGGGAATCAGCTTCTGGGAGGTTTATCACCAGTGTAAGGATTGCGGAAATTCAAAAGATATAGTATGATACAGATATGAAAAAATTTAAGATACAATCATACCGTGTAGAGTCCGGGAAAATGTTGACATTTCAGGATAAGCCACAGGAACACCACCTGCGGTTTGTCTTTGTGACGGATCTGCACAATATATCCTTTGGAGAGAACAATGAACAGCTGGTTTTGGCTGTAAAGAATATGAATCCGGATGCCGTACTTTTTGGTGGGGATCTGGTTCTTGGCAAACCGGGAGAGTCCTTCGCAGACGCCATGAGCTTTGTGAAGCGTGTCGCAGAGCTGTATCCAACCTTTTATGCCAATGGAAACCATGAGCAGCGGCTGCGTCTGTATCCGGAGACCTATGGAACTATGTATGAAGCGTTTCACAGGGAGCTTGCAGCTACCAAAGCGGTCTATCTTGTAAATGAATCTGCAACTATGACACTTAAGGGGATTCCGGTCTGTATTCATGGATTTGAGGCAAAGCGGGAATATTATAAACGTCTGCAGGGAAGAAGGTTCCGGATGCCTCTTTCGGAGCTTGAGGCGGTATTTCAAAAGCCGGATAAAGGACAGTATCACATACTGCTTGCCCACAATCCGGCATTTACAGAGACTTATCTGGACTGGGGTGCAGATCTGACCTTCTGCGGTCATTTTCATGGGGGTGTGGTTCGGCTTGGAAAGCATCACGGGCTGATTGATCCCAACCTGAATCTTTTTTCAAAGTATTGCTATGGCATGTTTGAGCGGGAGGACAGGAGGGTGATTGTGAGCTCCGGGCTTGGCGAGCATACCGTGCCATTTCGGATTCATAATCCCTATGAAATAGTTGTGACGGATGTGCATTTTCGTGAAAAATAAAGTAAAGTGAGAAAACATTATGGGAATTCCTGTTAAGCTTCCGGTGTTCGAAGGACCGCTGGACCTACTGCTGCATTTGATCGACAAGAATAAGATAGATATCTATGATATTCCAATTGTTGAGGTGACCGATCAGTATCTTGCCTATGTACGTCAGATGAATCACGAGGATCTGGATGTGATGAGTGAGTTTATGGTTATGGCCGCAACGCTGATTGATATCAAATGCCGTATGCTGCTTCCCAAGGAAGTGAATGAAGACGGTGAGGAAGAGGATCCAAGAGACGAACTGGTGCAGCAGCTGCTGGAATATAAGATGTACAAGTATATGTCCTATGAATTGAGAGACCGTATGGCAGAGGCGTGTAAGCTGGTTTATAAAAAGCAGAATCTGCCAAAGGAGGTGCTGCGTTACAGGGTTCCGGTAGAGACAGACAAGCTGTTAGATGGTCTGACATTGGAGAAACTAAATGATATCTTTCGATCGATTATCCGAAAGCAGGAAGATAAGATTGACCCTATTCGAAGTAAATTTGGTCAGATTGAACAGGAAGAAGTTTCCATGTCGGATAAGATGACCTATGTGGAACAGTTTGCTCTAAAACAGCGGAGATTCAGCTTTCGCAGTCTGCTGGAGAGCCAGTGCAGCAAGACCCAGGTGATTGTAACATTTCTTGCAATCCTGGAACTTATGAAAACCGGAAAGATCAGTATAAGCCAGAAGGAGATTTTCGGCGATATTGAGATTGAATCACTGGAAACGGAGAACAGGGAAGGACAGGAAGGATAGAGGACATGGAAGACAGAGAGAAACTTGAGGGAGCCGTGGAGGCGATTTTATTTTCCATGGGAGAATCAGTGGAAGTCACCAAGCTGGCAAAGGCAATCGGGCTGGAGGTAGATGAGACTCACAAGCTGATTCATACAATGATGGAGCGGTATCAGACAGAGGAGCGGGGAATCCAGATCATAGAGCTGGAGGAAGCCTATCAGATGTGTACAAAACAGGAATATTATGATTATCTGATTCAGATTGCACTGCAGCCCAAGGAGGCTTCACTTTCGGATGTTATGCTGGAAACCCTGTCCATCATAGCGTACAAGCAGCCGGTGACCAAAGCAGAGATGGAGAAAATACGTGGTGTTAAGTGCGATCATGCAGTGAATAAGCTGATTGAATATAATCTTGTTCAGGAGCTGGGACGGCTGGATGCCCCGGGACGTCCCATACTCTTTGGAACAACAGAAGAATTCCTCAGAAACTTTGGCGTGGATTCCAAGGATAATCTGCCTGCTATCAACCCTGTGAAGCTGGAGGATTTTAAGGCAGAGGTGGAAGAGGAAATGAAGGTAAAAGTAGACATTTAAAAAAAGCGGAGGAGAGCTATGCCAACCACCTATACGCACATACGTTTTGGAAAAGAAGTATATCGAAGACTGCCACAGACAACAAGACATATAATTGCAGAAAATCAGGCACTTTTTCTTACCGGACTGCAGGGTCCGGATCTCTTTTTTTACTGTAATCCCCTGTCCTTCAATAGAGTGGTAAAATTGGGACATCAGATGCATGAGAACCTGGCATCTGATTTTTTTGACCATGCAGCAAAGGTTTATCAAAAGCAGCCTTCCCAGCAGATGCTTTCTTATCTTCTGGGCTTTGGATGCCATTATCTGCTGGATTCCACCTGCCATGGTTATATTAATGCCTATGCGGCAGGACATCGCACTTCTCATGCCTGTCAGGAGACAGAGCTTGATCGCAGTTATCTTCTGAAGGACAAAAAAAGGCCCCTGGGATATCCAAGGGCTGCGGGCATACTGAAAGGAGAAGAGGTGGAAGTAGAGATCATTCATCGCCTTTTCAAACAGGTTTCTATGAAAGATCTTAGGAAAACACTGAAAGGGCTTCACCTCTACACGGGACTTTTGAATACAAAGCATCGGCTGCTAAATGACGCTTTTGCCGCAGGTATGAAGCTTTTGCAGATGGACAAAAGTATTGCTGATCAGCTGATGCGTCCAAGACCCGTGGAGGAAGCCGCCATACCGGTTGCCAATCTCATGGCCCTTTACCAAAAAGCCCTTCAGGAAGCCCCGGAGAGCCTCAGGAACCTTCAGCAGTACCTGATGGGAGAATTACCTCAATTATCATCACGCTATCACCATAACTTCTGCTAATTTTGCACTGCAGGCAGTGAGCACATTCTCTGAGTGAAATGAGTTTGTGTTCACTGCCTGCAGTTTTTTGCAAAGTCCAGTTATTTTTTATAAACCCGATCGCTAGGAGGCTTTCACCTGGCGCCAGAGATCGGCATAGAGTTCCTCGGTGTCTTTGCCAAGATACTGGTAGGTTTCCAGATCGGTTATCCGGGTTACATCCGGGAAGAGGATCGGACTGTTTTTTACTTCCTCATCCTCGATAAGAGCCTGCGCTGCGGTATTTGGAGTAGCATAGGTAATGTACTCAAAGTTTTTCAGTGCAATATCAGGGCGGCACATAAAGTTTAGGAATGCTTCTGCATTTTCAGTATGTTCCGCATTCTTTGGAATGACCCAGGAGTCAATCCAGAGGTTACTGCCCTCGTCGGGAACTACATATTCCAGGTCCGGATTTTCATGCTGCATATACAGAAGCTCACCGGAGAAGGTTACACCCAGAGCGGCTTCTCCACTGATCATCTTGTCCCGCATCTGATCCACACAGTAAGCCTGTATCAGTGGCTTTTCTGCAATCAGCTTGTCTTTTGCCTGCTGAAGCTGCGCAATATTGGTAGAGTTGGAGGAAAAGCCCAGGCTCTTTAGAGCAACCGTAAAGGCATCCCGGACAGAATCCTGCATCAGGATATTATCACGGTACTTGCTGTCCCAGAGAATCTCCCAGCTGGTAACCGGTTCCTTGACCAGGGTTTTATTGTATACGATTCCCAGGGTTCCCCAGCAGTATGGAATAGTGTATTCGTTGTCAGGATCAAATTCCTGTGACTGTTTCAGATACTGGGATCCAATATTTGCATAATTGGGAATATGGTCATAATTGATCTTTGCCAGCAAATCATTTTTAATCATCTTGTCAATCATATAGTCCGAGGGGCATACCACATCATAGGCGATGGCGCCGGACTGAATCTTCGGATACATAATCTCATTTGTCTCAAATTCTTCGTAGATTACATGGATTCCGGTTTCTTCCTCAAACTGATCCAAAACTTCCGGATCGATGTATTCTCCCCAGTTATATACGATAACTTCATTGCCGGAGGAGAAGGTATTCTCACCTCCGTAATAGATACCTCCGCCTACGATAACCAGAACCAGCATAACCGGTACAATTCTGCCAAAGATCAGGCGCTTTGAGAAGCGGCGGGTTTTTTTGCCCGAGGCGATTCGTGCCAGTTCCGCCGCACGAAGAGCAGCTTTGGATTTCGCATCAGAAGGATTCATATTAATAAGAATCAAAAGCAGTAGTACGGTGGCAAAAAGGATGGTGGAAAGTGCATACATTTCCGGCTTGATTCCCTTACGAACCTCCGCATAGATCTTGGTGGAGAGGGTATCCACTCCGGGCCCCTTGGTAAAATAAGTAATGACAAAGTCATCCAGTGACATGGTAAATGCCAGCATAAAGCCGGAGAGCACACCGGGAAGAATGTCAGGGAAAATAACCTTAAAAAATGCATAAACCGGAGAAGCTCCCAGATCCAGGGCAGCCTCATAGGTATAACGGCTGGTCTGTTTCAGCTTTGGCATGACACTTAGGATCACGTAGGGAATATTAAACGTAATATGGGCCATGAGAATCGTGGAAAAGCCCAGATTCACTCTTGCAATTATAAATAAAAGCATGAGAGAGATACCCATGACAATCTCACCGTTTAGCATGGGGATATTGGTCACTCCGGTGTAGATGGTACGCCAGCGTCTGGACATGCTGTTCATACCGATGGAGGCCAGTGTTCCAAGAATCGTGGCAATGGCTGCAGCCAGCAAGGAGATGATCAGTGTGGTATACAGAGCCTGCATAATCTCGGAATTCTGAAAAAGAGAGACATACCATTTTCCCGTAAAGCCCCCCCACTTGGAACGGGTTTTAGAGGAGTTAAAGGACAGTACAATTAAAGTCACAATAGGAGCATACATCAAAAATAAAATCAGGGCCATGTAGATTCGTGTAAGATGTTTTTTCAAAATACGCTTCCCTCCCCATCCTTATCATATTTATTTACAAAGTACATACTGATCAGAATAAAGATCATCAGCACCATGGAAAGGGCAGAGCCGGCATTCCAGTTATTAGTCTGCTTAAATTCCTGCTCGATGACATTTCCAATTAGAAGAATCTTGCTGCCTCCCAGCAAATCGGAGATTACAAAAGTAGTCAGTGCAGGGATGAACACCATGGTGATACCACTTACAATTCCGGGAAGGGACAGGGGAATCAGAATCTTGCAAAAAGTCTGTACGCTGTTGGCTCCCAGATCCCTGGCTGCCTCCACCACATCCTTGTCAATCTTGATCAGGACATTATAGATGGGCAGCACCATAAAGGGAAGAAAATTGTAAACCATACCAAGAATGATGGCATAGGGGGTATTGATAATATTGATATTTGGCAGGTGAAAAAAGTTCAGGATGCTGTTAATGACACCACTTTTTTCCAGAAGCGTCTGCCATGCCAGTGTGCGGAGCAGAAAGTTCATCCACATAGGCAGGATAAAAATCAGTACGATAAAGCTGGTCTGACTGACACTTCTGTTTGCCAGAATAAAGGCCAGAGGGTATGCCAGCAGAAGACAGATCAGGGTGCTCACCAAAGAGAGCAGCAGAGAAAGTCCCAGTGCTTTCAGATTCTCCGAGGAGAATACATCCGCAAAATTAGTCAGCGTAAATGCACCGGTATCCTGACTGGTAAATGCATAATAGATGATCATAATCAGCGGGATAATGACAAAGCCCACTGCCCAGACGGCATAGGGGCCTGCCAGCCAACGTTTTTTATTCTTCAACTCCAACCGCCTCCTCATCTTCAGATTCCGGTTTGTTCATGATCTGGATGTCAAAGGGCACAACGCTGATTCCGACTTCCTGTCCCACGGGAACCATATCCGTGCTGTGAACCAGAAGCTCAAAACCATTTGCCATAACTTCCATTTCATAGTGCACGCCCTTGAAGATCAGGTGGGTAACACGTCCGGTGATGGTTCCTTTTTCCGGTTCTACCAGGTCGATATCCTCCGGGCGGATTACCACATCCACCGGTTTGTTCCTGCCAAATCCTTCATCTACGCAGGGAAATCTGGCTCCAAGAATCTCTACCAGACGATCCTCCACCATAATTCCATCGATGATATTACTGTCCCCGATAAAGTCCGCCACAAACGCATTTTGGGGTTCATTGTAGATGTCCTCGGGAGTACCGATCTGCTGGATATATCCCTGGTTCATAACCACGATGGTATCTGACATGGTAAGGGCCTCTTCCTGGTCATGGGTGACATAGACAAAGGTAATACCAAGCTCATTTTTCAGTCGGATCAGCTCATACTGCATGTCCTGGCGAAGCTTCAGATCCAGTGCTCCAAGGGGCTCGTCCAGAAGAAGAACCTTTGGTTCATTTACGATGGCACGGGCGATGGCGATTCGCTGCTGTTGCCCACCGGAAAGAAGGGCTGGAGAACGGTTTTCAAAGCCATCCAGATTCACAAGCTTCAGTGCATAGCGGATCTTGTCGTCAATATAGGCCTTTGTTTTATTCTTGATCTTCAGACCAAAGGCAATATTCTCTGCGATAGTCATATGGGTGAACAGTGCATATTTCTGAAAAACCGTATTCAGGGCACGTTTGTTGGGGGGAACATTGGTAATATCTGCTCCGTCAAACATGACTTTACCGGAATCCGGGGACTCAAAACCGCCCAGAATCCGAAGGGTGGTTGTCTTTCCACAGCCGGAAGGACCAAGCAGGGTCAAAAATTCATTTTCCCTGATATAGAGGTTTAACTGATCCAGTACGTTCATGCCGTCATAGGATTTGCAAATGTCAATAAAATCAATTAATTTTTTACTCATCATATTCTCCTGTCATAGATGTGAAGTCTAAAAGCTGGGCGGTGTGGAAACCCAGATTACAACAGCCGTTGTAGAACCGGTGTTACTGAGATAATGCAGGGAGGCAGGTTTAAAATAAAAGCTTTCTCCTTTTTTTACCTTCCATATCTTTTTGCCAATATGAATCTGAATACTTCCCTTTAGAACATAGCCAAATTCCTCGCCTTCATGGGGATGGTAGGAACAGGTTCTTCCGGAGGGCTCCAGTGTAAGACGGATGGGTTCCATATGATTCTTCTGGGCATTTGGAATAATCCACTCAATCTTGCTTTTGAGCTCTTCATCGTTCTTTTCAAAGTAATCCTCCGGGTGAAACACAAGCTGCTCCTCCTCGGGATCGTTGAAAAAATCCTTTAGATCCGTGCCCAGACACTGCAGCAGATCTACCAGGGTGGCAATAGATGGCGAGGTGATATCATTTTCAATCTGAGAGATAAATCCCTTGGATAATTCACTTCGATCTGCCAGTTCTTCCTGTGTAAGTCCGATCTGCATACGCAGGGAACGAATTTTACTTCCGATGTTCATGAAACACCTCCTTTTAAACAAAAAGTTTAGTAAAACTATACAAACAAGCTTATTATACGAAAAGGCGTGGGATTTGTCAATATTACATTACAGCACTTTAGCGCCCAGGATGGAAGCCTCTTGCCCGACACGGTTTCGGAGTCCAAGAGCATACAAAAAAGAATAGCCTTTGCTAAAGACGTAAGGATGTAGCACAAACTCGTTGCACTCAAACAGTGTGCTACATCCTTACAACGCAAAGGCTATTCTTTTCGTATGCTTAGGACTCCTGCAAATGTGTCGGGCAAGAGGCTTCCATCCTGGGCGCTAAAGTGCTGCGCACAGATAAAGGGTGCACAGATAAATAATGTAATGTGCAAAAAGCTCTTGCCAAAAGGAAAGAACAGGAGCATAATAATGGAGCAAGGTTTCAAAAAAAATCACATATCTAAGACAATAGGTGTCAGGATACAAGGATCATTCTTTGTACCTGATGAAAAGGGAAACAGGTGGAAATCCTGTACGATCTCGTCGCTGTAAGAGGGAGTAGCTGTTAATATGTCACTGGGGAACCGGGAAGACGGCAGCTGCAGGGAACTCAAGTCAGAAGACCTGCCATTGTTGTACTGAGCGAAAGCTTCAACCACGAGGACTTGGTTGCAATATCTACAAGACAGGATTGTTTTGTAGTCTATTCAACGGATAGCACCAGATGGGTCGAAGGATTCATATGGTGTTTTTTTGTGCGTATTTTAAGCTGAAAACAGGTGCGTGCTTGGATATGGAGAAAATTTCCAGGAGGATAAGAAAATGAAAAAGAAACTTGTAATGTCATTATGCGTAGCTGCCATGACAATATCACTGGCAGCCTGCGGAGGAAACAGTGCGGCAACTGCCACAACTTCATCAGCAAAAGCGGAAAGTACAGCAGTTTCCTCAGAGGAGACAACAGCAGCTTCTTCCAAGGCAGAAGCTACAGATGATAAGGCAGCTGCTGATAAGGTAGCCGCTCTGATCGATGCCATCTATGTGCAGGAAAGAAATGATAAAACCGATGCACAGTGCGAGGAAGCAAAGAAAGCATGGGATGCCCTGACCGATGCACAGAAGGAATTAGTGGAAGGTGAGGAAGCAAGTCCGGAGTATTTTGGAAGAGATACAGGCGATGCATCCAAGGATGATCCGCTGAACCAGGATGAAATCGGCGAGAATGAGCTTTTGGTAGTAAGCTTTGGAACTTCCTTTAATGACAGCCGTACAGAGGATATCGGCGGTATCGAGAAAGCACTGCAGGAAGCAAACCCAGACTGGTCTGTAAGAAGAGCATTTACCGCTCAGATCATCATCAACCACGTACAGGCTCGTGATAATGAGAAGATTGACAACATGGACCAGGCTCTGGAACGGGCAGTTTCTAATGGAGTGAAAAATCTTGTTGTACAGCCTACACATCTGATGCATGGTGCAGAGTATGATGAGCTGACAGAGGCAGTAGAAAAATATAAAGATAAGTTTTCTTCTGTAAAGATCGCAGAGCCCCTTCTTGGTGAAGTAGGAGCAGATGCTTCTGCTATCAATGCAGACAAAGAGACCGTAGCAAAAGCAATCACTGCAGAAGCAATCAGCGCAGCAGGCTATGACAGCACAGATGCTGCAGCAGCGGATGGAACAGCTTTTGTATTCATGGGACATGGTACTTCCCATACTGCAAATGTTACTTATGATCAGATGCAGACACAGATGGAAAGCCTTGGTTATAAAAATGTATTCATCGGAACAGTAGAAGGAAAGCCGGAAGATACTGCCTGCGATGCAGTCATCGAAAAAGTAAAGGCAGCCGGATACAAAAAAGTAATTCTTCGTCCACTGATGGTAGTTGCAGGAGATCATGCCAATAATGATATGGCAGGAGAGGATGCAGACAGCTGGAAGAGCATGTTTGTTGCTTCCGGTAATTTTGACAGTGTAGATGCTCAGATTGAAGGACTTGGAAGAATCTCCGATGTGGAGAAGCTTTATGTAGCACATACTGCTGCAGTTATCGGTTAAGGAGTGTTATAAGGTGAAGAAAAAAATAATAGTTACAGTCAGCGCTATGGTAATCGCATTCTCTTTAGCAGCTTGTGGAAGCCAGAGTGGAGAAAACTCAAAAAGTGCTCAGTCAGCGGACAGTGTATCAGAAAGCACGCAGACAGCGGGCACTGTATCAGAAAGTGCAAAGTCGGAAAGCACAGTATCCAAAAGTGAAACGACAGAAGCTTCTTCCGCTGCCATAGAAGATGGCGTGTACAATGCAGATTTTAATACGGACAGCGGCATGTTTCATGCAAATGAGGCAAACAACGGAAAAGGTACTCTTACCGTCAAAGATGGAAAGATGACCTTCCATGTAAGTCTTGCGTCGAAAAATATTGTAAACCTGTATCTTGGAACAGCAGAAGATGCGCAGAAGGAAGGTGCAGACCTTCTTATGCCTACCACAGATACCGTCACCTACAGTGATGGAACCAGTGAAGAGGTTTATGGTTTTGATATTCCGATTTCAGCTATTGGCGAAGACTTTGATCTTGCCTTAGTGGGAACAAAGGGTACCTGGTATGACCATAAGGTATCTATTGCAAATCCGGAAAAGGCGCAGTAAATTATAACGGTTCCGTACCTGACCAGGTACAATGAATTTTAGAATTCAAGGGTATAAAAAAGGAGCTGCAGCACCTTACCGCCCCAGGATGGAAGCCTCTTGCCAGAGGCTTCCATCCTGGGGCGGTAAAGTGCTACAGCTTCTGGCATGAATCGGGGATAGCCAAACAGGGTCCAAAGTGATATATTTATGTTATCGTAATTATGTGGGGAAAGAGTGAGGGCTTTATGGAACTGTTAAAATTATTGCTTGTAGATGATGAAAAGATTATCCTGAAGGGGCTTGAGATGACCTATGACTGGGAACGGATGGGATATGAGGTCATAGGTACTGCCGGAAGCGGGGAAGAGGCCCTGGCGCTTCTGGAGGATGAGGAGCCGGATGTGGTGATCACAGATGTACGGATGAAGAAAATCAGCGGTTTGGAATTGATCGAGCGGACAAAGCTGCTAAGACCTGAGACAAAGTTTGTGGTGGTCAGTGCCTATAAGGATTTTGAGTATGCGAGAAAAGCCTGTGAGGAAGGGGCTCTTTCTTATCTGGTAAAACCGATTGATGACCATGAGCTGGGGCAGGTGATGGAGAAGGCTTATCAGACTTGTATGGAGGAGCGAAAGCAGGACCAAAAGCTGGAAAGTTTTGTGAAAATCCTGTCCAGGGACAACATAAATTTCTTGAGTCAGATGCTGGAGCGATATGTGAAGGATGTCATCGCTGAGGAAGAGCTCTGGGTTCTTGCCGATGAGCTGTCGGAGAGTATCGGGATTCATCAGTATTTCTGTGGTGTCTGTGTAGATATCGATGTGGCGTACAAGGTGACCAATCAAATCGAGTTTGATGCACATCGATATCGGCTTTTCGATATAATTGAAAAAAAGCTGAAGGAGAAGTCTGCTATATGGAAGTACAGTGGCAGTGACGGCAGCAGTATCTTTATCATAAAGCTTGGGGATACCCCTGATACATCCTGGATTAAGGAAATGCTGGAGCAGGTGAAGGTGAAACATGAGAGAATGATCATATCTGCTGTATCCAACGCCTATGTGGGACTGGGAGGAATAAAAACTGCCTATAAGCAGGCGGTAAAGCTTTTTGGAATCGCCAGTGAGGCGGGAGCAGGTGTTTTGAGCATTTCAGTGGGAGCCAAGGTGCCTGTCAATGCACAGTATTTTGAGGAACTGGAAAACCAGGTGATTCGTGTACTGAGAAAAAATTCCATGGAACAGCTCAAGGAGGTATTTGAACAGCTGATTTACCACCTGCCGGAGGAGGAAAAGACTGCAAAAAGTTATCTGCACCGTCTGGCCGCGCGGGCAGAGGTTGTCTTTGATGACTCCTATGGAATCAGCGATAATATTCGTCTTGGATTTGAGAATTTCTACAGTATGATGAATCAGTGTACGCTGCTTCGTATGATTGACCTGCTTTATAAGCTTTTAGGTGCGATGATTGAGGAACGACTTCTCTCTGTGCCGCCTATGGCCGAGGCATATTTCAGTGACTATATCGAGCAGGCGCTTACCTATGTCAGAGGCCATCTGGATGATGCGGAGCTTTCCATCACAACTGTGGCAGAAAAGGTTTTCTTAAATCCGGTATATTTTGGAAGACTTTTTAAGAATGTGATGGGCATGAGTTTTAAAAAGTTTTTGTTAAATGAGCGGATGGAGCGTGCAAAAAAGATGATACTGAATACCCAGGACAGCATAGCGGAAATCGGTGGAAAGGTGGGGATACTGAATCCGTCGTATTTTTCCCAGCAGTTTAAGCAGATTACAGGCAAGCTGCCCAGTGAATATAAAAAGGAATATTATCTATGAAAAAGGACAGATTATCCGGATATTTTTACGGAATTCAGAAAAAGCTGCTGCTTTTGATCATGCTTTTGATTTTCCTGATGATGCTTTTGATTACGGCAGCTGTCAGCCTAATCATGGGGAAAAATGTCCAGAAAGATCTGACAGAGCAGTATGAATATATCAATGACAGATTTTACCGTTCTTTTCAGGGAATGTATGAAAATCTGGAGGTTCTTACCGATAACTGTATTACCAATCAGAATGTGCAGAATAGTTTGAAAAATATGGAGCTGAGTGCCTATGATAAGGAGGTCATCTCCAAGACATTGCAGTTTGTGGCAGACAATAATATAGATTCTTATCTGTATATGGATAATAAGGACAATGTATATACAAGGAACAGCAGGCACGTTGATGTGAAAAGGCTGAAGAACAGTTATCTCTATCAGGGACTTGGCACAGAGTACTCCAAGGTAAAGCTTTTCTGGGAGGACAGTCTGCTCTCCGACACAGAAGAAAAGGTTTTGTATGCAGGACGCTACGTGCGTCCCATTGAGCGGGAATATCCACCGGGAGTTATCTATCTGCGGTTGGATGCTGCCGTTTTCGATGCTATGACTGCGGATGCCAGGAACGATAATCCGGCATACTTCCTTTTGGACAGCAAGGGAAAGATCTGTTTTCAAAAATATCCAAAGAGTATGGATGACAGAGACTTTTCTCCTGTAGAGCAGGAGATTCAGACGCTGTATGGAAAGACGGATGAAGCCCTCACCAGAGGCTTCTATGGAAAAAGAGGTCTGATTTATATTCAGAAGCATGAAGAAAGCGGTTTTGCGGTAGCTACATTTGTACCAAATAAAGTGGTATACCAGGTGTTGTGGCAGACCCTTCGCATGATCTGGATTATATTCTTTATTGTATTGATTCTTGCTTTTTTCCTGAGCAGGATTGTGGCTGAGAAGATTACAAAGCCGATCCGTTATATCAGCAATCTTATGGAAAATTTTGATGATTCCAGGCTGAACGACCTGGCAGTACTGGAAACACATACGGAATTAGATGAGATCGGACTTTCCTACAATCGAATGCTGGGACATATCTCGGAGCTTCTCACACAGGTAACCTACAAGGAAAGGGAGCTTCGAAAGGCGGAGATGGATACGCTTTTATATCAGATCCATCCGCATTTTCTCTATAATACCCTGGATACTGTCTATATGCTTGCCAGGATCAGCAGGGAAGAGACTATTATGAGGATGGTGCAGGCACTTTCTCAGTATCTTCGTATTAATCTCAGCAATGGAGCGGAGAAGATATCCATCGCAGAGGAGCTGCGGCATGTAAAAGCCTACCTGGATATTCAAAACATCCGCAAGGATAATCTTTTTTCCTACAGTATGGAAGTGGAGCCGGGGCTGGAAAAGCTTCCGGTTATCAAGATGATTCTTCAGCCGGTGGCAGAAAACTGTATTAAACATGCATTTGAAGAGGATGGGGAGGATCTGAAGATCTGGATTACGGTGAGAGCCGAATCCGATATGATTGTATTTCGAATAGAAAACAACGGGGCAGTTATGGAGGAGAAGGAAAAAGAGCGGCTGAACCGTCTGGAGAGCGTGGAGATCAGTGCTATCGATACCATCATAACAAAATCAAAGGGTGGTTTTGGAGTATGGAATGTGGTGAAAAGACTGCGGCTTGCCTATCAGGAGCAGATACGCTTTTACTATGAGATGTCTTACGGGAAGACTTCCTGTATCATAAAAATAAAAAGAGAGTTGATGGAAGCAGATGAGAGGGAAACGAACAGGGACAGTAGTTCTGACAGCAGTATTGCTGATGAGCACAGTGATGAACGGCTGCAGTAAGAAAGAACAGACTGCTTTGCAGGAGGAGATCAAGGTACCAATTATGTTTCTGGTGAATCCCGATACCGGTGAGAATGAAAATGAAAAACTGGTGGAAGCATTTAATGCGAAGTATGATGGAACCTACGAGATTCAGGTGGAGTGGATCATCGATACGGCAGAAGGGTATCGTTCCAGGATAAAAACACTGAATGTAGTTGATAAGCTTCCTGCAGTGATTACGGATGTTGGATTTGATGCGGACTTTTATGAGCTGCTGGTGCAAAACAACCGGCTGGTGAATCTTGATCCCTATCTCCGGGAAGATCCACAGTGGAAGGAGGCCCTGGGAGAACGGGAGATCGACAGTATGCGGGAGTCTGACGGAAGTGTTTACCTGTCTTCAAGCGGTAACAGCACGATGTCGTATGGTGGCTTTTACTATAATAAAAAGATTTTTGCCGATGCAGGAATTGATCAGTTTCCCGGGACATGGGAGGAATTTTTCTCCTGCATGGATAAACTGCAGGAAAACAAAGTCACACCTCTTGCACTTCATGGGGGAAGTGGCTACTGGACACCGCTTTTGATCTCCTCTGGCTATATCGTCCAAACGGAGGAGGGAAAGAAATTTCTGGAAGAACAGTACCCGCTGAATTATCAGAGTGAAAGCTCTGTAGAATTTTTCTCTTTTCTGAAGCGGCTTTACAGCTATGGGGCTTCGGATGCGGTGGAGATTGAGCGCACAGAGGCGGCAAAACGCTTTCTGGAAGGAAAGGAAGCCATCACAGCCAATGGAGGCTGGATGATTGACAGCATGACAGACGAAGAGAAAAGACAGTTTGGGTTCGCATCATTTCCGGGAAATGTACTGATGCAGGACATGAAGATGAGTGCGTGGTCGGTGACAGCAGGCTACTCTCCTGAGGTGACCAAGGGGGCACTGGAATTTCTGAGGTTTCGAGCGCTGAGTGAACAAAAGCAGGAAGAGACTTATCTTTCGCTTCCGGCAGAGACGGTGGTAGAGCAGGAGTACCGTCAGGCAGTCCGACAGGTAAAGACCCTGTATCCCAATTATCAACTGAAGTGGGAGGATACCATCCAGGAAAAGTTTCTTGTAGATATGCTTCCGTCCTATATTAAGGGGGAAATAGATGAGAAAACCTTTCTTCAGGCGTTGACGGCAGAGGCGGTGGCGGTCCACGAAGAGAAGTGATGGCAGACATAAAGGTATAAAAAACGACAAGTATAAAAGTTAATATCCATGGTTTATTAATTTGTATCGGTTTCAAATCTCCTTATGCTAGAATGCTTTTAGATAAAGAAAAGCAAATAGCGAAAGGAGATTTTTTGTTATGAAGAAGAAAGTAGTATCTGTACTTCTGGCAACAGCCATGACAGCAGTTTTATTAGGAGGATGTGGCGGCAGTGCAAAGACGGAATCCAAAAGCACGGCAGCAGGAAGTGAAGCGGCAGGAAAAGAGGAATCTGTAAAAACAACGATGACTGTATGGGGTCCCCAGGAGGATCAGTCCAAGGAAAGCGGTGAGTGGTTACAGAAAACCTGTGAAGAGTTTGCCTCAGAGCATCCTGACTGGGATATTACATTTGAATACGCTGTATGCCCGGAAAGTGATGCAAAGAGTACTGTAACACAGGATCCGGAGGGGCAGCAGATGTCTATATGTTTGCAAACGATAACCTGACTGCACTGGTAGCAGCAAATGGAATTGCAAAGCTTGGCGGACAGACAGCAGAGTATGTAAAGAGCAGCAATCCACAGACTATCGTAGACAGTGTTTCTCTGGATGGAGATATCTACGGTGTTCCATTCACAGGAAACACCTGGTTTATGTACTATGATAAGAGCGTTTTCAGTGAGGAAGACATCAAATCCTTTGATACCATGCTGGAAAAAGGAAAGGTATCCTTCCCGGTTGACAACAGCTGGATGCTCCCGGCGTTCTTCTTTGCAAATGACTGTACGCTGTTCGGAGACGGAACAGACGAAGCAGCAGGTGTTGATTTTGGAGGAGAAAAAGGAAAAGCTGCAGTGGATTATGTCATCGACATGGTTAACAATCCAAACTTTGTAAATGACAAGGACGGTTCCGCTCTTGCCGGCTTAAGAGACGGCAGTGTCAATGCAATGTTCAGTGGAACATGGAGCTATGAGGCTGTAAAAGAGGCACTGGGTGATAATACAGGAGTCGCAAAGCTTCCGACAGTCAATATTGGCGGAGAAGCAAAACAGCTTAAATCTTATTCTGGTTCTAAAGCAGTCGGAGTCAATCCTAACAGTGATAACATGCAGGTAGCAGTTGCACTGGCCCAGTACCTGGGAAGTCCGGAAGCACAGAAATCACATTATGAGATGAGAAATATTATTCCATGTAACGAAGAAGTATTACAGGATGATTCCATCAAAAACGACATCGTTGCCACAGCACAGAATGATACCATGAACGAAACTTCAGTACTTCAGCCATTCGTATCCAAGATGGATAACGTATGGAAACCGGTAGAAAACTTCGGAAAAGCAATTCTGAATCAGGAAGTAACCCATGAGAATTCAGCAGAGATGGTTGACAAGCTAAGTGAAAGTGCAAACACTTCTGTAGCAGAATAATCGGACGCAGGGATGACCGGAGGGGCTTGGATAAGCACCCTCCGATTATGCAGGGAGGAAACTTTATGGCAACGAGAAGAAAGAAAAGGATTTCAGAGTTTGAGAGTCCTTATACAGTGGCCAATGCCTTTAAGAATGGAAATTTCTTTACGAGGCTTGGGATGGTGCTGATGGGAAGCGGAAATTTTGCAGGAAAACAGATTGTAAAAGGTTTTTTATTTCTGGCAATTGAAGTTTCCTATCTGATGTTTATGATCAACAGTGGATTTGATCATCTGTATCATCTGGTACTGCTTGGCGGGAATGAGCAGCAGGAGATCTGGAATGAGGCAAAGGGAGTATACGAATACACGGCAGGAGATAATTCACTTTTGTTCCTGCTGTATGGTGTTACCACCATATTTATCACCATTGGTTTTATCTGCTTTTGGAGAACAGCAGTAAAAAGCGGCTATAAGGCACAATGCCTGAAAAAACAGGGTAAACATGTCAATTCCTTTGTGGATGATCTGCGTTCTCTAAGAGATGGTAATCTTCACAACGCACTGCTTTCTCTGCCGGTTATGGGAATTGTGTGCTTTACAATTCTTCCTCTGATATTTATGATCTGTATGGCATTTACAGATTACAGTAAGCAGGGGGATCATCTTGTTTTGTTCCACTGGGTTGGATTCAAAAACTTTGCGAAGGTACTGGATATGGGCGGTTCCATCGGACAGACTTTCGGTTCTGTGCTGGTATGGACCATCGTATGGGCGATTCTTGCAACCTTCCTAAACTATATTCTTGGCATGATTCTTGCGATTGTCATCAACCGCAAGACAACTCGGATCAAGGGCTTCTGGAGATTCTGCTTTATTCTGTCTGCAGCAATTCCGCAGTTCGTATCCTTGTTGCTGATGAGAACACTGCTGCAGCCAAATGGTCTGATCAATGCGCTTTTACAAAATGCGGAGATAATTACAGGACCACTTCCATTCCTTTCCAGTGCTACCTGGGCAAGAATCGTTGTTGTCGTTGTCAATCTCTGGATTGGAATTCCATTTACCATGATGCAGGTGACAGGAATTCTGCAGAATATTCCAGGTGAGCTGTATGAGGCGGCAAAGATGGATGGTGCAGGACCAGTGGTGACCTTCTTTAAGATCACACTGCCCTATATGCTGTTTGTGACAACACCTTACCTGATTACAACATTTACGGGAAATATCAATAACTTTAATGTCATATACCTCCTGACAGGTGGTGCTCCGACTCCGGTAGGCTCCACAGCCGGAAAGACAGATCTTCTGGTAACCTGGCTCTATAAGCTTACAATCGATGAGCAGTATTATAATCTTGGAGCAGTCATCGGTATTATGACCTTTATCGTACTTGCTATTGTTTCCCTTATTACATATCGCAACAGTGGCTCCTATAAGAATGAGGAGGGATTCCAGTAATGAAAAAAGAAAAAACAAAATCTATGCATGTAGCGGCTCTGGTACGGGATACAATTGTTCATATGATTCTTGCCATCCTCGCTTTTGTGTGGGTGATTCCGATTATATTTATTGTATTGTTAAGCTTCAGTGATCAGAAAGGTGCCTATGTGACACATTTCTTCCCGCAGGGCTATACCCTTGCAAATTATGTGAAGCTTTTTACCGATACGAATGTGCTGAATTTCCCTCAGATGTTTATGAATACGCTGGTGGTATCAATTTTTTCCTGCATCGTATCGACCTTGTTTGTACTTTCTGTCGCATTCTGTATGTCGAGACTGCGTTTTAAGATGCGTAAGCCCTACATGAACATTGCGATGATCCTGGGATTGTTCCCTGGCTTTATGTCCATGGTTGCGGTGTATTATATTCTGAAGGCGATTGGCCTTTCGGAGGGAAGCATGATCCGTGTGGCACTTGTTCTTGTCTATTCCGCAGGAACCGGTGTTGGATTTTATATCGCAAAGGGCTTCTTTGATACAGTTCCAAAGGCACTGGATGAGGCGGCTTATCTGGATGGTGCGACAAAAAGACAGGTGTTTACAAAGATCACTATACCGCTTAGCAAGCCGATCATCGTATATACCGTATTGACCGCTTTTCTTGGACCGTGGCTGGATTTTATCTTCGCAAAGGTGATCTGCAGAGCAGATTCCCGATACTACACGGTTGCACTTGGATTATGGAAAATGCTTGATAAAGAATATATCGACGCCTGGTATACCTGTTTTGCGGCAGGTGCAGTCTGTGTTTCAATACCGATTGCAATCCTGTTCGTATTCATGCAGCGTTACTATACCGATGGTATGTCAGGTGCAGTAAAGGGATAAAAACATGGAACAGACAGCAAAGAGAATCATCAGAGGAATGTACAGCCAGAACAGCAGCGCCGTGTTTGGAGCTGTCTGCACGAAGGAAGAGACATCATTTACACTTTGGTGTCCTGGTGCAGAGCTGGTCCGGGTGAATCTTTACCGGACAGGAAGTGACAGTGAAGAAGGGGCAGGTCTGCTTGGTCAGGTTCTCCTTCAAAAATCAGACAAAGAGATCTGGCAGGTGACGATAGCAGGTAACCTGGAGGGCGTTTATTATACCTATAGTATCTTTACGGGGAAAGAAGAGCGGGAGACAGCAGATGTATACACCCGTGCCTGCGGAGTAAATGGAAAGCGCAGCATGGTGGTAAACTTAAAAGCTACCGATCCGGCAGGCTTTCGCCAGCAGGAGCAGTGGCTCCAAAAAAGGCATCAGCTGGCCGGCTGTCCCGTGATCTATGAATTGCATATCAAAGATTTTTCCCATGATAGCAATTCCGGAATCTCCAGTAAATACCGGGGAAAATATCTGGCATTCACAGAGCAGGATACAACGCTGAAACAGGGAAAAAGCAAGACGGGAATTGCTTATCTCAAAAAGCTTGGTATCACCCACGTGCATCTGCTGCCCTTCTTTGATTATGGTTCTATCGATGAGCGGTCCAGGGAAACGGAGATGTTTAACTGGGGCTATGATCCGGTTCACTATATGGCACCGGAGGGTTCCTACAGTACAGATCCCTATCACGGTGAGGTGCGGATTCGTGAGTGTAAGCAGATGATTCAGGCACTTCACGAAGCCGGAATCGGTGTGATCATGGATGTTGTATTTAACCATACCTATTCACTGGATTCTGTTTTTCAGAATACGGTGCCGGATTATTATTATCGGATGGAGGAGGACGGAAGCTTTGCCAACGGCTCGATGTGTGGAAATGATACGGCAAGTGAGCAGCCCATGTTCCGGAAATATATGATCGATGCTGTCTGCTACTGGGCATCGGAATACCAGCTGGATGGATTCCGCTTTGATCTGATGGGGCTTCACGATGTGGAGACGATGAATCAGATCCGAGACGCACTGAATGCACTGCCTTACGGAAAAGATATCCTGATGTACGGAGAGCCCTGGGCGGCGGATTATTCTCCGATGCGCAAGGGCTGTTTGCCAGCAGATAAGGAACATGTGGGAAATCTTTCAGAAGGAATTGCAATCTTCTGTGACCAGACGAGAGACTCGATTAAGGGAGATGTATTTATCGCCGGGGATGCAGGATTTGTAAATAGAGAGCCAAAGCTTGAGGAAGCGATTCAACACAGTGTCTGTGCATGGTGCGATGAAAATGAGGAAAGCTGGAGGCCGAAAAGTCCGTCACAGATCATTTCCTATGTTTCTGCACATGATAATTATACTCTGTGGGATAAGCTGGTGTACACACTGCCGGAGTATGCCGGAGAAAAATGCAGCAGAATTGATTTTATAAAGAAAAGGGCAGAGGTGATCCGTCAGAATAAGATGGCGGCAGGGATTTACTTTACCTGCCTTGGAACAGTTTTCTTTCAGGCCGGAGAAGAATTCGGCAGAACCAAGCTTGGTGCCGATAATTCCTTTGATGCGCCTGCTTTCCTCAATGCACTTTGCTGGGAACAGAGCGCACAGATGCAGGATCTGGTGGAATTTTACCGGGGGCTGATCGCATATCGTCTGGAACATGCGGATCTTTATGGAAGAAGCGTTAAGGATGTGCAGACAACATTTTTGGATACGCAGATTCCAGGGCTGATCGCATTTTCCATGATGCGAAAAGCGCAGAGTGAAAGAGAAGTCTATGTGATTTATAATCAGAATCAGGAGAAGAGCATACTGATGCTGCCTGAGGGCGGGTGGCGTCTGCGCTGCGACGGAAATCATGTATATGGAAAAGAAGAGTCCCAAACAGCTGCCGGACGACTGATCGTGGCATCACAGGCGGTGATGATTCTGGAGCGTGTTTGAACAAGAGCAGGCAGGGTATATGAGCTTTTTGGATTGAGGGAGAATAAATAATGGAATTTATCTATGGAAAACAGAATTTCATATCTTTAGACAGAGTGCAGGAAAATTGCTATCTGCTGACCAATGGACTGGGTGGATATTCTTCCCTGACCATGGCGGGGTCCTGCACCAGAAATGACCATGCGCTTTTGATGGCGGCAGTTACACCGCCCTGTGAACGTTTTCATGTTCTGTCCAAAATAGACGAGTGCATAAAGCTTGCTGGAAAAAGCTATTCTCTTGCCACGCAGGAATACATTGATGTTGCCAAAAACGAAAAAGGGTTTGTCTATCTGGACAGCTTTCGTAAGGATGTTTTTCCAGTCTGGACTTTTCGAGTACCCGGTATAGAGATTCAAAAAAGTGTAGTTATGAAGCATGGGGAAAACACACTTGCCCTCAGGTATCAAATCAAAAATGAGACAACACAGCAGGCCGAGTTGGCTGCTACACCCTGGTTTCAGTTTGCGCCGAAGGGAAAGCTTCCCAGGATGGATCAGCGGTTTGAGACAGAGGAAGATACGATTAAAAGTAACGGAAAGACGTTGTATTACCGGACCGATGGGAAGCTTCGAAAGTTTCCGAAGCTTCGATGGATGGAAGACTGCTATTATGCACATGACTCCAGGGATGGGAGAGATTCAACGGGAAGGGCAGCGGCAAGTCACCAGCTTATTTTTTATGTCGCTCCAGAGACTGAACAGGAATTTTTTGTCATCTACAGTATGGACGGAATGCCGGAGGAATCGGTGGAGTCTTTATTTTTGCAGGAGGAAACACGTCTTTGCACACTGGAGAAGCAGTCTGGTATCCGTGACAGCATCGGGCGTCAGCTGGTGAGAAGTGGCGATTGCTTCCTGACAGATCGGGCATCCACCGGAGAAAAAACCATCATTGCCGGCTATCCTTTCTTTGGAGACTGGGGAAGGGATACAATGATTGCCGTGACAGGGATCGGGATCACAAGCAGGAGATATGAGGAGACAAAAAGCATTTTCCGTTCCTTCATGCAGTATTGCAGACATGGCCTGATGCCAAATATGTTTCCGGAATCCGGACAGGATCCAATGTATAACACGGTAGATGCGTCGCTGCTTTTTATTATGGCAGTATATGAATATTATCAGAGCACGAAGGATACCGTATTTTTGGAGGAAGCATATTCCTGTATGGAGGAGATTATTGACTGGTACCGGAGGGGAACAGACTTTCATATCAGAATGGAGGAGGATGGTCTTCTCCGTGCAGGGGAGGCACTGGAACAGGTTACCTGGATGGATATCCGCTACGAAGATATCCTTCCCACACCCAGGCATGGAAAACCGGTGGAGATCAATGCATGGTGGTACAATGCGCTGCGGATGATGGAAGCATTTACCGGGATACTGCAAAGAAAAGGGGCCGCAAAAAAGCAGGAGGAATATTGTCTGCTGGCAGACCGTGTCCGTGAGAGCTTTCAAAGAGAATTCTGGAACGAGGAAGCCGGGTGTCTGAAGGATACCGTATCTGGAAATGCTTCTGATCTTCAGATTCGCAGCAATCAGATCTGGGCGGTGTCGGCAGCATTTTCCATACTGACATCGGACAGAGAGAAGCAGGTGGTAAAAAAGGTGTATGAGCATCTGTATACGCCCTGCGGGCTGCGCACACTGTCACCGGAGGATCCGGAGTTTCATCCGGTATATCAGGGAAGCATGTATGAGCGTGATATGGCCTATCATCAGGGAACCGTATGGCCGTTTCCAATGGGAGGTTATTATCTGGCCTATCTGAAGGTGCATGAATATCGTGAGGAGGCAAAGCTGCGTGTGAGAAGCCAGCTTGAGGAGTTAGACTCCTGTCTCCGGGAAGGATGCGTCGGACAGCTTCCAGAGGTTTATGACGGGCTTGTGCCGGGAATATCCAGGGGATGTTTTGCCCAGGCCTGGAGTGTTGGCGAACTGCTGCGGGTGTATGCAGAGCTGGAACGCATAAAATAATGGACGGAAGAAAACCTCCAAATCTTTCTTGATTTGGAGGTTTTCTCGCCCTATATTTTGGATAGTTAAAAATCATTCATTGATGAAGTATGGTCAGATACTATATCCCTGTTAGAAAAATGTGTACCAATGTCTAATAATGTATCATGCAGCGAAAAGAGTGCATACTATATCGTGAAGAAAACGTAATGACAAATGCTTGCATTTTGCATAGCAATGATTTATAATGTAGGCATAGAAAGGGGTGTTGAATATGGCACAAACAGTAAATGTGAATTTTCGCCTAGATGAAGAAGTAAAAAAGAGCATGGAGCAGGCTTGCTCTGATTTGGGGCTGTCCATGAGTGCGGCGTTTACAATTTTTGCAAAGAAAGTCGGTAGAGAAAAACGCATACCGTTTGAGGTGGCAGTTGACCCGTTCTACTCTGAAAGTAATGTTCGCTATTTGGAACAGAAAATGGCAGATTACAAAGCAGGAAAACTAAAATTTGCAGAACATGAATTGATAGAGGACTGATTATGCGGACCAAAATAATACAATGGGATTTTGATGCATGGGAAGATTACCTCTATTGGCAGAAACAGGATAAGAAAATGCTGAAAAGGATAAACCAGCTTTTAAAGGATATAAGCCGAAGTCCGTTTGAGGGAATTGGAAAGCCTGAACCGCTGAAAGAAAATCTTGCAGGGTTTTGGAGCAGACGTATTGATGAAGAACATAGGCTTGTTTATTCTGTGGAAGAAAATACGGTCTTGATTTTTGCATGCAGAGGACATTATGACGATTAAAGCAGGACGTATTCCCGTAAAAAGGAGTGTGTCCTGCTTTTTCAACTTTACAGAAAGAAGGGATTACAGGAGTTTGAAAACAATGATTGAAGTATTAGAAAGTTGCCAACGTTTACTTGACACAAACCAGGATGGATGAATGCTTGACAAAGTTTCCATCTTTTGCAATAATGTAAATATAAATAGGGACTTTTCAGTGCCGGGCAGATTACGAATATGATCTGTCTGGTTAAAAGGGAATCAGGTGTAAATCCTGAACGATCCGGTCACTGTGAACAGAGAGCAGAGCTGCATATGTCATTGCGTATTAGGTACGTGAGAAGACGCAGCTTCTGTGTTTGATCTGCGAGTCAGGAAACCTGCTGAGAAGGTTAGTGAATAGCTTCCGCAGAAAGCAAAAATTCATATTGCATTTGCTTTTTTGCGTGGGCAGATGCTTTTTTTGCGTTCATTGAGACTTGCAAAAAAGAATCCCCGCGCAATCAGGTATGTGTGAAAACTAGATAGCTGACAGGGCAGACCGACTTTCCTTGCGGTCACAATATTTTATGGCGCAGATACGCCAGTAAGAAGGAGCGTAAGTATGAAAAGAAACTCAGCAAAGTTTCTGGCTCTGTTTTTGTCGGCTTCCATGGTTTTAACACCGGCAGAGGGGATTTATGCAGAGACACCAGAGACAACAGGTGAAGTAACAGAAGCACCTCAGACGACGGATATAGTCTCTTCCAATAGTTCCGAGGATACTGTTGATATGCCCACAGAGACACCGAAGGCAGACAGTTCAGAAGCTGCGATATCCGACAATACTTTGGAATCAGACCAGGAGATCACCTCAGAACCCCAATCACCAGCAGACAGTTCTTCTGCGAATCCTTCCGATGGACAGACGGACGAAACAATTACGCCAGGCGCAGCGACAGAACAGCCGACAGAACGGCCGGCAGAACAACCGACAGAACAGCCGGAAACGCCTCCTGCTGCAGACGAGGAGTTTGTTGTTGTTGCTTCCACGGCACAGCTTGTGAACGGAAAACTGCAGGTGGTTTTTCAGACGGCGAAAACAAATTATGATCGTATTTACATAGGAAACAAAGAGGATGCAGAGAAAGCTTCTGTTGTGACTGGTGTGGCAAATGCCATGGGCGGCTATACCTTTACGCTGGAGCTGGATGCATCCTATCAGGGACAGCAGATCAAGCTGGTGCCGGGAAATAGCAAAGATAATTCCTGGTACACCAAGAAGGATGTACTGTTCCAGGTGCCGGCGGCTTCCAACCCGACTTCACCAACAGATGCTCCTACACCTTCACAGGATCAAAACAGCACTGCTGCAGGAGATACTTCCGGTACAGGGGGTTCAGAAGCAGATACTACCGGAGATAAGAGCCAGAGCAGTACTGCAGGTTCTCCTTTGGATCAGAAGAATGAAAACATACTAAGTGCAGAAGAAAACACAGCGAAGCTTGAGCAGGAAGAGGAAGAGTCAAGGCTGCAGAACCTGATCTCACTGATGCCTGCTGACACCAGAGAAAGTGATTCTCTTCAGGCAATCTATTCCTCGGATACGGCAAATGGAACAAATGCTGGAAAAAACTTCAGCATGTTTAAGATCGATAGCTCTACGATGACGGTCAATGGTGCCAATATTGACATTACAATTTCTGTATTACCGGCGGCAAGTGGAAAATTTACATATAGGTGTATCTATCTTGGCAGCAGAGATGATACCACGAAGGATCAGTTGATCAATGGTGTTGTAGATACTGTCAGGGGAGTGAAAAATTTCACATTTAGTGTTCCCCTTCTTGCCCAGGGAACAGAGGTTTCCTTCGTGCCGGGAAAGGAGGATGGATCCTTCTACACGAGTAAGGCACTGGCATTCAAGATTCCAAGAATCCAGGAAGACCCAACGCCAACACCGACACCTACTCCAACAGAAGAACCCACGCCTTCAGCTACTCCAACTCCTACGGAAACTCCGGAACAGGATGCAGGTATGAATGTGGAAAAGGCAGATGGAAGTGCATTTTCCATGTTTGTAATTTCAAGATCGACTGCTGTAGTAAAGGAAGACAAAATCGCAGTAAGCATCTCCACAAAAAATACTTCCTTTGGCGGAATTTATCTGGGATCCAAGGATGATGCTGTAAAGGAACCAGTTATCAGTGGAACATTAAAAGACGGTGAGTGGACCTTTAGCTTTGAAGTGCCCATAGATAAGAAGGGAACCAGCATTCCTGTCACTCTTCAAAAAACAGATGGGACATGGTATACAAAGCAGGAACTGTATCTGACAATTCCTGATGTAGCTGTTCCAAGTGCTACACCAACACCAAGTGCTACACCAACACCAAGTACCACACCAAGTGCTACCCCAACTCCTTCAGCAACGCCGACACCAACAACTGCTCCGGGAAAAGTACCGGATAATGGGATATATCACACCACAGCAGATACAAATGCCGCCATGTTTCAGGTGGTAAATGTAGAGCTGACGGTTAAAAATGGCGCTATGACAGCATTAATTACGCTCAGCGGAGTCGGATACGATTATCTGTATATGGGAACCGGTGCCGATGCGGAAAAGGCAGGACAATCCGCATGGATTCCGATGAAGGATACGGTGAACTATACGGATGAAAATGGGGCAGCAAAGACCGGAGGACGCTATCAAATTCCAGTATCCGCATTGGATACTCCATTGTCTGTAGCATCTCATTCACAAAAAAATGCAATGTGGTATGACAGGACGATCACGATCCGTTCCGATGATCTGAATAAAATTGCAGATATCACTAATGCACCGGCAGATGGAATCTATCATACCACCGCTGAGACAGGGGCAGCCATGTTCAAGGTAGTAAATGTGGAGCTTACGTCAAAGAGCGGTAAGATGACGGCTGTAATTACCCTCAGTGGTGTGGGTTATGACTATCTGTATATGGGAACTGCTGCAGCAGCAGGGGCGGCAGGACAGGCAGGATTGATTCCGGTAAAAGATAAGGTTTCTTATAAAGATGAGTATGGCACAGAAAAAACAGGAGCACGTTATGAAATTTCGGTATCAGCACTGGATACTGCTCTTGCAGTGGCTTCTCATTCCGAAAGCCATGATAAATGGTATGACAGAACGATCACTTTCAGTTCTGATCATCTGAATAAAATAGGTGATGTCACAGGAGACAACACCGGAGGCAGCACAGGTGGAAACACAGGTGGAAACACAGGAGGAAATACCGGCGGAAATAACAGTGGAAATACAGGTGGAAATACCGGAGGAAGTACGGGCGGAAGCAATGCAGGAACAGGCAATGACAATAAACCGGATTCTGAATCCAAGTATGACTCAGACCTGAGCGGCGGTACCAGTGCGGTGAACAGTTCTACAGTAATAAAAGACGGCGTATACACACCAGACAATTTTTCCTGGTCCGGAGGCTCAGGACGTGTCAGCATTTCCTGCAATAAGGTTACCATTAAAAATGGAAAGGCCTATGCGACTATTGTTTTCAGCAGTGGTTCTTACGCCTATGTAAAAGCCAATGGTAATGTTTATTATGGAACTTCCAGCGGCGGAACAACCTCATTTGTTATTCCAATTGCATTAAATCAAAACAATACGATTATTGGTATGACCACTAAAATGTCTGCTGCCCATGAGATCACATATAGTATCTACGTGGCACTGAATGCAGCATCGGCATCAAATGGCGGCGCATCCGGCAATAACAGCGGGTCTGTCATTACTACTGCCAGCGGAGAAGCAAGTACCAATAAGAAAATGGACGAGGAAGCTCCTACGATTATGGGACTGGAATATCAGTCAGAGACAAAGCTTGCATATGCAGAGTACTTTAAGTTATATCATTATGACAAGGGAATTACACTGCTTGAGATTGATATGACAAAAGATACCACAAGAGATCCATTAAAAGTTGCAGCAGCGAAAGCCGGAACGGATGATGGAAAGACAACAACACCTGCCGCAGATACTGCAGCAGCAAAATCCTCAGAAACAGACGAAACCTTGCCAGGTGTTGACGGAGAAAGCACTACCTCTACAGTCGAGACGGCAGAGGATATTACCGCAAAACTCTATGAGGGAAATGTTGTGAAATATCTGCTTGTTCCAGAGAATACGGATATTCCTACCGGACTGGACAAGGAGATGGTTGTGATTTCACTTCCTGCTGACAAGGCCTACGTTTCCTCAGAATCCGGGCTGGACACTTTGGATCAGCTGGAGGCAGTAAGTAATATTGCAGCATCCGGAATCTCTAAGGCAAACTGTCAGGTAGACACCATCAAGCAGCTTATCGACAGTGAGAACAAAGAGGAAAACATTGCCTTCGCAGGCACCTATGCAGAAATAGATTTCAAGAAGATTCTGAGCAGCAAGTGTAATCTTGCTATCCTGCCATCAGATATTCTTCCAAAGGAAGAGGATGCAGCAGACACAGCAACAGATACAGCAAAAAAAGATGAGACTTCTGCAACGAAAGAGCTGTCTTTGGAGGAGCAGAACAAGCTGCGTCAGGATACCATGGAGCATTTTGCTATGCTGTATATTCCTGCAATTGTAGATCGTTCGGCAGATGAAAAGACGGAGCTGGCTAAAAAAGAGTGGATCAAGGTTTATGGTGTACTTTTTGGCAGTCAGGATCAGGCAGATAAGATCTTTGAAGCTGCTGTAAAAGCAGATCAAAAATAAAGATGTTATCGCTCGGGGAAGGAAGGAACATGAATAACAAATTTTTAAAGATACTTCGAAGTGGAGCATTATTATCTCTGACCTCGGTGATGCTGATCTGTGGATGCGGAGGGGCAGCTGCATCATCTTCATCCGCTGTATCGGCTTCTTCAGGTACCCATACGGAAGAAACAAAAGAGAACTCCAGCCAGGCAGGAACGGAAGATACAGAAGAGGCTCCCGGAACCAATGCCGCAGTTACAGAGGCACCCAAGATCTCAGGTCTTGAGGCTGAGTCCGTGATGGATCTAAAATATGCTCAGTGTTTTGATGTGTTTTATTATAAGGATGGATATAAGCTGATTGATATTCACGACAGTGCAAAATATCTTCTGGTGCCGGAGGGCAAGACGGCACCAGAGGGCTTAGACAGTGACATCATCGTACTACAGCAGCCCCTGAAAAATATCTACCTGGCAGCAACCTCTGCCATGGCACTTTTTGATTCCATAGATTCTCTGGATGTGATTCGCTTCACCGGAACTCAGGCTTCAGGATGGTACGTGGAAAATGCAGTAAATGCTCTGAACAGCGGAAAGATGATCTTTGCCGGAAAGTACAGTGAACCCGATTATGAGATGCTGGTGGATAATGGCTGTGATCTTGCCATCCAGTCCACTATGATTCTACATGTACCAAAGGTGCAGGAAATGATAGAAACTCTTGGAATTCCCGTATTTGTAGATCGTTCCAGCTATGAATCTCATCCGCTGGGACGCACAGAGTGGATCAAAGTCTATGGGGCAATGGTAGATAAAGAGGATACTGCGGCTTCTTTCTTTGATCAGCAGGCAGAGGTTATCCAGGAACTGAAAGATTTTCCCAACACAGAGAAAACCATTGCATTTTTCTATGTCAGTACCGATGGTTCAGTAGTTGTGCGAAAGTCAACGGATTATATCCCCAAGATGATTGAAATTGCCGGAGGAAGGTATGTGTTTGATGCGCAGGTTGACAGTGAGAACACCCAGTCTTCCGTTCCTATGACCATGGAGCAGTTCTATGCCACTGCGATCGACGCAGATTATCTGGTGTATAATGCTTCCATTGATGGGCCAGTTAACAGTATGAACGAATTGCTGGCAAAGAGTGAGCTCTTTGCAGATTTCAAGGCAGTCAAGGATGGAAATGTATGGACCACGGGAAAATCTCTCTATCAGGCAACGGATACCGTGGGAAAATTGATAACAGATATGAATGTAATGCTGACTGGCGGAGATCAGTCACAGATGACATTCCTTACTAAAGTAGAATAGGCGGAACCGTGAAGTTGAAAGAAGAAAAGAAACAGCTGTCCCAAAAGACAGATTTTCACAGAGAAAATTTTATAAGGCGCACGCGCTATACCACGGTATTTGTACTCCTGCTGCTGACCTTTTGTGTTATCACAATTTTAAATATCAATACGGGAAATGTGAATATATCAATTTCCAAAATTCTGAAGATTTTGTTTTGTCATGCAGGAGATCAGACGGAATACAATATTATCTGGAAGATTCGTCTTCCAAGAATTCTGATGGCGGCAATTCTGGGCGGAGCCTTATCTCTGTCAGGATTTCTCCTTCAGACATTTTTTGAAAATCCCATAGCAGGTCCATTTGTACTGGGTATCTCTTCCGGTGCAAAGATGGTGGTAGCACTTACCATGATTTATTTTCTGGGACAACTGAAGACAGTATCTTCTTATACTTTAATTATAGCTGCATTTATCGGATCCCTGATCTCCATCGGGTTTATCCTTTTGATTTCCAGGAGAATCAAGCATATGGCAACCCTGCTGGTTGCCGGAATTATGATTGGTTATATCTGTTCGGCAATTACAGATTTTGTAATAACCTTTGCCGAGGACTCAGATATTGTAAATCTTCATGGATGGTCCCAGGGAAGCTTTTCCGGTATGAGCTGGAGCAATGTTGGGATCTCTGCGGCAGTAGTAGCAGTGACCTTTATGCTGGTCTTTTTTCTGTCAAAGCCCATCGGTGCTTATCAGCTGGGTGAGGCCTATGCCCAGAGCATGGGAGTCAATATCAAAGTGTTCCGTGTGGCATTGATCCTGCTGTCCAGCATCTTATCTGCCTGTGTCACAGCATTTGCAGGACCGATCTCCTTTGTGGGAATTGCAGTACCATTTATCATTAAGTGTGCCCTGGGTACCTCAAGACCCTTGGTGGTGATCCCGGCAACATTTCTTGGCGGCGCAGTGTTTTGTATGCTGTGTGACCTGATTGCAAGGATGGCATTTGCTCCGATAGAATTAAATATTAGTACGGTAACCTCCATCTTTGGAGCACCTGTGGTAATCTTTATGATGCTGCGAAGAAAGAGAGGGCAGTAGGATGGAACATGCATACTTTCAGCTTCAAAAGCTGGCGGTGGGATATGATGGAAGAGCGCTGATCCATGATATCTGTATCGAGATTCAAAAGGGGGAGATTGTTACCCTGATCGGACCAAATGGTTCGGGAAAATCCACTATCTTAAAAAGTATTACAAGACAGCTGCGGCTGATTGGAGGAAAGGTGATCTTTGAGGAGAATAATCTCCAGGAGCTTTCCTATAAGAAACTGGCAACACAGATGGCAGTGGTTCTTACAGAGCGGATGAAGCCGGAGCTTATGACCTGCCATGATATCGTTGCCACCGGGCGCTATCCCTATACCGGAAGGCTGGGAGTGCTCAGCCGGGAGGATGAAAAGAAGGTGGAAGGTGCCATGGAAGCGGTTCATGCATCGGAACTGGGAAGCCGTGATTTTAACGCTATCAGTGACGGGCAGAGACAGAGGATTCTGTTAGCCCGGGCGATCTGCCAGGAGCCGGATATCATCGTGCTGGATGAGCCAACCTCTTATCTGGATATCAAACATAAGCTGGAGCTGCTTTCCATACTGCGGAATATGGCAAAGAAGAAAAACATTACAGTAATTATGTCCCTGCATGAGATCGATCTTGCCCAGAAAATATCGGATAAGATTGTCTGTGTAAATGGTGATGTGATTTCTCACTTCGGAAAACCGGAAGACATTTTTAAAGAGGATACCATACGAAAGCTTTATGGAATTGACAATGGGTTTTATGATCCATGTTTTGGAAGCATCGAGCTGCCAAAAGTGGAGGGAAAACCGGAGGTCTTTGTTTTATCCAGCGGCGGAAGCGGAATTCCGGTCTATCGACAGCTGCAAAAAGAGGGAATTCCCTTTGCAGCCGGAATTTTGTATACCAATGATATTGATTATCAGCTGGCAAGACTTCTGGCTGCAGAGGTGATTACTGCAGAACCCTTCAGCCAGATTACGGATGCCCTCTGTGAGAAAACTATGGCTGCGATGAAGGCGTGTAAAAGAGTGTGTAATGCCGGAATCACCATCGGTTACAGTAACCGGAGAATGGAAGGGTTACTGAGACAAATCGGAATCGAAACATAATCCCCCTGGTAAGCTCATAAGTTGTAATTAGCTATGGTGCTGATAAAGGAGCTGCAGTGAATGAGGGGATGGAGTATCTTAAAAAGAGCATTGATGACATGGATTGTGTTTTTAATTTTCTGTGTCAATACCTATGAATATCCTCTGATTGTGACGGCACAGTCAGAGGATATCAGACAGGCCGACCTTTATGCAAGGTCGGCCTGTCTGATGGATGGGGAAAGCGGAGCCATATTATATGGAAAAGGTGAGACGATTCCGCTGGCCAACGCCAGTACTACCAAGATTCTGACCTGTATTCTCGCTCTGGAGCAGGGGGATCTGGGGCAGCAGATTGTGGTCAGCGAACGGGCGGCGAAGGCACCGAAGGTACATCTGGGCGCTCCTGCCGGAAGAAGCTTTCTCCTGCAGGATCTGCTGTATGCCCTGATGCTGGAATCTTATAATGATGCCGCCATTATGGTGGCAGAGGGCGTTGCAGGTTCGGTGGAGGAGTTTGCAAAACGTATGAATACGCTGGCAGGTGACATCGGATGTCAGGATACGTACTTTATCACGCCAAATGGACTGGATGACAAGGATGATTTCGGAATCCATCACACTACAGCATCGGATCTCGCATTAATCATGCGTTACTGCATCAACATTTCCGAAAAAAGAGACCAGTTTCTTACGATTACAGAGACGCCCTCCTACAGCTTTTGGGATTGTGAAAACAAACAGTTATATAATTGCTCCAATCACAATGCCTTTCTTGGCATGATGGAAGGAGCCATCAGCGGAAAAACCGGTTTTACTGCAGATGCAGGCTACTGTTATGTTGGAGCCTTAAGAAGGGATGGAAAATGCCTGATCGTGTCTCTACTGGCCTGTGGATGGCCCAATAATAAAGCCTATAAGTGGTCTGATACCAGGAAACTGATGACCTACGGACTGGAAAATTTTGAAAAGAAAGAATTGTTTGAGGAGGATCTGCTGCCGGGAAAAATTCCGGTTCTTAAGGGACAATATCAGCCGCCCCAAAGCAGCGCAAGTGTGGGACTGCAGTATGAGCAGGGAGACAGTATGAAAAAGGTGAGCATGCTCATAAAGAAGGATGCAAAGATTTCCGTGGAAAAAAAACTTCCCCAGGTGCTGGAAGCACCAGTAAAAGCAGGAACACCGGTTGGAGAAATCAGTTACTACTGCGGGACGAAAAAGCTGGCTGGCTATCCGGTATCCACAGACGCTGATGTGCCACGGATTAACTATGCCTGGTGCCTGAAAAAAGTATCCTACTGTTTCTTTACCAGGCCGGATATTCGTGCTATACTATCTGTAAATATCCTAAAAGGAGATCCTACCTATGAATCAGGCATTACATCTGTTATTAAAAGCACTGTCAGATCCGGATGAGCATCTGGATGTTACCAAATCAAGGCAGCTGATGAATCTGAAAGCCTTTGATCCTTTGAAGCCTCTGTACCTGACGAGAGATGAAACTGCAGAAGTGGATGACCATATGATATCCTATCGCATCTATTTTCCACATGAAGATGCCAGCATGGCAGCGAAGATTGACAGAGGGACAGAACGCAGGCAGTCAGTCCTCTATCCTGTTATTTTTTATATTCATGGTGGTGGATTTTCTACGGAAAGTGTGGAAAGCTATAATAAGATCTGCTGGAATCTTTCCAGGAGAACCGGACATATTGTGGCTGCCATTGACTATCCCCTGGCACCGGAACATCGTTTTCCGGTGCAGATCCAGGAATGCTATTCCCTGGCAAAAGCACTGTATCAGAATCAGACTGTGATACCGGTTGATCCGGAGAAGTTCATCATCATGGGTGACAGTGCCGGTGGAAACCTTACGGCGGCGGTCTGCCAGATGGCAAGAGACAAAAAGGAGTTTCTGCCCAAACGTCAGATCTTGATTTATCCCTGCGTGAATAATGATTACTCGGAAAACAGTCCCTTTCCCTCTGTGATGGAAAACGGACGAGACTATCTGCTCACAAGATTGAATATGGTTGATTATCTTGACTTCTATCAAGGCAAGGCAGAGGACCGGCAGAATCCGTATTTTGCCCCTCTCATGGCAGAGGACTACAGCGGACTTCCGGATGCCCTTGTGATCACCGGCGAATTCGACCCTCTGCGGGATGAGGGAGAAGAGTATGCAAGGCGGATGCGTGAGGCTGGCGTGTCAGTGGAACATCACAGAATTTCGGACGCCATCCATGGATTTTTCCTGCTTCCCACACATTATCCTTCTGTTCGGGAGACTTATGAATACATAAATGAATTTCTAAGTGAGGTGGATAGCAGTGTTTCAAACGAGGAAAACCAATTGGAGAACGCTTGAGAATACAGCCAAGATATTTCCGGCAACCAGTGGGAGAGAGGATGAACGGGTCTTTCGTTTTGCCTGTGAACTGATAGAAGAGATAGACTGCGAAGCTCTTCAGAAAGCACTTGACCAGACAGTGAAGGATTATCCCATGTTTCTGTGTGTGCTGCGCAAAGGTCTTTTCTGGAACTATCTGGAGGAGTCTGCTCTTCACCCGGTAGTGGAGGAGGAACAGCGTCTGCCCTGCAGTGCTCTGTATGTGCGGGATCAGAAAAATCTGCTGTTTCAGGTATCCTATTACAAAAAGAGAATTAATTTTGAAACCTATCATGCCCTGACAGACGGGACAGGTGCACTTCATTTTCTGCAGCGGCTGATCTATCATTATCTGCACCTGCTGCATCCGGATACAGTTGCGGCAGGTGCCATCCTGGAAAGCATCAGTTCTTCCCAGGATGATCAGATGGAGGATGGATTTGAAAAGTATTACGGAAGCGAAGAAAATGCAGACGATATTCCAAAGTACAAGTCCTATCAGTTTAAGTATCGTCATAAGCTGCAGCGAAGACTGAAGCTCTATGAGGGAATTATTCCCACCTCGCAGATTCTGAAAGCTGCAAGAGAAAGGCATACTACGGTTACCGTGCTTCTGACTGCCGTATACCTTTGTGCCATAGCAAAGGACATGAAGGTACGGCAGAAAAAGCGTCCTGTGGCACTGATGGTTCCGGTAAATCTCCGAAGTTATTTTCCTTCAGAATCCATGCGGAATTTTTTTGGATGGATTGATGTGGGGTATGATTTTGGAACTCAGCCCCAGGATCTGGAAAGTGTGATTGCCTATGTTTCTGAGTTTTTCAAGAAGGAACTGCAGCAGTCACGTATTGCAGCCCGGATGAATAATCTGATCAAGTTTGAAAAGAATCCCATTGTCAGGATTCTTCCGTTAGAGCTGAAAACATTATTTATGAAACTGGGTGCCAGATTTTCCAGTGGCGATGACACGGCGGCCTTTTCCAATATCGGAAGAATCACCATGTCAGAGGCATGCGGTGCTTATATCGATTTTTTTGAGTTTTATACTACAACCCCTTCCATGGAACTTTGTATGTGTTCCTTTGAGGAAAAGATGACCTTGTCTTTTACCTCGGCTTATGAAACTTCCAAGGTGGAACGGAATTTTTTCTCGATTCTGGAAAACATGGGAATTGAGGTGGAAAAAGTAGCGGGAGCAGATGCTCCGGTCATGGAAGAGAGATTCCCGGATGTTACAAAACGAAATCAAACCCATGATTTCTGGTATCAGCTCTTTTCCTTCGCAAGCATTGCCCTGGTAGTATTAAGCGTTATGCTGAACTGGATCGTGACACCTGAAAACCTCTGGTCACATTATGTGGCTGGCGGGACGCTGACGGCATGGATCGTGACTACAGTAGGGTATCGAAAACGGAGAAATCTACTGAAGAATGCACTTTGGCAGCTGATTCTGATCAGCAGCGGTCTGATTCTGTGGGATTATGCTACCGGCTGGAGGGGCTGGTCACTGGATATTGCCCTTCCCTCAGCGATTATTCTTACCCTTGCTGCCATGGGTATCATCGTGGCATGCTTTGGGATGGATTCTCCGGATTATATGATCTACATTCTGATCTGTACTATGATGGGTTTTTTGCCATTATTGCTGAAGCTTTTCCATCTGATCCAGTTTCAGATTCCTACTATTATCTGTGCCGGAATCAGTTTGATTTCACTGGCAGCCGTACTGATCTTTCAGTGGTCAGCGGTGAAAAGTGAACTGACCAAGAAATTCCATATATAGTCAGAATTTATGGAGCTGTCGCTCTTCGGTGGCCGCAAGTCCCCCTCTGAGGCCTGAACACGGTTTCGAAGTCCAAGAGTATAAAAAAAAACAACCGATTTTGCTAAAATCATAAGAAATCATCATAAACTCGCTGCGCTCAGACAGTATGCTGATTTCTTATAACGCAAAATCGGTTGTTTTGGTATACTTAGGACTTCTGCAAATGTGTTCAGGCCTCATAGGCGACTTGCGGCCACCGAAGTGCGACAGCTCCTTTTTTGGGGGGATTCGATGGCTATCGGGGAATTGTTTATAAAAATTTTCGTATTTTTTTGTATATTTATAATAAAAAAAGGGTTGCCATATTTCACCAATACGTATAAAATAAGTTAGACGACTAACTAAAGGAGGAGACCATTGGATTATAACGGAGAAAATGCCGGGGAGAAAGAGACTGTTCAGCGATGTCTGATGCATATCGTCCACAGCTATACAGCGATATTATTTAGGCAGCTTTCGGAGTATGAGCTTTATCCGGGACAGATACCGGTGATTATGATTGTTGAAAATCACGACGGATTAAGCCAGAGTGAAATCTGCCAAAAACTGCATATTAAGGCTTCCACAGTTGCAGTTTCCATGAAAAGGATGGAGAAGAAGGGACTGATTTGCAGGAAGGCAGATGATAAGGATCAGCGTATTACAAGAGTTTATGCTACGGATCAGCTTCATATGATGCATGACAGAATTAAGGCACTGGTGAAAGAGGATGAGGAACTGATGCTGAAAGGATTTACAGAGGAGGAAGTCTGTCTTTTGGATGGATTACTGAATCGACTGCTTGGAAATCTGGAGGTTTTCCAGCCGTCCTGCTGCAGGTCAGACAGAAAAGAAAGAATGAGGAGTAATAAGTTATGATAAAAATGTTTCGATACCTGAAAAAAAGCGCAGGCTATATTGTCATTATTATTGCGCTTTTATTTATTCAGGCGTATTGTGATCTGGCATTGCCGTCTTATACGTCTAAGATTGTAGATACCGGTATTCAGCAAAAGGGTGTAGAGGATGCTGTTCCGGATCAGATTAGAAAAGATTCTATGGATGCACTGCTGCTTTTGATGCCCCAAAAAGAGCAGACAGCTGTGACGGATGCCTATACCTTAAAAACTGATATGTATCAGCGCAATACCTTGACAAAAAAAGAACGGGAAAAGATTAATCAGTCAATGGCAAAGGCTATGCTGATGGTGACCGGCATGAAAGAGCAGGGCGTGGATATCAGTACGATTCCACCGGAGCAGATTCAGCAGATGCTTCCTCAGATGGAGGATAAGATTGATGCCCTGTCAGACAGTATTGTCACTCAGGCTGCCGTAGCTTATGTGCAGGCAGAATATGAGGCACAGGGACTGAATATCGATACAATTCAGACAAACTATGTACTGCATTCCGGACTTTCCATGTTGGGAGTTGCGGCGCTTGCCATGCTGGCGGCAGTTTTGGTAACCTTCCTTGCCAGCCGTGTGGCAGCAAGCCTTGGACGTTCCCTGAGAAATCATGTGTTTGAGCAGGTATTAAGCTTTTCCAGCCATGAGATGAACCAGTATTCCACTGCTTCTTTGATTACCAGAAGTACCAATGATATCCAGCAGGTTCAGATGTTTATGACGATGCTCTTTCGTATTGTCCTCTATGCACCGATTTTGGGAATTGGAGGTATCATACGGGTACTGCAGACGGAAAGCTCTATGACCTGGATTCTTGCAATCGGTGTAGCTTTGATTCTTCTTGTAATCCTGGTATTGATGACCGTTGCTATGCCGAAGTTTAAGAAGCTGCAAAGCCTTATTGACCGGCTGAATCTGGTAATGAGGGAGATTCTTACAGGACTTCCGGTAATCCGTGCATTTTCCACAGAAAAGCATGAGGAAGAGCGTTTTGAAAAAGCCAATCAGGATCTGACAAAGACAAACCTGTTTGTAAATCGCTGTATGACCTTTATGATGCCGATTATGATGCTGATTATGAATGGTCTGACTGTGCTAATTGTCTTCTCCGGTGCGCATTCCATCGATGCCGGAAGCCTGCAGGTAGGAGATATGATGGCATTTATTCAGTATGCAATGCAGATTATTATGTCATTTTTGATGATTTCCATGGTTTCAGTTATGATGCCCCGTGCCAGTGTATCTGCGAAGCGAATCAATGAGGTACTTGATACGAAGCCCCAGATTCACAGCCCAAAACAGGCAAAGATCCCAGAGAAAGCAAAATCTGGAGAGATTACCTTTGAGCATGTCAGCTTTTCCTATCCCGGTGCAGAGGAGGAAGTACTTACTGATATCAGCTTTACGGCCAGAAAAGGGGAAACTGTTGCATTTATCGGAAGTACCGGATCTGGTAAGAGTACTCTGATCAATCTGATTCCTCGATTTTATGATGTGACCGCAGGACGTATTCTGATTGATGGTGTAGATATCCGTGATATGGATCTGAAGGATCTGAGAAGCCGTCTTGGCTATGTACCGCAAAAGGGTGTGCTTTTCTCAGGAGACATCTCCTCTAACCTGCGTTTTGGTAAGGAAGATGCCAGCCAGGCAGAACTGGAGAAGGCAGCAGAGGTTGCTCAGTCTCTTGACTTTATTGAAGAAAAAGAAGAAAAGTTTGATTCTCCTATCGCTCAGGGCGGAACGAATGTTTCCGGCGGCCAGAAGCAGCGTCTCTCCATCGCCAGAGCGATTGTGAAGAATCCGGAGATCTACATTTTCGATGACAGTTTTTCTGCTTTGGACTATAAAACAGATGCAGCCCTTCGAAAAGCCTTAAAGCAGTATACAAGGGATGCCACTTCCCTGATTGTTGCACAGCGAATCAGCACGATTCTGCAGGCAGATCAGATACTGGTGTTAAATGACGGTGTTGTAGCAGGCAGCGGTACTCATAAGGAACTGATGAAGACCTGTGAGGTATATCAGCAGATTGCAAAATCCCAGTTGTCAGAGGAGGAACTGAACGTATGAGTGAACCAAGAAAAAGAAGAGCAGGCGGATTCGGACCTCACGGCGGCGGACGTGTCGTAGAGAAGCCGAAAAATTTGAAGGGCTCTTTACTGAAAATAGCAAAATACATCTCAAAATATAAATTCAGACTTTTTATTATGTTTATCTGTGCAATTGCAGGAACCATATTCTCAATTGTAGGACCTAAGATTCTTGGAAAAGCCACCACTGAGCTTTTTAATGGTCTGGTGGCAAAGGTAAATGGTACCGGAGGCATCGACTTTGGAAAAATCGGTGCAATTCTGCTCTGGGTGCTGGGACTCTATGTAGTCAGCGCATTATTTTCCTTTGTGCAGGGTCTGATTATGACCGGAATCTCCAACGATGTGGGATATTCCATGCGCCGTGACATCTCTAAGAAGATTCACCGGATGCCGATGAAATACTTTGAGAGCAGAACCTACGGAGAAGTGCTTTCCCGTGTCACCAATGATGTAGATACCCTGCAGCAGGGACTGAATCAGAGTATTACGCAGCTGATTACCTCCGTGACCACCCTGATTGGTGTGTTTATTATGATGCTGTCCATCAATGTCTGGATGACCCTGTGTGCACTTTTGATTCTTCCGGTTTCCATGATGATTATCGGACAGGTGATGAAGCATTCACAGAAATACTTTAAGGATCAGCAAAACTTCCTGGGCGATGTAAACGGTCAGGTGGAGGAGGTTTACTCCGGACAGAATGTGGTAAAGGCTTTTAATAAAGAAGAGGATGTCATGCATACCTTTCAACAGTCGAATGATAAGCTGTATGATTCTGCATGGCGCTCCCAGTTTTTCTCTGGAATGATGATGCCGATTATGAGCTTTGTGGGAAATATCGGTTATGTAATGGTTGCTCTGCTGGGTGGCTTTCTGGTTATTAAAAATGCCATCGAGGTAGGAGATATCCAGTCATTTTTCCAGTATATCAAGAGCTTTACCCAGCCGATTCAGCAGATTGCGCAGGTTTCAAATATGCTTCAGTCCTCTGCAGCAGCAGGAGAGCGTGTGTTTGAATTCCTGGAGGAAGAGGAAGAAGAACAGTTTGCCGAGCATGCAGTTTCTATAGAAGGAATGACTGGAGATGTGACTTTTGATCATGTAAGCTTTGGCTATGATGAGAATCAGATTATTGTCCATGACTTTTCTTCTCATGCAGAGCCGGGACAGAAGATCGCCATCGTGGGACCTACCGGTGCCGGAAAAACAACCATGGTAAAACTTCTCATGCGTTTCTATGATGTCAATACCGGAGAGATCCGAATTGACGGACATAATATCAAAGATTTTAACCGAAGTGAGCTTCGGGAAATGTTTGGTATGGTATTGCAGGACACCTGGCTGTTCTCCGGAACGATCATGGAAAATATTCGTTATGGAAAGCTTGATGCCACCGATGAGGAAGTAATAGAGGCAGCCAGGGCGGCGCATGCTTACAAATTTATCATGCAGCAGCCGGATGGTTTCCAGACGATGATGAATGAAGAGTCCAGCAACATTTCCCAGGGACAAAAGCAGCTGATTACGATCGCCCGTGCAATCCTGGCAGATAATAATATTCTGATCCTGGACGAAGCGACATCCTCTGTTGATACAAGAACAGAGATTCTGATTCAGAAAGCCATGGATCATCTGATGAAGGGAAGAACCAGCTTTGTGATTGCCCACAGACTTTCCACCATCCGGGATGCAGATCTGATTCTGGTTATGAAAGACGGAGATATTGTTGAGCAGGGAAATCACGAAACACTGCTGGCAGCCCATGGATTCTATGCGGATCTTTATAACAGCCAGTTCGAAAAAGTGACTGCGTGAAAAATATAAAAATATAGAAAAAAGAAGAAAAAGAAATCAGAAAGGGAATCGCTTTGTGCGGTTCCTTTTTTGCTGTTTATGTGTTATGCTAGAGACTATATGCGGCGATTACGGCAGGAAATGCCAGGATAGCTGCAAAATGAAAAATTCAGGGAGGATTTTACATGAAAAATATTTTGGTAGCACAGTCCGGCGGTCCCACTGCCGCTATTAATGCAACCCTTGCAGGTGTTATCACATGTGCCTACAGTTCCAAAAATGCGGGAAAAGTTTATGGCGCATGTAATGGAATTCAAGGTGTACTGGAAGAACGGTTTATTGATCTGCGGGAAAAGCTTACAGGAACGGAAGAACTTTCGATTCTGTGCCAGACACCGGCGGCGGCGCTTGGCTCATGCAGGTTAAAGCTGAAAGAAGAAAGCCAGCTGAAGGAAATCGTAGATATCCTTCACAAACATGAGATCTCCTGCTTTGTGTATATCGGTGGAAATGATTCCATGGATACGGTGGATCAGCTGTCTGCCTATTGCAGGAAGCATCAGATTACAGATATCAGTGTGATGGGTGCACCAAAGACGATCGATAATGATCTGATGGGCACAGATCACTGTCCGGGCTTTGGTTCTGCAGCCCGCTATATCGCAGAGACATTTTCCGAACTGGAGAGAGACTGTCATGTCTATACCACTAAGGCAGTTACCATCGTTGAGGTGATGGGAAGAAATGCAGGGTGGCTCACCGCAGCTTCCGCCCTTGCCCGTGTCAATGGAGAAAAGGGTCCAAACCTGATCTATCTGTGTGAGCGTGCGTTTGATAATGAACAGTTCCTTGCAGATGTGCAGGAGCAGCTGAAGGACAATGACAGTGTGGTTGTGGCAATCAGTGAGGGAATTAAAGACAAAGACGGACGCTATGTCTCAGAACAGGTGCAAAGCAGCGCCGTGGATAATTTTGGACACAGTTATATCGCCGGTTCCGCAAAGGTTCTCGAAGAACTGGTTCGAGAGCGGATCGGATGCAAGGTGCGTTCCATCGAACTGAATCTGATGCAGCGGTGTGCAGCCCATATTGCCAGTGATACGGATATTCAGGAGTCTCGTATGCTGGGCATGTGTGCATGCCAGGCGGCACTGGAGGGAGAGAGTGGAAAGATGGCCGCCGTTATTCGGCTTTCCGACGAGCCGTATCAGGTGAAATTCGACACTATTCCGGTCTGCGAGGCAGCCAATGCCGAGAAGAAGGTACCGGAAGATTTTATTACGGAAGACGGCCATGATGTGACAGAAAAAATGATGAAATATCTGAAACCGTTAATTCTAGGGGATCGGACCGTTACATTCGAAAATGGAATTGCGAAACATATCATTTTGTATTAAAAACTATTGAAAAAAATGTAGAAACAAGCTATTATTATACTTGGATTAAATTTTTTTAAATCGCATCAGCGTATTTAAATTTTAATTTAAAATAGGTCTATGGAGGTCAGAAGAATGAGTAACACAACAGCAAGCAGCGCGAGACAAAGAATAGATTCTTTACTTGACGCAAACAGTTTTGTTGAAATCGGCGGACAGGTTACTGCCCGCAGCACAGATTTTAACCTCACTGCAAAAGAGACACCTTCTGACGGTGTCATCACCGGTTACGGTGTGATTGACGGAAATCTGGTTTATGTATACAGCCAGGATGCATCCGTACTTGGTGGAACCATCGGCGAGATGCATGCCAAGAAAATTGTCAGATTATATGAGACAGCAATGAAGACAGGTGCTCCGGTTATCGGACTTGTTGACTGTGCCGGACTGCGCCTTCAGGAGGCAACAGATGCACTGAACGGATTTGGTGATATCTATAGGGCCATGTCTGATGCATCTGGTGTAGTTCCACAGATTACCGCTTTGTTCGGAACCTGCGGAGGCGGTATGGCTCTCATTCCGGCTCTTACTGATTTCACATTCATGGAAGAGAAAAACGCAAAATTATTTGTAAATTCTCCAAATGCAATTGCCGGAAACATTGACAGCAAGTGTGATACTTCCTCAGCCAAGTTCCAGAGCGAAGAGACAGGTCTTGTTGACTATGTAGGAAGTGAAGCTGATATTCTTGGACAGATGCGGGCACTGGTGAGCATGCTTCCATCAAACTTCGAGGATGATCTGGATTATGAGGATTCCTCCGATGATCTGAACCGTGCATGCAGCGATCTTGCTAACTGTATCGGTGATACAGCGATTCTTCTGGCACAGATCAGTGATAACGGCACTTTCTTTGAATCAAAGAAGATGTATGGAACCGATATGGTTACTGCATTTATCAAACTGAATGGAACAACTGTAGGTGCAGTAGCAAACCGCAGCGAGTCCTATGATACAGAAGGAAATGTTGTATTCCAGTCTGAGGCTGTACTGAGTGCAAGAGGTGCTGAGAAAGCAGCTGAGTTCGTAGAATTCTGCGATGCCTTCTCTATCCCTGTCCTCACCATCACGAATGTGAAGGGCTTTAAGGCAAGCAAGTGCTCCGAGAAGAAGATGGCAAAAGCAGTTGCAAAACTGACCTATGCTTTCGCTAATGCTACCACTTCAAAGGTAAATGTAATCACAGGAGCTGCTTATGGAAGTGCTTATCTTGCCATGAACAGCAAATCCACAGGAGCAGATATGGTTTATGCATGGAGCGATGCACAGATCGGAATGATGGATGCCAAGTCTGCTGCAAAGATTATGTACGAAGGAACTGACGCTGCTACGATCAATGAAAAAGCAGCAGAATATGCGACACTGCAGAATAGTGTGATGTCTGCAGCAAGAAGAGGATACGTTGATACAATCATTGATCCGGTTGATACAAGAAAGTATGTAATCGGTGCATTTGAGATGTTATTTACAAAGAGAGAGAATCGTCCGGACAAAAAACACGGCACGGTTTAGGCGAGGTGATGAGATGAAAAAGACATGGAAAAAATTGACGAGTCTTATCCTCACACTGACTTGTATGTTGATGCTTTTATGCTTACCGGTAAGTGCAGCAGCGTCTGCAATTACAGAAGAAGATAAAGCAAGTGTTGCCTCCACGTTAAAGTCAACGCTGGAACAGATGGGCACAATGTCCGAGAGTGATTTACAGTCCTTTAAGGACAGCAGTAATTTTACCGCTTCCTTTGTTGATGCATGGAAATCTTCTGTTGATGAGGCAGGCACTGTAGTAAGTACAGGAGAAGCTGATATAACAGAAAAAGAGGGTGTGCTGACGGTTAAAATTCCAGTGGAATTTGAAAAGTACAGCGGCACGATGTCTGCAACTTTTGACAGTAACGGAACTACAACAGATACTGCATGGTCAGGTCTTACAATCAATGTTAACTATCCGATGTCTGTTCTTCTGGAGCAGGCAGGCATGAATACCCTTATGGGTATCTGCATTGTATTTGTTATGCTGATTTTCCTGTCTCTGATAATCTCCCTGTTCAAGTTTGTAGGACAGACACAGCAGACAAAGAAAGCGGCACCGGCCCCGAAGGTGGAAGCACCAAAAGCACCTGCAGCAGCACCGGTTGTTGAGATGGCAGGTATCAGTGATGATACAGAGATTGCTCTTGTGATTTCAGCAGCAATAGCGGCATACGAGGAAGAGAATCCAGGTGGGGACGGATATGTAGTACGTTCTATCAAAAAAGTAAATAATAGAAGATGGAAAAGAGCATAGGAGGATTTAGTGATATGAAAACTTATACAATTACTGTAAATGGCAATGTATACAATGTAACCGTAGAAGAGGGAACAACCGCAGGCGCACCAGTACAGGCGGCAGCACCAGTGGCAGCTCCTAAGGCTGCACCGGCAGCACCGGCACCAAAGGCAGCAGCACCAGCTGCAGCAGGCACAGCAGGCGGTGTAGAAGTTACAGCATCCGTACCAGGAAAAATCTTTAAGATTGAAGCAAAAGTTGGTACTACTGTAAAATCTGGAGATACTGTAGTAGTTCTGGAAGCCATGAAGATGGAGATTCCGGTTGTTGCTCCCCAGGATGGAACAATCGCCAGCATCAATGTAGCTGCAGGTGATGCTGTTGAATCCGGTGACGTATTAGCTACTATGAACTAATCCATCCCTTGGGATGAAAATACGAACCGGGAGGTAAAGAAATGTCTTACATTACAGATACACTTTCAAATTTACTTCACCAGACTGCATTTTTTAATCTGACTGTCGGCAACTACTTTATGATTCTGGTAGCCTTCGTCTTTTTATATCTTGCAATTAAGAAGGGTTTTGAACCCCTTCTGCTGGTGCCAATCGCATTTGGTATGCTGCTGGTTAATATCTATCCTGATATTATGTCAGCTCCTTATACCGATGCACAGGGCATAGAACATGCGGGAGGACTTCTGCATTACTTCTATATCCTTGATGAGTGGAGTATTCTTCCATCACTGATCTTTATGGGTGTTGGTGCGATGACAGACTTCGGTCCTCTTATCGCCAATCCGATCAGCTTCCTGATGGGTGCAGCAGCTCAGTTCGGAATCTATGTTGCTTATTTCCTTGCAATCTTCCTTGGATTTAACGGAAAAGCAGCAGCTTCCATCTCCATCATCGGTGGTGCAGATGGCCCTACCTCTATCTTCCTCTGCGGAAAGCTGGGACAGACAGACCTGATGGGACCTATCGCAGTAGCGGCATATTCTTATATGTCTCTGGTGCCGATCATTCAGCCTCCGATTATGAAACTTCTCACAACAGAGAAGGAAAGAAAAATCAAGATGCAGCAGCTTCGTCCGGTTTCCAAACTGGAGAAGATTTTGTTCCCTATCGTTATTACAACCGTTGTTTGTCTGATTCTTCCTACCACAGCACCACTGGTTGGTATGCTGATGCTGGGTAACTTATTCCGTGAGAGCGGTGTTGTGAAACAGCTGCAGGAGACAGCATCGAATGCTTTGATGTATATCGTAGTTATTTTGCTGGGTACTTCCGTAGGTGCAACTACAAGTGCAGAAGCATTCCTGAACTGGAGCACACTGAAAATCGTGTTCCTTGGACTGGCGGCATTTGCCTTTGGTACCGCAGCAGGTGTTCTGCTTGGAAAACTGCTCTGTAAGATTACAGGCGGAAAGATTAACCCTCTGATTGGATCAGCCGGTGTATCAGCCGTACCTATGGCGGCCCGTGTATCGCAGAAGGTAGGTGCGGAAGCAGATCCTACAAACTTCCTGCTGATGCATGCCATGGGACCAAACGTAGCCGGTGTTATCGGTACAGCAGTTGCTGCCGGAGTGTTTATGGCAATCTTTGGAGTATAACTTGAAAGAAGGAGGAAATTAGATATGGCAACAATAGAAAAAAAGCCGGTTGGAATTATGGAAACCGTACTTCGTGATGCACATCAGTCTCTGATTGCAACACGTATGACTACGGAGCAGATGCTTCCAATCGTAGATAAGATGGATAAAGTCGGATATCATGCAGTAGAGTGCTGGGGAGGTGCAACCTTCGATGCGTCCTTACGTTTCCTGCATGAGGATCCATGGGAAAGACTTCGCAAGCTGCGTGACGGATTCAAGAACACAAAGCTTCAGATGCTCTTCCGTGGACAGAACATTCTGGGATATCGTCCCTATGCAGATGATGTGGTAGAGTATTTCGTTCAGAAATCTGCTGCAAACGGAATTGATATTATCCGTATCTTTGACTGCATGAATGATTTGCGTAATCTGCAGACAGCAGTTAAGGCAGCAAACAAAGAAAAAGCGCATGCACAGGTAGCACTTTCCTACACACTGGGAGATGCTTACACCCTTGATTACTGGACCTCTATGGCAAAGAAAATCGAGGATATGGGTGCAGATTCTATCTGTATCAAGGATATGGCAGGTCTGCTGCTTCCTTACAAAGCAACAGAGCTTGTTACGGCGCTGAAGGAGACTACAAAGCTTCCGATTCAGCTGCATACGCATTACACCTCAGGTGTAGCTTCCATGACTTATATGAAGGCAATTGAGGCAGGCGTTGATGTTGTTGACTGTGCAATCTCCCCATTTGCTATGGGTACTTCACAGCCGGCTACCGAGGTTATGGTTGAAACCTTCAAGGGAACACCTTTTGATACAGGTTATGATCAGAATCTGTTGGCTGAGATCGCAGACTACTTCCGTCCGATGAGAGATGAAGCATTGGAAAGCGGTCTTCTGAATCCTAAGAACCTTGGTGTTAATATCAAGACACTTCTGTATCAGGTACCAGGCGGAATGCTTTCCAACCTGACAAGCCAGCTGAAGGATCAGCATGCAGAAGACAAGTATTATGATGTGTTGGAAGAGGTTCCCCGTGTTCGTAAGGACCTTGGTGAGTGCCCACTGGTAACTCCTTCTTCCCAGATCGTCGGAACACAGGCTGTATTCAACGTTATCATGGGTGAACGTTACAAGATGGTAACCAAAGAGACAAAAGATGTACTGAGTGGAAAATACGGTGCAACTGCAAAACCGTTCAATCCGGAAGTACAGAAAAAGTGCATTGGTGATATAGAACCCATCACCTGTCGTCCGGCTGACCTGATCGCTGATGAGCTGGATACACTGGAAGGTGAGATGGCGCAGTACAAAGAGCAGGATGAGGACATCTTGTCTTACGCACTGTTCCCACAGGTAGCTACAGACTTCTTCAAGTACAGAGATGCACAGAAGACAAAAGTAGATGCCAAGGAAGCAGATAAAGAAAACGGAGCATATCCGGTTTAAGTCCTAAAAAACGCCAGAATCAAAAAAAGCTGTCCCGCTTCGGTGGCTGGGAGCTCCTTAGGAGGGCTGAACACATTTGCAGAAGTCCTAAGCATAGGAAAAAGAATAGAATTTGCGTTGTAAGCATGCAGCACACTGTTTAAGTGAAACGAGTTTGTGCTGCATACTTACGTTTTTAGCAAAATCTATTCTTTTTTTGTATGCTCTTGGACTTCGAAACCGTGTTCCGCCCTCCTAAGGAGCTTCCAGCCACCGAAGTGGGACAGCCCCCCCTTGGTTGATTCTGAACAGTTATCGTTGCGTATCAAATTTCACCGTGCTATAATGAGCGTTAGCGAGAAAGATGAAGATCTGCGAATAGTTACAAGAGAGGTTAGAATTCAAGATGGAACAAACAGATAATTTACTGGCACGACTGAATCAGCAGTATGGCGAACTGAGTAAGGGGCAGAAGCGCCTTGCGGACTTTATTGCTGATCATTATGATAAGGCTGTTTTTATGACAGCTGCCAAGCTTGGCGGGGAAGTGGGTGTAAGTGAATCAACCACAGTACGCTTTGCAACCCAGCTGGGATATGAGGGATTTCCCCAATTTCATCGTGCTCTTGAGGAATTGGTCCGCAACAGGCTGAATTCGATTCAGCGGATGAAGGTTACCTATGGCAGAGTGCCCCAGGAAAAGATTCTGGACAATGTTTTGCAGTCCGATATTGACAAGATCAAGCTGACACTGGAACAGATTGACCATGAAGCTTTTAATATGGCGGTACAGACGATACTGGACGCCAAGAACATCTATGTGGTAGGTATTCGAAGCTGCGCACCCCTGGCAGAATTCTTGGGCTTTTATCTGAATCTGATTTTTGATAATGTGCGTCTGTTACGAACCAGCAGTTCCAGCGAGATCTTTGAGCAGATGATTCGGATTGATGAAAAGGATGTTATTATTGGAATCAGTTTTCCAAGGTATTCTATGCGGACGTTAAAGGCGATGGAATTCGCCAATAACAGAAGTGCCAAGGTGATCACCATCACGGACAGTATTCATTCACCCATGAATCTGTACTCCTCCTGTAATCTGATCGCACGCAGTGATATGGCATCCATCGTGGATTCTCTTGTGGCACCCCTTAGTGTGATTAATTCTCTGGTTGTGGCCCTCTGCATGAAAAAGCAGAAGCAGGTGATGAACACGCTGGAGACCATGGAAGAGATCTGGGATGAATATCAGGTCTACAGTAATGATGAAATTAATTATATCGATGATAAGATCAAACTACGATTCCCAAAGATGGAGGATGAGCATGTCTGAGGTTGTGATAATAGGTGGTGGAGCTGCAGGTATGGCGGCAGCTGTATTTGCAGGGAGAAATGGTGCAAAAGTCCGCCTCTTTGAGAAAAATGAGAAACTTGGAAAAAAACTTTTTATCACCGGTAAGGGAAGATGCAATTTCACCAATGCCTGTGATATGGAAGAACTGTTTCAAAATGTGGTGACGAATCCGAAATTCCTCTACAGCGCATTTTACAGTTTTACCAATCAGGATGCCATAGGATTCTTTGAGGAGCTGGGAGTGGAGACGAAGGTGGAGCGGGGCAACAGAGCATTTCCAAGTTCTGATCACTCCTCCGACATAATCCGTGCGCTGCAACAGGAGATGCGCAGACTGGGAGTACAGATCAGACTTCATACTACAGTAAAATCGCTGCTTACGAAAGAAAATCAGGTAACTGGAATAATATTGGAGGATGGGGAAACGATAGCAGCAGATGCTGTTATTCTGGCGGCAGGCGGAGCCTCCTATCCGGTAACCGGATCCGATGGAGCGGGCGTGAGGATGGCTTCAAAGGTCGGAATACCGGTCAAGGAATCGGCTGCAGCCCTGGTACCGCTGGTGGTCAGTGAGGATTATATTCCTCTGATGCAGGGCTTATCTCTTCGAAATGTCGCACTCAAGATTATGGATCAAAGACGTGTGATCTTTGATGAGTTTGGTGAGATGATGTTCACTCACTTTGGCATTACGGGTCCCCTTGTCCTTTCTGCCAGTTCCCGGATTACGAGAAAACTGGAGAAGCAGAACCTAAAAGCGTTTATCGATTTAAAACCGGCACTTACGGAGGAACAGCTGGATGCCCGGGTTCTGCGGGAATTTGAGCAGGGAAAAAACAGGCAGTTTAAGAATGTGATCCCGGCGCTTTTCCCTGCACGTATGCTTTCCGTGATGCTGGCTTTGTCTGCAATTCCCTACGATAAAAAGGTAAATGAAATTACAAGAGAAGAAAGGCAGGCTTTTGTAAAACTGATTAAGTCATTTCCTATGACAATCACCAAAACAAGAGGTTTAGACGAAGCAATCATCACCCAGGGTGGTATTGATACGAAAGCAGTAAATCCATCCACCATGGAGTCCAGACAATACGAACACCTATATTTTATCGGTGAAGTACTGGATGTGGATGCTCTGACTGGTGGCTTTAATCTTCAGATTGCATGGTCAACTGCCTTTTTGGCTGCAACAGCCATACAGGAACAAACACAAAAGGACGGAGGAATGAATATTGAGCTTTAATATCGCAATTGACGGACCGGCAGGAGCCGGAAAAAGCACGATAGCCAAAAAAGTTGCAAAACAGCTGGAATTTATCTATGTAGATACTGGTGCGATGTACCGCACCATGGCCTTGTACTGTATCAGACAGAAGCTGAATCTGGAGGATGAGAAAGTCATCGCAGAAGCCTGCAGAGATATCTCTGTAGATATTCGATATATCCAAGGAGAGCAGCAGATGCTGTTGAATGGAGAGAATGTCTCTTCTCAGATTCGCACAGAACAGGTGGGAAATGCTGCTTCCACAGTAAGCGCCTACCAGTCAGTCAGACAGAAACTGACGCAGCTGCAGAAGAATCTGGCATCCAGCCAGAATGTTGTGATGGATGGAAGAGATATCGGAACGGCAGTGCTGCCCGATGCGCAGATAAAGATCTATCTCACAGCCAGTGCCCGCACAAGGGCACTTCGCAGACTGAAGGATCTCAAGGACAGGGGGATGAGCGGCGAGCTTTCTGTTATTGAAGCAGATATTAATGAGCGGGATCATCGGGATATGACACGGGAGATTTCCCCTCTTTGTCAGGCCGAAGATGCCCTGCTGATCGATTCCTCTCAGATGACGGCAGAGGAAGTAACCACAGAAATAATAAAGATTTACGAGGAGCGAAAGTAAACGATGGAAGTTACCCTTGCAAAAACAGCCGGTTTCTGTTTTGGAGTAAAGAGAGCAGTGGACGAGGTGTATCACCAATGCGAAATCGCCGCCAGAGATAAAAAAAAGGTATATACCTACGGACCGATTATTCATAATGATCAGGTGGTTCGTGATCTGGAAGCTATGGGTGTTCAGGTATTACATGGAACGGATGACCTGGAGAAGCTTGAGAAAGCACCGGGAACCATCATTATTCGTTCCCATGGAGTTGCCCGGAGAATCCAGCAGCTGATGGAAGCTACCGGACTGGAGATCGTGGATGCCACCTGTCCTTTTGTGAAAAAGATTCATCATATCGTGGAACGGGAAAGTCTGGCTGGCTCCTATATTATGATAATCGGAGATCCCACACATCCAGAGGTAGAAGGAATTCGGGGATGGTGTGCAACAGATGAAGTTTCAGTTGTCAAGAATGCATCAGATTTGGATAATTTACCCGATTTGGTTGGTAAAAAAATCTGCATTGTTGCACAGACGACATTTAATTACAACAAATTTCAAGAATTAGTTGAAATATTTTCAAAAAAGAGGTATGATAGTAGTGTTTTAAATACTATCTGTAATGCAACCGCCGAGAGACAAAAAGAAGCATACCAGATAGCCAGGCAGGTAGATGCCATGATTGTGATAGGCGGCAGACATAGCTCAAACACGCAAAAGCTATATAATATCTGCAGGGAAGAATGTAAAAATACTTACTTTATAGAGACACTCGTTGATTTGGATTCAAAGCCTTTTCAATCATTTCGTCACGTAGGTATTACAGCAGGGGCATCGACCCCAAATAAAATAATTGAGGAGGTTCAAAAATATGTCAGAATTAAGTTTTGAACAAATGTTGGATGAATCATTTAAAACCATCAGAAACGGAGAAGTAGTAGAGGGTACTGTCATCGATGTGAAAGACGATGAGATTATCTTAAATATCGGATATAAAGCAGACGGAATCCTTACAAAGAATGAATATTCTAATGACTCCAGTGTTGATCTGAGAACCATCGCTCAGCCAGGCGACAAGATGGAAGTTAAGATCCTGAAAGTCAATGACGGAGAAGGACAGGTTCTGCTTACTTATAAGAGACTTGCAGCAGAAAAAGGCAACAAGAGAATTGAAGAAGCATTCGAGAACCATGAAGTACTGACAGCAAAGGTTGCTCAGGTATTAAACGGTGGTTTAAGCGTTGTTGTAGAAGAGGCTCGTGTATTTATTCCTGCAAGCCTTGTATCTGATGCTTATGAGAAAGATCTTACCAAGTATGCAGATCAGGAGATTGAATTCGTTATCACAGAATTCAACCCAAGAAGAAGACGCATCATCGGTGACAGAAAGCAGCTTATCGTTGCAGAAAAAGCAAAACTTCAGGAAGAACTTTTCGCAAGAATCCAGGTTGGAGATGTAGTAGAAGGAACAATCAAGAACATCACTGACTTTGGTGCATTCGTAGATCTTGGCGGAGCAGACGGCCTGCTTCATATCTCAGAGATGTCCTGGGGACGTGTTGAGAACCCAAGAAAGGTATTCAAAGTTGGCGATCCGATTACTGTTCTGATCAAAGATATTAATGGAGACAAGATTGCTCTTACCTTAAAATTCGAGGATCAGAATCCATGGTTAAACGCTTATGACAAATATGCAGCTGGAAACATTGTAGAAGGCCGTGTAGCTCGTATGACTGACTTTGGTGCTTTCGTAGAACTTGAGCCAGGCGTTGATGCTCTGCTTCATGTTTCTCAGATTTCACATGATCATGTAGAAAAACCGTCAGATGCACTCAGCGTTGGACAGATCATTACAGCTAAGGTTGTAGATTTCAACGAAGCTGACAAGAAGATCTCCCTGAGCATGAAAGCTCTGGAATCTGCACCAGCGGAAGAGGCATATGGGGATGAATATACAGATGAGTATACAGAGGAATAATCTGTAATCTGTAAAAATTAAACATAAGCCAGACAAAGTATCAAATAAGAGGTATCCTTAGACGGATACCTCTTATTTGATGCCGCAGATATACTGAATCATGCTGTGGAGATATTGATCGGAAGAGATAATATCCGAAAGGTTTGCCTCCTGATAAAGAAAGTAAGGCATGCCTTTTGGAAGCTCCGGATAGAATGCCGGATGAAAGCAGATCCTTGGCTGGGGAAGAAAGAGCCCATCCATCTTCTGGTAACAATTAGACGCTTTCGCTCTTTCCTTGAAGCCTGTATCCACGTAGGCAGCGATACTTTTATGAAGCGCAGTGTCTTCAGCAGGAAGATAATAATAATTTTTATAATCTGTGTAATAATGCTTCATGGTTGCCTGCTTTCCATAAATCTGAAGCTCCATCTGATCTCCTGCCACATGAAGGGAACAGATGGCGTCCTCCTGTTGGATTTCCTGTGGTACAGCATCGGACAGCTGAAGGGAAAAGGAAAGACAATCTTTTAGAAGTCTACAGTTCTTTTCTGTATATGCCTCTGTGGTCAGACGAGTGTAGGAAAGCAGCGGGAGAAGATCTATCATGCCTGTGACATCTTCATAATTATGAAGCAGAAGAAGTGACAGAAGCTCTTCATCAGCAGTGGAAAGATATCTCTGATAGACAGGAATCAGCTCGCCTCCGGAAAAGGTATCCTTTCTTTGAAGCTTCTGGAAATCCTCCAGATCCTTTTGCTTCATCCCTGGGAGCCCAAGAAGGTTTTTCCAGGGCTTGAGCATCCGGTAGAGATCTGCACTCTCCAGATCTTCAAAGGGCTGAGAAAGCTGATAAAAGGCGTACTTGTGCTGAAGGTAGGGAATATCAAAACTGTTTCCGTTAAAATGTATGATACACTGGAAGGATTTTAGAAAAGTTGAAAATTCAAGCAACAGTTCTTTTTCTTCCGAAGGTCTCTGAAGAAACCACTGCTTGATGTGCCAGGTATCCTCCAGCAGGTAGGAGACACCAATCAGATAGATATGGGAGGTCCTCCAGTTTAATCCAGTCGTTTCGATATCAAAAAAGATGGCATTTTTTGTGAAATTGCGATAAAATGCTGACAGATGATTGGACTGTTTTGTAATGTCTTTGATTTGGAACATAGCCTTATCCTCCTTCTTGTGTTATAATATCATAGAAAATACAGGAAAGAAAGAGTGAAAGAGGGTTCTCATGTTTAGCAGTCAATTACTGTCACTTTCTGTCAATGGAAGTGACCTGTATCATGTGATCAGCTGGTTTTGGATCTACAGCTTTTTGGGGTGGATCTGGGAAAGCAGTTATGTATCCATAAGAAGTCATAAACTGGTAAATCGTGGATTTGTGTCGGGTCCCGCACTCACAATCTACGGCGCCGGAGCGGTGGCGGTGTATCTGATTATGAAACCCTTTAGCGGAAATGTTTTGCTGCTGTATTTGGGCGGTGTTGCGGTAGCTACCATTCTTGAGTACATAACAGGGATGCTGATGGAGGCGATTTTTCACACGAACTGGTGGGACTACAGTCATAAAAAATTTAATCTGCAGGGGAAGATCTGTCTGGAAAGCTCTCTCTTCTGGGGTGTGATGACATTAGTTCTTTTCTATGTGTTTCAGCCCTTTGTGGATGCGGTCGTGGAACTTCTTCCAAGAATGTATGGAGAGATTACACTGAATATTGTCATGGTTGTCTATTGCGTGGATTTTGGAATGTCAGCATTTGCAGCATTTCACATCAAGGACAAGCTTATTTCCCTGGATAAAACCTGGGATGAGTTTGTGGAGTATCTGGAAAAGTCCAGGCTTGGAGAGGCAGCGGAGGCTTTGAAGGCACGGGCGTCTATGCTCCATCACGAATTCTCCGGGGAACGGACATCAGCATATCTGCTTCGCGGAAAAGAAAGTCTGGAGGCTTATCTAAATCGTATCAGTGAGATTGGTACGGAAAAAAGAGAAGAAATCACATCCAAATTTGATTCCTTCTCTGAAAAATATCTGAATGGCAAAAAAGCCATGGATAAGATCACGCAGCGTTATGTGAAGGCATATCCAAATCTGGAACTGAGCGAAAAAAGAAAGGCTGCAAGAAAAGCAAAGAAAAATAAAAAGTAAGGAGAAAGTATATGAAGAATTTAACTTTTCATGGTGGAATTCATCCGGATGATCACAAGATTATCTCCAAGGATCAGCCGATTAAGGCGGTTCATGCAGGAGAAAAAATGTATTATTCTGTCTCACAGCATATCGGTGCTCCTGCCAAACCGATTGTAGCAAAGGGAGACCATGTCTGTCGTGGTCAGATGATCGCAGAGGCAGGCGGTTTCGTATCTGCTCCGGTCTATGCAACTGTGTCTGGAACGGTAGAGGGAATTGTAAAAAAAAGAATGCCGGCAGGAAATTATGCAGACTGTATTGCGGTGGCAAATGACGGAGCGATGGAAGAGACTCCATATGAAACTGCTTCAATAGATGATCTTACCAAAGAGCAGATTATCAGCCGAATCTCGGCTGCAGGTGTTGTCGGTATGGGTGGAGCAGGATTCCCCACCCATGTGAAGCTTTCTCCAAGAGAGCCGGAGAAGATAGAATATATCCTTGTAAATGGTGCGGAATGTGAGCCTTATCTGACCAGTGATTACCGTCGTATGCTGGAGACACCGGAGAAGATTGTACAGGGACTTCAGGTGATACATAAAGTGTTCCCAGCTGCGAAGTGTTATATCTGTATCGAAGATAACAAACCGGATTGTATTGCCATGATGCAGGAAAAATGCAAGGACGCAGATGGCATCGAGGTAAAGATTCTTCGTACAAAATATCCCCAGGGCGCAGAGCGTATGCTGATCTATGCCGTGACAGGTCGAAAAGTGAATTCCAGGATGCTGCCGGCAGATGTGGGATGCATCGTGGATAATATTGATACGGTGGTAGCGATCTGCCAGGCAGTACTGTATGGAGAACCGCTGATGAACCGTATTATCACGGTAACGGGTAATGGGGCAGCTGTACCGGGTAATTATTATGTACCGATTGGTATGCTTATGTCAGAGGTTATTGAGCATGTGGGTGGAATCAAAGGGCAGCCGGAGAAAATCATAGCCGGTGGTCCGATGATGGGAAATGCCATGTTTTCTCTGGATATCCCCGTAACCAAGACCTCATCAGCCATACTGATTCTTTCCAGGGATGAAGTATCACAGATGGAACCCACCGCCTGCATGAACTGTGGACGTTGTGTACAGGCCTGTCCAGGAGGAATTCTTCCTACAAGAGTGGCAGATTTTGCGGATCATGGGGACGAGGCACAGTTTTTGGCTTTCCAGGGGATGGAATGCTGTGAATGTGGCTGCTGCAGCTATGTATGTCCGGCTAAACGCCATCTGACACAGTCTATTCGTTCCATGAGAAAGATATTACTGGCAAAAAGGAAGAAAGGATAGGAGAAAAAGCTATGAGTGAATTACTTCATGTTTCATCATCACCACATATTCGTTCCAAAGCTACCACCAGTAATATCATGCTGCTGGTTCTGATTGCACTTTTACCGGCAACCTGTTTTGGAATCTATCTGAACGGTCCCTATGCAGCCGCAATTATTGCAGTGTCTATGATTGCTGCAGTTGGGACAGAATATCTCTACGAAAAGCTGATGCATAAAAAAATCACAGTCACAGACGGAAGTGCTGCCGTGACGGGACTGCTGCTGGCACTGAATCTGCCTGTGTCCGTACCGATCTGGATTCCACTGATTGGTTCTGTCTTTGCAATTCTGATTGTAAAGCAGCTCTTTGGAGGTCTGGGACAGAACTTTATGAACCCGGCATTAGCTGCCAGATGTTTTTTACTGATTTCTTTTGCTTCTCATATGAATGATTTTAGCACGAACAGCTGGAGCGCAAATAAGATTGTGGATACCGTATCAGGAGCAACGCCTCTGGCAGAACTGAAAGCGGGGGGAACACCTTTGCTGACAAGTATGTTTGCAGGTACGATCAAAGGAACCATAGGAGAAACCTCTGCAGCGGCTCTTTTACTGGGTGGAATCTTCCTTGTTGTGATGAAAATCATCGATCTTCGCATACCGCTTACCTATATCGGAACATTTACTGTGTTTTATATCCTCTTTGGCGGACATGGACTGGATCCCTACTATATTGGAGCGGAGCTCTGCGGTGGTGGTCTGATGCTTGGCGCCTGGTTTATGGCAACAGATTATGTTACACGACCGATTACCAGAAAAGGTCAGTATGTGTACGGTATTATCCTTGGTCTGCTCACTGGATTATTCCGTATCTTCGGTATGAGTGCGGAGGGTGTTTCCTATGCCATCATCTTCTCCAACCTGCTGGTACCGATTATTGAGCGCTGTACAAGACCTTCCGGTTTTGGCATAAATCCCCAAAAAGGAGGAAAACAGGCATGAATAAAATCATAAAGAATACACTGGCGCTGACACTGATTACGACAGCACTCGGTACACTGCTGGGTGTTGTCCATGAGATCACACTAAAGCCCATCGAAGTACAGGAACAGCTTGCAAAGGACAAAGCTTACCGGGAAGTATTTGATAGTGCCTCCAGCTTTGAGACAGTCTCTCTTAAGGAAGGCGGCCTTGCTGAAAAACTGGATCAGGCACTGGATGCGGCAGGATATCAGGAAGAAACCATTGATGAAGTCACAAAGGCTCTTGATGCAGATGGAAATGAAGCAGGGTATGTATTTACCGTGACAACAGCGGAAGGCTACGGTGGTGATATTCAGTTTACACTTGGGGTGACCAACGATGGCGTGATGCAGGGAATCTCCTTTTTAACTATCGGTGAGACAGCAGGTCTTGGTATGCGCGCTGACACGGAGGACTTTCGAAAACAATTTCAGGACAGAAAAACCGAACAGCTTACCTACAGTAAAACCGGTGCCTCTTCCGATGATGAAATTGATGCATTAAGCGGTGCTACTATCACCACCAATGCAGTTACCAACGGAGTAAACGCAGGTCTTGTAGCATATCAGATTATGATGGAAGGGGGCACAAACTAATGGAACATAAAATATTACAGAAAAATTCACCTTTGGAACGATTATACAATGGTATTATCAAAGAGAACCCAACGTTTGTTATGATGATCGGTATGTGTCCTACGCTGGCAGTTACGACATCGGTTATAAACGGTATCGGCATGGGCCTTACTACCGCAGTGATACTGACAGCATCAAATGTGATGATTGCTGCTTTGAGAAAATGTATCCCGGACGGCGTTCGTATGCCGGCCTATATCGGAATTGTGGCATCCTTTGTGACAATTGTACAGTTCCTTTTAAAAGCATATCTTCCGGATTTGAACAGTTCACTTGGAATCTATATTCCGCTGATTGTTGTAAACTGTATTATCCTTGGACGTGCGGAAGCATTTGCAGGAAAGAACAAGGTGATTCCTTCCCTGTTTGACGGAATCGGCATGGGGCTTGGATTTACCCTGGGTCTTACCTGTATTGCGGCTTTTCGTGAGCTTTTTGGAGCAGGAACACTGCTTGGATTTCAGATTATGCCTGCAGCATATGAGCCTGTCAATATACTGATTATGGCACCTGGTGCATTCTTTGTACTGGCAATGCTGGTGGCTCTTCAGAATCGTATTCGCAGCAAATCCGGGAAAAATACCGCTGGAAAAGAAAGCGGATGTGACAAAACAGGCTGTGCAGGATGTGGCAATTCTGCATGCGGCGGGAAGATGTAGGAGGTGCCGGGATGAAAGAGATTTTGATCATTGCCATAGGCGCTGCCATGGTAAATAATGTTGTATTGAGTCAGTTTTTGGGGCTGTGTCCCTTTCTTGGAGTTTCCAAGAAGATGGATACTGCCGCCGGTATGGGCGGTGCAGTTGTATTCGTCCTTACATTGTCTTCTCTGTGTACCAGCTTGATCTATCGGTATCTGCTGATTCCGATCGGCATGGAGTATCTCCAGACGATAGTGTTTATCCTTGTGATTGCGGCACTGGTTCAGCTTGTTGAGATGTTTTTAAAGAAGATGATTCCGGCTCTTTATCGTGCGCTGGGCGTCTATCTTCCGCTGATTACCACAAACTGTGCAGTACTTGGTGTTGCAATTATCAATGTTCAGAAGGAATATACTGTGCTGCAGGGTGTTGTCAATGGTTTTGCTACAGCAGTAGGCTTTACCATCGCTATCGTTTTGATGGCTGGTCTGCGTGAAAAGATGGAGCACAACGATATCCCGAAAGCATTTCAGGGGATGCCGATTGTACTTTTGACAGCGATGCTGATGTCGATCGCCTTTACAGGCTTTTCAGGTCTGGTTTAGAAAGGAGCAAACATAAATGTCTATATTAATTTCTATACTGGTTGTGGGCGGAAGCGGACTGATCATCGGATTACTGCTGAGTATTGCAGGAAAAAAACTGGCAGTCGAGACCGATGAAAGAGAAGCGCTCGTCCGGGAAGCTCTTCCTGGAAACAATTGTGGTGGCTGTGGTTATCCGGGCTGTGACGGTGCTGCTGCCGCAATTATGAGTGGTGCGGCAAAGATAGATGTCTGTCCGGTTGGCGGTGCGCAGACGGCCAAAAAGATCGGAAGCATACTGGGTCAGGAGGTCAGCACAGGTCCTCGTATGACTGCTTTTGTAAAGTGTCTTGGAAACTGTGATAAAACAAGACAGGAATATGAATATACAGGAATCATGGACTGCAGTATTATGCCATTTGTTCCGGCCGGAGGTCCTGGAAGCTGCGATCACGGCTGTCTTGGCTATGGCTCCTGTGTAGCCGCCTGTCAGTTTGATGCGATCCATGTAAAGAATGGTCTGGCAGTGGTAGAACGTGAGCTTTGTAAGGCATGTGGAGCCTGTGTACGGGTTTGTCCCCATCACCTTATCGAACTGGTTCCTTACGAGGACAAGGATTACCATGTACAGTGCTCCTCCAGCGATAAAGGAAAGATGGTTATGAACGCCTGTGAGGCCGGTTGTATCAGTTGCGGAAAGTGCGTGAAAAACTGTCCTGCCGGTGCCCTTACTATGGAAAATAATGTACCGGTTATCAATTATGAATTATGTACAAATTGTGGAACCTGCAGGGAGAACTGTCCCCGTGGATGTATCACAACCTGGAAAGATGAGAAGCAATAACAGAAAAAGGGTTCCACGCCCCGGGATCGGGTGCATCCTGTCCGTCTTTTTACTGGCGGGGAGCCTTTTTACAGCCGGCTGTCAGAGAGCATCTGACAGCCCTTCTTTGGTAAGTCGGCAGGGATTTTACTTTGATACCTCCATCACCATAAGTGTTGCCTCTGACGATGCGGAGCAGATTTTGGATGATTGCATGAAGCTTTGCGGCGAGAAGGAACTGATCTTTAGCAGAACACTGGAAAACAGTGAGCTGTATCAAGTGAACCACAGAACACAGAATACGCTGAACGTATCTGGGGAGCTGGCAGAGGTGATCCAGACAGGGATCTCTTTTTATGAGCTCTCCGATGGGATGCTGGATATTACTATGGCTCCGGTCTGTGATCTATGGGACTTTAAAAGTGAGTCTCCTGTGCTTCCGCCAAAAGATAAAATTGTAGAGGCATTAACCCATGTGGATGGATCAGCTGTCCACATCAGTGGTACGCAGCTCTCCTTTGACCGTGATGATATTCAGATTGATCTGGGGGCGCTGGCGAAGGGCTATATTGCAGACTGTCTGAAAAGTTTTCTGAAAGATCAGGGGGTTGTCAGTGCTCAGATTAATCTGGGCGGAAATGTTCTGCTTGTAGGAAGTAAGCCGGACGGGAGTGCCTGGAAGGTAGGTATTCAAAAACCCTTTGCTGACAGGGGAACGGTAGAACAGGTCCTTGAGATTACAGACCAGTCCGTGGTATCTTCCGGTATCTATGAGCGGGAATTTGAACTGGATGGCGTGCAGTATTATCATATTCTGGATCCGCATACCGGCTATCCGGTTCAGACAGATCTGGCACAGGCTACCATTGTAAGCGACAGTTCTCTTCTGGGAGATGCCTACAGCACAACCTGTGTACTTCTGGGGCATGAGAAAGCAAAAAGTCTTACAGATGCTCATCAGGACGTGATTAAAAATTGCATTTTAACAGAGCGTGTGATATGATAACAAGATATGAAAAAGAATGATTTTATGTTAATAGCGGTAATCCTTGCAGTGGCAGGTGCAGTTTGGCTGTTTCACAGTTTTTCTTCCCGGCAGGCAGATTATCTGACAGTTTCCGTGGATGGAGCTATCGTGGGAGAGTATCCACTTTCCAAAGATCTGGAAATCCCAATTGGAAAAGGAAATATATGCCGGATTGAAGACCATAAGGTTTTTATGGCTTCTGCCGACTGCCCGGATCAGATCTGCGTGCATCATACTGCGATTCAGGCAGATGGTGAAACGATTATCTGCCTGCCCAATAAAGTGACATTAACCGTACATCATACAAAGCAGCAGTCTGAGGTGGATACGATTGTCTCATAAACAAAGAAATACAAAAAAAAGATCAACGGCTGATGGGCAGACCTTCGGATATGGGATAAGATCTATTGCATATCTGGGAGTGCTGACAGCAGCCGCTGCTTTATTATCTTATATAGAAACTCTGATTCCGCTGCCCTTTGGAATTCCGGGTATGAAGCTGGGACTTACGAATCTTGCAATTGTATTGGTATTGTATCTTTTTGGCATGAAGGAGGCACTGCTGGTTTCTGTGGTTCGGATTTTAATTGTGGGATTCCTCTTTGGCAATCTCTTTTCCATCCTGTTCTCCCTGGCAGGCGGGTTGTGCAGCCTGCTTGTTATGTGGCTGATGAAAAAGTCAAAGCTTTTTGGGATAGCTGGGGTCAGTGTGACCGGAGGTGTATCCCATAACCTGGCACAGATGGCAGTGGCATCTCTGGTGGTGGGAAACAGCAGTATCTGGTATTATTTTCCGATTCTTATGACAGCCGGAATGCTGACGGGATTTTTAATTGGCGTGTTGAGTATGGAAATGATGAAACCGCTGAAGTTTATGAAAAAGGAGTAAGAAAGCGTGATAGGATATATTAAAGGAGTTGTGGAGGAAGTAGAGGAGGAATGTCTTGTTTTGGACAGGGACGGTATGGGATTTCGTATCTTTGTACCGGGAAAACTGCTTTCTGATGTGCGAACAGGTGACAGCCTGAAAATCTACACCTATCTGAATGTGAAGGAGGATCTTCTGCAGCTTTTTGGATTTCTGTCCAAAGATGATCTCAGTGTTTTCAAACTTCTGTTAAGTGTCAATGGAATCGGACCCAAGGCGGCTCTTGGAATATTATCCGGTCTGACAGCAGACGAACTGCGTTTTGCAGTTCTTGGAGATGACGTGGCTACTCTTTCCAAGGCTCCAGGTATTGGTAAGAAGACGGCTCAGAAGGTGATTCTGGAGTTAAAGGACAAGCTCTCCTTGCAGGATGCATTTGAGCAGAAGCTTTCTCATAACGCTGCAGGAGAGAAGAGCTGTGGTGGGGCCCAGGATGATGCGGTTGCAGCGCTTACCGCTCTTGGTTACAGTGCAGCTGAGGCGCTGGGTGCTGTACGAAAAGCAGAGATCACAGAAGATATGGATACTGAGATGATACTAAAAGCAGCCTTAAAGCATATGTTCTAGGAGTGGAGTACAGATGGAACGACGGATTATAACGACGGACGTAATAGAAGATGAGAACCGTGTAGAGGGAAGCTTAAGACCACAGCTTTTAAAAGAATATATTGGTCAGGAAAAAGCAAAGGAAAATCTGAAAATATATATCGAAGCTGCAAAACAGCGGGGAGATGTGCTGGATCACGTCCTTTTTTATGGACCTCCAGGTCTTGGAAAGACTACTCTGGCCGGAATCATAGCAAATGAGATGGGTACACACATGAAGGTGACCAGTGGACCAGCCATCGAAAAACCCGGAGACATGGCGGCGATTTTGAACAATCTTCAGGAGGGAGACATCCTTTTCGTAGATGAGATCCACCGTCTGAACAGGCAGGTGGAGGAAGTACTTTATCCTGCCATGGAGGACTTTGCCATCGATATTATGATCGGGAAGGGATCCTCTGCGAGATCAGTCAGACTGGATCTTCCAAAGTTTACGCTGGTTGGGGCAACGACAAGAGCCGGACTCCTGACAGCACCTCTGCGGGATCGCTTTGGAGTGATCCATCATCTGGAGTTTTACACGGTCAGTGAGCTTCAGACAATTATCATGCATTCCGCCCGGATTTTGGATGTAGAGGTAGATCCAAAAGGGGCAAAGGAGATGGCAAAACGCTCCAGAGGAACTCCGAGGCTTGCCAACAGACTGCTCCGGAGAGTGCGGGATTTTGCTCAGATAAAATACGATGGTGTTATCACGGAAGAAGCTGCCGACTTCGCGTTGGATCTTCTGGACGTGGACAAGTATGGGCTGGACACCACCGATCGTCTGCTGCTGACCACTATTATTGATAAGTTTCAGGGAGGTCCGGTGGGACTGGATACCCTTGCTGCTGCTATCGGAGAAGATTCCGGAACCATAGAGGATGTCTATGAACCGTATCTGATCAAAAATGGATTTTTGAATCGAACACCCCGGGGGCGGATGGCAACAGAGCGAACTTATCATCATTTGGGCATAAAACAGGAATAATCATAGAGATAATCCCATAAAAAAGGTTGTTTTTCACAGGAATTCGATTATAATAGAACTAAGGTAACTGGTCAGGTGCTGAACAGTTACGAACTAAGACATGCCAACAGGCATCGCAAATGAATACAAAAGGAGAGATCCATATGTCTGCAAAGAACATGACCAAGGTATTGATAGATGGTAAGATTATTACATTAGGCGGATACGAAAGTACAGATTATCTGCAGAAGGTTGCCTCTTACATAAATAATAAAATTGCTGAATTATCCGAGATTCCCGGATATAAAAGGCAGGCTCCGGATACAAAGCATACGCTTCTGAGTCTGAATATTGCAGACGATTATTTTAAAGCGAAAACTCAGGCAGAGACCCTGGAGGAAGATATTGAGTCGAAGGACAAAGAAACATATGATATGAAAAATGATATGATAGCCAGTCAGATTCAGATGGATAAGCTTCAGGCAGATAACAGAAAACTGGAGATCGAAAATGAAGCCCTGAAAAAACAGGTACAGGAACTGAATCAGGAATTGGAAGAACTACTAAAATAGATGGATGAGTGGGGAATCGCGGAAGCAATTCCCCTTTTTCTCTTTAAAAAAGAAACGTGGCAACGCTCTGGCTGATAACCAGAGAATATGAAACGGAGATAAACATTGAGCAAACATATGAATACCGATACAATAGAATTACTTGCACCTGCAGGCTCCTATGAAGCGCTGACTGCTGCCATCCAGGCAGGAGCGGATGCGGTCTATGTGGGAGGCAGTCGTTTTGGTGCCCGCGCCTATGCGAATAACCTGGATCAGGATCAACTTTGTGAGGCTATCGATCTGGTTCACCTTCACGGAAAAAAACTGTATCTTACGGTGAACACGCTGTTAAAGGAGCCAGAACTGACAGGAGAGCTGTATGAGTATCTGAAACCATATTATGAACGGGGATTAGACGCAGTAATTGTGCAGGATTATGGAGTGTTTCGCTTTATCCGTGAGAACTTTTCAGATCTTCCGATTCACGCCAGCACGCAGATGACGATCACAGGTCCCATGGGGGCATCCCTTCTGGAGAAGGAAGGTGCTACACGGATTGTGACAGCCAGAGAGCTGTCCCTGGAGGATATCCGTGCCATACGCTCAGAGAGCAGACTGGAGATTGAAAGCTTTGTGCATGGGGCACTTTGCTATTGCTATTCTGGTCAATGTCTGTTCAGCAGTATGATTGGTGGCCGAAGCGGTAATCGGGGAAGGTGTGCACAGCCCTGCCGTCAGGCGTATGAGGTTTGGGAAAATGGAAAAACTGTAAATAATAAAAGCTGTGCCTATCCCCTTAACACAAAAGATATGTGTACGATTGAGATTCTTCCACAGATCATCCAGGCAGGCGTTACTTCTCTTAAGATTGAAGGAAGGATGAAAAAACCGGAATATACGGCAGGAGTTGTAAGCATTTACCGGAAATATCTTGATCTATACCTTCAGGGAGAGAAATCCTATCAGGTGGAGAAGAAGGATCTTCAGATCCTATATGATCTTTTTAACCGGGATGGATTTCATCAAAGCTATTATCTGACTTCCGGTGGAAGAGAGATGATGGCCCTTCAGAATAAGAAAAATGAAGAAGGAAAGAAAGACCCTGCTTCTGCCCGGCAGAGAGAAAAAACCAACGCCCAAATGCTGGAAACTTATGTGCAGGCAAAAAAGCAGGAAAAAATTAATGGATCTTTCACAATATATTCAGATTCTCCCGCTATACTGACAGTATATCTGGGCGAACACACGGCGGCAGCTTCCTGTGATGGAGTTGTAAAAGCCAGGAACAGGCCCCTTACAAAAGAAGCAGTGGAAAAACAGCTTCGAAAGACAGGACAGACTCCCTACCAGTTTGACCATCTGGAAATCTTTATGGGGGATGATGTTTTTCTCCCGCTCCAAAGCCTGAATGAGGTGAGAAGGCAGGCACTGCAGAATCTCACAGAGGAACTGTTACGCCCCTATCAAAGAACTGCCAAAATAAAAAAAAGTCAGACAGCTCAGAGAGAAAAGAAAGAATTGGAAAAAAGTGCGGATATTCATGTATCCATAGAAACGGAAGAACAGCTTCGTGCAGCTCTTTTGTTTCCCCAGGTGGAGGGCATATACCTAAGCTATGACCTGTATCAGAGGAAGGATCAGAAACGCTGGCTGGCTCAGATGGAAGAAGCAGTGAGAGACGTACAGGATGCAGGGAAAAAGGTCTGGATTGCCATGCCCTACGTCTGGAAAGAGAAGCAGTCCAGGGAAGAGCTTCATTTTTTTAAGCTGTGTGATTCCTGGAAAGTGGACGGCTATCTGGTCCGCAATCTGGAAAGCTTCTGTTTTCTGAAAAAGCTGGGGAAAGAATCTCAGGCAAGACTTGACTACTGTATGTATACCTGGAACCATATGGCACAGGAGTATTGGCGTTTGGAAAATAGCGGTGGAGATACGATTCCCTATGAATTGAATTATAAAGAGATGCTTGGGAGAGACAACGCAGACAGTGAACTGCTGGTATATGGCAGGGTTCCCATGATGGTATCTGCTCAGTGTATCAAGAAGAATCTGGAAGATTGTACCCATTCTCATGCCAGCCTTGTGCTAAAAGACCGAATACATGCAGAATTTCCGGTTCAATGCTGCTGCAATACATGTTATAATGTAATCTACAACAGTGTTCCCCTTTCTCTTTTAAGAGACAGAGATGAGATCGGGAAACTGAAGTGTGCGGCCCTTCGTCTGGCATTTACTACAGAAAATTACGGGGAGACCAGTCTTGTTTTAAAGGCAACAGCTGCCGGCTGGCAGGAGGAAAGGGCGGAACTGAAGTGGCCCGTCACGAGAGGTCACTTTAAGCGAAGTGTAGAATAGAGGAATATATGTTAAACGTAATCGTAGAATTTTCAAAGTACTTTTTGCTGTTTTTGATGGCATTGTTTACCCTGGAATCTTTCCTGGTGCTGAACAAAAAGAATGAAGAGGCCAGAAGAAGCCTGATGCTCAAGCAGATTATTGTGATGATTATCTTCACATTTGCTGCTTACTTTATCATGTTTCTGCAAAGCCAGGATAATCAGATGATCAAGATGTATCTGTGTAATATGGGCTATATTTTGATTGTACAGGTTCTGTACCGGCTGATTTATCGGAAGGCATCTCTGGTGCTTCTGAATAATATGTGTATGCTTTTGTCCATCGGATTTATTATGCTGAGCAGACTTAACTTTGTGAAGGCATATAAACAGTTTCTGATTGTAGCAGCATCCACCATTGTGTCATTTCTGGTTCCTGTGATTATCCGGAAGGTGAAGCTGGTACGGGACCTTACCTGGACCTATGCAGTGCTGGGTATTATCCTTTTGCTTGTAGTCTTTGTGATGGCTCAGCTAAGCGGCGGAGCAAAGCTTTCCATATCCATCGGAGGAGTGACCTTCCAGTTTTCTGAATTCGTAAAGATCACTCTGGTATTTTATATGGCAGGTATGCTGCAGGAGGATACATCCTTTCGAAGAGTGGCGATTACCAGCGTAGTAGCGGCGGTACATGTTGGCATTTTGGTACTTTCCACCGATCTTGGAACAGCTTTGGTGTACTTTGTGGCTTACGTTGTTGTGATCTATGTTGCCACCCATAAGCTGCGCTACCCTCTGGCTGGACTGACCGCCATGAGTGGTGCTTCCGTAGCTGCCTACTATCTGTTTCATCATGTCAAACAGCGGGTGGATATCTGGAAGGATCCATTTTCCGATTATGAATACAGCGGTTATCAGATTGTGCAGGCGTTGTTTGGTATCTGCGCCGGAGGATGGTTCGGCACTGGCTTATACAAAGGATCTCCCAACACGATCCCCCTTGCGGACAAAGACTTTACTTTTGCTGCCATCTGTGAGGAGTTTGGAGGAGTATTTTCCATCTGCCTGATTTTACTCTGTATGAGTACGTTTCTGTTAATTGTAAATATTGCCATGAAACTGGGCAAACCTTTTTATCGCCTGATTGCTATGGGACTGGGGGCAGAATATGCCTTTCAGGTGTTCCTTACCATCGGCGGAACAACAAAGTTTATTCCCATGACAGGTATCACACTTCCTCTGGTAAGCTATGGAGGAAGCTCTGTCATGTGTACCATATTGATGTTGTCAATTATTCAGGGACTATATGTTTTAAGAGAAGACGAGGATGAAGAACTTGAAGCGGAGCGAAGAAAAAAAGCAAAACAAAAAGCAAAACGTGCAAAACAGGCAAAACAACCGATGCGAACAGACGTACGAAAACCAGTATCCGGACAAACAGGCCAGCAGGACACGGATGAACTCACAAGAAAAATCGAAGAGCAAACAAAAAAAAGCCTCCATTGGTAGACAATATCTGATTGTATCCTATCTTTTTGTAGGAATCTTTCTGTCTCTGATTGGATATATTGTATATTTTAATGTCTACAAACGAGATGACTTTTTGAACAGCCCCTATAACAAGCGTGCAGCTTCTTATCAGGAGGAGGTAATACGTGGATCTATCTGTGCAGCGGACGGAACCGTGCTGGCAAGGACAGACGTGGACGAAGCGGGCAATGAAACCCGGGTTTATCCCTATAATCAGCTGTTCGCACATGCGGTAGGCTACAGCACAAGCGGAGGGGGTGGACTGGAATCTACGGAGAGTATCACACTTCTGACCTCCCATGCGAATCCGCTGGAGCAGGTGCAGAACGGATTCCAGAATGAAAAGAACACGGGCGATAATCTGATAACTACCTTTAATGTCAATTTGCAGCAGGCAGCCTATGATGCTTTTGGTGACAACAAGGGCGCTGTGATTGTGATGAAACCCTCCACAGGGGAAGTGCTGGTAGATCTGAGCAAACCGGATTTCGATCCCAATACGATCAGTGCCAACTGGGATACCCTAAGCAGTGACAATGAGAACAGTCCTCTGCTAAACCGCTCCCTGCAGGGATTGTATCCGCCGGGTTCTACTTTTAAAATCATTACCTCGCTGGCTTACCTTCGTCAGAATCTTACACTGGATGGCTTTCAGTTTAATTGTACCGGCGAGCTGGAAGGCGGCGGTTACACGATTCACTGTTACGCCAGCACAGCACACGGGGATGAGGATTATACCACAGCCTTTGCCAATTCCTGTAACAGTGCCTTTGCACAGATTGGTTTGTCGTTGGATAAGGCTTCCTTTGCCACTGTTGCAGACAGCTTGTCATTTAATAAGAAGATTGCACTGGAGCTTCCTTCCAGTGCCAGTCGCTTTGATCTGAATGCCCAGACAGCCGATGCACTGGTGATGCAGACTGCGATCGGACAGGGTGACACCCTGATGACACCGATGCATCTTGCTATGATTGCCGGCGCTGTAGCCAATGATGGAATTGCCATGACGCCAAAGTTTATGAATTCGGTTACAAATTACACAGGTACTGTTGTAAAAGAAGAAAGTAATCAGGTTTATGGTCAGATGATGTCAGCACAGGAAGCTGCCCAGATCAAGGAGCTTATGAAAGCAGTGGTAGCATCAGGCACCGGTTCTGCTTTGAATGATCTTGGTGTTACCATCGCAGGCAAGACAGGCTCGGCAGAATTCAGCAGCAATCCGGATAATACACATTCCTGGTTTGTGGGATTTTCAGATACGGGTTCCCCGGATGATATCGTGGTATGTGTTCTGGCAGAGAATGCAGGAGCCGGAAGCGCAACAGCGGTTCCCATCGCCCGCTCTATCTTTGCCTCCTACTTTTCAGCGGAATAGTCAGCCAGAGGTTGCGTCGGACTAAAAAAAGAGTTATACTTATTTTCGAAAGAAAAAGCGAAAATACGCTGCGCTGGGAGGATTTGCAATGATCGAAGCAACGAGCTGTGGCGGGGTAGTGATTTACAAAGGGAAGATCCTGCTTCTCTATAAAAGCTATAAGAATAAGTATGACGGATGGGTTTTACCCAAGGGAACCGTGGAGTCCGGCGAAGAGTTTAAAGAGACGGCAATAAGAGAGGTACTGGAAGAGACAGGGGTTCAGGCAAACGTAATTAAGTACGTAGGAAAAAGCAGATACAGCTTTAACGTTCCGGAAGACGTGGTGGAAAAGGAAGTACACTGGTATCTGATGACAGCCGGAAGCTATTACAGCCGGCCCCAGAGAGAAGAATATTTTATAGATTCCGGATATTACAAGTACCATGAAGCATATCATTTACTGAAGTTTTCCAATGAGCGTCAGATACTGGAGACGGCTTATGGTGAATATCTGGATTTGAAAAAGGCGAATCTGTGGAGCAGTAAAAAATATTATCTGGGAAGCAGGTAACAGTAGGAAAGAGGGATGTCACAGGTGCAGCCCTCTTTTTTCAAAAAAGGAAGGAATACGGTTACGGTGTTCGATGATGATTCAATGGTATAAATATCTTTATGTTGGTAATAATTTAAAAAAGAAAGAAAAGAAAATCAGGAAAAAGCTGGAACAGAAAAAGCTTCTTCCTGGTGTACAGCTGATTACTTATGCCAGTAACCCGAAAAATCAGCTGGATCTGATACCGGCAGTATGTATCAGACAACATGCACTCTACGATACCCTTCCGGTTATTGTGGGAATTGCCTCAGATCCGGATGAAGCAGTGGAGATGATAAGGACAATCGCAGAGGAAGTGTATGAAAAGACAGGGGACTGTCAGATACGCTTCTATCTGGAACATCAAAAGTGATAGGTGGAGAACGATGCTACATATGATTCTGTTAATTCTGAAAATAATCGGTATCTTACTGCTGGTTATCCTTGGAATCCTGGTATTTCTACCTTTGTGCCTTCTGTTTGTACCCTTTCGATACGATGCGAAAACGGAGGGCAAAAATACAGATTGGGATCTGAGGGGCGGCGTAAGCTGGCTTTTCTATCTTGTGTCTGTAAAAGCCTGCTATATAGAAAAACAGTTCAGCTATGAAGTTTATCTGTTTGGTATTCCGGTATTAAAACTGCTTTCAAAATTCAAAAAAAGAACAAAGTCAAATCGTGGAGAAAAAGCAGATGAGCCTGAAAAAATTACAGCTACAAAGGAAGAAAAACCAGAAGAAATCCCTGTTTCAAAAGAGCATAAGCCCGAAAAGGAAGACAGCGATGGGAAAGAGCTCCCACAGGAAGAAGACAGGAAGCCTTTACCAGAGGCTCCAGAGATACCGGCTGCGCCTGGGACAGACCAGAAGGGTGCTGAGAAGGATGCAGGAGCATCTGAGGAAGAATCCTCGATTTTAGAACGGATCTTGTCAGTGTTACAAAGTGTGATCCAGATTCCTTCGAAAATATGTTGTGCAATCCGAAAAGGATATGCTAAAATACAATCATGGAAAGAACTGCTGCATTCAGAGGAAGTCACTCATCTGAAAAAGACAGCTGTTCTGTATTTGAAAAAAATCTGGAATCACAGTAAACCCAGAATGGTAGAGGGCTCTATTCTCTTTGGATTTGATGATCCGGCATTGACCGGTGAGCTATTGGGCGGAATCTCCGTATTCTACGCCCTGCTTCCACGGAGGCTTGTTATCACACCGGATTTTCAGGAACAGAGAATAGAAGGTCAACTGCATGTGGCAGGAAGAATCTATGGAATCTGCTTTCTGACCTGGGTACTACAGATTTTATTTGATAAAAAGACGATACCTGCAGTAAAGCATTTGATGAATAAGGAGGATAAATAATCATGGCAGAAAATAACAGTTTTGAAACAACCGTACAGGCATTATTTAAAGGAATGGACAGCTTTATCACGACAAAGACAGTGGTAGGAGAGGCAATTCATATAGGGGAGAATATTATTCTTCCTCTGGTAGATGTTTCTTTTGGCGTTGGAGCCGGAGCATTTGCCGATGGTGCAAAAAATAATGGAGGAGGCGGCATGGGTGGAAAGATCACTCCAAGTGCGATTCTCGTGATTAATAAAAATGGCACAAAACTGGTAAATATTAAAAATCAGGATGCAATTACCAAGATTCTGGATCTTGCTCCGGATCTTATTCATAAATTCACCGGTAAAGAATCCGATGATACGTATACAGAGGAAGAAGTCGAGCATATATTAAAACAAGGAAAAGAAGAGCAGGAGTAATGCATGAACCGAATACTCGGTTTTCTGATTTTCTGGGTTGGCATTGGAATATTGATCGGAATATTTTTGCCAAATGAATTTTGCGCTGTATTGCTTGCTGCGTCTTTGCTTCTGATTGGATACAATCTGTTTTGCTGCTAGTGTGCAAAGATTCTGGCTTTGGAGCATTCGGATGTGCTTTGACAGGTGTCTAATTAGATAAAAAAAGAAAGTAAAAAGAGATATAAAAAAGTCATCCTCGAAAGGATGACTTTTTTATATCTCTATGCTCTTTCTACTTTGCCTGATCTTAAGCAAGAAGTACAAACATACATTTTCTGAGGATTACCGTTAACCTTAACCTTTACAGATTTAACATTGGATTTCCACATTTTGTTTGATCTTCTATGTGAATGACTTACATTGTTTCCGAAATGAGCAGCTTTTTCACAAATAGCACATTTTGCCATGACTTGCACCTCCTTGACCGTACAATTTGAGCCTAAATACTTTTTGGCTCACAACATATGTTATTTTAACAGAAATAGTTTTCTTTTGCAAGCATAAAAAATAAATTTTACAAGGTTTTTCATTTTCTTATTTCATTTTACAGAAAAATCGGTTATACTAAGAGAATAAATATATTAGAAATTGGAGGTATCGTAAGCCATGAAAGGTCGTATGAATACGGGATTGGGAGAAGTAGTAATTAATCCGGATGTCATCGCCACTTACGCAGGAAGCGTTGCGGTAGAGTGTTTCGGTATCGTCGGTATGGCTGCCGTTAATATGAAGGACGGTCTGGTCAAACTTTTGCGAAAAGACAATTTAAGACACGGAATTATGGTTTCCATTGAAGACAATAAGATTTCTCTGGAATTTCATGTAATTGTATCGTATGGAGTAAGTATTTCGGCTGTGACGGATAATTTAATCAGTAATGTAAAGTATAAAGTCGAAGAATTCACCGGTATGGAGATAGATAATATTCTAATCCTGGTGGAGGGAGTACGTGTAATTGATTGATTTTAAGGAGGAAGCTTGTTGTGGCTACAGATAAGATTAATGCCGAATTACTGGCAAAGATGTTTTTGGCAGGAGCTAAGAATCTGGAAGTAAAGAAAGAATGGATTAACGAACTGAATGTTTTCCCGGTACCGGATGGTGATACAGGAACTAATATGACGATGACAATTATGTCAGCTGTCAGAGAAGTCAACAGCCTTGAAAAACTGAATATGCATGATCTTGCAAAAGCGATTTCATCCGGTTCACTTCGTGGAGCCAGAGGTAATTCAGGAGTTATCCTGTCTCAGCTGCTTCGTGGATTTACAAAGGGCGTCAGAGAATATGAGGAAGTAGATGCCAAAATCATTGCCGCTGCGTTTGAAAAAGCAGTGGAAACTGCTTATAAGGCAGTTATGAAACCCAAAGAGGGTACGATTCTTACAGTAGCCAAAGGGGCGGCGATGAAAGCTGATGAGCTGGCCGACGAGGCAGAGGATCTGCAGACTTTTATCGAAGACGTCATTGACTATGCAAAATATGTGCTTTCCCAGACGCCGGAGATGCTTCCGGTACTGAAGGAAGCAGGAGTTGTGGATTCCGGCGGGCAGGGTCTTGTCACGGTACTGGAAGGTGCCTATGATGCATTTGTCGGAAAAGAGATTGATCTGACTTTCGAAGCACCAAAGGGTGGAAGCGGTATTATCAAGGTTTCCAAGGAAACAGAAGCGGAGATCAAATTCGGCTATTGTACGGAATTTATCATTGTTTTGAATCAGCCCATCAGCGAGGCGGAGGAGATGTCCTTTAAGGCATTTCTAACTTCTATAGGAGACTCCATCGTACTTGTGGCAGATGATGAGATTATCAAGGTTCATGTACATACGAATGAACCTGGAGTTGCTATCACCAAGGCTTTGACCTATGGCTCACTGACCAAGATGAAGATTGACAACATGCGGGAAGAGCATCAGGAACGGCTCTTTAAAAATGCAGAGAAGCTTGCAAAAGAGCAGTCAGCTGCAGAGAAAAAGCCGCCAAAGGCAGTTGGATTTATCGCTGTATCCATCGGAGAAGGCTTCGGAGAGATCTTCCGGGGACTTGGAGTTGATTATTTGATCGAGGGTGGTCAGACCATGAATCCAAGCACAGAGGACATGCTGAATGCAATTGAGATGGTAAATGCGGAAACCGTATTCATCTATCCGAATAATAAGAATATTATTCTTGCGGCGAATCAGGCAAAGGCCCTTTCCAAGGATAAGAATATTATCGTAATTCCCACTAAGACAGTTCCACAGGGAATTACCGCAATCATCAATTATGTTCCGGACAAATCTGCGGAAGACAACGCAGCCTTGATGCAGGAGATTATCACTACCGTGCAAACAGCGGAGGTGACTTATGCAGTGAGGGATACGCATATTGATGATAAGGAGATTCACCAGGGAGATATTATGGGAATCGGTGATCATGGTCTGTTAAGTGTAGGTAAGGATGTGACAGAGGTTGCTTCCTGCTGTGTAGACGAGATGGTAGATGAGGATACCGAGCTGATCAGTATCTATTACGGTGAAGACTATTCTCTGGAGGATGCAGAAAAACTGTCTGAGAAGATTCAGAGTCAGTATCCGGACTGTGATGTCGAGGTAAACTGCGGCGGGCAGCCTATCTACTACTGCATCGTATCGGTTGAGTGATATGATAAAAGATACAGATTCTATACGCTCCTTAAAAGGGGTGGGAGAAAAAACTGAACAGTTATTTGCAAAAGTTGGTGTGGGAAATCTACAGCAACTTTTGCATTATTATCCCAGAGAATATGATGCCTATACGCAGCCCATAGCGTTATCCAATATATGTCCGGGAAAAGTGATGGCAGTAAAAACCAGACTGATGAAGGCTCCCGAGGTCCGGGGATATGGTAAGAAATGTGTCGTTACAGTGGTGCTGCTTCAAAATAACGTACGGCTGCAGCTTACCTGGTTTAATATGCCCTTCCTTCGCAGCACCTTAAAGCGGGATGTCAGTTATGTATTTCGCGGCCTGATTCAGGAGAAGAACGGCAGACTGGTGATGGATCAGCCGGAGCTGTTTACGGAGGCCTCTTATGCATCAGTACAGGGAAAGCTGATGCCAATCTATGCACTGACAGCCGGACTCACCAATAAGATGATTATTAAGACCGTTTCACAGGTGCTGGAGGAGTCTCCTAAGATACCAGAGCAGCTGCCGGAGGAGCTTTGCAGGCAGTATGGGCTCATCCCTCTGTCGGAGGCGATACAGCAGATACATTTTCCGAAAAATCAGGAACAGCTGCTCCAGGCCAGAAGAAGGCTGGTATTTGATGAATTCTTTCTTTTCCTGCTGGCGATTGCCAAAATGAAAGAAGAGCAGGGAAGCCGTATCAGCGGCTGGCAGCTAAAGGCAGTATGGCAGACCGAGGATGTGATACGTTCACTTCCCTATCAGATGACAGGAGCACAGATACGGGTCTGGAATCAGATTGAGTCAGAGTTGAAAGGGCATATCCGCATGTCACGGCTGATACAGGGAGATGTGGGAAGCGGAAAGACCATCCTGGCATTTTTAAGCATGATTATGTGTGCGGAAAACAGATGCCAGAGTGCCCTGATGGTGCCAACAGAGGTTCTGGCAAAGCAGCATTTCGAAGCGCTGTGTGCGCTGCTTGCGGCGAATGGACTGGAGGAATATGCACCTGTCCTGCTGACAGGTTCCACCTCGCAAAAAGAAAAACGAAGAATCTACGAAGAGATTTCAGAAGGTACTGTGAAGATGATCATTGGTACCCATGCACTGATTCAGGAACGTGTTGTCTATCAAAAGCTTGCTCTTGTAATCACGGACGAGCAGCACCGGTTTGGAGTAAATCAAAGAAAGAATCTTTCAGAAAAAGGCAGGGAACCTCATGTGCTGATTATGAGCGCCACTCCGATTCCCAGAACTCTGGCGATTATGCTCTATGGTGATCTGGACATCTCGGTCATCGATGAACTTCCGGCCAGACGACTTCCCATCAAAAACTGTGTGGTGGACACTTCTTATCGGAAAACCGCCTATCGTTTTATCCGGGAACAGGTGCAGGAGGGAAGACAGGTCTATGTGATCTGTCCTATGGTGGAGGAAAGTGATTCGATTGATGCCCAGAATGTTACAGATTATACACGAACCTTACAGGACCTGTATGGGGATGAAATCAACGTTGCCATGCTGCACGGACAGATGAAGCCTGCTGAGAAAAATGATATTATGGAACGGTTTTCCAATAATGAAATACAGATTCTTGTGTCCACCACTGTTGTGGAGGTAGGGGTCAATGTGCCAAATGCCACGGTGATGCTGATTGAGAATGCGGAACGCTTTGGCCTTGCTCAGCTTCACCAGCTGCGGGGCAGAGTAGGAAGAGGAGAACATCAGTCATACTGCATATTTATGCAGGGAGACTCAGCATCTGAAACCAGCAAAAGACTGGAAGTGCTTTCCAAATCTAATGATGGCTTTTATATTGCGGAGGAGGATCTGAAGCTTCGGGGTCCCGGGGATCTGTTCGGAATCCGGCAAAGTGGTCTTCTTGACTTTAAAATCGCAGACGTTTTTGCTGATTCCAGCATTCTTCAGGAGGCAAATGCAGCAGCAACAGAGGTTTTATCAGAGGATCCAAATCTTGTCGAAGATAAGCATGAAAGAATTCGTCAGCAGATGGAAACCTATCTGAGAAACATCACCGAGGAAATTTCTATATAAAAAATGAAAGCATAAATCATACAGTTTTTTAAATTTATGCTGTTATATTCGTGAAAACTATGTGAAATACATGAAAAAATCTGCATATACTTGAAAAAAAAAGGAAAATAATGTATGATAGTTTTCGAACCTGATAAAAATGCTATAATACGCCAGTGTGGGAGGATTGAATTATGGTAGAGAAGAAAACAACGACAGCAGCAAAGACTGCAGCGATTGTAAAACAGGAACCGGCAAAAGTTGCTGAGGTCGCAAAGAAAGTGGAAGCGCCAAAAGCAGCACCAGTAAAAACTGTAGCAGCGCCAAAAGCAGAGCCTGTAAAGGCAGCAGAAAAGACTGCTGAAGCACAGAAGACAGAAGCTGCACCAAAAGCAGCAAATACCGAGACGAAAAAAGCAGCGCCTGCAAAAGAAACAGTAATAACTGAGAAAAAGACAGCAGTAAAACCGGCAGTAGAGAAAAAACCTGCAAGAGCAAAAAAAGCAGCAGTAAAAAAAGAGACCGAAAAAGAAGCAGAAGCTACTGTAATCCTTCAGGTTGAAGGAAAAGAAGTACTTGCAAAGGAACTGCTTGCAAAGGCAAAAGAAGCATGGATTGCTTCCGGACATAAGGCTTCTGACTTAAAAGATATGACATTATACTTGAAACCTGAAGAAATGACAGCTTACTATGTAGCAAACGGTATTGACACCGGAAGTATTGCGTTTTAATCTGGTTTCCGTCTGAGATACATAGGTAACATGGATGTATGCTGCTGTGCATGAAATAGACAGGAACAACATGATGCTAAAAGAAGAGGACGGAGAATATTCTCCGTCCCTTTCTTAGGCATATACTTCATGTGCTAATATGACATTAGTACTGACTGGATGAATTTCCGCTCATCTGACGTTCCTGAGCTTCAATCATTTTTTTGACCATATAGCCACCGACAGATCCGTTCTGCTTGGATGTGAGGTTACCATTGTATCCTTCACTGAGCGGAACGCCAAGTTCATTGGCTACTTCGTATTTAAATCGATCTAATGCTCCCTTTGCTTCAGGTACTGCTGTGGTGTTTGATGAACGACTTGCCATAGTTTCTATACCTCCTATGCTTTTGTTAGTTTTGGTGCTTTGCAGCATCGATTGATGTTACGATGTTAGTATATGTGATTGTCTGTGTTCTAAACTGGAACTTTTTGTTAAATACAATGTATTATTCATTACGCATAAATTTCTAAAAATAATTGCCATTTTTTTAGTTATTTGTTATAATAAAACTCATAATAACTGTATAAGGGGTGAACACCATGAATGTAGGCATCATAGCACATAACAGCAAGAAAACACTGATAGAGGATTTTTGTATTGCATACAAAGGGATTCTTGCAAAACACGAAGTATATGCCACTGGAACAACAGGACGGAGAATTGAAGAAGTTACCAACCTGCACGTCCATAAGTTTCTTGCAGGAAGCTTGGGTGGAGATAAACAGTTTATGGAGATGATAGAACGCGGTGACATGGATATGGTGATCTTTTTCTATAATCCACGCATGGTGGATCAAAAGGAGCCGGATGTTGGAGCTATTATCCGATGCTGTGATCAGTATACCATACCTATCGCTACGAATATTGCTACAGCAGAATCACTGATCCTTGGTCTGGACCGAGGTGATCTTGACTGGCGTGAACAGCTTCGTGAGCATTAATACAAAGAGAGATTTTGAGGAATTAAAGATATGAGAGTAATAGCCGGAAGCTGTAAAAGCCTTCCTTTGAAAACGATTACCGGAAATGATACAAGACCTACAACAGATCGCATCAAGGAAACCCTTTTTAATATGCTCCAGTCGCATATCATGGGTTCTGTCTTTGTGGATCTGTTTTCCGGAAGCGGTGCCATCGGCATTGAAGCCCTGAGCCGCGGTGCAAAAAAAACATATTTTGTTGAACAGTCAAGGGATGCACTGCAGTGTATCCGTGACAATCTGAGTTTTACCGGATTACAGGAGAATGCAGTTGTGATGGCTGAGGATGCCAGAAACATCTGGAGACGTTTTCCTGAAGATCAGAAGATTGACATGATTTTTATGGATCCGCCATATGAGAAAGGACTGGAAAAGGAAGTTTTATCCATCCTTCGGAGTTGTCCCTGTATCGATGATGAGACACTGATTATTGTAGAAGCTTCTCTACAGACGGATTTTTCCTATCTGGAAGAGTGGGGATACCATGTTATAAAAGAAAAAAAGTACAAGACAAACAAGCATCTTTTTTTGTCTTATCGTATGGAGAATAGATTATGAGTAAAGCAGTATACCCTGGAACCTTTGACCCGGTAACCTATGGACACCTCGATGTTATTCTTCGCGCTACCCAGTTATTTGATGAAGTAATTATCGGAGTTTTGAACAATTCCTCAAAAACGCCGTTGTTTTCTGTCGAGGAACGTGTTAATATACTTAAGAAAGCAACCTCTGATATACCGGGTGTGACAGTGATGTCATTTCGTGGATTGTCAGTTGAATTTGCAAAACAATGTGGTGCAAAAGTGATTGTACGTGGCCTCAGAGCCATAACTGATTTTGAATATGAACTGCAGATGGCACAGACAAACAGAGAACTCGAATCGGGAGTGGATACCACGTTTTTGATCACTTCTCTGCAGTATGCATATTTAAGTTCAACCACAGTCAGGGAAGTTGCTGCTTTTGATGGTGACATATCAAAATTTGTGCCTGATTTTGTAGCAGCTGAAATTCATAAAAAACTTGCACATAATGATAAGGAGAATAATAATGAGCAGTAGAATCGAGCAGATTATTGAAGAAATCGAGGAGTATGTAGAAAGCTGTCGCTATCAGCCGTTATCTACAACTAAAATTGTAGTCAACAAAGAAGAATTAGAAGAGCTGTTACGGGAACTTCGCCTGAAAACCCCAGATGAGATCAAGAGATATCAGAAGATCATCAGTAATAAAGATGCTATTCTTGCAGACGCTCAGGCAAAATCAGACAATATGATTGCAGAGACTCAGGCAAAGGTACAGGAGATGGTAACACAGAGCGAAGTGATGCAGAAAGCTTATGCTCAGGCAAATGAAACCATCAACACTGCAAACCAGCAGGCACAGGAGATTCTTGATTCTGCTACACAGGATGCCAACAATATTCGTCTCAGTGCAATTTCCTATACGGACGATATGCTTGCAAACCTTTCCCAGATTATGAGCACCACTCTTTCTGATGCAGGTGAAAAATATAATTCCTTTATTGGTTCTCTTCAGAGCTGTTATGATGTTGTAAATAAAAATCGCAGCGAGCTGTCACCGCAGGCCTCTCAGGCAGCATCTTCTGCTGTAGATGACCTTGAGGTTGATACTTTGTTAGAGGATGATGAAGACTAAGCCAAGAAGCAGAGCTATCATAGTCTGAAGGATTTTTGCAGCGATGTATCTTTTTATGGACAGACCACTTCCGCTGATGACACAATTGGTCTGCAGGATCGTACTGAGTCCGCCAAAAGCGGTACAGCACAGCGTGATCAGCAGCTTACTCTCAGGTGAGAGTGCACTTTCTCGTACGCATGCAAGACCGCTGGTGAGTTCCAGCAGGCAGCTTCCGAGAAGCGAAAGGATAGGTAGTCTGACCGTGATTTTTCGCAGCATGGCTCCATAGATGGTGAATAAGATAATATAGCCCCCAAGCCGGGTAATCGTTTCAAATGCATTCATTATAGAGGTGTCAAGAAGAGTTCCTTTGGAATGTTCTTCTGATACCTCTTTTTGAATTCGAGTGCATAAAACCTGGGAGCTGGTGACAGTCTTGCGTGAAGAATCCAACCCAAATCTCAACAGTAGTGCACAAAGCAGGACAGAAAGATAGAAAAGCACCAGAAAAGGAAACAGCATCTTCTGGTCCTTATAGAATACATAAAAGCCGATATAGGTATTGAGAAACATGGGACTGGCCTGATTGCTGCATGTCAGTAGATACTGGGCTTCCTTTTTTGAGATTTTGTTTGTTCGAAGCAGATCCGCACTGTTTTTTGCTCCCATAGGATAGCCGCAGAGAATTCCCGTAATCCATGCGTAAAGCTTATAGGCTTTCATGAATTCTGTCTGAAGCAGAATACCGGACAGAATCAAAAAAGGAAGCAGTGAGGGAAGAACCGTCTCAAACCACAGAGAAACGCCGGTACAGGAAGCCTGAAAACTATCTTTTGGAAACAGGAATAAAAAGAGGAGAAGAGGCATATATAATATACAGAGTGTCTTTTTTGACATGGTGCAGGTCCTTTTCTTTTATCTATATGCCTTGCTTTTTCAGAATAGTTGTGTCAAAATAGATCCAGATAAATTCGCTGATTGTTCAGCAGAAGCATGAAGAACTGTTAATCTGCTACAAGGAGATACATAATATGGGTATTTTAGAAAATTTAGAACCAGGACGAGTTTTTTACTATTTTGAAGAAATCTGTAATATTCCCCATGGTTCCGGTCATATGGAGCCAATCTGCCATTATCTGATTGAATTTGCAGAAAAACAGGGACTTTCTTTTCTGCGGGATGATTCGCATAATGTGGTGATTCGTAAAGCTGCCTCAGCAGGTTATGAAAGTGCGCCAGGGGTCATCCTGCAGGGACACTGTGACATGGTCTGTGAGAAAGCACCGAATTCCTCACATGATTTTGAGAAGGATTCGCTGAAGCTTCGCCGGAAGGACGATGACTTGTATGCAGAGGATACCACGCTGGGCGGAGACGATGGAATTGCAGTAGCCTATATGCTGGCAGTGCTGGAGGATCAAACACTGCAGCACCCGGAGCTGGAATGTGTTTTTACCAGCGATGAGGAGATTGGACTTCTGGGTGCCAACGCACTGGACACTTCGGTGCTGAAGGGAAAGCAGCTGATCAATCTTGATTCTGAGGAAGAGGGAATTCTCTGGATTTCCTGTGCAGGCGGGATGAATGTACAGTGTGAGCTTCCGGTGAACCGGGTATCTCAGGAGGGCCTTCGGATAGAAGTGTCCATAGAAGGCCTTGCGGGTGGACATTCAGGAACTGAGATTGATAAGGGAAGGGCGAATGCAAGTATTCTTCTGGGACGCTTTTTCTTTGAGCTGGGTCAGGAGCTTCCTTATGGTATTATTGACGCTGCAGGAGGAACCAAGGATAACGCTATTACACGGATTGCAAGAGCAGGGGTATTAATTCAAGAGGAATGTAAAGAAGAGTTTCTGGCATTTGCCCTCAGACTCCAGCAGCAGCTTCGTAAGGAATATACCGGAACCGATGAAGGGATTACGATTCGGGTGGAGCCAAAAGCAGTAGGAAACTATGACATACTGAATGCAGTCAGCAGAGAAAAAACAGTGCTTTTTCTGATGCAGCTTCCTTACGGTGTGCAGAAGATGAGCGGCGTGATAAATGGTCTGGTAGAGACCTCCTGCAATCTGGGGATCTTTGAACTGTCGCTGACGGATGATTATCTTTTCGCCTGCATCAGCATCCGAAGCTCAGTGGGAACCGCAAAGTATGCATTAGGTGATAAAATCCGTTATCTCACAGAGTTTTTAGGTGGAGAGTTTGATATCGCCGGAGACTATCCTGCATGGGAATATCGAGAAGACTCACCTCTTCGTGAAACGATGAAAAGGGTATATGAAGAACTGTATCACACTTCCCCCAAAATTGAGGCAATTCATGCGGGACTGGAATGCGGATTGTTTTACGACAAAATACCGGGGCTGGACTGCATTTCCATAGGACCGGATATGAAAGACATTCATACTTCCAGAGAAAAGCTGTCGATTTCATCAACAGAACGAGTGTATCAGTATTTAATACAAGTATTACAGGAACTAAAATAAGACAGAGATAGATTTTTGCAGGTAACCGCTCAGGTAAGAAACAGATACCAGGACGGCTGCAGGTGGTAATTATAAGGGAGTTATGGAAAGATGGACATACAGTTATGGCATGAGATTCTGGACCCGTATGAACTGGCGGTACAGGAACTGGTGGTTAAATTTAATCACGTAATAAAAGAGCACCATGAAAAGGGGTTATATTCACCCATTGAGCAGGTTACAGGTCGTGTGAAGACTGTCTCAAGTATTCTGGAGAAGATGCAGAGAAAGCATATTCCGGTGGATGAGATGGAAAGTCAGGTAGAAGATATCGCAGGAATCCGTATCATCTGCCAATTTGTGGAGGATATCGAAAAAGTATCGGAACTGATTGAACAGAGGAACGATATAGAGATCAAAAGTGAAAAAGATTATATTAAGCACATGAAGCCAAGCGGCTACCGCAGCTATCATCTGATTGTATATTATACCGTGGAAACACTTGGGGGACCCAAAAGATTACAGGCAGAGATTCAGATTCGTACCATGGCCATGGACTTTTGGGCAACCATCGAGCATTCTCTTCAGTATAAGTATAAGTCCAACATTCCCCAGCATATCAAAGAACGGCTGAGTAATGCAGCAGATGCAATCATTGCACTGGACAATGAGATGTCCACCGTCCGCAGTGAGATCATGGATGCACAGAATTCCTCCCAGATACAGATCAATCTGGTGACAGATATTCTGAATAATATCGAAAATCTGTATAAGCTTTCCAACAAACGCGAGGTGGCCAAGATCCAGAATGAATTTTATAAAATCTATGCGTTAAATGATCTGGAACAGCTCAAACGTTTTCATACCCAGCTGGATATTATAGCTGAAGGCTATCGTGCCCAGGCCGTTACCGACGAATTCTAGTGAGGTACCAGTACCTTGTTTTGCAGGAGGAATAACCGATTGATGATAAAACTTTCTGAGGAATATAAAGCCTCCATGAAGGAACAGTTAAAAGAAGAATATCAGGCTTATGAGCAGAGCTTTGCACATCCGGTACATAACGGACTTCGAGTAAATGAAGCGAAGCTAAGTTCTATGGAATACCGGAAGATTTCTCCCTGGCAGTTCAGGGAGATTCCCTGGCTGGATCAGGAAGGCTATTATTATGAGGATGGTTGCAGCCCTGCAAAGCATCCTCATTATTATGCAGGTTTATATTATCTGCAGGAACCAAGTGCCATGACGCCGGCTCATATTCTGCCTGTAGTACCAGGGGATCATGTACTTGACCTCTGCGCAGCCCCGGGGGGCAAGGCAACCCAGCTTGGAGCAAAGCTTCACGGACAGGGGTTTCTGCTGGCGAATGACATCAGTAATTCCAGGGCGAAGGCTCTGTTGAAAAATCTGGAATTACAGGGAATATCCAATATCTTTGTAACCAGTGAGAAGCCACAAAAGCTTTGTAAAACCTATGAAAGCTTTTTTGACAAGATTCTTCTGGATGCTCCCTGTTCCGGGGAAGGCATGTTTCGGAAGGATCCGAAGATGGCTGCCCACTGGGAGCAGGAGGGACCGGAGGCCTATGCCCTCAGGCAAAAAGAACTGCTTTTTGAGGCCTGGGACATGCTAAAGCCTGGAGGAATGCTGCTTTATTCCACCTGTACCTTCTCTGTGAAGGAAAACGAGGAAGTAATAGCAGCTCTTTTGGAGAAACAATCCGATGCAGTCATCTGTATAATTCCGGAATACGAAGGCTTTGCTCCAGGAATTGCAGAACAATCTCATCCTGAGCTGACCCGCTGCGTTCATATCTATCCGCACCGAATGGAGGGGGAAGGACATTTCCTCTGCATGCTGAAAAAACAGGAATCTACAGAGACTCGAAAGCATTATGAGACAGAAGCTAACAAGCCTGGAAGTCTGACACTTCCACCTGAGGCGAAGGAGTTTCTTTCAGAGGTATCCATGGACTTTTCAGAAGGATATTATTATCTGCTGGATCAGCAGCTATACTTTTTGAAAAATGACATGAAACCGCAAAAAGGGATTCGCTATCTGCGCACGGGACTGCTTCTTGGAAAATGTGAAAAGAAACGCTTTGAACCCTCTCAGGCATTGGCCATGGCCCTTCAAAGCAGGGAATATCCGGCTTGTATCAGGCTGAAAAGTGAAGATGAGAGGGTCGTTCGTTATCTGAAAGGAGAAACCATCGATCTTGGAGGTGTGGAGCTCCTTACAGGACATACATGGCAGCTGGTATGCGTGGATGGTTATCCACTGGGCTGGGGAAAGCTGCAAAATGGCTGCTTGAAGAATAAATATTATCCGGGATGGAGATGGCAGTAAGAGATGATTCGTTTAGATAAATTCCTGACAGAAACCAATATGGGAAGCCGAAGTCAAAGTAAGCTTCTGATTCGTAAGGGACGTGTTACCGTAGATGGCACCCCGGTAAAAAATCCGGAGCTGAAGATTGCGGAGACAGCGGTTGTCACCGTAGACGGAGTGAAAGTGTCCTATCAAAAATATGTGTATTATATGCTGCACAAGCCTGGCGGAGTGATATCTGCCACCGAGGATTCCAGAGAAAAGACTGTATTGGAGCTCTTACAGCCACTTCCTGTCAGGGATTTATTTCCGGTGGGAAGACTGGATAAGGATACGGAAGGGCTGCTTTTGATTACGAACGATGGACAATTAGCTCACCGCCTGCTTTCTCCCAAAAAGCACGTAGCAAAAACTTATTATGTGAAAGCCATGGGAGCCGTGGAGGAAAACGATGTCAGACTTTTTCAGGAGGGACTGGATATCGGAGATGAGAAGCCTACCCTGCCTGCAAAGCTTCAGATCCTCAAAAGCGGTGAGAGTAGTGAGTGCCTGATTACTGTGACGGAAGGAAGATACCATCAGGTAAAAAGAATGTTTTTAAAGATTGGAAAACCGGTGGTATATCTGAAGCGTCTCACCATGGGGAGTCTGCAGTTGGATGAAAAGCTTGCACCAGGAGCGTATCGCCCTCTGACGCAGGAGGAAATACAGTTACTTTTATCTTAATTATTGATGATAGATACAGAAAGGGAAAACAGATGCCTTTTTTACCCACAACACGAAAAGAAATGAAGGAGCTTGGTCTGGCCCAGATGGATTTTGTCTATGTCTGTGGAGATGCTTATGTAGACCACTCGTCCTTTGGTATGGCGATTATTACCAGGGTGCTGGAAGCCCATGGATACTCCGTGGGAATTATCGCCCAGCCGGACTGGAAAGATGACAGCAGTATTACCGTGTTTGGTGAACCACGGCTTGCTTTTCTTGTAAGTGCCGGGAATATGGATTCCATGGTAAATCACTATACTGTCTCCAAAAAGCACAGAAGTGTAGATGCTTACTCTCCTGGCGGTCAGATGGGACTCAGACCGGATCGTGCTGTCATGGTATATGGAAATCTAATTCGTAAAACCTACAAGCACACACCGGTAATTCTGGGTGGAATAGAAGCCAGTCTTCGAAGACTGGGACATTATGATTACTGGTCAGATGCAGTACGAAGATCTGTTCTTTTGGATTCCGGTGCAGATTTGATCTCCTATGGCATGGGAGAACATTCCATCATTGCCATAGCAGAGGCTCTGGATAGTGGACTTCCCGTAGATACCCTGACCTTTATTCCGGGTACGGTATACAAAACAAAAACATTGGAGCACCTGGAGCATCCCATCCTTCTTCCTTCTTTTGAAGAGATTAAGACTGACAGGGAACGTTTCTCGGAGAGCTTTCGGATTCAGCACGAGAACACAGATCCGGTTACCGCTCAGGTTCTTGTGGAGGACTATGGCGGACAGGGATATGTGGCAGCCAATCCACCGGCGGCGTATCTTACGACCCAGGAGATGGATGATATCTATGATCTGCCTTACATGTGCAGATGGCATCCCTCCTATGATAAGGCAGGCGGCATTCCGGCGCTGGAGGAGATTCGCTTCTCCCTCACCAGCAACCGAGGATGCTTTGGCGGCTGTAATTTCTGTGCACTTACCTTCCATCAGGGAAGAACAGTACAGGTGAGAAGTCACGAGTCTCTGCTTCGGGAGGCAAGACGTATGACGCAGGATCCGGCATTCAAGGGCTATATTCACGATGTGGGAGGTCCAACGGCTGATTTTCGCGGTCCCTCCTGTCAAAAACAGCTGACGAAAGGGGTATGCAGGAACAAACAGTGTCTGTTTCCAAAGCCCTGTGGGAATCTGAAGGCAGATCACAGTGATTACTGTAAGCTTTTGAAGCAGCTGCGGGAGCTTCCTAAAGTAAAAAAAGTCTTTATCCGTTCCGGTATTCGATTTGACTACGTAAATGCGGATCAAGATCCGACGTTCCTAAGGGAGTTGGTGGAGCATCATATCAGTGGACAGCTTCGGGTGGCGCCGGAGCACGTATCAGACCGTGTTCTTGCCCGTATGGGCAAACCGGAGCATCAGGCTTACCAGACCTTTCTCAAAAATTTTGAGGCATGTAATAAAAAGTATGGAAAACAGCAATATGCACTTCCCTACTTTATGTCCTCCCATCCGGGCTGTGAGTTAAGTGATGCGGTGGCTTTGGCAGAATACATCCGGGATATGGGATTTATTCCCGAGCAGGCTCAGGACTTTTATCCTACCCCTTCTACTGTTTCCACCTGTATGTATTACACCGGGATGGATCCGCTTACGAAAAAGAAGGTTTATGTGGCGAAAAATCCCCATGAAAAAGCGATGCAGCGGGCATTGATTCAGTATCGGAATCCGAAGAACTATGAGCTGGTAAAGGAAGCCCTGCTTTTAACCGGAAGGACAGACCTGATCGGTTTTGATAAGAAATGTCTGATTCGTCCGAGAAACAGTGAAAAAAAGAATGTTCCGGTCAAATCAGGCACTCATGCACCCGGCAAAAGAAGTCCAATCCGCAATCTGCATAAAAAGGGCAGAAGATAATTGGCTGACAGAAAGAAAGGATGCAAGGATGAAAGAGGATAAGAAGATAAAAAAGGCAAAAAAAGGAACCTATGGGTATATACGATGGCAGAAGTGTCAGAGACTTGTGATCACGCTCGCTCTGTTTGCACTGCCGCTGACGTTTTTTATTGTGGGAATGGTTCTTAATAAAGGAGATCGAAAGAACATCTATACGCTAATTGCCGTGGTGGGATGTCTTCCGGCCTGCCGTTCTACGGTGAATCTGATTCTGATCTGGACGCAGCATTCCATAATGCTACCCATATATGAAGAGCTTTCTGTATTGTCAGAGAAGGTTTGCATGGTCTATGAACTGTATCTGACCACCTATGAAAAAAATCTTATGGTGGAGGCAGCGGCAATCTGTGGTGAGGAGGTTGCCTGCTTTGCACCAAAGGCAGATAAAAATATTACTTTTTTTGAAGAACATATGCAGAAGATATTACGGGCAAACGGCTACAAGTCCCATGTCAAAATATTTACGGATAAAAAACACTTTTCAGAGCGTGTTCTTTCCCTGGATGCACATTATGACGAACTGGAACGTGGGGCAAATGAAAAATTTCGTCCGGATGAACAGTATCCGGATCTTTCCAGGGATGAGCTTGTAAAACACAATCTGATGGCAATCGCACTATAGGGCAGGAAAACAGATGAGAGAGATCAAAATTACCAGTCAGGAAGCCAGCCAGCGGTTTGATAAATTCTTAAACCGTTACTTAAAGCTTGCGGGAAATGGCTTTCTGCACAAGATGCTTCGAAAGAAAAATATTACCTTGAATGACAAAAAAGCGGAAGGGAAAGAGGTCCTTGTGACAGGAGATACCGTAAAGCTCTTTCTGGCGGAGGAAACCATAAAAAAGTTTCAGGGCGCAGCAGAAGATGCAGATCACTATCCGGTATCCAAAAAGCTGAAGGTGCTTTATGAGGATAAAGCTGTCTTAATCCTGAACAAGCCTTGTGGCATGCTTTCGCAGCAGGCAAAACCGGAGGATCTGTCGGCAAATGAATATATGCTGGGATATCTGCTTTCCACCGGACAGCTTACCACAGAGGACTTTGGGCGGTATCGTCCCGGGATCTGTAACCGGCTGGATCGAAACACCAGCGGACTGCTCCTGGCAGCCAAAACTCTTCCGGCGGCACAGCAGCTCAGTGAACTGCTTAAGTCCCGCAATCTGGCCAAATATTATCTTACCGTGGTGGCAGGTGTACTGTCGGAGAGTTCCCATCTGAAAGGATATTTGCAAAAAGATGAAAAATGTAATAAAGTAAGTATATCCATGGAATACAGGGAAGATGCGGATCTGATTGAGACTTCCTATGAACCTCTTTCCAATAATGGAAGATTCACGCTGTTAAAGGTGCATCTGATCACAGGCAGAACCCACCAGATTCGAAGCCATCTGGCATATACCGGACATCCTGTTGTTGGAGATGCCAAATACGGGTTTCAGAAGATCAATCAATATTTTAAGACAAAATATCAGCTGACAAACCAGCTGCTCCATGCATGGCAGATTACATTTCCAGCGGATGCTGCCTGCCCTGGACATTTGGCTGGAAAGACAACAGAAGCTCCTTTGCCGGAACAGTTTCAGACCATTCTGACGGAAGAGATTTTATGGGAGAGAGCAAAATGAGCAGAAAAAAGAGAGAAGATTCGAAGGATTCTCTGCTAAAAGAAATCCTGGACTATGTTGTTACGATTGCGGTTGTGGTAGGTCTTATGCTGCTGTTGCAAAATTTTGTAATTATTAATGCACAGATACCGTCTGCTTCCATGGAAACAACGGTGATGACAGGAGACAGGATCTTTGGCAATCGTCTTGCCTATCTGAAGTCTGATCCGAAACGCTTCGATATTGTAATCTTTCGTTTTCCGGACGATGAGTCAAAGCTTTACATAAAGCGTATCATCGGTCTTCCCGGGGAAACTGTGGATGTGGTGGATGGAAAAGTCTATATCAATGGTTCCCAGGAACCTCTGGATGACAGCTTCTGTCGGGAAACACCCAATGGAGATTATGACGGACACTGGGTTGTGGATGATAACGGCTACTTTATGATGGGAGATAACCGAAACGATTCCTGGGATTCCCGCTGCTGGGTACACACCTTTGTACAGCGTGATAAGATTCTTGGGAAGGCACTGCTCCGGTATTGGCCATTTACAAAAATTAAAATGTTTTAGCGAGGAAATGATACTATGCCCACATGGAATTCCAGGGGCCTTCGGGGCTCCACACTGGAAGAGATGATAAACCGCTCAATTGAGCAGTATCGGGATAAGGGACTTGCTTTGATTCAGAAGGTTCCCACCCCGATTACTCCGATTAAGATTGATAAAGCCACAAGACATATTACACTGGCTTATTTTGACCAGAAGAGCACTATAGACTATATAGGAGTGGTACAGGGCATCCCTGTCTGCTTTGATGCGAAGGAGTGCGCAGCTTCTTCCTTTCCACTGGCCAATATCCATGAGCACCAGGTTACCTTTATGCAGGACTTTGAGCGTCAGAGAGGAATCGCATTCTTTCTGCTTTACTATACGGCAGAGGATCTGTATTATTATCTCAGACTGTGTGATCTTCTGGTATTCTGGGAGCGGGCCAAAAGTGGAGGACGTAAAAGTTTTTTACTTACGGAATTAAATCCACGCTATTATCTGCAGGGAAAAAGCAGCCTTTTTGTACCATTTTTAGATGGAATTCAGCTGGACTTGGAAGAAAGGGATTGACAAAATAGTTTCGTGTGGTAATATGGTAGCAGACTAAAGTGAAAAATAAGGAGATATTTATGGAACGATTAATTCATACACCGGAAGGGGTACGTGATATTTATAATGCAGAATGCGAGAAAAAACGTTGTCTGCAGTCTAAGGTTCAGAGCATCTTTCAGTCCTATGGTTACAGAAGTATCGATACACCATCCTTTGAATTCTTTGATGTATTCAGTAAAGAGGTGGGAACCATACCATCCAGGGATCTTTACAAATTTTTTGACAGAGAAGGAAATACACTGGTTTTAAGACCGGACTTTACACCATCTATTGCCCGGGCAGTATCCATGTATTTTATGGAGGAACAGCTGCCGATCCGTCTCTGCTATGAGGGAAGTGTTTTTGTAAACAGCAGCAGCTATCGGGGACAGCTCAAGGAGTCTACAGAGATGGGCGTTGAGTTTCTCAATGATGACAGTGCTGCAGCTGATGCGGAGCTGATTGCCATGATTATCCGTGTTATGCTGGAATCCGGGCTGAAGGAGTTTCAGGTAAGCATCGGTCAGGTGGAATACTTCAAGTCACTGGTAGAAGAAGCACATCTTTCAGCGGAAACAGTTTCAGAACTGCGACAGCTGATCTCCATCAAAAACCATTTTGGTGCGATGGAACTTCTTGAAAAGCAGCATATCCGGGGAGATCTGCAACATGCACTGGGATCACTTACACAGGTGTTTGGCGGTGGAGAAGTCCTGGAACAGGCGGCTGCCATGACCAATAATAAACGTGCTCTTGCAGCCGTACAGCGTCTGAAAGACATCTATCAGCTTCTTCAAATCTATGGACTGGAAAAATATGTGGTATTTGACTTTGGAATGCTCAGTAAATATCATTATTATACGGGAATTATCTTCCAGGCTTACACCTATGGTACCGGAGAAGCCGTAGTTACCGGAGGCCGCTATGACAGACTGCTGGAGCATTTTGGAAAGAACGCCCCTGCAGTAGGATTCACGATTCTGATGGATCAGCTGCAAAGTGCCTGTGAGCGTCAGAATATTCAGATTCCTGTGGATCATACCAAAACCATGATTCTCTATCCTGATTTTATGGAGGGCATGGCAGTTAAGGTTGCAGACGGACACAGAGCCTGTGGAATGGATGTAGCCTGCATCCGTTTTCGAAGAGATAAGATCCTAGATGATTATATTGCATATGGAAAACGATTTAACTTTGGTGGAATTGTCTACATGCAGTCGGAGACTGAGACATTTGCCATTAATCTTCTCAAGGATGAGACCATGCAGATTGATGTCACCAAATTTCTGACGAATGAGAAAACCGGAGGGAACGAAGCATGAGATATTTAACATTTGCGCTTGGAAAGGGTCGTCTTGCAGAAAAGACCATGCAGCTTTTTGAAAAAATCGGCATTACCTGCGAAGAGATGAAGGATAAGGATTCCAGAAAACTGATCTTTGTAAATGAAGAGCTGAAGCTTCGTTTCTTTCTTGCCAAGGGACCAGATGTCCCTACCTATGTAGAATATGGAGCAGCCGATATTGGTATTGTGGGAAAAGATACTATACTCGAAGAAAACAGAAAGCTTTATGAAGTGCTTGATCTGGGCTACGGAGCCTGCCGCATGTGTGTATGCGGTCCGGAATCCGCCAGAGAATATCTGAATCACAACCAGCTGATCCGTGTGGCTACAAAGTATCCTCATATTGCCAAGGATTATTTTTATAATAAAAAACATCAGACCGTGGAACTCATCAAGCTGAACGGATCCATCGAGCTTGCACCGATTGTAGGCTTATCCGAAGTCATCGTGGATATTGTTGAGACAGGAAGCACGCTCAGGGAGAATGGTCTTCAGGTGCTGGAAGAGGTATGCCCTCTGTCAGCCCGCATGGTAGTGAATCAGGTCAGCATGAAGATGGAAAATGAACGGATCACAAAGCTGATTCAGGCATTAAAGACAGCGATACAGCAGGAAGGGTGAGAAAATCCCATCACCGAAGGTGATTTTAAGCGGATTTTCCAATATAACTGCTCCGATACAGAATAGTTGCAACTGATCAATGAAATGGAGGAAAAGATGAGAATTGTAAAGCTTACCAAAGAAACAACAGAGAATATTCTGGAAAATATGCTGAAGAGAAGTCCAACACAGTACGGAAGCTACGAAGCAGCGGTACAGGAAATTATCGATAATGTCAGAAAGCGGAAGGATGAGGCTCTCTTTTCTTACACAGAAAAGTTTGACAAGGCAGTTCTCACTGCAGATACCATACAGGTAACGGAGGAGGAGATCAGGGCAGCCTATGAAAAGGTAGATCCCGCACTTCTTTCTGTAATCAAAAAGGCATTGGTCAACATCCAGAGCTTCCATGAAAAACAGAAGCAGAACAGCTGGTTTAACAGCACCCCACAGGGAACAATTCTTGGCCAGAAGGTAACTCCTATGGCAAGAGTCGGTGTCTATGTTCCGGGAGGAAAGGCAGTTTACCCATCGTCTGTGTTGATGAATATTGTTCCGGCCAAAGTAGCAGGAGTGGAAGAGATTATTATGACCACTCCCTGTAATGCAGCGGGAGAGGTGAATCCGGCAGTCCTGGTTGCCGCCAGAGAAGCAGGTGCAGATAAGGTGTTTAAGGCAGGCGGTGCTCAGGCGATTGCAGCCCTTGCATATGGAACAGAGAGTATTCCCAAGGTAGATAAGATTGTAGGACCTGGAAACATCTATGTGGCACTGGCAAAGAAGGCAGTCTATGGTAATGTCAGTATTGATTCCATCGCCGGCCCAAGTGAGATTCTGGTGCTGGCAGACGAATCAGCGAATCCACATTATGTGGCAGCAGATCTTCTTTCCCAGGCGGAGCATGATGAGCTGGCTTCTGCAATTCTTATTACCACAAGTCAGAAGCTTGCCGAGGAGGTTTCCGCAGAAATCGACGAGTTCTTAAAGGGTCTTTCCAGAAAAGACATTATTCAGAAATCATTGGATAATTTTGGGTATATTCTGGTAGCTGATACAACGACAGAAGCAATTGATACGGCAAATGCCATCGCATCGGAGCATCTGGAAATTGTGATGAACAATCCTTTTGAAGTGATGACAAAGATCAAAAATGCCGGGGCTATCTTCATCGGAGAATACAGCTGCGAGCCTCTTGGTGATTATTTTGCAGGACCGAATCATATTCTTCCTACTAATGGTACAAGCAAGTTCTTCTCCCCCTTATCGGTAGATGATTTTGTTAAGAAATCAAGTATCATCTATTATTCCAGAGAAGCTCTGGCCGAGATCCATGAGGATATTGAACAATTTGCAAAATGCGAACAGCTGACTGCACATGCCAATTCCATCGCAGTTCGTTTTGAAAAAGAATAAAAAGGAGCCCCATCCAAGATGAAAAGAACAGCCACGGTTGAAAGAAATACAAAAGAAACACAGATTAAACTGACCATAGATCTGGACGGATCCGGAAAATCCCAGATCAATACCGGTATCGGATTCCTGGATCATATGCTGGAGGGATTCGCAAAGCATGGTTTTTTTGATCTTTCGGTAGAAGCCACCGGAGATCTTCAGGTAGATGATCATCATACAGCGGAGGATGTGGGAATCGTGCTGGGTACCGCAATCAAGGAAGCACTGGGTGATAAAAAAGGGATTCGCCGTTATGGAAGCATGATACTTCCCATGGATGAAACCCTGGTTATGGCAGCGATTGATTTAAGCGGAAGACCATATTTTGTGTTCCATGCTGATTTTTCCAAAGATAAGATTGGAACTATGGATACCGAAGTGATCCGGGAGTTTTTCTATGCAATCTCTTATACCTGTGGTATGAATCTGCATATGAAGGTACTGGACGGAATCAATAATCATCATATTGCAGAAGCGCTATTCAAAGCTTTTGCGAAGGCACTGGATGAGGCGGTTCGCTTTGATCCCCGTGTAACCGATGTACTTTCTACCAAGGGCAGCCTATAAAAGATCAGAAGGGATAAAAAAAGATGAACAACCAGACAGCTGCTGATGCAGCCCACAGCACCACCCCGCTTGAAAGCTCGGTCAGATGGTCGGACCTCAAGCTGAATTTTGATGGCATGATCCCTGTGATTGTACAGGATGCTGACAACGATGAGGTTTTGATGCTTGCCTATATGAACGAAGAAGCTTACAAAAAAACATTAGAGCTTGGGATGATGACTTACTGGAGCAGAAGCCGAGACGAGCTTTGGACCAAGGGTCTAACTTCCGGACATGTACAGTATGTTCGAAGCATCGCCATGGACTGTGACAATGACACCTTACTTGCGAAAGTAACCCAGGTGGGAGCAGCCTGCCATACGGGTAATCGTTCCTGCTTTTACCGGGAAATCGTAACTGTATAGAAGGAAACCAGGTATAGGATTGTAAGGTATAGGATTGTAAAGTGAAAAAGGTTGCGTGCACAGGTTTTTTGTGATATGGTATTGAGGTCTAATAGAATAACGAATTAAGTGTCTGTCAGTAGAGAAAATATTCTATCCGGTAATTAAGGGGAATATCTCGATACTGACAGGAAAGAGGGAATCAGGTGAAAATCCTGAGCGATTCGGTCACTGTAAGAGGGGAATCTGATTTAGAATCCATTGCAGCGTATGCTGTGAGAAGGTAAATCAAGGTAATGATCCCAAAGCCAGGAAACCTGCTTAATTTGAGTAAAGATGAAGCTTCCGTAAAAAGCAACATCTGGGAATGAACTTTCAGGAGAAAGTTTGTTTTTGGTGTCTGCTACTATCATAGCAGGCACTTTTTTTCGTTATCTCTATGTTGGCAGAAATGATCAGGGACGCCGCAGCAAAAAAAGTATAGCTGCAAGGCGTTACGACAACAACAAAAGGAGAAAAAGATGAAGAGAAGACAAATCACAACAAAGGCACTGGCATTGATTCTGGCAGTGGGGATGTCCGTGGGAGCATCTGCGTGCGGTACTCAGGCAAACAACAGCGGAGATGCAAACCGTCAGGATGCTGCTGCAATTAAGGAAAACAATCAGGCGGCAGGAACCTCCCAAGCCACTGAGACAGACAGTGAATCAGTTACAAGCCAAAAGAGTACCCAATATCCGCTTACTATTACAACCTATGATTATGACGGCAATGAGATAGAAACAACCTATGAGAAGGCACCGGAGAAAGTGTTAGCCGTATATCAGGGCTGTATCGAGACGATGCTTGCGCTGGGACTGGAGGATCACATCGTGGCAACAGCGGGACTGGACAACGAAGTACCGGATGATCAGAAAGCTGCTTTTTCCAAGACCAAGTATCTGGATGAATTCACACCATCACTGGAATCAGCCACCATGCTGGAGCCGGATTTGATTTTTTCCTGGAGTTCTCTCTTTAGTGACAAAAATCTGGGAGATGTAAAAAACTGGATTGAAAAAGGCTGCAATACTTACTATAACACAAACACACGTCCAGGCACTGATGCCGAGAAGCATGATCGTACACTGGAAAATGAATACACAGATATTTTAAATATGGGAAAGATTTTTGATGTACAGGACAAGGCAGAAGCGATTGTTTCCGATATCAAAGCTTCTATTCAGCAGACTACTGACGCCATAAAAAACATCGAAGAAAAACCAAGTGTACTGATTCTTGAGCCAATGGGTGATTCTATTACAAACTACGGAAAATCCAGTCTTGGCGGAGATATGGTCACAGCACTTGGGGCAACACTGGCAAATCCGGATGCTTCCACTGTGGGAAAAGAAGATATTATCGCTGCAAACCCGGATGTAATCTTTGTTGTGTATATGCCATATGCAGGAGATGATCCGGAAACTGTAAAAAACCAGCAGCTCAATGTGATTATGGAGGATGACTCCTTAAAGAGTCTCGATGCCGTAAAGAATGGCAGAGTTGTACCCATCATGTTAAGTGAGATGTACGCCAGTGCTACCCGCACGCAGAATGGTATTGAAAGCTTTGCTGCAGGTCTGTATCCGGATGTAGCTTCAGCCAAATAGAAGGTAGACTGTTATGAAGAAAAATGTATCTTCTGATAAAAAGACAAGTGTATTTCATACATCCCTGTTTTTTACAGCATTTATTGTGCTGCTGGCAGTTCTTATTTTCTCTATGCTGGCGGCGGTAACTTTTGGAAATGCAGATATTTCACTGCGTGAGGTGTACAGCGTAATCGGCTATGAGCTTTTTAAGCTGGATCGCTTTTCTTCCTTCGCTGATGGCGCTGTCCATGACGTGGTCTGGCTGATTCGTTTTCCCAGGGTGCTTCTGGCACTTGCGGTGGGCATGGGCCTTTCCGTCTGTGGTGTGGTGATGCAGGCTATCGTGAAAAACCCGCTGGCAGATCCCTATATTCTGGGCGTCTCATCAGGAGCATCTCTGGGAGCAACTCTGGCTATTATGATAGGGGTCGGAAGCTTTCTGGGGGGAAACTTTGTTGGAATCATGGCATTTGCAGGTGCCTTGATTACTTCATTTGCCGTTATGATTATCTCCAACATGGGTGGAAGCGCAAATGCGGGCAAGCTGATACTGACCGGTACGGCGGTCAGCGCTGTCTGCTCTGCATTTTCAAGCTTTGTTCTCTATATTGCCAATGATAAGGGCGCAAGCGCTGAGGTGATGTACTGGACGATGGGAAGTCTGGCCGGTGCTAACTGGGAAAGGACTTTGATTATTCTTCCGGTAATTCTGATCTGTACGTTGATTTTCTGGACACAGTACAGAAACCTGAATCTCATGCTGTTGGGCGATGAAGTTTCTATTACCCTGGGAACTGATTTACATAAGAGCAGAACCATATATCTGGTTCTTTCTTCTGTTATTGTCGGCTTTGCAGTATATTCTGCCGGAATGATAGGATTCGTAGGATTGATTATACCTCATGTTATCCGCATCCTTTTTGGCACAGATCACAAACACCTGCTGCCTCTGGCTGCACTGCTGGGAAGTATCTTTCTCATATGGTCCGATGTAGCCTGCCGTATTATCCTGAAGAATTCAGAAATGCCAATCGGTATTCTGGTATCCATCATCGGTGCTCCCTGCTTTATCTATCTGTTAGTAAAGCGGGCCTATGGATTTGGAGGTGGTAAATCTTGAAAATAGAAGCAGAAAAGATCTGCCTTTCCTATGGCACGGATGAAATATTAAAAGAAGTATCGCTCTATGCAGAGAATCAGGAATTTATCGGTCTGATTGGGCCAAACGGAAGTGGAAAATCAACTTTGCTTAAATGCATTTACCGGGTGCTGGAGCCAAACCTGGGCTGTGTGTTTCTGGATGATAAGCCTGTGAAGGATATGAACTATAAAAGTTCAGCAAAAAAAATGGCTGTTGTTGCACAGCACAATTACTATAACTTTGATTTCTCGGTGAGAGAAGTTGTTCTTATGGGAAGATCTCCCCACAAGAAGGCTATGGAACGGGATAATGCACAGGATTATGCCCTTGTGGAACAGGCACTGAAAGAGGTAGGAATGAGTGCGTTTGCGAACCGAAGCTTTTCTACTCTTTCGGGGGGAGAACAGCAGCGAGTGATTCTGGCAAGGGCTCTTGCCCAGCAGACACCATGTCTGATCCTGGACGAGCCAACGAATCACCTGGATATCACCCATCAGCTGCAGCTGCTCAGAATCGTAAAAAATCTGGATGTTTCCATCGTCGCTGCCATCCATGACCTGAATATAGCCGCCATGTTCTGCGACAGAATATATGTTCTGAAGGATGGAGAAATTGTGGGGAGCGGCACACCCAAAGAGGTATTGACCCGGAAGCTTATCCGAGAAATCTACCAGGTAGACAGTGAGATTGTGACAGACAGTCAGGGACAGATGCATATTCTCTTTGTATAGAATATCTTTTACAGAAAATGCAGACACGGAACATAGACAATATGTTCCGTGTCTGCATTTTTTATAGAGATCAGGCCCCCTTGGCAGAGTCGTTCAGACAAAGAATTGTCGGAATTGTATAAATTATAAAAAAATTTGAAAATTTAGCCAAAACCATGTTGTGTTTACTGAAAAAAAGCGGTAAGATAGCGGTATATATAAAAATGAGTTATTACTCAGAAAAAGTAAACGATGTACCATAGTATAACGAGAATGCAACAGAGGAAGAGGAAGAGTTAATGAAAAAGAAGAGAGAGAAACACCAGGGAATGTCAATACGTGAAATAGCAAAGAGGGGGTTGGCAGTGGTTCTTGCATCTGCAATGCTGTTATCCAACAATGCTATGAACCTGTCCTATGTATTTGCTTCAGAGAGCAGCGAAAGCATAAGCGATATAGCTACATCTGAGACAGAGCCTACTCCTGCAGTTTTGGAGAATGCCATCGTGGAGAGAGAACCCCAGGATCTGACAGAACGGCAGGAGGAACTGCAGCTTTCCCTGCAAAAGGCCCAGGCGACTGTTACGGACGTTACAGATCCGATCACAATTCGACCTTCCGCAGATAACAGTTCTCTGGATCTTTCTGGTCTTGCACCAGATAAGCTGGAAAATCTGACGCTTGACGTTGGGATAGAATTTCTGAAAGAAGCAGGTATGCGTGACCTCAAAGCTGGAGACAGCTGGACTATCACGATTCCTTCAGAGTATCTTACACTGACCGATCAGGGGCAGCCGCAGGAGCTTCACACGATTGATAAAGTCTCCTATCAGCTGGATGGCACAAAGACTCCAGAAGGGCTGTTACTGGCCACCTATACCATCTTGCAGAATAGGATTACTTTTACCCTGGAAAATGCTGTCGACTTCCAGACAGTATCTGCTTTATTTGCCATACTTTCTCTTCCTGTTTCTATTCGAAAGGATCAGCTTAGTTCTGATGAACAGAAAACAATAAGTCTTACCATGCAGCAGGGACATGCTCTTTCAATCCTTCTTCCAAAGCTTCCTGCAGCAGAACTGATTCCAGTAGAACCGATTCCAGTAGAACCGATTCCAGTAGAACCAACACCGACAGAAGCAGTGCCGACAGAGGCAGTGCCGACAGAGACTGCACCGACGGAAGCTGCTGAGGTGACGACTCCGGAAACTGTACCAACGGAATCGGTGACCACAGCTCCAACAGAAGAGACACCGGATAAAGATTCAAAACCCACAATGTCAGATACTGCTGGGGCCTTCGAGGATGCTGCAGTCCTGGCAGAGAAAGATCAGACGACAACCTCCTATGTAATTAAGGATGGGAAAGCTGCAGGAGCCGCAGAGGGCTCGACTGTTGATGCTTTTAATCGAGTCAGGATGCGCTTTACGAGTCTGGCAGATGGATATGATGACAGCTACTCCTTAAGCAAACAGGAGAAAAAAGTAGAATTCTCCATGGAGACGAAACTGGATGATTCTTACCTTGGAGCTGCATGGGATCAATATTTTGCAAATGCAGTATATGATAAGAAACCAATCGCAGATATGTTAGAAGCTGCTATGAATGCAGACGCTGCTGATAAGAAAAAAGCGTATGCTTCACTTGAGACTGCGATGGAAAGCATAACAGCTGTTCATCCTCCAGTTTATCAATACAATTATGGGAAAAATTTTGTTCTTCCAGAGGATCAGCTGAATACTTCGATAGATGTCAAGGCAACCATTGACGGTACGGAAATGTCCATTGGATCTTATGTGTATACAAAGGATAAAGATGGCAACCTGATCGTAACATTTACCTATCATTTGATTGTCTATGCCATCAGTAATGTGACTGCATCCTTTTCAGCAGGTCTTTATTTCGATGATGTGCTCTTCGAAGACAGTGATCATGTGGATGTGAACTGGGATGGGGACCAGCTTGTCCTGGAGGTGAATGGACGTCTTGATAAGAAAGAGAAGCCATTAAAGGATGATGATTATACCGCTTCCAAGGAAGCAGTCTATCATAACAACCTGTACATCGATTATATCATCAAATTCGGACAGGCTGCGAATCATGATGCAGTATTAGATAAAGCTGTCTGCGTGGATGATCTTCCGGCAGGGCTTACGGTTGAGAGTGTGAAGCTTGCATTAAATGGCAAAATGCCAAACGTATTAGCAAAGAGTGCCAAGGAAGGAGAAAATGCTGCTGACACCTATCAGCTTGTGGAAAATGCAGATGGAACCTATTCCTTCAAGTATGAATTCCCTGATGCAAAGCCGGATACAACTTCGGCAGAGTTTACAGTGCGTGCGGTATTAACTCCAGATGAATATCAAAAATACATGGACAGCGGAGACAGAAGCTACACAGCAACATTTAACAACACTGCATCGTTAAAAGGACCAGGGGAGAAGGAGCTGTATAAAAATACACAGGAAACAACGACGAACATGAAGGCAACCTTCTTCAGCAAAGACGGAAGCCAGAATCCCTTCAATGGTAATATCTTTGACTGGCAGATTGATGTGAATACCTATTTCTCTGATGGAGTAAATACGTATATTATTGATCAAATTGATGCAAGCAAGAATACCTTACTGCCTGACTCCTTAAAAATAACGAAGGATGGCGAGGATGTTTCCATTCCTGTTGAAAACATTGACACTATGTCAGAGATCCTGGATACCTATTATGATGCCTATACCTCGGCAGCGTTAAAGCAAGATAACTCCTCCTTGCAGGCGTTATTAGCTCAGGCAACAAACTCCGGGGAAAAAGCAGTATATTATACGGGAAATGATAACTACCAGTATATCATTATTCCCTTTGATCCATTGATCAATGGAAAGGTTCAGATCAATTATTCCACCCATCTGACAGATGGATTTACGACAAATGAAAAAGCGGATCTTACGAATAAAGTCAAGATGATCTGGAAGCATTTTACCTCCGGTATTGGACCAGGAAAAGATTTTGAATGGAACATTGACATTGGAAAAAATGTGGTGGGAACCTACAGCTATGTGCAGAAAAATGCAGCTGATTTTGACGCCGCAGCCCACACCCAGGGATGGGACTTTAAGATCAACCAGTATCGCCAAAACATTAAGTCACTTGTGGTTACAGAGCAGCTGGGTGCACAGGGGATGCGTGCAGCAGATCAGGATACCTGGACCTATTCCTACTACAAGGATGGAGTATTGATCACAGAGAATCAAACAATCACTTCAGACCCTGGAGCAACTCCGTACTATGAAGCTGCTACAGAGGGGGAAACAGGAAACCAGATTGTGAAATTTTACTTTGGTGATCTTGCCCCAGAGGATTATTATGAATTACATATCAAGACAGATGTCACAGATCAGCTGGCAAGTGGAAGTGGTGCAGATGCCAATCAGCAGACATTGTTAAAAAACAAAGCAACCTTTACTTATGAAGGAAGTACAGGCACGGATCCCGTGGAAGCTGTGGGTGAAAAATCAGTACCTGATATTCTGATTAAGAAGGATGTTGTGAAGGATTACAATGCAGTGGATCACACCATTCAGTGGGAGGTTACCATCAACAGTGATGATCTGCCTTTAACCGATGCAATTCTCACAGATGAGCTTCCGGAAGGAAATGTCTTTAAGAGCCTGGATCGTGTGACCCGTAACGGTGTAGAGGGAACAATTGCGGAAGATCAAGATTTTGTATCCTTTGCAGATACAACGATTGGAATTACGTGCACCGATGAGTCTGGTGTCAGCGAAACAGGTGCAAGTAAGAATAAGAAGATTTTTACCTTTACGAATCAGAAGCAGGATAAGAGTTCTTATACCTTTACCTTTACAACGAAGATGGGAACAACTGCTGCCGATCAAGTATATTTGAACAATCTAATAAGTAAAAACGAGGCTGTTCCGATTCAAAATATAGCAGATCTTGCAGGAAAGATAGGAGATGAGACGATCACAGATTCCGCTCACCCAGAGCGGAAATACGTATCGGATTCTGCGTCCACTCCAGTTGCAGATAAAGCACTTGGAAAAAGTGGAATGTATAACAGCGAAGCTTATACAGATTCTGAGAAGGTATTCCATGATGCCGGTACGGTAACCTGGACTGTTGTATTGAACAAAGGCCAGGTAGATATGACTGGAAAAGAGATTCGAGAAAGCTTTACCAGTAATCAATTACTGGAAATGTATATTCCGGAAAACAGCTCTATCCCTGCGGTTCATGTATATACCGCAGATATGGATGGCTCCCAGGTGGGAACTCGCATGGATGTGACGGACACAGTGCAGGAAGCCTTTCACGACTCCGTAAATTATCATGGATTTGTGTTTACAGTTCCGGAAATTCTAAAGGGTAAAGTGCTGATCTTTACTTATGATACCTATATTACGGACGATGCGGCAAGTACTGAAATCACAAATACCGTCGGACTTTATGAACCGGGAAATGATAATCTGCTGCAAGAGGTGACAAGCGGTTCTGATGGTCTGGATGAATTCTGGCTGGATGACGTTGCATCGGGACAAATCAATCCATATCTGAAGGTCTATAAGGTAAGTCAGAGTATTAATGAAACTGCCTTGAATACATTGAAACTTTCAGGAGCGGACTTCGAGGTTACGGCATATGATTATGATACAGAGAAGGCAGGATACGTAAAATCGGAGCGAAAAGCAAAAGATAAGACTTCTCAGGACAGTGGACGCTGTATCTTTATGAATATGAGAAGAAATGTGCTTTACAAAATTACGGAAGTGAAAGCACCGGATGGATATGAAAAAAGCGATGTAGTACATTATGTATTATTCAGCAGCGACCAGACACCGGATACGATCACAAATAGTGTTCCTATCTTTGAATCAAAAGATGCATCGGCAACGGATGTGAAAAATCTTACAGATGTAGTAAGCGCAAGTAAAAAAACCTTCAACTATACACTGACAGATGTACCAAGTTCCTCTTTTTCATTTACAAAGTATGGGGAGGACGGCACGACACCACTTTCGGATGTGACCTTCCAACTGGTTCGTACCACAGACAATAAGGTGGTGGCAAAGGAGGCAACCAGTGACGCAGCGGGTGTAGTAACCTTCGAAAAGGTGGATCCGGGTGATTATGAGATCCAGGAAGTATATGTGGAGAAGGACAGCGCAACTGCTCCTGCCACACCATATGGATATCAGTGTCTGGAGGGTACGCTGTTATCTGTCCATGTTGGTGCAGATGGAGCAGTTACCTTTACCCCAGTGGATACAGCGCATGCCAAGGTTTCCGAGACGGGAGAAGCTTCTGTTACCAATAGACTCCTTCGTGGAAATGTAAAACTGACCAAGCAGGATCAAAATGGGACTGCTTTAGTTGGTGTGCAATTTAATCTCACAAGCAATGACGCAGCAGATCCGGCAGATTACAGTCGTACCGGATTGACGACGAATGCTTTGGGAGAGCTTAAAATCGAAGGACTTTCCTGTGGTACTTATACTTTGACAGAGGATATCAACCAGGGCTATGTGGCTGGAAAAGTCAAAGAACCGGTTACTGTGAAGTTTACAGTGGAGCGAAGAGGGGAATCCGGTACTGCTGTAACGGTAAAAAATGTTGACAGTAATGAATTATCAAAAGTAACGGAAGACAACAAAACCTTCTATCTTCCTGGCAAGGATGGTGTTGTAACCAATACCCTGAAATATGGCAGGATCAATCTGACAAAACAAAGCAGAGATATTAATGATGACAGGAAAGCGGTTCCCAATGTTTCCTTTACTATTTATGCCGGAACAGATACAGAAGCAGTGCCGTTCTTGACGTTAATGACCGATGAGAAGGGACAGTTTGCACCAAATGGGGATGGCTCCTATACCGATGCGGATGGAAAGACGAAGAAATGGCTGGTTTACGGCAATTACACCATCAAGGAAACAAAAGCAATTACGGACCACCAGGCAAAGGAAACATCGTATGAATTTATTATCTCTGATGAAAAGACAGGTGCACCGAATGCGGACTCTAATAAGTCCACGGGCGCTGCATGGCTGACGGATGCAGGCATACAATACAGACAGGATGCAACCCCACCTGACAATGCAGCATTTACCAACAACGTTGTTCGTGGAAGTGTTACGCTGACAAAAAAAGATGATTTTAACAACTTTGTGAATGGAGCAAAATTTGTTTTATCGACAGCAAGTGATAAAACAAAGACAGATGCTTATGTTGGAAGCTTCCTACAGAGCGGCTCAACTGGACCATATGTGCTTTCTCCATCGAAGTATGATAGTACCAGCAGTTATAGTGCCCAGAAGCAATACAGCGACTATGGAAGCTTCAGCCTTCCATATCTGCAGAAGGCTTCAAACAATGCAGAATACAAGCTCCTTCCAGGCACCTACTACATCTTTGAGATGGAGACACCGGATCACTACGCTGCACCGGCCACCTATGGAAAGAAAGTAGTAGTCAATGCAGATGGAACAACTGTTTATTACGATTATAATGATAACACTGCCAGTAGTTTGCAAGATCAGATTACCAATACTGTCTCGAAGACCTCCCTTACCATCACAAAAAGGGATACCTTTAGCCAGAATAAGATAGCTGGGGACCTGATATCCGGTATTACATTTAAGCTTCAAGCCGTTTCTCTGGCTGTAACGGGAACCTCCTTTACGGAGGTAGAAGAAGCTACCAAGACGGATGGAACGGTTACCTTCGAAAATCTGTATCCAGGTACGTATACACTGACAGAAGAGGACCACAAGGGATATCTGGATTCCACTCCGTCAACCTACACCCTGGAGGTGACTTGTACTTCTGCGAATCAGAATCAGCCAGAAGTACAGATTACTCCAAAAGACGGGACCCAGACGGCTTTAACAGCTGTAAAGGGTGTATTTTATTATGACATCACCAATACCCCATATACCGGTACGATTTCTCTGGAAAAGAAAGATAGCGATGATCGTCTGCTGAAGGGGGTGGCGTTTACCCTCTATCGTGTGATCACAACAGGCGCAGCTAAAACAACAGAGGTAAAAATCCAAGCAAAGACCACAGATGACGAGGGCAAGATCAATTTCACGAATCTGCCCTATGGTAATTACAAGCTTGTGGAGGATGGCACAGGGGTAACAGATCCCAAGACCATTGTAATCAGCAAAACAGATACCAGCGAAGATGCAACAAAAGTCTTTGTACTGAAGGATACCGATCATACCTTTACTTATGACGTGGGCACAATTACCAATACCCTGGCATCCAGAAAGATTCAGTTTACCAAGCTGGACCAGAATGATGATGCAGTGGATGGGATGGAATTCTCTGTCTATCGACAGACAAGCTATGGTGAGAACGTTAAGGACAGATTTGATTTGACGAATACAACAGGTACTTACCAGCCATATTATGCCAATACAACCGCTGACCAGATGACAGTCACTACAAATAAAGGCGTGGCAGATCTGGGCGATTTACCAATCGGTAATTATAAACTGACAGAGACTCATAAGGCGAACATTCAGGATTCCATGGATGTGACCATCCTTCTGCAGGTAACAGAGAAGGGTGTAAAGTGGAAATCATATTACGGAGACACAGAGTCTGGAACGCTTTTGGATGCAGTATATTCAGAAGCTGATAAGAACGATACCTTTACCGTCTATAACCAGATGAAGTATGGCTTTATTCAGATCAACAAGGTTGCTGGGGAAGAGAACGCTTCAACCATAAAAAATACGGCCCCAGTGGCAAATGCAGAATTTGTTATTTATAAAAAGGGAAGTAACGAAGCGTATCTGACCTTAAAAACAGATGCAGATGGTCACTTTCCAGCGGCTGAGACAAATGGTGAAAATAAAGGCGCATACAAGGATGCAGCAGATGCCACAGGAAACACATACAAGTATCTGATCTATGGTGACTATACAATCAAAGAAACTGCAAACGCCGATTATGATTTGAGCGATTTACAGAAAACAACAGGAATTGCGTTTAAGATTGATGAGTCAACGACGAAACAGGAAGGAACTGCTCTGATTGAATATGATGCATCAAAGGATCAGTCATCAGTTACTTATGTGGAAAAGGGCACAACCGTTTCAACAGAAATCACCTATGCCAATAAGATTGTAAGAAGCGGTCTTTCGGTTAAAAAGGTAGATTATGATCATCAGGATGTTGTCTTATCCGATGCACAGTTTATGATCTATGCAGGAACTTCAACGAATAAGAAGTATGTGGCAAAGCTGGGTTATGATGCAGCCACAGGAACCTACCGTATTCTTTCAGCGGTTGACGAAGGTACCTATCAGACAACTGAGAAAAATGACAATGGTGTTGCATATCTCTATGACGGAAAACTGCTCCAGGGCACCTATTTTCTGGAAGAGACCAAAGCACCGGCGGGATATGAAGGGATTGCTGCAATTCAATTTAAGATGGACGGGAATGGTCTGGCTGAGATTACTGCCAACACAACATTGACGAATCAGAAAGATGCAGCATCCTTAGCAAATGCTGTGCTCACAGTCCGTAACATCAAGATTGAGAATAAGGTTATTCTCACAAAGTTTGAAAAGGATGCAGCAACAGGACAGAACACCACCACAAAGGTTGTGGGGGCAAAATATACCCTTTATCAAATGAGTGGAAAGACACCGGCACCTGAAACAGACCCTAAAATCGCAGAAAACCTTACAACAGGATCGGATGGAATCATTACATACCCTGTCAATGCTGCAGCAGGAACATCATTACTGGCAGAAGGCGCCTACTATTTCCTGGAGACTTCTGCTCCGGAGAATTATGCAGTGGATCCCACACCAGTCAAGGTTACAATTGGGGAAGGGGATGGACAGTATGTAAAGCCTGATGGAATGTCAGTAACGGCATCCAATCAATTACTGAATGCAAAACTGGCATTTACAAAATATGACCGTATCGATGGAACATCGACAATTAACGGTGCAAAATTTGAGATGGCTGTCTATGCAGATGCTGCCAAAACAGTGAAGCTGCATACCTTTGAGATTGTTACCGATCGAGATGGCAAAGCCACACTTTCCAAATATGATGGTACAGCTGCATCAGGAGAGATTATGCTGACAAAGGGTTACTATACCCTGAAGGAGGTTGCTTCCACCATAACCAATGCCTATGAAGCGGCAGGCAATGGTGTAACTCCTGAGTTGACTTTCGAAGTAACGGATGCCTGTGCAGATCAGACTCTGGTCATTAAGAAAAGTGCAATTGACGGGAACCCCTTCAGCCTTGCCACATCTGATTCAGGGAAGCAAGAGAATTATCTACAGTCCCAGGATGCCAGCAAGGCAGAGGGTATCTATGATGACCGTACCCTGGGAAGTATCACACTGTTTAAGGGAGAGAAAGAAAATAACAACACCGGTATTAACAATGCCAAGTTTGTATTAGAGAAGCAAAAAGTGGCGGAAACTATATGGGATCAGATTGGTGAGTTCTTTACCGGTAAAACATATACCTCAGTTGCTGCCACAGAAAGCACAGATCCGGCTACCGGTATCCTTACCATTAAAAACCTGGAGTGGGGAACTTATCGAATCAAAGAAATAAAGGCAGCAGATGGCTATGTACTTGGTGACAGTACCTACCGTGAGGTTGTAATTGGAAAAGACAATATTTTAAACGCAGAACTTACCTACAATCTTGGAACTATCACCAATGCGCAGACAGATATTGTGATTACCAAGACAACAGATGATGGAGCGACAAAGCTTTCAGGGGCAGAGCTGGTTCTTACTGGAAAATTTGCAGATGATGCGACAAAAATCACATCAAAATCATGGATCTCCGCTGACGATCAGGGTGAAGAGTTCAAGAAACTTCTTATCGTTGGAGAAACATATATGCTGACCGAGAAGAATCGTGTAACCGGCTACGCACCATTTACCGAATCAGTATCCATTAAGATGACGGAAAATGGAGGACTGGAGGCAGTTACGAATCCAAAGCTGGCAGATGGACAACAGGCAGCTTCAGTTACTGCCGGACCAGACGGAGCAGCAGTGGTTCTCCGGAATGTGAAGATTCTTGGAGCTGCACAGATTACGAAGACAGATAGTGCGGATGCGGCGAAAAAGCTTTCAAATGTCAGCTTTGATGTTTACAAAGTGGGTGCAACTGCCGCAGACGATCAAAAAGTTGACATGGTTACTACAGATGCTTCTGGGATTGCAACAACAAAAGATCTTCCGGAAGGCACTTACTACTTCATAGAGACTGGAACCCAGGATGGTTACGTACTTGACACGGCAGCAAAGACAGAATTTACAATTGGTGCCAATGATTATGGTGCAGTAAAGAAAGTGACTGCTACGAATGAAAAACTACATTACAACGTCAAGCTGACAAAGATGGACACAAGTAACAATGCACTTCTTGCAGGTGCTGGGTTTACGTTATATGAGAAGGATGACACCGCAAAAGACGGGTGGAAAGCTGTTGGCCCACAGATTCAGAGTGATGCCGATGGACGGGTTACCTTTACGATTCAAAAGAAGGGTACTTATAAGGTAAAAGAAACCGAGACTCCGGCGAATTTTGTGACATCTGCGTATGATTCCGGTGAATTCACGGTTGATAATTCCACAGCTTATCAGAATCAGACGAAGAACCTTGGAACAGTAACGAATACACGCAAAACCGGCAGTGTAAAATTGACAAAGAAAGATTCTGTAACAAAGGAGGTCCTTTCCGGTGCTGAGTTTACCATCACAGATGTGAAGGGTGCCATAGTTGGCACAGCAAAAAGCACGAATAAAGAGGGCGAAGTAGAATTTACCGGATTATATTTTGGTAATACCTATACAATTACAGAGACAAAAGCTCCTACGGGATATGTATTGCCCAAAGGAAACGATGCAGGAAAGTCATTTACATTGAGCAATGCACAGACCTCTATTGATTTTGGTTCCTGGATGAATACGCCGAAGACTGGTACGATTATCTTAACCAAGAAAGATGCAGATCATGCGACACGATTCCTTTCCGGTGTTAAATTCGAACTGTATCGTGGAAAGACGCTGGTACAGGAAGCAGTCTCCAACAAACATGGTATTGTGACATTTACGGAAATTCCTTATGGTACTTATACCATAAAAGAGATCCCACAGGACGGTATTGTTTCAGCAAGTGCCAGCCAGGAAATCCCCATCGAAAAGTCAGATGCTGCGTATGAGATTGGCACAGATGGCTTTACCTATGCAAAAGAGGTTACGAATACGCTGGTACAGGGCAGCATAACTCTGACCAAGCAGAATCAGAATGGAGATACATTATCCGGTATTACCTTTAGCCTGTACAGACGTCAGGAATCTGCGGATAATTTTGCGATTCATGTACCCTCCAGTCAGACGAATTATGTATTGTTTGAAAATTACCAGGCAACTACGGATGGGGATGGAACACTGACCATGAGCGATATCCCTTATGGTGACTATAAACTGGTTGAAACAACTACGGCACAGCTTCACCAGGGAGAAAAACCGGCGGAGGTTGTATTTACCATCGATAAGGATGGGAATACGACAAATAAAAATACGGTTGTAACGAATATCTGTCAATATGGATTTATCGACCTGACTAAGACCTTTGATCATGCAGCAAAAACTGGACGTCCGTCGGCAGCCTTTGCCATTTACAAAGATGCAGCGGCAGGGGATGCATTTGATGCGGTAAATGATACCTTATATATGATGGTAAGGACAGATGCAGATGGCAAGCTGATCCGTAATAGTAAAAATGGTGCATACAAAGACTTTACGACCAACACAGACGGCACCGATAAATGGCTGCTGACAGGAAACTATTATATCAAGGAGCTGAGCTATGAGGGGGATCCATATTATGATCTGGATACGACCATCTATGCCATGACAATTACCGATGGGAAGGCTGCAACAATCGGAACGAATGGTACCGTGAACAACGCTGCCATTCGTGGAAGTGTAGCTCTGACGAAGTCGGGCCAACATCTGACAGGAGAAGGCGATAACGTCACCGTAGAAACTCTGGTAACAAATCTGAAGGGTGCAGAATTTGCCGTATGCCTGAAGGATACAAAAAATATGGTAGCCATGCTGAAAAATGTGAGTGGTAATACCTATACACTCCAGTCGGCGGCAGAGATCACGAACTTTTTTAAGAAGCTGACGAATGCTTTTGGTGTTTCCTATCTGGATGGGGAATTAAAACTGTTAGCAGGAACTTACGATATCTATGAGGTAATAACACCGCTTGGGTATGTTCATCCGACGGACAAGGTGGCTGCGATGACAATTACAAAGGTCGGAACAACTACAGATACAAACGGTGGCAATGACAATATCACAAATACGATTCACAAACAGGATATCGAAGTACAAAAGCTTGTGGAACTGGCAGATGATACAGCTCTGAATGTGGTGCATACACCAAAGACAAGTGCAGACCAGGCAGGAGGTTTTACATTTAAACTGACACGTATTGCAGAGGCAGATGGAAGTCAGTCTACCTTTACCTATGAGAAAGAAGTAACAACAGCAGCTGACGGAACGGCAACCTATGCAGATGTACCATCCGGTACCTACAAGGTGGTTGAGACTGCAGCACCATCAAATTATCAGAGGAATGCGGCAGAACAGACCATCATTGTAGACCGGGATGGAAACGTAAGCTACGGAAAAGCAGCAGATGGCGTAACAGAAAAGACGGCACTGGAATTTTCAGATAATCTGAAACGTGGAAGCATCCTGGGAACAAAGATCGACCGTGCAAGTACTGAAAAGGCAGCCCTAGGAGTGGCAGGTGCAGCCATCGGCCTCTATAAGGATTCCGGCTGTGCCGGAGATCCACTGTTAAGTACAGTAACGAGGGGAACCGATGGAGCTTATACCTTTACAAATCTGCCCTATGGTACCTATTATCTGAAAGAAACTGCAGCACCAGATGGCTATCAGCTGAATACAACAGACATCAAGACCGTTGTTGTTGCAGAAACAGTGGAGCATCCTGCGGCAGAAGTAACGGCAGAGGCAATCGAGAATACCATGTATCTGGGAAGCTTAAAGCTTGATAAGACGGACAGCATTACCGGTGAGAAGTTGACTGGTGCAGAGTTTACTTTAACAGGTACAACTGTTTATCAGGAGACGTTTTCTCAGAAGGCAGCAACCACTGATGCCAGGGGTAACTATCAGCTGGTACAGTTTACGAAACTTCCCCTGGGAACCTATACCGTAGAAGAAACAACCATACCAGATGGCTACCAGAAGGCAGATCATCTAACGGTAACAGTAAGCGGAACAAAAGGTGGCGTCCGTGTGGCAGTAGCAGGTACTGTTGTCGCAGAAACGGATGCTTATACCGTACAGGAGGTGATCAACAAAGGAACCATTTCCTTTACCAAATATGGAACGGATTCAGAAAATGACCTTAATTCTGTCAGTGCACTTGCAGGAGCCCAATTCACCCTGTATACCGATGCCGCATGCACGCAGAAGGCTTCTGTGGAAGCAGATCTGACAAAGAATAATATCGCAGTAAGTGCAGAAGATGGAACAGTTACTTTCGAAGCGGTCAGACCGGGAACCTATTATATCCGGGAAACTCATGCACCAAAGAATTACAGCGTAGATGAAAATATCTACCGTGGGGTTATTCATGCAGACGGAACCTGGGATGGCATATACGATGGAACTGCAAAGACAGACCGGGTAACCGATGAAGCGGTTCGAGGAAGCATACAGTTGACAAAGACAGACAGCAGGGATGGCACAAAGCTTTCCAACGTGACATTTACCCTGTATCGTGACGGACAGGCAATCCAAACGGCGGTAACAGACACGAAGGGAGTTGCCGGGTTTGAGAATCTTTTGATGGATGTAACCTACACGGTAAAAGAAACAGCCACACGAAACAATTATGTTTTATCTGGCGTGGAACAGCAGGTAACACTGCATGATACAGCTACACAGAGGAATGCAGATCTGGGCAGCTGGACCAACACACCGACATCCTTCAGCTTCAAGAAGGTTCAGACAACCGGAGCGGCACTGAAGGGAGCAGTCTTCGGTCTGTATGACGGTACAACGCAGATTACAACTGCTGTCAGTGATGCAGATGGTATCGTAGCCTTTGCATATCTGGAAAAAGGAAAAACCTACACTGTCAAGGAAGAAAGCGCACCGGAAGGATATTTTGTAAATCCTGCCACTTTCCAGCTGGAAGTGGATGCAGATGGCAGCGGAACCTTAAAAAATGCAGATGAAACAGTAACTGAGGTTGTAAATGCAGACAAGGGAAGTATCACCATTCAGAAAAAAGATGCAGTGAACAGGAAAGCATTAGCCGGGGCAGTCTTTGAACTGAAGGATGAAACGGACACTGTGATTGATTCACAGACAAGTGATACCGATGGAAAACTGGTATTTTCAGAGCTTCCGATGGGAACCTACACGATTGTCGAAAAGAGTGCACCGACAGGTTATCTACTCTCTTCCGATGCCACTACAGTTATCCTGACAAAGGGAGCGGCAACGCAGAATATTTCCAAAGAGCTCCTTAACAGGAAAGCAGATTTCAGCTTCAAAAAGGTTGTAAAATACCTGGAAAGCTGCTATCAGCCGGACGCAGTTAAAGTGCTGGCAGGAGCAGAGTTTACGCTGAGCCGAGAAGGAGACAACAAGACTTTCTCAGCAGTCAGTGATAAAGATGGAATTGTAAGCTTTACAGCTGTAGATACCGGAACATGGCAGCTGCAGGAGACAAAGGTTCCCCAGACGGATCAGGTACTCCTGGATTATACCGTACATAAGGTTGTTATCGATGCCGCAGGAGCAGTAACAATTGATAACCAGCCGGCAGCAGATACAACAATTGAAAATGATGTAGCCCGGACAGCCATCAAGCTTATAAAGGTTGATGAACAGCACCCGGATAAGGTATTAAAGAATTCCGTGTATGGACTGTATCGCAAGAGTGGTTCATCGGCTGCAGCCCGAAGAAAAACTGCTAAGGCCGAAGGAGAGATACTGATTGCCAGTGCGAAGACCGATGCAGACGGTATCTTACGATTCGAAGGTGTGCTGACCCAGGTCACCTATGTGATCCGGGAATTAGAGGCGCCGGATGGCAGCTATGTCTCCGAAAAACCAATTAGCATGACCTTTCAGGCAGCGGAGGATGGAACAGTTAGACTTGATCCGGAAAGCTTTGATGGAGGCGATGGAACTGCCAGTGTCGATCCGATAACCGGAGTGATTACCTGGTATGAGCCCCCTACAATGGCTAAGCTTTACAAAAAGGATACGGATGGAAAGCTTCTGGCAGGGGCAACGCTTCGTATTACCAATGAAGACGGAACAACCGTCGAAGGATTGAAGGACTGGGTATCTTCTTCCGAAGATGGACATTTGATCTCAGGTATCCTGGTGCAGGGTAAGACCTATCTCCTTACGGAGCTTAAGGCACCGGATGGCTATGAACCTGCCAATCCGGTGAAGTTCACCATGAGTGATAAGAAGGTTGGACCAAATGAGAATTTTATTCAGGAGATCGAGATGATTGATCAGAAGACTCCGATCACGACAACTGCACCGATGAAGACGCCTTCCAAAACACCGACGATAACAACAACACCGAAGACAACACCGGAAGCCTCATCTGCTTCGGCGGCAAAGACGATGGATGACACACCGATTGTATGGCTGTTAATCCTGATACTTTTGAGCGGAACAGGAGTTGTGTTGCTAAGAAAACAGAAACATCAGGAACATCTGAAATAGTGATAAGCAAACAGGACATCGTACTTTTAGAGTATGATGTCTTGTGCTTTCCTGTCGAAAGTTTTATAATAAAGATGTATGTGCTAAATAATCAGCAAGAAAGACAGAAGAAAATAGAAGCAAAGATTACTGACAGATTACCGAATCTGGAGAGATGAGGACAAAATGATAAAAAAAGGAAAACAACTGAACCGGATTTTCCGTATGCTGCTGCTTACTCTGATTTTTACAGCAGCATTTCCGATTACTGCGATGGCTGCTGAGCTTTCATCAGGCTCACAATCACAGGTTGTCCGTGTAGGATACTTTGATCTGGGAAGCTACTATACGGTTCTTGAAGACGGAACAGTAGACAGCTACGATACTGCTTTTTTAAATGAAATCTCCAGGAATACAGGCTTGACGTTTACCTATGTAAACTGTGGAACCTGGCAGCAGGCAACAGCCATGCTGGAGGCGCATGAGATTGATCTTCTGGGAAACATGCAGTGGACAGAAGCACGGGAAGATGATTATCAAATCTGTGATGCCAGCTATGGATATATTGTGGCAGAGCTTGCCGCCCTGCAGGACTCCGATTACATCTACGAGGACTATGAGAAGCTCAATCATGCAAGAGTCGGCTGCATAGAGGGCTATGTCATATCGGATCAGCTGAAAAAACTTATGAAACAGAAACAGCTTTCTTTTACTGTTACTTATTATCAGAATCAGGCAGCACTGGATGAGGCATTAGAAGAGGGAGAGATTGATCTGGTAGCTGCGAATGCCCATGCCATGCATGAGGATTGGAAGATTATTGAAAAATTTGCCTATGCCCCCTTTTATTTTGCATCATGGAAGGGGAATTCGGCACTCATAGAGCAGATCAGTGAAGCAATCATCGAGATTTATATTCACAATCCGACATTTGATGATAATCTGGTAAAAAAATATGTGCCGCAGGCAGCCAATTCACCATACAGTAAGAAAGAATATGATGTGATTAACAGAGGAGACAACTATACCATCTATTTTGATGGTACCGCAGCGCCTCTGGTCTGGTATGAAAAAGAAAGCGAAACGATGAAGGGTGTGCTGGTGAAAATCTGCCAGCAGCTGAACGAATTGACCGGTTTGAATCTGGAGGTCAAATGTCGAACTGAGGATTCTGATTTACAGGAGGAGCGGGCTGTTTCTTATCGAACCCTGTATTATGATACCTTTGATAATGCCAAAGTTGAGGCAGGCGTTTCCAATTCTATCCTGGATCAAAACTTTGAGTTATATCACCGCATTGGTGATGATTATGAATCCGGAGGTGCTTATCGTATCGCTGTCGTCAAAAACCGAGATGGGCTGAAGGACTATCTGAATCAAAATTATGCCAATTGTACTGTGATCGAGTATGACACACCAAAGTCCTGCATGGATGCACTTTCCAGAGGAGATACAGATCTTGCATTTTTAAATACAAATGTAGCTGAGAACCTCGTGATGAAAAAAAGTCTGGATCAGATTACGGCGATTCCTGCCTCTGGCGTTGTGTTTGGAATAGCACTTCAGTTTCAGGGGGAAAATGCAAAAATTCTTGCCGAAATTATCAATAAGGGGATCAGTCTGATCGATGAATCGGTATTGAATGATACGATGATGGAATATGCGTTGAACACATCGCCTGATATTACAGTGTCTTATCTGATCAATCAGCATCTTGGTTTAACGCTTATACTTGTTATAGTTCTGATATTGATCATATTAGCCTGTGCAGTTCTATTCACTTACGCACGTGTTATGCGCCGTCAGAATAATAAGGTGGAACAGGCAAATCAGGATCGCATGGACTTCTTTTCCAGAATGAGCCATGATCTGCGCACCCCAATGAACGGAATTCTTGGAATGATCGAGTTGACGAGACAGTCAGATAACATGGAGGAGATCAAGTCCAACATGGATAAGGCAAAGGATTCCGGCGAATATATGCTGAGTCTGATCAATGATACACTGGATCTTCAGCGTCTGGAAAATGAGAGGTTAAAGTTCCATCCGCAGCCGGTGCAGATCTGTGAATTTATTGAAGGGGTGGCGGATATGATACGTGCTTCTGCCAGTCAGAAGAACATTACGCTGACCCTTGATATGGCAGGCGTCGAAAAAGAAAGGTATGTAAACATTGATCCAATTCGTGTGAAACAGATTTTTGCAAATATTCTTTCTAACGCTTTGAAGTTTACGCCGGAAGGAGGAACCATCGAAGTGAAGCTTCGCCAGCTTGGACAGGATGGGAATAGGGCTCATCTAAAGTTTACTGTTCGTGATACTGGTATTGGAATGAGTGAAACTTTCCTCAAGAAAAATCTGTATAAGCCTTACTCCCAGGAGAAGAATGAGGTAACTGCAAAATATGCTGGTTCAGGCCTTGGGCTTGCAATTACAAAGAATCTGATCCAGCTGATGGGCGGACGCATCGAGGTGACCAGCGAGCTGGGAGAAGGTACACAATTTACGATTTACCTTGATCTGACGTATGTGGAAAGCGAAACAGTAGCGGAGACAAAAAAACAACAGTCTCACAAGCAGACACAGATTTTGACAGAGCTTGCAGGCACACGGATTCTGATTTGTGAAGATCACCCGCTGAATGCTGAGATAGCCAGACGGCTGTTGGATAAAGTGGGATGCAGGACAGATATCGCCGAAAACGGTCAGCTGGGGCTGATACAGTTTAAGAGCTCCGCACCGGGAACCTATGATGCGATTCTGATGGATATCCGAATGCCGGTAATGGACGGACTCACGGCTGCCAAAGCGATCCGCAGCTGTAATCATCCGGATGCACAGAAGATACTGATCATTGCAATGACGGCAAATGCTTATGATGAGGATGTAAAGAAATCCAAGGAGGCCGGGATGAACGATCATCTGGCAAAGCCAATTAATCCCACAAAGCTGTACGAGACCGTTGCAAAGCATCTGTCAGAGGATCGCTGACAGATACAGTTGTAAAATATTACATTGTTTGAGAAAAGGGTCTGTCGCACTGAAGTGCGACAGACCCTTTTTTAGGAAAAAGTTGAAGTAAGGGTGAAAATAACACATCATGTGAATATTCAACACAGTAAAAATATTTTTTTTCGTAACAGGCTAATATTGAATACAAAAATGAGAATTATGAATTTTGGATGTGTCAGTGGGGCGCTATAATAAGCTCATAAAAAACAAGGAGGTTTCTTATATGAGAAAGAAACAGGTAACACAGATATTAACCGTATGCAGTGCGGCAGCAGTTCTTATGACAGGATGTGGAGGGAGTGCTTCAACAGGAAATACAGGAAGCAATACAAAAAGTGCATCATCAGTCACCGGGTCTGTATCAGGCAATGCGGCGGAAGGTGAAAAAACAACTCTTAATTTTTACTATTGGGATGAGGGACAAAAAGAAGGCATGGATGCCATGATTGCGCTTTTCGAAGAAGAGCACAGTGATATTACAGTAGAATCAACGATTGTTCCATGGAGCGAATACTGGACGAAGCTTCAAACCTCGATTCCAAACGGCACAGGGCCGGATGTATTCTGGATGAATCTGTACATTCAGCCATATATTGAAGCAGGACTAATCTATGATATGACAGATGATATTAAGAATGATGGGGTAGATCTAAGTGTATTCCCAGAGAGCGTACTGCAGGTATATCAGACTGACGGGCATACCTATGGAATTCCAAAGGACTATGATGGAATATCAGTTTTTTATAACAAGGAAATTTTTGACGAAAAAAATGTAGATTATCCGAAAGAGGGATGGACATGGGATGATTTTGAGAAGAGTGCAAAAGCATTGACAGATGATTCACATTACGGATATGCAGCGAATCCATCTGCTGAGATCGGATATCGTAGTTTTATGTTGTCAAATGGCGGAGCATTTACGAATAAAGATTATACTGAGCCGCTCTATAATTCAGCGGAAGATGTAGAAGCTCTGCAGTTTTTACATGATATGATGTATGTATCAAAGTGTTCGCCAACAGCCTCCGATATGATTGAGATGGATCCAGGTGATATGTTTATAGGTGGACAGGTGGGCATGATATCAGATGGCTCTTGGTCACTGAGTAAATACGCAGATGCACTTGGAGATCAGATGGGAATCATGGAAATGCCGGGAAAAGTAAACAATAATACTCCGACTGCAGGTCTGGCACTCAGTATTTCTGCAAAAAGCAGTAATACAAAAGCAGCGATGAAGTTTGTAGAATTTGCTGCAACGAAAGAAGCACAGGATGCAACTGTTTCTGCGGCTATTCCAGCAAATGCAGAATCAGCAGGTGCATGGCTTGCACATTATGCAGAATATCCGGATGCACATTATCTAATCGACAGTATCAATGAATCCGTATCCAATCCTATGTATGCAAACGGAAAGACCCAGGAGGGTGAACAGATCATGTCAGATGCCATCAATAATATATGGCTTGATGAACATGCAGATATCCAGTCGGCAATGGATAAGGTAGTCAGCGACCTCAAGGCTGTCATCAATGAAAAATAAATGTTTGTAATCATTGTCTAAAAAGATGGAATGGTAAAAACAGAACTGTTCCGTCTTTTGGTTATGGAGGATCATATGAGAAAAAAGATAAAAAAGGAATGGCTGTGGGCCTACTTGTTTATAGCTCCAATAGTGATAGGAACACTGATATTTGGAGTAATCCCGATTATATATTCTTTCCTGATATCCCTTACTAACTGGAACGGAATCGGAGACCGCTTGTTTGTGGGAATCAAGAATTTTGTTACTTTGCTACATGACGAAAAGATGATCCATGAGATAAAAAACACATTGGCTTACACGATTGCTTCGGTTCCGTTGACACTTGTTTTTTCAGTTGTTGTTGCGGTTCTTCTGAATCAGGGGTTAAAGGCAACCGGTTTTTTCCGGGTGATTTATTTTCTGCCAAATATCGTTATGCCGGTTGCGGCAGCTATGGTATGGCGATTTATGCTTAATTCCAAAACTGGGATTGTTAATGCTTTTTTGTCCTGGCTTCATCTTCCTACACCGAACTGGATATCAGACCCTAAATTTATTATGGCTTCCATTGTCATTGTCAGTGTCTGGAGTGGGATAGGCTATAATGCCATCATATTACTGGCAGGTTTACAATCAATCTCAGGAGAAGTTTATGAGGCGGCAAGGCTGGACGGCGCACCTCCATTCACAACATTTTGCAGGATTACAGTTCCACTGTTGTCTCCTACCTTATTCTTCCTTCTTACGATGGGAGTGATGAATGGAATGAAAGCCTTTGACGTTATCTTTACCTTTACCCAGAATGTTGATGGCGGTCCACTGCTTGAAGCCAGTCGCACACTGGTTTATGGAATCTATAACAGAGCATTTTCACTTATGGGATTTGGAGAAGCGTCAGCTGAGGCTGTCATTTTATTTGTGATGATTATGTTTGTGACAGTAATACAGTTTAAGCTTCAGAAAAAATGGGTTTATTACGAGTAGGGGAGGCATAAACGTGCAAAAATTAAAAGCAAGTACGATAAAAAAAGCAATCATATATATAGTCCTGATTCTGGGCACATTCATAATGCTCATGCCGTTCTTATGGATGATATTAACTTCATTTAAGACTTATAAGGAAACAATTGCAGTGCCCATTACATGGTTTCCAGAAAAGTGGTTACTTGAAAATTACACAGAGGTACTGATGAAGCTGGATTTTATCCGCTACTATGGAAACACGATTCTTGTTACTGTGTTTACCGTATTTTTCATGATGTTTTTCAGTGCAATGGGCGCATATGCCTTTGCCAGAATGAATTTTCCTTTTAAAAATGTGATTTTTGCCCTGCTACTTACCACTTTTATGGTACCTCCACAACTTACTATGATTCCCAAATATCTGATCATAAGCCAATTAAAGTGGGTGGATACCCTGGCAGGGATTGTAGTTCCTAATATATTCAGTGTATATAGCATGTTTCTCCTACGTCAGTTTTTTGCGGGACTTCCCAGAGAGTTGGAGGATGCGGCTAAGATTGATGGTTGTTCCTATTTTAGACTCTTCTGGAATATATCACTGCCTTTGTGCAAGAGTGGTATGGTTGCGATGATGGTTTTGAACGTGCTGTGGGCCTGGAATGATCTTCTGTGGCCACTGATTGCGACAAGCACCGACAAACTGCGTGTGCTCTCAGTGGGAATGGCCACACTTCAGGGACAGCATGGAACCGATTATCCACTTTTGATGGCAGCGGGTGTTATGGCTGTGATACCTATGCTGATTATCTACACGATAGGACAAAAATACTTTATTGAGGGCATCGCCTTTACAGGCGTAAAGGGATGATATGAAAATGCATTGAAAAGGATGTTGTCGGATGATACAATAAAAACAAAACTTTTATGAGGTGAGGTCATGTTCCTAAAGAGGCATAAGTTCGTATTTAAAATCGTTATCATGCTGCTTTGCTTTTCACTGCTGCCGATGCTGCTGATTAATATAATCTGGTATGGAATATCGACTGATCTACAGGAAAAAGAGATCATCCGTTCTTCTAGGGACATGCTGAATCAAATGGAAGGAAATCTGGATAATTATAAGGATATTTTCGATCAGAACGCCATGACCTTTTTATATGATAAAGATATGAAATATTATCTTTCTACACAAAAAAAGGTGTCAGATGAGGAAATCCAAATGCGTGCATCGTTTATTCAAAATGAGCTGATTGAAGCAGCTTCTTATAATACCATGATATCCGCCATTTATCTGATCGGAAATAATTACAGAGAAAGTTCAAAACAGGAACAGCAGATAGATTATGAGAAACTCATGCAGGAAACGTGGTATAAAAATTTCGTCACCTCAGGAAAAAGCTGGATGTTTACAGGAATTCACTATAATAGTTATGTTGAGGGAGAAAAGAAGGCAGTTTTTTCCTGTATGCGAAGAATCGTAGGATCAATTGGAGGCAATACGGCAGGGATTGTTGTTTATGAAATCAATTATGCTAATTTTAAGAACCTCTTTGATAAGCTTTCAGAAGATTCTGCTAACAGGTGGTTTGTATTCGATAAGGCAGGGAATATCATCTATTCACCGGCTGGATTTATCGATAACGTTTCCCGTGACGCAGATATGAACCAATTGATAAAAAAGACGACAGATGGAGTCTCTCGGGAAAATTATCAATATCAGGGAGCCTCCTACATGATGGTAAGTAATAAGATTGAATCAATGAACTGGACGATTGTGGAACTGATTGATAAAAATGCAATGCTTGCCACGGTGAATTCGGTGGTTACCGGTGTGAATCAGGCAATCCTGATCACAGTTTTTCTTTTGATGGCGGTTGCTGTGCTCTATCTGTATTATGTTATCAGACCGCTGAATCAGATTGTCAGCTATATGGAAGAAATCCAGAATGATAATTTTGAGGTTCGTTTTCAGAAGGAGTCTCTGGATGAATTTGGACGTATCAAAACCGGTTTTAATAAGATGGTGATACATATTAATCAATTGATGGAGGATATCAAAAAACGTGAGAAGGAGAAGCGCAATATTGAGATTAAAATGCTTCAGTCCCAGATCAATCCTCATTTTCTATACAATACCCTGAATATCATCCGCTGGCATGCCATGATTGCCGGAAATGAGATGGTGAGCAGGATGATAGTTACTCTGATTAAAACTATGGAATTCAACGGAAAAAGAAAAGAAGAATTTGTGACCATTGGTGACGAGCTGGATCATATCAAAAACTATATACAGCTGCTGAAATATCATTATGAGGATAGATTTGAAGTGATCTATGAGATTGATGACAAAGTGTATCCATGCTACACTTTTAAGCTTCTTTTACAGCCTTTGATAGAAAATGCAGTATTTCATGGAATTGTTCCGGGCGAGAAGAAAGGGATTCTTCAGATTCAAATTCAATATGACGAAAGTAGGATTTATTGTGCTGTACAGGACAATGGTGTCGGAATGGACGAGGAAGCTCTTCAAACCGTATTTGATGGAATTGGTCTGTCGAACGTAAAAGAGCGGTTAAAGTATTATTATGGCGAAGCATATAGCCTGCATGTAGCAAGTGACAGAAAAAGAGGAACCAGGATTTCCTTTTCAATACCGGTAATACGGTCACTTCCCTATTATAAATCAGTGTCATATGAAGGAATACCACATGAGGAGGAGAATCCATGTTAAAACTGTTGATCGTAGATGATGAAACAATTTTCAGGCTTGGGATCCGCTCCTGTGTTGACTGGACGGCACTAGGGTATGTGGTATGTGGGGAAGCACAAAATGGGAAGGAAGCACTGGAAAAGATTCATGTACTGAAACCAGATGTGGTGCTTTTGGATATTAAGATGCCATTGATGGATGGAATTGAAGTGTTGCAGGAATTGCAGGACAAAACTGAGAATATTTATTTTGTGGTCCTTAGCTGTTTTAATGAGTATGATTATGTGAGAAAAGCCATGAAGCTTGGGGCATATGATTATCTGTTTAAACCAGTTATGGAGGCTACCGATCTGCAGAGACTTATGAGTGAGATACGAAACAGGATCTATTCCAGATTTGGAGAAAAAGAAAGCGAAAAGCCTGAGGAACAGCTGGAAATTCAGGAAATATTGAAATATGCATTATTCTTTGATTTGACAGAACAGGAAAGAGAAAAGCTGTATAAGCTCAACAGCAGACTACCTGAGCTTTCATGCTTTTCCTATGTGCTTTCTTTTAGAAAAAGAAAGAAAAATGTACATCCGGACACGAAACTACATGCAGTTTGTCTGGCAATTATGAATCAGAATCTCGGGGCAGAGCAGAATTTTCTTTTTCAGGCACCAGAAGAAAATCAGCTGGTAGGTTTATGCTATGATGAAAGCTTAGGTCATATGCATTATCAGCATTATGCAGTAGAGATTACAAGGGCTGTCTCGTATATAAGAGAACATTTGGAAATGGAGGTATATTGCGGCGTTGGTGCAATATGTCATGGGGCAGCGGAATGGAGAAGCTCCTTTTTACAGGCACAGACTGCGCAGGAAAGTTTATTTTTTCAGAAGGATCAGTCGGTAGCTTATTACACAAAGCAGCTGGAGGTGTCTTACGATTTCCAGGAGATCTATCGGGATATATTTTTAGAAATTCAAAACAACCTTCTGGAAAGAAAAGTCCAGGATACAGCGGAATTACTTGATGAGATCAATGAGGATATTCTAAAAAAAAGAATGTTTAATAAAAATGATTACTGCCATTTTTTAGCGACGGTTATAATATCCTTTATGAGAAAGGTGCGTAATGGAGAGATTCTCGAGCAGATGCTTCTAAAGGACTATAATCTGATATCTAACCTTTATTATCAGGAGAATATAGAGGAAGCTGCCAAAGAGCTGTCACGGCTGCTGCAATACGCCTGCCAAAAGGTCTATGGTTTCACCAATGATGAAACACAAAATCAGATAATTTATAAGGTGAAGGAGTATGTAAATAAAAATTACAGCTGCAGGATTACACTGAACGAGGTGGCCGAATTAGTACACCTTAATAAAAATTATTTCTGTAAGATCTTCAAGAAGATAACCGGTGAAAGTCTGGTTAACTACATAACCAGAGTGAGGGTGGAGCATGCAACAGATCTACTGATACACACAGACAAGAAAATATATGAGGTGGCTATGGAAGTGGGATTTTTAGATTATCATCATTTTTGTAAGACCTATAAAGAATACACGAATATGACACCTTCAGATATAAAAAAATTAAATAAATAGAGAGGACGTAACCGATCTAAGAAGCCGGTTACGAATGAAAGGGGAAGATTATGAAATTTGATCTTGAAAAAATCCCGTTTTCCATGCCGGATTCTTTTATGGCTCTTTCTGAAGAGAACAATAGGATTTTTATCCGTTCCGTCAGAGGACATATAGCAACTCCGCTTATTGCCGGGCTGGAATTTCGACAAAGGGGAAAAAAGTGCAGGTATTTTTATGAGGCAGATCCCGTCGAGCTTCTCATACGAGCTGAAGAAACTAAAATTCGTATATGTTTTGCAGACAGTGACACCTTATTAATTGAAAGTGAAAGTGTAGAAAATAACATAGAATGTGAGCTGTTCATGAATTTTGATGTGGCAGAAAGCTTTTTTGATTATATCTATGAGATTCCAAAGGAAGACGGAATTCATTATATGGTTAATGCGGCAAAAAATAACTGCAAGTATATCATATCTGTACAGACAGGGAGTGCAGTGGTACATCAGGAGTGGGATGAGAGAAAATCAAACCATGCTGGAATCAGTTTCCATCCTTATCATGGGAAGCTTTCTTTTTCATTCTCAGAAGTAAAGACAGAGTGGGATGAGAAAATCAGACATTATTGTTATCAGGAGTCTCTTGAGCTAAGACAGAGAGAATTCACTGAATTCTATCGTTCTATGCCTGAAACACCGGAAAAATATGAAGAAACACGTCGGATGGCAGCCTATATCAACTGGTCGGCTTTTGTCAGGGCAGATGGTTTTCTTACCAGAAGAACCATGTATATGTCAAAAAACCAGATGTGCAGCGTATGGAGCTGGGATCATTGTTTTAATGCTATGGCGCTGGCTTACTACAGACCCAGGGAAGCTTGGGAACAGTTCATACTGATGTTTGATCAGCAGGACATGTATGGCAGAATACCGGATTGTCTCAATGATTCGGAAATCATATGGAATTTTTGTAAGCCTCCAATTCACGGATGGGCCTTATCAAAAATGATGCAGCATATGACACTGAGCAGGCAGCAGAAAAAGGAAGCCCTGGATAAACTTTCAAAGCTTACTTCCTGGTGGTTCAGATACAGAGATCATGATCATGACAATATCTGTGAATATTGTCATGGAAATGACTCTGGCTGGGATAATTCGACTGCCTTTTGCGCATTGCCTCCTGCTGAACTTCCGGATTTGCAGGCTTTTTTGATCCTTCAGCTGGAAGTGATGGAAGGGCTTGCATCAGATCTTGGTAAAGAACTGGAAGCAAAAACACACCATCAGAAAAAAGAGGCGGTAATGCAGGCGATGCAAAAGCATTGCTTTCTGGATAATCTTCCAGTTGCCGTGAGCAGCGGGACACATAAGTTGATCAAAAACGAAAGTCTACTTTTGTATGAGACAATCATTCTGGGAAAACGTCTTCCAACAGAGATTTGTGAAAAGATGATACAGGTGCTGAAAGGTGAAAAATTTCTTACGGATTATGGATATGCGACGGAAAGCCCTTCAAGTATCAACTATCAGTCGGATGGGTATTGGCGGGGTCCGATCTGGGCACCTTCAACGATGATCCTGCTCGATGGACTTCAGCAATGCGGTGAAGATGAACTTTCAGTGCAGGTGGCTGAAAAATTTTGCGATATGATTCAGAAAAATGGATTTGCCGAAAATTTTGATGCACTTACAGGTGAAGGACTTCGAGATCGGGCATACACCTGGACCGCAAGTGTTTTTCTTGTCCTGGCAAACGAGTTTTTATTAGATCGTTCGCAGACTATTCCTTCTAAGTAAATCAATTCTTTGTTTGGATAAATAGTGAAATAAAATATTGTGAAAGCGCTGTGCATATGTTACGATAAACATACGTACAGCGCTTCTTGTTGTACAAATCAGTTTTGTCTATCGATGTAAGGCATTTCTGCCGAAAAATCAAATGTTACTATTTCATATGGAGGTACTCAAGAATTTCATCAGTTGCTATAATCCAATAGTTATGATAAAATAGAAATTTGTTGGATTCCCTGATTTATGACAGGAAAGGCTTACGCCGATTGTAGGAATAGAACACTGGAAATTCTTAGTGAAAAATTGGAATTAAAAAGGAAAAAGGACGAAAATATGCGAAAATTAGCGCTAAATGACGAGATTCTACTTCAAGTAGAACAGCCCGCCAGGTATATTGGCGGGGAGATTAACAGCATCCAAAAGTGCAAAGACCAGATCGATATCCGGTTTGCCATGTGTTTTCCGGATGTATATGAGATAGGAATGTCTCATCTTGGCATTCAGATTCTGTATGATATGTTTAATCAAAGACCGGATGTCTGGTGTGAACGAGTCTATTCTCCCTGGCCGGATCTGGATCGGGTGATGCGCGAGCAGCACATTCCTTTGTTTGCACTGGAATCCCAGGAACCTATCCGGGACTTTGATTTTCTTGGTATCACCATACAGTATGAGATGTGTTACACCAATATTCTTCAGATTTTGGATCTTGGCGGTATTCCGCTGCATGCCGGAGAACGTACCTGGGAGGATCCCATCGTGATTGGCGGTGGTCCCTGTACCTATAATCCGGAACCTATTGCTGAATTCTTTGATCTGTTTTATATCGGTGATGGAGAGACAGTCTATGATGCACTGCTGGATACCTACAAGGAAGCGAAAAGCCAGGGAAAGAGCAGGGAAGAATTTCTCCGTGGGGCTGCTCAGATTCCGGGGATCTATGTTCCTTCCCTCTACCAGGTAACCTATCAGGAGGATCAGACAATTGCAGCATTTACACCACTTTATGAAGATGTTCCGTCGAAGATTGAAAAGCAGATCGTGATGGACCTTCCAAATGCTCCGTATCCCAAGGCACCGGTTGTGCCATTTATCAAGGCAACGCAGGACCGTGTGATGATGGAGATTCAGCGTGGCTGTATCAGGGGCTGCCGTTTCTGCCAGGCTGGTATGTTGTATCGTCCTCTTCGGGAGCGAAATTCAGAGGAGCTTCTGGAGATGGCACGGGAGATGCTTGACAATACAGGCCATGAGGAGATTTCTTTAAGTTCCTTAAGTTCTTCCGATTACCGGGAGCTTCCCAGTCTGATTGACGGTCTGATTGACATGTGCGATGCCAGAGGTGTGAATATCTCTCTGCCCTCCCTTCGTATTGATGCATTTTCCCTGGATGTAATGAGCAAGGTACAGGATATTCGTAAGAGCTCTCTGACCTTTGCGCCAGAGGCCGGATCTCAGCGTATGCGTGATGTTATCAACAAGGGCCTGACAGAAGAAGACATTCTGGAGGGAGCTGGAAAAGCCTTTGAGGGAGGCTGGCAGAAGGTAAAACTGTACTTTATGCTGGGACTTCCCACAGAGACAGAAGAGGACATCAAGGGAATTGCCTGGCTTTGTCAGAAGATTGCCGAAAGATATTATGAGATTCCCAAAGAAGAGAGAAATGGAAAATGTCAGATCACTGCCAGCAGTTCCTTCTTTGTTCCAAAGCCATTTACCCCATTTCAGTGGGCACGCATGGATACCAGAGATGAATTCCTTGCAAAGGCACATATCGTAAAGGAAGAAGTCCGTGCACAGGTGAACCAGCGAAGTATCAAGTACAATTACCATGAGGCAGATGTTACGGTATTAGAGGGAATTCTTGCCAGGGGAGACAGACGTCTCTGTTCGGCGATTGAGTATGCTTACAGGCAGGGAGCTCTGTTCGATGCATGGTCCGAATGTTTTGAGGTGGAACGATGGAGACAGGCCTTTGAAGCCTGTCAGATCGATACGGATTTCTATACCACCAGAGAGCGTTCCACGGAGGAGATTCTTCCCTGGGACTTCATCAACATTGGAGTTACCAAGGAGTTTCTGATTCGGGAATGGAATACCGCCAGGCAGGAGAAGGTAACGCCTAACTGCAGACAGCAGTGTTCCGGCTGCGGTGCCAGAGGTTATAAAGGAGGTGTCTGCTTTGAAGGTTAGAGTAAAATTTACAAAAAACGGACCTGTAAAGTTTATCGGTCATCTTGATACCCTGCGTTATTTTCAAAAAGCAATTCGAAGAGCAGAGATTCCAGTGGCCTATTCGGAGGGCTACAGTCCTCATATGATTATGTCTTTTGCCGCACCGCTTGGAGTTGGAATAACCAGCGATGGAGAGTATTTTGATATGGAGCTGACCGAAGAAGAATCATCCAGGGAACTTGTTCGCAGATTAAATGCTCAGATGGCAGACGGAGTCACCATCTGCAGTATCCGGAGAATTCCGGAGGAGAAAGCAGCAAATGCCATGGCACTTGTGGCAGCTGCAGACTATCTGGTAAGCTTTCGCCAGGGTAAGGAATTGCCGGAGGGATGGCAGGAGAGGATTACTGATTTCCTTTCCCAGGATTCCATCGTGATTATGAAGAAAACGAAAAAGAGCGAAAAAGAGATCGATATTCTTCCATGGATCTTTGATATGCATCTCGAAGGTGAAAGTATCTTCTTAAAGCTTTCCAGCGGAAGTGTGCATAATCTGAAGCCGGAGCTTGTGCTGGATGCCTTTGCAGCTTATCTGAATACTCAGCTACAGCCGTTTTCCCTTCTGGTACACCGAATGGAGGTATATGCCAATCAGGGAGAAGAGACAGCCCCTTCATTGATTACACTGGAGAACCTGGGGGAAGACATTGAGTAAGCTGATTATTACAAAGATGCCCTTCGGTGATAAAATGCTGCAGATATCTGCCATTATGGAAGAAAACAAGCTTCTGGAATTCCGTGTGCGCAATCTGTCCTATGCCTCTATTCTGGGAAACATTTACGTAGGAAAGGTGGATCGTGTAGCGGTGGATCTGAAGGCGGTATTCGTAAGAATCTCGCCAGAGCAGATCTGTTTTCTTCCATGGAAGGAATGCAGCTCGGTTATCTATAAATCACCGGCAAGGGAAGGAATCCCAAAGGCAGGAGATGAAATTCTTGTTCAGGTGAACCGGGAGGCTCTGAAAGAAAAATTACCCTCTGCAACCTGTAATCTGAGTCTTCCGGGAAGATTTCTTGTTCTTACATCCGGAGAGAATCGATGTGGAGTGTCCAACAAGCTTTCCACTGAGGATCAAAAGCGCCTGAAATCGCTGATAGAAAGCATGCGTCAGGATACAACCATGGGAGTGATTGCCAGGACCGGTGCAAAGGATGCCTCCAATCATCAGATGATGGAGGAATACGGCGCTTTGAAGGAACAGCTTCAGAAGATCTGTGACTATGGAATCTCCAGAACCTGTTATTCCTGTCTGATGCAGGCAAAAAGTGAGTGGCAGGAGCTTCTGGAACATCTGCCGGAGGAGAAGGTTGAGGAGATCATCCTGGATGACAGAGAAGAAGCAGAGAGGCTGAAGACGATCCTGAACAGTTTCTTTCCTTCCCTTCTTCCACGTGTCAGAATCTATGACGATGAGCTTTTGCCTCTTCCCAAGCTATATCGCTTTGAGAAGTACCTGCAGGATGCTTTGCAGAAGAAGGTATGGCTGAACTCAGGTGGTTTTCTGGTAATTGAACAGACAGAGGCCTTTGTCGTGATTGATGTAAATACTGGAAAATCAGTTACCCGAAAAAAGGCGGAGGAAGCCTATCGAAAGATCAATCTGGAAGCAGCCGTCGAGATTGCCAGACAGCTTCGAATCCGTCAGCTGTCCGGGACAATCCTGATTGATTTTATTAATATGAAGAATGCCAGTCACCAGGATGAGCTGCTGCATGTGTTGAAACGTGCATTTCAGAAGGACTTTTCGAAAACAATTGTGGTTGATGTTACTGCTTTACAAATTACAGAGGTTACACGGCAGAAAAGCAGACGTTCTCTCGCAGAAGAAGTCCGGTTATAAGGTTTTAAACAGGAGATTTCTCTTCTGTACGAAGAAGGATATTTGTGTTATAATTTTAATATTGAGATTTACCGAAGGAGGAAGTTTATGCCGGATGTAGCAATTGTAACCGACAGTAACAGCGGTATTACGCAAAGTGAGGGAAAAAAGCTTGGAATATATGTTCTTCCCATGCCTTTTTTTATAGAGGAAGAGCTTCATTATGAAGATATAGATTTTACACAGGAAAAATTCTATGAACTGTTAAATCAGGATATCAATGTCTCTACCTCTCAGCCAACCCCGGCAGATGTGACAGGGTTATGGAAAGAGATTCTCAAAGAGTATCAGCAGCTGGTTTATATCCCTATGTCCAGCGGCCTTTCCACATCCTGCGACACCGCACGGGCACTGGCACGGGATTATGAGGGTCGTGTATTTGTGGTAGATAACAAGCGTATCTCTGTTACCATGAGACAATCCGTACTGGATGCGCTGGTACTTTCCCGTCAGGGATTGAGCGGTGCTCAGATCAAGGAGCTTTTGGAAAAGACAGGGATGGATGCCAGCATCTATCTTCTGGTAGACACTCTGAAGTTTTTGAAAAAGGGTGGAAGAATCACACCTGCCGCTGCCATGATCGGTTCTGTATTACGAATCAAACCAATTCTGACAATACAAGGTGACAAGCTGGATGCCTTTGCAAAGGTACGGGGTACCAGGCAGGGAAAGAAGATCATGCTGGACGCCATGCAAAAGGATATGGAAGAACGCTTTGCAAAAGAGCGTGCTGCAGGTCAGATGGCGCTGGAGATCTCCTATTCCTATGGACAGGATGAAATCGTCGATCAGTGGCGCAGTGAGGTGCAGGCAGGATTTCCGGATATGACGCTGGATGAATCCCCATTATCTCTGAGTGTGGCCTGCCATACAGGTCCCGGGGTATTGGCGATTGCCTGTGCGAAAAAAGTGTCGGATGTCAAGTGATTTCTTGAGTTTCCGCAAAATGCAATTCTGAAATAGTTAAATCTTCCCAAAGTACCAATCTGTCAAATTTTAGAAAAAATAGAATGACAGTATTAGAATGAGAGGCACTGAAATAAGCCCCGCTGGAACC
>JAQUXP010000026.1 GCA_028692395.1 Lachnospiraceae bacterium
TGATAACACAAGAAGGTACTGGATAAAACAATCTGCCGCATAATGCATCAGAATAATTTATCTAGTACCTTCTTTTAATTTGCATGAAAACATAAAAATCTGAGGCACATAAAATGCCGAATAACACTGTGGTATGGATAGTGATTGCTTTTTCGTACTCGTCCGTTAGCGTCCCTAAATCAATGGCAACCTTATTTCTTGATACCACGACTTCAAATGCTGGAATCAGTGTCATGCCCTTGTTGGAAGTACAGCGTAATTCCTCAATCTGGTAAGTATCGTACAGTAATGCACCTTTGCTGTCATCTGGTTCAGATGTTCCGAACCATACACCGTCCTCGCTGGTCTTTCCTGCGTTGGTGTTGTTCTTATGAGAAGCCCATTCAGAAGCAGTGGAGAATTGCCCGTTTTTGTCAGTGACGACAATGTGGCTTTCCCCTGTGGTTACACTGGTAATCTTAAACGGTACATTGGCTAATCGCTTGTGAGTGCCAGCACCGATTTTCACACCCTCAATATCTCCACGTTTAATCTGGTTGTAGATAGAGTGCTGTTCATCTGTCAAATCAACGATTTTCCCCTGTTCCGTGATGGCGAACGCTATCGGTTTTGCACCCTCTGTTAAATATCCCTCTGGGGCTTTGGATTCGTCCAGACGGTATGAACCATAGGGAAGTGTGTCTGCTTCGGTTGTTGCGATACCGTCAACCCCTGTATGAATAGTCTTTACGACTTCATTTTTGCCGTATAACTTCCCATTAACCAAGACAGGATTTTCATTTAAGGAAGTGATAGTAAATGCGGTATCTTTCAAAGTAGCACTTCCTTGTGCTTTTGTATCTTTTGTTTCTAGGTCACGTTTCTGGATTTTTACACCGCCACGGATAACCTTGTCCGATACGGAATACTGATTGCTTCCAGATAAGACGGCAAGGTCGCCATCTTCGGTAATCTGTGCTACATACACGCCTTTTATCTGTTCTTCACTGCCGTTCGCCTGCATATATGCACCGTCAAGCAGGTAGCCTGTTGGAGCTTTCACTTCCTCTACGGTAATTGTGCCAAGTGGCAGACAATTTGTACCGTCTTGTGAATAGAAGCTGTCCCCAGATACTTTGTAGCTGTCAGCCAGCTTTGTAATATAGTGAATCGTCCCATCACTGTCTTTTTCGGCTACTGTCTTTGTAGTCCATGTGCGTGTTGCTTCGGCTGGGAGATTCTCTTTACTGTAGAATCCGTCATAATAGTTCCAAGTAAACTCCGCACCCTCTAGGGAAGCGTTACCCTGTGCCGTTGCCTTTCCTGTTTCCATGTCGATTTTAAACAGGTCAATCAAGGTCGTTGTGACCTTTGGGGTATCGCTGACTTTCAGCGTGGCAGTTTCCCCAGCCTTGATTTCAAGAGGATAAACCTTTGTGTCCAGCTTAAATCCTGCTGGGGCTTTCGTTTCCTTGATGTAGACTGTACCAGCCTTTACTTCCACAGTGTCGGTGTTCCCGTCACTATCAGTCGTAAGGGTGGCAAGAGCATTGGAGCAGTCCTTATCAGAATAGACACCATAGGTCGCACCAGCAATAGAATAACAGTCATTGTCGCTGGTAACGTTGGGATTGGACGAGGTTTTCTGTAGGTTCGCATTTCCCACAGCAAGTTTCGCCCAGAATTGCCCTAAGTCCTGCCCGTTTCCTGTGTAGATATAACCGCCACATTCATAGCGTCCTTTATTGGCTTTGACAAATTCCCTAGCACCAGAGAAAACTTCTTCCTGTGTTGCTTTGGAGATTTCATCATAAGAAGCTCTGACATTATCACAACTCCAACCCAGATGAACACTCAATCGTTGCCATACGGTGCATTGTTCTAATAGATAGATTTGTTTGTAATTTAGTTCTGTGTGACTTTCAGCATATTGCTTGATGTATTCCAGAGACAGGGCAACGTCCGCTATCTGGTCTGCACTCATGCGTGAGCTTGCGTCTGAACGGGTTTTGTAGCCATTTTGAAAACTGGTGTTGATGTCAACGCAATAGGCAGTGTCGCCCTCGACTTTCATCATGCCCTCATTGAATGTTGAACCAATCGAACCGTCATTCATTACTTTTTCAATAATACCGACACGCTCGGTTGATTCCGTCCAATATTGTGTTTCTGACGCATGAACCTGTGAGATAGGTAATGCTGTTACTACGGTTGCTAGGGCAAGTACACCTGTAAGCAATCGCTTCATTTTCTTTTTCATAATATTTCATTTCTCCTTTCAATTTTGCGGTAAAAAAATAGACACTCATAATCGAATGTCTACTTATTTAAAAGGCTTGTCCTTTTACACATATTTAATTTTAATAGGTACAGCAGTTGCCTTTCTTTGTTGTATTTTCAGTCTTTGTCTTACTTGCGCTAACGACAACCGCCATGTCCGGCATCCAATACCACACAGGCACCGCTTTGTCCCTGCTGGCTGACCATCCTTGCACCTTCCTGGGAGAGAAAGAAAAATCCAAGGAGCAGCAGCACTCCCATGACCAGTTCCAGATATCTTTTTTTCACAAAAACCCCCTGGCATATATTTTTACTTATATATGCCAGGGCGGGTGCAGTTTATGATTGAGAACTTCCTCTTTTAATGATAAACTTAGATCTATGAGGAAAGAGTCAAAATTCTTTTGAGCGCTGGAAACTCATAATAATATATTGGGAGGCTTTTATGGAATACCGTTTAAATGAAAACACAATTGAATCAATAGATGAAAACCATCCGCTTCGGGACGGAGATATTTTATTGGAAATTTTAACTACAGAGGAATATCACGCAAAAGAAGATACCATACCTCATCATCGTGTGATTAGCCAGAACCTGGATCCTGTTAAGTTCTGCAAAGCAGAACTTCTGGAAAAGGGCGTTGTTGGCACTCTGCTGGTTCCGGTAAAAGATGATATTTTACATCACGAGATTTCTCTCACCTATTATCTGGAAGATAAACATTTTATATTCATAGATGCAGGACATGATCTGGAACATGCGATGGATGCGGTACATGAGACACCACTGGAATTAAATTCCTCCGTCGGTTTCTTCTTCTATGAGCTTTTGCAGTCACTGATTACAAATGACGTAGTCTGGCTTCAGCAATATGAAAAAAAGCTGATTGCCATTGAGGAAGACATTCTAAACAGCGATAATCTTCCCATGGATATCAATCGAAAGATTCTCTGTATCCGCAAGGAAGTCCTGATCATGTCCACTTATTATCAGCAGATGTCCGATATGACCGATGCACTTGTCAGCAATGACAACCTCATCTTCTCAGCAGCGGACTGCAGACGTTTTGAGATCCTATCTGCACGTCTGGAACGGCTGCACAGTCACTCTGTAATGCTGCGGGAATATTCCATTCAGCTGCGGGAATTACAGCAGACACAGATTGAGATGCGTCAGAACAAGAATATGTCTCTTCTGACAGTTGCCACTACCATCTTCTTCCCTTTGAGCCTTATCGTCGGCTGGTATGGCATGAACTTTGCCGATATGCCGGAATACAATATTGACTATGCGTATCCGATTTTGATTATTGTTTCCCTGTTTATTATCATCATTGAAATCATCTACTTTAAGAAGAAGCATTTCTTTGATTAACCAGTTTAACCTCACTTCAAAATCATGAGATTCTTACAGCTGTTTTAAAAGTTCGATATAATATCTTGCATAGGCCGGCAGATACTTTCCCTTTCGGTAAACTGCCATCAGCTGAACACTGGCATAGGGTTTTCCAATACAGAAGCAGGAAAGTTCCAGGGTCCGTTTCATCTTTTTTACATAGGTTTCCGGGGCAAATGCCAGACCCATACCGGATGCGGCCAGGGAAACCGCTACCTCTGTACTGTGGGTCTGAAGCAGAATCTGTGGGATCAGATGCTCGCTTTCCAGCAGCTGTCTCGCCAGATGTCCGGAATTCTGCTCCGGTACATGGAGAATAAAGGATTCTGTGCTGCAGTCCTTCAGCTGAATAACAGGGTAAGGAGCCTCTTCGTCCTCCACTGCACAGGCTTCCATGGGATGCCCTTTGCGACAGACCAGGCAAAAGGGCTCCTTTCGCAGTGGAATATATTCCAGGGTTGGCAGCATGGATACCGGATTATACACTGCAAAATCTATCGTATCATTCAAAAGAAGCTCTTCCGAGATCACATGCGTCTTCTCGTAAAGCTGCAGTGTCACTGCCGGATAGTGCTGGTGAAAGATGGGATAGGTCTCAGGAATCAAACAGGAGCTTCTCATCAGCGGGATTGAGATGGTCAGCTCACCGGTGTGCTCACGCTGCAGATCCAGACATTCCGCTTCCCATTCTTTCCCCAGCTGTACGATGCGAAATGCATATTCCAGATATTTTTTTCCATTTCCGGTAGGCAGATATTCATTTCCCACATGGTGAAAAAGAGAAAAACCCAGCTGCCGCTCCACATTCTGAAGATAACGGCTCAAAGACGGCTGAGAGATAAAAAGCTCCCTTGCCGCCTTTGTTATATTCTTATTACGATAAATGCTGATAATATAAGACGCTTCTTTCAGATCCATACCCCAATCCCCTTCTTTTGGAAAACAAAACAGGTACCGCCCCACCTCTGATGATATCGAACCGTTAGCTATAGTTTACATGTATGGTAAATATGTAATTTATGCATTAGACATATAGTTTATTCGATTATACAATAGAAAAGAAAAAATTACAAATCTTGTAACTATGAGGAGAAGAGAGATGAAAAGCTGGTTAGAAAAACAATTCAAGCTGTCCCAAAACGGGACAAATGTAAAGACCGAACTTTTAGCAGGTCTTGCCACCTTCGTGACAATGGCGTATGTACTTGCCACTGTTCCAAACATCATGGGAGAAGCCGGATTCAGTAAGGGTGGTGTGCTCACTGCCATGATTCTGCTGATTATCGTGACTACTGTTGCCATGGCATTGTTCACCAACCGTCCTTTTGCACTGGCACCAGGTCTTGGAAGTGTCAGCGTTGTAGCAGGTATGGTAGCAAACGAAGGCATTCCCATGGATATTGCCGCAGGCATCATTTTCTTAAGTGGTGTACTGTTCATCCTGGTGTCTTATCTGGGACTTCGTGAAGCAGTTGTGCGTGTTATTCCAAAAAGTCTGAAGTTTGCAGTCAGCGCCGGTATCGGTCTTTTTATCGCACTGATCGGTGCAAAAGGCTCCGGTCTGATCGTCGCAAATGAAGCGAAAAAAGCTTTGGGATTTGGTGACCTGACTTCCCCTACTGTCCTTCTGGCAGTCATCGGACTGGTTATCATCCTGATTCTCAAGACAAAAAAAGTACCCGGATACATTATTTTATCCATTCTGATTACCACCTTAATCGGAATCCCCCTGGGAGTGACAAAGCTTCCCACACAGATTTTTTCCGTGCCCTCCGGATTGGGTGATACCTTCCTGAAGATTGATATTCTGGGAGCGTTAAAGGTTGCCTATATTCCGTTCTTAATTGCCCTGTTCATCCCGGACTTTTTCTCAACCTTCGGAACAGTTCTTGGTGTCGGCGCCAAAGCCGGTTACCTGGACAAAGACGGTAATCTTCCCGGGATTGACAAGTGCTTCAAGGTTGATGCCATCGCTACAGCACTTGGCGGATTATTCTGCATCCCCTGTATGACCACTTATCTGGAGTCTTCGGTAGGAGTGGAATCCGGTGGACGAACCGGACTTACCACCATCTCCACAGCAATTCTCTTTGGATTCATGCTGCTTCTGTCACCGATTGCTCTGATGATTCCAGGAGCAGCTACCGCACCTGCACTGATCTATATCGGAGTCGGTATGCTGGGTGCTATGAAAAATATCGATTACAGTGATGAAACAGAATACTTTCCTGCATTTGTCTGTGTAGTATTCACCATCTTCGCCAATAATATCGCCAATGGAATCTGTGCAGCGCTTCCAATCTACCTGATTATGAAGCTGGTCGCAGGCAAAAGAAAAGAGCTTTCCCCTGCGCTCTATGTACTTGTTGCCGTATGTATCTTCTATTTTTACAGTATTATAAGGTAGGAATCCGCCATGGAATGGAAAAATCAGGTTGACTGCATTTACGAAAATGCACAGGTTTACAACAGTTATTTTAAAGAATTTTATCCTGCTGATGTCAGTGTGACAGATGGAAAAATCTATTATATCGACTACCGGCAGGAGAAAAAGCTGCCGGCAGCAAAAACCATCGATGTGTCGGGAAGCTATATGATTCCGGGACTGATCGATATTCACATGCATATCGAAAGTTCTATGATGACCCCTCAGGTATTCTGTGAGCATCTGGCTTCCTGCGGTGTAACCACCATTGTCTCAGAGCCTCACGAGATGGCCAATGTCAATGGAATCCGGGGTGTTCTGGATATGATCGATGCCGGAGCCTCCTGCCCTGTGGATATCTTCTATGGAATCCCAAGCTGTGTTCCGTCTACCAGTGAAGAACTGGAAACTACCGGAGGCATCATTGATTTTTCCGCTATGAAAAAGCTGCTGGAAAATGAACGGATCATCTGTGTCGGGGAGGTTATGAACTACCGCCAGATTATCCAGGACAACCAGCTGGAAATCGGTAAGTTTCTGGAATATCTGAAGGAACAAAATCTGGGACTGGTGATCGAGGGACACTGTCCAAAGCTTGTTGACCTGGATCTTGCCAGATTCCTGTATCTTGGAATCAACGGTGATCACACAGAGCACAGTCTGGAAGAGCTGAGACAGCGCTTTGCCAACGGAATGTATGTAGAACTGCAGGAAAAGATGCTCTCCCGGGAAGTACTGGAATTTATCGAGACCCACCAGCTGTACGAGCATTTTGGATTCGTGACCGATGATGTAATGGCAGATACCCTCTATGAAGAAGGGCAGCTGGATATGGTGGTGCGAAAAGCCATCGCTCTTGGCATGAAGCCGGAGCAGGCAATCTATAACGCCACCTTCACCAATGCCAGAAGGATGAACCTCTCTGACCGGGGAGTTCTTGCTCCCGGAAAAAGAGCAGATTTTGTGTTGATTGAAAGCCCATGCACGCTGAAAGTCCAGGCATCCTATAAGGATGGCGTGTGCATCTACCCGTCCGATAAGTCAGAGACTGTGGCCTGCCGGCACAGCTTTGGTTCGGAATATTATCATAGTATTCACCTGTCAGAGCTATCCACCAAAATATTTGAGCTTCCTGTGGAAAAAGAACTGGAAGCAGTCACTGTTCGGGCGATGAAGGTCTGCGACGGCAGCACCAAGACAGAAGAAATCGCTGTCACGCTTCCTGTGAAAGACGGACTGGTACAGTGGGAAAACAGTGAGTGTATGCTGGCAGTTGTGATGGAACGCTACGGAAAGAACAAGAACTGCGGATACGGTTTTGTCTGCGGCGATGCAATCCATAAGGGAGCCGTAGCTACCTCCTATGCCCATGACAGTCACAATCTTTTGATTGTAGGTGCCACCCCTGCGGATATGCAGGCTGCTGCAAACAAAGTCATAGAACTCCAGGGCGGTATCGTCACTGCCTGTGGCGGAACCGTAACTGCAGCCCTTCCTCTGCCTGTTGGGGGAATCCTGTCGGACCGCCCCATCGGGGAAATCAGCCGGGATTTGAAAAAAGTAAGAGCGGAACTACTGCGCCAGGGCTATCACCATCACCATCCCATCATGTCACTGTGTACCCTGACCCTGCCTGTCAGCCCTGCTCTGAAGCTCACAGACCACGGACTGATTAACGTAGAAAAAGGTGAAATCGTCTCCCTTTTTCTGTAAAACAGAAGCATTCCGTACAACTCTGCCTTTACGCAGATGCTGTACCGAATGCTTCTATTTTAATAAATCTATTGTTTTTGTATATTCCGGACTTTGATACAGTGTTTACAGTTTCCCACTGTCATCAGATAACGGATTCGCATATGCATTCTCCGGCTGGTCCTCATCTCCCTCTTCCTCGATGTCATCTTCCAGATCACTTAAAGATTCCGGCATGGTACTGATAATATTATAGACTGACTTGCAGGATTCCATAAACCGGCGCTGTACCTGATTCATCACATCAACAATTTCGTTGAGCTCCTCCTGCATGGCAATATACTTCTTCTTGCCCTCCGCCAGTTTTTCATCCACTTCCTTCTGCACGGTTTCCAGACATTTGGTAGAGGCCTCCTGTGCCTGCTCCATCATAATCTCCCGCTTTTCCTCTGCGTCCTTGATAATAGAATCTGCCCGCATCTGCGCATCAAATACCAGACGTCCAATACTTTCATAATTATCTATATATCTCTGGTATTTTTCCTTGATCTCCCTTTCCATGGTGTCAACCTGAACACTCTTCTGTTCCAGGCGTGCTGTAAGCTCTGCAATCTTTTTGTCTTTTTCCTTAACCGTATTCAAAAGCTTTGTCTTTTCTGCGTAGGCTTCATCCTTCATCCTTGTTACCCTGTCAACCACATCATCCTTGTCGAATCCCCCCATCAATGTGGTTTTAAACATCTCTTCCTTATTTGCTCCCATAGGTACTCCTCCTTCGTAATTATCTTCTCCCTGTAACATGCTGCATTTACACTGCCTTACTTCAAATACTGTGAGATAATATCCCACACGCTGTCCCGCTCAAATCCAAGCTTCCACTCTGCTGCTCCTGCAAGCTCATACTCCTGCACCAGCTTCATCTTTTCCTCCAGAGATTTCTCATCCTCCATCCAGATATAATACTGAGCATCTGAGTCCTCTGCGGTGGCAACATTCTGACCAACAGATTCATCCCAGACAACATTCATCTGCAGCTGTGATACATACGCATCTGCCTTGTCCATGCCGATTGCTTCGCTTTCCGGCATCTGCTGTCCAAAACGCACGGTCCAAAGTCTTGTGTAGAACGGTATGGCATTGATAACTTTTCTTGCCGGTACTTCTTTTAGCGTCTGAACAATACTATCTTTCACAAACGGAAGTGAGGACACGGAACCGGCCTCTTCACTTCCCGAATAGTGTTCATCATAGCCCATATTGATGACATAATCCACAATTTTTCCCTGCTGACCACGCTTATAATACATATTATAGTTCTGTGGAACCGGATTATCAACAGAAATCACAAGACTTTTTGTATGAGCCTGCTGCGTCAGCTCTCGCAGGAACTGAATATAATGGCTGGAGGCATCCTCTCCCAACCGTTCAAAGTCAATATTGATTCCATCAAATCCACAGCTTTCTGCCGACTGCAAAAGCTGGTTAATGATATTTGTCCGGGCATCTTTGTTTTTTAAAATATCAGTGGTAGAAATCTCCGTATTAAAATTATCCACCAGTGCCCATACCTCCAGCCCCATTCCATGAGCTTGATCCACATACTCTCTGCTTGCCAGAGAGGAAAGAGTTCCTGCATTGTCTGTGATCGAAAACCAGGTTGGAGAAATTGTCGTAAGTCCCTTCGTTTCCGCTACCGTGGGCGCAAGAGCTGCATTTCCCTCCTGATTGGTCACCTGATGCCAGGCAAGATTAATCTTATAATTCTTCTGTAGAGATGTGAATTCCAGATTCGTATTCTCCTTATGTACCGGTGCCTCCACCGCCTCAGATACCTTGCTGCTCTCAATATAGCCTACCGCACCGTCAGCGGTTGACACGTTGACCCAGTCACCCAGATCTTCCAGATAATCCATCGTATCTCCGGCCTTTACCTCTGTGAGAACCGGACTTTTCAGTCCTCCCCTTAACCGCACAACACCATCCTGCTTCGCCGTGACACTTTGTCTCCCACTCCAGTTGGTTCGCATCACCGCACGTTTTGGCTGCTCGTAAATGCTGCAGTCCATATCCGTATATTTTGTTATGCTGGAAAGGGCAAGATAGATTGCTCCATCACTCCCGGTGATCACAATCGGGGCACCATTCTCTGTGAGATTCGCCCCATCATCCGGTGTCAGCGTCTGCGTTGTATCTGCAGTGGTGAGCAGCATCTGTCCCACGCTTTCATCCCAGTAAAATCCAGTATCCAGATAGGTCGCAACATCTTCATACCTGAGATAGATCTCTTCGTTCTGTACCATACCGCCAGTCTCCAAAACCTTATCATTTAAAATCAAGGCAGCCTGATCTTCCCCTGTAATCCCATAATATGCCTTCAGATCTGCTTTCTCCTTCGTAGGCTGAAAATGCTGCACAATCATAGTAATCACTCCCACAATTCCAATCAGTATGATCAATCCAATCACCACAATTACCGGTGATATCTTTTGTTTTTTCATAATTGTAAGTCCTTTCTCGTAAAGTACCGATACCTGTATCCTTCGTCGGAAAATATTTGTACTATCACCTCTCAGTATACAAGACCCCTTCCGCTTGGGCAAGCTTTTTATAAAAAAGGATCGCACAAAAACAACAGCAGATCGTATGCGCAAGGGTCCCCATAACTTCATCTGCTGCTGTTCCTGTGTTTTATAGCTGTTATTTTCAGCATTCCTGCTTTATTTGAAACAGCTGTATTATAGTAGAAATGCTTATAACTGCGTTGTACCTGACCAGCGGTGAATACGCTTTGATGACTCTTAATCTTTTACATAGATAAAATCCACCTGGTGAATCACGCCGTCATTTTCAATATAATCCCGCATATAAGTGCCCTGCTCGGCAACAGCATAGGCATGTACGATATCTTCGGTACTGCTGCGTGCTCCATTGATTGTAAGCATAATATGTTCCTCTTCCCAGTCCTTTAATTCGCTGCGAAGAAGCATCTGTTCTTTCTTATCTTTGCACCCCATAGAATATGTGCGGCGCACAAGTCCTTTTTCGTGATATATGACAAATATGCGCCATCCTTTCCCAGTTCTTTTACACTAGAATTATACCAATGGATACATGATTTTCTAATTCTTACAGTTTTTTTCTGGTAGCTTTGAATGATTCTTCCTGATATCCTGTCGAAAAAAATAGAATCGGCGAAAAGCCGAACTTAATTGGAATTGAAATATGTATATCGGATGTTACAAAGGCAAGGGCATCGCTCCTCTCTTACCACGCATCCACAACCATAACTCTGGTTTTATTATACGCAAATTCTTTCGATTTTACAAGTTATTTCTAAAAAAAGCGGGAACAATCTTTACATATTTGTATCTTCTGGTATATACTATATGAGAAGGAATTGTTTTTGTCGACAATTTCGCAGCCATTAACAGTTTTTGCTGTTGCGACTGAAAGGATGTGATTTGATGAAACTTGAAAAAATAAGTGATAATCAGATTCGCTGTACACTTACCAGTGAAGATCTGGCTACCCGGGAAATCAAACTCAGTGAGCTTGCCTACGGTACCGATAAAGCAAAGAATCTGTTTCAGGATATGATGCAGCAGGCACAGTATGAATTCGGATTTGACTCCGACAACTCTCCTCTTATGGTTGAGGCAATACCGGTTGCCCCTGACAGCATTGTACTGATTATTACAAAGGTTGATGATCCGGAAGAACTGGATACCCGCTTTTCGAAGTTTGCACCGGATAATTCGGATGCTTCTTCCCAGGATTCTGTTCAATTCACCGGAGCTGATGACATCATAGATATTTTCCAGAAACTGACAGAAGCGCAAAAGCGTCTTCAGGAAAAAGAGCGAAAGAAAAAAGCAAAGAAACCGGAGCATCCGGCAGAAACAACGGATACCACCGAGTCTCTGGAAAAACCGGTGAACCTGGTGGAAGCTTTTCATTTCCGTTCCCTGGACGATGTCATCCTGTCCGCACGGGGACTTGGTGGTTTTTTCACCGGTCAGAATGCTCTTTACCGTGATGACCGATCAGAAGAATACCAGCTGGTACTTCACCAGTCCGGCTATTCACCGGAGGACTTTAACAAAGTATGTAACATATTATCTGAGTATGGCGCAGGCAGCAGTTTTTCCGCTGCTTCCGAGGCATTTCTCAGAGAACACGGCAATGTAATCATTGCTGACCATGCACTGCAAAAGCTGATGGAATTATAGACAAATGGACGGGACTGCCGCAGATGTGGCAGTCCCGTCTTTGTTCTTTATTTTGTTGCAAGATAATCATTAATCTGGGCTACCAGTTCCTCTACATCCATACCATGAACCATGGATGCTTCCGCAAGACTCTCACCTTGTGCAGATGGGCATCCGATGCAATGCATACCGGATCTCATCAAAATAGCAGGGATAAACTGATCCAGCTGAATCACTTCTCCAATTGTCATATCTTTATTGACCTGTACCATATGGGACGTTCCTCCTTTTTCTTAATAAATTTGCAACGGTTCAGTACCTGACCAGTTACATTTGAAAATCCATTTAAAATCACCTTCGGTAATGGGATTTTCTCACTCTTGCATCACTTTCTTACGGTCTGTGCCGTAAATGCACGGACCTGCTAAATAGTTACACAAGTTCTATTATAATACGAATTGTACAAATCCGCAATTACGCTTTTCACTACACCCACTGGGGCTCCAGCGTCAACGTGCGGCAGACCCTTTTTATGATTTCTTTTGTGTGCATTCCATTTGTTTATAGAATGTTCCGAAAAATATACTTGTTTTCTTATGACAAATATATTAGAATGTCTTTAGAGTCCAGATGCTGGACTACTGATATCGAACATACAAGGAGGATACTATTATGGCACACGTAATTTCTGATGAATGTGTTTCTTGTGGAACATGCGAAAGCGAATGTCCAGTTGAAGCTATCTCTGCAGGAGATGACAAATATGTAATCGACGCAGATACCTGTGTTGACTGTGGTGCTTGTGAAGCTGCATGCCCAACAGGAGCTATCTCTGCTGAATAATTACAGCATCAAAAAAACCGAAGCAGTATCGACGATACGTCGTTACTGCTTCGGTTTTTTGTTAAAAAGATTTTCTGGCTATGCTCTGGTTCTTTTATTTTTCTTTGTTTTGGTTTCCTGGGCGGCCGCTACCTGTCGTCTGGCCAGCTGATGCTGCCGGATTGCTTCATCCACCCTCCGATAACGCTCTTCCCTGCGGTTCTGCTTTCTGAGCTCTGTCATGGCTTTCTCCAGTATCTTAAAAAATGCTTCCTGCTGTTCCTTTGACGCTTCTTTTTTCTGGGATGTTTCCACGGCTTCTTCTCTCCTGTAAAAGAAAGGAATCAATTCTCGTATTTCCTTTAACATAAGTCCTTTTTTCTTCAGTTCTTTAATACTTATCAAAATCATCAAATCCTGTCTGGTGTAATATCTGCATCCTCTCTCATTTCTGGCAATTTCGAGGGCAAGCTCCTCTTCCCAATAACGCAGTACGCTTGTCCGCTCCTCCAGAAGTTTTGAGGCTTCTGTCATAGAATATACATGTTCTGACATTCTCTCTACCCCCAGTTACGATTCAGAAATCCATAAAAATCATCTTTGGTGATGGGATTTCTTCACTCCTGAATCACTTTCTTACGGTATGTGCAGTAAATGCACATACCTGCTGAATAGTTACGTTTTTCTTCTTTTTAAGTATAACGCAAACTAAAATACCCCTCAAGAAAAAACGTACGACAAAAAACACAGTATCTGTACCAAAAGGGCACAATACTGTGTTTTTTCGTCTGATTATTTTTGAAGATTGGCAAATTTTGTAAAATCTGGCAGCCAGACCAGATTAATCGTTCCAATTGGACCATTTCTCTGTTTTGCTATGATAATTTCGGCAATACCTTTATTTTCGGAATCCTTATTGTAATAATCATCACGATAGATAAACATTACAACATCCGCATCCTGCTCGATGGCTCCGGACTCTCGAAGGTCGGAAAGCATCGGTCTGTGGTCCGGACGAGATTCCACGGCACGGGACAGCTGTGACAATGCGATCACCGGAACATTCATCTCTCTGGCAATTGATTTTAAGGAACGGGAAATATCGGAGATTTCCTGCTGTCTGGAATCTCCCTTTCCACTGCCACTCATCAACTGCAGGTAATCGATCATAATAGCGTCCAGCCCATGCTCCAGCTTATATTTTCGGCACTTGGATCTAAGCTCACGCACAGAAATACCTGGAGTATCATCGATAATCAGATTCGACTCACCGATTACACCGGCACTTTCGATCAGCTTGCTCCACTCTTCATCCTTCAGATTACCGGTTCTCATATTCTGAGAATCAACCTTGGACTCCATGGATAAGAGACGATTCATCAGCTGTTCCTTTGACATCTCCAGGGAGAAGATTGCCACATGACGATCCTGCTTAAATGCCATGTACTGAGCAATATTCAAAACCAGTGCCGTCTTTCCCATAGAAGGTCTCGCCGCTACAAGAATTAAATCGGATCGCTGAAAACCTGAAGTCTTATAATCCAGATCGGTAAACCCTGTTGCAAGACCGGTAACCGTTCCTTTTGTCTTAGAAGCCCGCTCAATATTCTCCAGGGCGTTCATAACAACCTGACGAATTGGCACGAAATCTCCGGAATTACGCTGCTGTAAAAGCTGAAACATCTGCTTTTCCGTAGTCTCCAGAATATTCTCCAGCGGTTCCTTATTCAGATAACATTCATTTGAAATTTCTTCATTTAACCGGATTAATCGGCGGAGCACTGCCTTGTCACTGACAATCTTGGCGTAATCCTCAATATGACCCGATATGATACTGGGATCCAGCAGTTCTCTTACAAATTCCATGCTGCTGATCTCCGGCGGCACATCCTTTTCCCGAAGACGGTTCTGCAACGTAATCAGATCCACCGTCTTTCCTTCATTGAACAGCTCCACCATGCACTCAAATACGATACCATACTGGCGCTGATAAAAATCATCACTGGTCAGCCGCTCCGCCGCCACACTGATTGCCTCCCGGCCCATCAGCATAGAACCAATGACTGACTGCTCTGCCTCTACACTGTGTGGCAGTATCCTCTTGATGAGTGCTTCTTCCATACAGCGGTTCCTCCTAAGCTTCTCTTACGATAACTTTAAGGTTCGCTGTTACCTTCGGATGAAGACGAACTCCTACATTGGTGGTTCCTACCGCTTTAATCGGATTTTCCATCTGCAGTTTTTTCTTGTCCAGATCATAACCCAGCTGTGCTTTTGCAGCTTCTGCAATTTCCTTTGCGGATATACTGCCAAATACTCTTCCACCTTCACCGACTTTGATAGAAAGAACAACTTCCTTCGTCTCAATCTCCTCGGCAAACTTTTTCGCTGCATCCAGATTTTCCTGTGCTACCTTATCCTCATGCGCTTTCTGAAGCTTCAGATCATTCATATTTCTGGAAGTAGCCTCTATTCCAAGCTTCTGGGGAAGCAGTTTATTTCTCGCATAGCCATCACTTACATTTACGGTCTGCCCTTTCTTACCAAGGGTCTTTACATCTTCTAATAAGATTACTTTCATTATAATTCTCCTCCATCCAGCATTTCTGTAATCGTTTTTTTCACTTGTGCAATTGCTGCCTGAACATCGGTGCCCTCAAACTGGCACCCTGCAATATTCAGATGTCCACCACCACCAAGGCGCTCCATAATAATCTGGACATTAATCTCGTCAATTGCTCTTGCACTGACATACACTGTATTCCGGTATACGGTAAATACAAAGGATGCCTTTACATTGATAATATTCAAAAGCTCATTTGCCGCCTGGGCTCCTACAATTGTGGGACTTTTCACATATTCAGAAGGACACTGAGAGATCGCAAAGTTTTCACGGAACAGCTCTGCGTTTTTCACGGTCTCACCCTTTGCACGACAGTCATCCATATCTTCCCGAAACAGCTTTCTTACACGGGTGACATCTGCACCACAGCGCCGCAGAAATGCTGCTGCCTCAAAGGTACGCACTCCGGTCTTCTGCAGAAAATTATCGGTATCAATCATAATACCTGCATAGATACTGTCTGCCTCGATATTGCGGATACGAATTCCATCTGCAAAATACTGCAGGATCTCCGCAACCATCTCACAGGCTGAGGATGCATATGGCTCAATATAAGACAGAACAGAGTTTCTGATGACCTCACTGCCCTGACGATGGTGATCCAGCACTACAATTGTCTTTGTCATGGAAAGCAGCTCTTCGCACTCTGTATAGCTTGGCTTATTCGTATCAACTACAACTACCAGGGTGTTATCATCTACAATCTCTTTCGCTTCATGGCAGTTTACAAACATATGGGACTCATAATCCTGATTATTCAGAAATTCTTCCATCAGAGGTCGAATAGACGATGTCGGATTGTCAATCACGATATGTGTCTTCTTGTTCAGGGTCTTTGCTGCACGATAGATACCCACAGCGGCTCCGAAGGAGTCCACATCGGTAAGCTTATGCCCCATGACCACAACTTTTTCCTTGCTTCCCATAAATTCTTTCAGTGCATGTGCCTTTACTCTGGCTTTTACCCGGGTGTTTTTCTCAATCGCCTGGGTTTTTCCTCCATAGTAAGAGATGGCATCACCCTGTTTTAAGACAACCTGATCGCCGCCTCTTCCCAGGGCCAGATCAATGGCAATTCTGGAATATTCAGAATTTTTTGCATAAGAACCCGCACCGGCACCAATACCGATACTGATCGTGACTGCCATTTCATTTCCGATATTTACGGTCTTGACATCCTCCAGCAGGCTGAAACGTCCTGCCTTCAGCTCATCCAGAGAACGTTTTCTCATAATCAGAAAATACTTATCCTTCTCTATCTTCTTCACAAGTCCGTCGGTATCTGCAAAATACTTATTAATCTTACGGTCAATCAAGGCTGTCAATAGAGAACGGCGAACCTCCTCCACACTTTCCAGTGCCTCATCATAATTGTCCAGATACAAAAGTCCTGCCACCATAGTTTCATCCTGAAATTTCTGCAGATATTCGTTCTGCAGTGTTTCATCAAATAAAAAGATAGCAATCAGATGATTTTCTTTTTCCTCCGTTGCCACCAGATTTGTCTGTTCAATCAGATTATCTATGACTACACTTTTCATATTGATTCGATAGTCGTGTTCGTGGTAGCTGAGGGTAAGTTCTGTCTCTTCATCAAAAGCGGGAAACTTGTCCTTCGTCAGCTCCGGAAAAATATTCGTAACAGATTTATGATATTGCTTTTCTTTCCCTGTAACCTCGGAAAATTTCTGATTTACCCATAGAAGTTTTCCATTGGCATCCATCAGTGCATACGGAAGTGAAAGCTCCTGAATCAAGCTTTTCTGTACCTGACCGTATTGTGTGGCGAACGTAATCAGTTCATTCAAAAGCTGAGGTCGATTGTGAAAATACAAAATCACAGCAACCAGAACATAGACCGCTGTAACCAGCGTTACCAGACTTCCTGCTTTTCTGTCAATCAGATAGACACCGATATTCATCACAACCAAAAGCAGGGATAGCATAATAGGCCATCTCAGGTAAGAACTTAATTGTCCATTTAATTTAATCTTATTTTTATTCATATTGTCTCCTGTAAAAGACATCACATCGCACACTTCAAAAATAATCACATCTCGTAATTTCGCCGCTCTTCTAATGTGAGCAAGCTCCCATTATCTTCGCTTTCGCTCATTACGTCGTGATTTCATCACTCGATAATTTCGCCGCTCTTCTAATGTGAGCAAGCTCCCATTATCTTCGCTTTCGCTCATTATATCACTTATTTTCGAAAATAGAAAGACCGAAGTAAAAAGCAGCCATAGGAAGCAGCCTCACTGTTTTCTCTCAGTGAAGAAGCTCCTTATGGCAGCCTCTGTTATACTCTGGTTTTTGTTTTAGTTAAATGGAAGTTCCTCATCGATGCCATCTGGAATATTCATAAATCCGTCTGCGGAAACAGGTCCGGAAGATGCAGGTGCACTCTGAGAAGGCGCCCCGCCAAATCCTGATTGGCCGCCGAATCCTCCGGCATGCTCAGCACTTGCTGCTTTGCTCTCTGCAAACTCCTGCTGCTCTACCACAACATCTGTAGTGTATACCTTATTACCGTCTTTATTTGTATAGCTTCCGGTCTGGATACGACCTTCCACGACAATACGAAGTCCCTGACGAAGATATTTCTCTGCGAATTCTGCACTTCTTCCAAAGGCAACACAGCCGATGAAATCTGCTGTAGCATCACCATCTCTCTTAAATCTTCTGTCTACCGCCAGTGTATATCTTGCTATCGCAGTTGCATTCTCACCTGCAGAGTATCTTACCTCCGGATCTCTGGTTAATCTTCCCATTAAAATTACTTTATTCATATGTTTTACCTCTTTCTGAAACTGCCCTGTTTATCATATATCACGAGACTTCATCATACCATAATCCAGCAAAATCGTCAATGATTCTTGCGCAGACCACGGGTGTTTTTCTCTACCAGCTTCCGGGGTGTCATAATCTGATGTCCACATCCCATACACTTAAGACGAAAGTCTGCACCCACCCGGAGAATCTCCCATTCCAGACTGCCGCAGGGATGTGGTTTTTTCAATTTTACGATATCTCCAACCTCATAGTTTAACTTTTCCATCTTGCATCATCCTTCTTTATTCACTGTAATACCTGAAAAAAGCCTTCCAATAGGTTCCTGTATCAAAAGATCTGCATTGTTATCCACAGGTGTGGGACTCTTGTTGATTACTACCAGCTTGTCCCCCTTAAAGTACTGCAGCAGCCCCGCCGCCGGATATACCGCCAGTGATGTACCGCCGATGATCAGCAGCTGTGCCTGTGAGATTGCTTTTGTGGCCATGTCCATGGTGTCCATATCCAGTCCTTCTTCATATAAAACAACATCCGGTTTGATAATACCGCCGCACACTTCACACCGTGGAATTCCCTCCGAGGCTTTGATAAATGCTGCATCATAGAACTTATGACATTTCACACAGTAGTTGCGGCGAACACTGCCGTGTAATTCATATACCGTCTTACTTCCTGCTGCCTGGTGGAGTCCGTCGATATTCTGCGTCACTACTGCTTTGAGTTTTCCGGATTTTTCCAGACTGGCAAGCTTTTTATGGGCTCCATTTGGTTTTGCATCCAATGCCAGCATCTTTTCTCTGTAAAAGCGGTAAAACTCTTCCGGGTTTCTTACAAAAAAGCTGTGACTGATAATCGTCTCCGGCGGATATTGATAGCTTTGATTGTACAGTCCGTCCACACTTCGAAAATCAGGTATCCCGCTTTCTGTGGACACACCTGCCCCGCCAAAAAAGACAATATTATCATACTTGTCAATCAGTCTTTGCAGTTCGTCTCTTCCATCCATCTTTTTGTCTCCTCCTTTTACCATGTATCCACGAGAACTCCCTGTACAACAAACCTCTGTGTACTGTTACTGGTACAGGTGGTAAGCGTTACTGCCTTATCTTCCGCCGTAAATGAAAACTTACCCAGATCCACTTCGCTTTCCAGTGCCATCTTATTCATATAATCTACAAACTGCTGATCTGCACCGCTAAACAGGGTATAGGTATCTCCCTGGGAGGAAGTAACATGAGCACTGAACATCTGATAGCGGCTCTTTCCCTGGGGTGTTATAATCCAAAAATAAGGGTCATTCTTGTAAAGCTCCTTTTCCTTTATAAACTTTAACTTTCCAAACATCGACTGATCCTTCATATTGTGACCGTAAATGATGGTATGACAGTCACTGAGATCTGATTTATTGGCATAATCCATAAAAATAGATCCGGCAAAATTATAAGTTTTTTCAAAAGTATGATGGAGATACTCATCATTGTCCTTTCCCTGTACAATTGGATAGCTGATATCCAGTGCATCCACGACAAGCCATCCTATCACATCGGGATTAATCGCCTGCAGGGACATAAAGTCCACATCTGGCGGAAGATTGGCGATGGTTTCTGCTGTCAAAGGCTCCTGGGATGTATCTGAGGTTTGATCCGGATCCGGTGTTGCCTGGGATGTATATTTTTTCAGATCCGTATATTCGTCCTTGGCCTGCTTGTATTCCAGGCCCGCAGATATCAGCTTATATGCAGCAAACACAAACACACAGGCACAGACAACCATACCAAGCGTCAGTAAGACATCTATGGCATCCTTCTTTTTTTTCTTCTTTTTACCCATCCGCACTGCCTCTCTTTACGATCTCTTATCTTAACTGTGCAGTACCTGCACAGACCTGCTCAATTGTTATCTCTTATCTTACATGAAACTTATGGAAAATGCAATCCAAGACATCGTATCAGTTGCCTTTTTATCTTCTTTCCTGTATGATTATTCTTATCATTTACAAAATAAAACAAGCATGGATTCAAGGGGGATTCTTTATGGAACAGATAAAAAAAGGCAGAGCGATTGCTTTGCTTCCAATTGCAGTATTCTTAGTTATCTTTTTGGGTTCCGGCGTCGTCACTGGAGATTTTTACAGCATGCCGGCTATTGTGGGATTTTTAATCGCACTTCTCGTGGCTTTCTGTCAGAATCGCTCACTTAGCTTTGGGGATAAGCTCACCGTGATTGCAAAAGGCATCGCAGACGAAAATATTATCACCATGTGTCTGATTTTTCTGTGTGCCGGTGCATTTTCCGGTGCAATCACTGCTGCAGGAGGAGTAGAAAGTACCGTAAACCTTGGACTCTCCATCCTTCCCTCCGGAATTGTTGTTGTAGGGCTTTTCATCATCGGATGTTTTATCTCCATTTCCATGGGGACTTCCATGGGCACCATCGCCGCCCTTGCCCCTATTGCAGTGGGAATCAGTGAAAAAACCGGATTTGCTCTTCCCATCTGTATCGGAGCTGTTGTCTGTGGTGCCATGTTTGGAGATAATCTTTCTATGATTTCCGACACCACTATCGCCGCTGTAAAGACACAGGGCTGCCAGATGAAGGACAAATTCAAGGCAAACTTCCTGATTGTTCTTCCCGCCGCACTGATCACAATCCTCCTATTCTATCTGTTGACCCGAGATGTTTCCTATCATATGACAGGTGATCTTTCTTACAATCTCTGGAAGGTGCTTCCCTATCTGGTCGTTCTGGTTGGAGCTCTGGCTGGTGTCAATGTGTTCCTCGTTCTGATTGCCGGAACAGTGCTTTCGATCATCGTAGGCGTCATTACAGGAGCTATCCTTCCCTCAGAGATGTTTACCGGAATTGGTAAGGGCATTACCGGCATGTATGATATCACTGTCATCTCCATCATCGTTGCCTGTATTGTCTCCCTCGTGCGGGAATATGGCGGTATTGACTTTATCTTAGGCTTCATCAAACACCGCATCAAAGGCCAAAAGGGCGGAGAACTTGGAATTGCCGGTCTTTCCCTTCTGGTGGATGCCTGTACTGCCAACAATACGGTAGCCATCGTCATGGCCGGACCTATCGCCAAAGATATCAGTGAAGAATACGGAATTTCTCCAAGACGTTCCGCCTCTTTGCTGGATATCTTTACCTCTTCCTGCCAGGGACTGATCCCCTATGGGGCACAGCTTCTGTCTGCTGCAGGACTCACCGCACTGACACCCTTTGATTTCTGGCCCTATCTCTTCTATCCAATGCTGATGGCGGTAAGCGGCGTTCTCTTCATTCTTCTTCGCAAACGCACGGTAAAGACAGACAGCTCCTGCTGATCCGGAAGGAATCACTGCCGGATGGTTTTGACCTTCTAAAGAAGGTCAAGATCATCTAGCAGGCTCTGCTGCGACTTCACATGGACTGCCTGCATACCAAGCTTCTTTGCCCCGGTAATATTCTCCATCCGGTCATCAAAAAATACACACTCCGACGGATCCAACTCATACTTTTTAAAAAGTGCATGATAGATGGCAGCATCCGGTTTTGCTTTCTGTATCATATAGGAAACCATCATTCCATCTATATCCTCCATAAAATCAACATATTCTGTATGCTTTTTGAATAATATCTCCGGATAATTGGACAACAGGTAGATTCCATAACCCCTGTTCTTCAATTCTCGAACACGCTTCCACACTGCCGGTCTTGGAACACTCATATATTCTCCATGACTGATAAACCAGGCAATTGTCTCTCCATCCCTCGGATATTTTCTTCGGAATTCTTCTATGACTTCCTCCTGGCTCATAGCTCCCAGGTCAAATATGCTCCACAAATGCTCCGGATCATCAAACATCTCACTTCCCACACGTTCAATATCTTCCCCCTGCAGTCCATAATCTCTTAGCATATCTCTCCAGCGATATTGAATCAGTACATCTCCTACATCAAAGATAATATTCTTAATCCTGTTCATTCTCTTTTTACACTCCTGTATCATCCGTTATGATCTGCACCGATATTGCACAAATCAGCCAATTAATTAATAAAACAGACAAACAGTGGCAGTATTGATCCACCTGTGCTGTAGACCTATACTACCACCTATCCTATCCCTGTTTCAACCGTTTTTATGTTATTTTTCCTTACAGGAATCCTTTTATCAATTCTTTTTTTCTGGATTTCTGCAATTTTTTTAATGCCTTCGCCTCTATCTGACGCACACGCTCTCTGGTTACATGAAGCGCCTGCCCAATCTCCTCCAGCGTCTGAGGGGCATCTGTGCCAATACCGAATCGCTTCACCAGCACGTTCCTCTCACGCTCGGTCAGAGTATCCAGAAGAATGCTGACATTATCCTTCAATATCTTCTGTTCTACTGATTCTTCCGTGGATATGGTGTTCTCATCTGCGACAAAATCTCCCAGACAATTATCTGCCTCATCACCGATAGGCGTATCCAGAGAAGCTACATCCGTGGCATATTGATAGATATTCAGAATCTCTTCTTCTCTCATATCCAGTTCCTCTGCCAATTCCCTGTGGGTGGGCTCATGCCCCAGCTCCAGTGTCATCTGCTTTCTGGTCCTGACTACCTTATTGATTTTTTCCACCATATGTACCGGTACACGGATCGTTCTGGATTTATCTGCAAGTGCTCTGGTAATAGACTGTTTAATCCACCATGTGGCATAGGTACTGATCTTATAACCCTTGTTATGGTCATATCTTTCAATTCCACGGATCAGTCCCAGATTTCCCTCCTGTATCAGATCCAGAAAATTAATTCCACGCCCTGTATACTTTTTCGCAATACTGACTACAAGCCGGAGATTACTGTTGATCAGCTCATGCTTGGCTGCCTCATCTCCCTCATCCTTGCGCTTGGCCAGTTCTATCTCACGTTCTGCATTTAGAAGAGGAAACATGCCGATTTCCTTCAGGTACAGACGCACCGGATCCTCAGTGCCCACGCCCTCCAGAAGACTTACACTATCCAGATCATAATTATCTGACTCCTCTGGTTCTTCATAGTATGTGTCATCCAGCAGACCGCCTGCCAGTGCCTCCTGATCAAGAAGCTCTTCCTCTGCAGTAAGATCCTCCTCCGAGAAATTGAGATCCGATTCTTCTAAGTCTTCTGATTCCTCTGTCAGTTCTTCTGTCAGTTCTTCGATGGGTTCTTCTGTTTTATCCTTCTTTTTGAATTCAGCCTTTTTCAGGTTCTTTTCTTTCTCTGTTTTATTTATAATAATATGAAATCCCTTAATATAAGCATGGATCTGGATGATCTGCTGCTCTGAGAAAGAAACACCCGGGAATTCATCCATGATATCCTGTTCCTCTAAGATATTGTTATTTCTTTTTCCTGTTTCAACCAGTTCATTCATTTTTCTTAAAAAGACATTTTCTGCTGACACGTTTCATTCCCTTTCTCTTCTTGTAAAGTAACTGCTTCACACGTTCACAGTTACAACTACTCTACTATATAGAAATAAGAATAAAAATTCAACTCTTGACATTTGTTTTTTTTCATTTTTAACCTCACCTTTTACTGCTTGACGATATTTTGCAGCCATACACCCTTCTTCACCAGCACAAATCCGATGGCGCACTTAACCCAGTCACCAATCTGAACCAGCGCAAAGATATACACCACATAAAGATCTGTATACCGGCTCAGCAGATATGCGATTGGCACACTGACGCACCACACAAAAACACTGTCAAATAAAAATGTTACGATCGTCTTTCCTCCGGAGCGAAGGGTAAAGTATGCGGCATGCATAAAAGCAGCCTGAGGCATGAAGATTGCCTGTACCATGATGAATCTTGCCGCCAGTTCTCTGGTTTGATCTGTGGTATTGTACAGATGTGGAAATAATGGTGCCACAATCAGCATGACCGCCGCAATCCCAATACAACTCATCACAGAAAACACGATCATCTTCCGGTCCGTGTCCTTTGCCTCTTCCATCTTTCCCGCACCCAGCAGCTGCCCTATGATAATCGCTACCGAGTCACCCATGGCGATAAATACTACATTAAAGACATTGTTGATGGTATTGGCAATGTTCATACCGGCCACAACGCTTAAGCCACGGACAGAATAACACTGGGTGAGCATGGCCATAGCCGCTGCCCACAAGGTCTCATTGACCAGCAGTGGGACACCCTTGATAAAGAAATGTCGTACCAGGGAAGCCGGTACCCGAAGTGTCCGGTACATTCCCACAATAAAAGTGTTTTTCACCTGATGCCGATGAGTCCATACGATAACAATCACTGCTTCCACATAACGAGACAACACGGTAGCAATAGCTGCACCCGTAACTCCCAGTGCGGGAAAACCCAATTCTCCATAGATTAAGAGATAATTAAATGCGAGGTTAACCAGTACCGCCACAATTCCCGCCTTCATAGGAACCAGTGTCTCACCGCACTCTCGAAGCGTGCTTACATACACCTGCGTCATCATAAATGCCGGAAGTCCAAGCAGCATGACATCCATATACTCTTTGCCGTAACGCAGTGCTGCCTGAAGATTGCCTCCGTCACTGCTTCCATTCAGATAAAGCTGAATTAATCCCTGTCCGAACACTACGAAAAGAAAGATCGCTCCCGCTGTCAGAATCAATGCCATCCAGATTTTGTAACGGAATGTATGCCGGATTCCCTCGTCATCCTTCTGCCCAAAATACTGTGCCGTAAAGATTCCTGCTCCGGAGAGTCCTCCAAAGATACAAAGATAGTACACAAAGATCAGCTGATTTACGATAGCTACGCCGGACATCTGCTCCGTACCAATCTGCCCTACCATAATATTATCCAGAAGGCTTACAAAGTTTGTAATACCGTTTTGCACCATAATAGGTACTGCGATGGCAAGAATCATTTTATAAAATGCACGATTTCCAAACCATTTACTCTGCGCATGTGTATTTTTCAAATTACTACTGTTCATTACTTCCCCCATACTCTTCCTGTTTGTTTTTATTTTTCTCCTGTACTCACGGGACTGCTCCCTGTTCCGTCATCAGCCCAAATAACTGCTTTGCCTCCAACATCCGCTCTTCAAACTGCGGATAAAACTCCCGCCCCTGATCGTAAGGGCGCTGATAGAATCGCTTCAGCACATACATCGTCACCATCCGTCTCTGCTCTTCATCTCCCTCCGCATCTACCAAAGCTTTAAGATCCTTCAAAAAATAATGCCAGTCCGTGACAAATGTCTCATATTGCTTCACGTCCGGCGTGTCAATCCACTTGCACACCTTAATCTTCACACGATTCCTTTTCTTACATTCATGGACCTGCAGAAAATACTGAAAAGAACGATTCTCGTAAAAACGCCCCAGCGGAAAAAGCCTGCAGATACCCGGCCTGTTCTCATGGATGCTGCATCTTCCATGGCTGTCCAGGAAAGTGCAATTCTCGGTTTTTTCGTCCATCTTCAGATTGGGAAGAACCATGCCATCCACAATTCCAAGCTCCAGATGCTTTTGCACCAGTCCGTCAAAAGATCCCTTCACCGCCTCCAACAATCGAAACACATCCAGCGGATCCAAAACGATCGATTCTCCCATTCCATGACAGCACTCCCAGCATCCCACACAATCCTGACAGTCCGCCTTCACCATGTCCTTACTCCCGTAAAGCTTCCCGTCAGAAATCTCCTTCATATCCACATCACGTTCCATGCGTACCTGCCCCTCCCATTCAACTATTCTATCAAGATTCTATCATACAACTTCTCATAACACCACCTATTTTCTCCCACAAAACGACATTCTAATATGATCCCACTTGGGTGGTGGGGGCTTCTCTGAGGGCTGAACAGGGTTTCGAAGTCCAGGAGTATACAAAAAAACAACCGATTTCTTATAACGCAAAATCGGTTGTTTTGGTATATTTAGGACTTCTGCAAATGTGTTCAGCCCTCAGAGGAGCCCCCGACCACCGAAGTGGGACAGCCCCATATCTGATTTTGTTTTCCTTCTCAGCCTGAATACCGTAATGCATCAATCGGTTTCATTCCCGCCGCCTTATTGGCCGGATAGAGCCCAAAGATCATCCCGATCAGACAGGAAAATGCTGCTGCAATTCCCACCACATTCCAGTTCATAGATACTGACAGTGAGCCTGACATTACTTTTCCTATAATCTGTAAGACAATCCAGGAAAACCCGATGCCAACCAGACAGCCTATCATACTGACCAGCAGTGCCTCAATCAAAAACTGAGACATAATAGACCATCTTCCTGCACCGATGGCTTTACGGATGCCAATTTCCCTGGTTCGTTCCGTAACAGATACCAGCATGATATTCATAATACCGATTCCGCCCACCAGCAGCGAAATAGCGGCAATACCTCCCAGCATCAGCGACATCGTGCTGCTGACGCTTTCCATGGCATCCATGATTTCTGACTGGTCGATGACAGAAAAGGCATCTTCATCGTAGTCAAACCGTGAGAGCATCACAGATTCAACTGCGGCAGTACAGGGATCCATGGTAGACTCATCTGCCGATGACACATAAAACTGAGTAATATCCAGTACCTGATCTGAGACACGGGTAAATGTGGAATATGGAATATAGCCTTCCAGATTCACACTGGAACTGCTGTCCTCAGAGGAACTTACCGAGGCCTGCCCCGACGTAAGCGTTGAATTATCTGAGGAGAGCACTCCGATAACCTGAAAATCCTTACCGTCCAGAGCAAGCGTCTCACCCACAGCGTCTGCGTGTCCGAAAAACTCAACCGCCGTATCGCTGCTGATGATGATCACGTAGGAATTATTGTTCAGATCCACCTGCTTGATGGTACGTCCCAAGCCAAGCTCCAGATTCATAATGGAAAAATATTCTCCCGTGGTGCCAGTCACAGACATGCTCTCACTGGTGTATCCGCTTTTTCCCGTCATACTGGTCACACTGCTGGGTGCCGCCGCAGCGATACTGTCGTCCTCAAACAGAGTCTGAAACTCCGACAGTCGCAGCGGATTCTCCTTGTCATCTGAAATCCGCACGGTCAGATAGCTGGAGCCCATATCTGAAATCTGATCTGATACAGAAGCAGTTGCTCCATCTGCAATCGAAACCAGAACAATAAGCGCCATAACTCCGATGATAATACCCAGCATGGTAAGGAAGGTCCGTAGCTTATTTGCAAGGATTGCTGACCATGCCATCTTCCATGTCTGTCCCATCAGGCCGTCACCTCACTTAACTTTCCATCCCGGATGCGGATCTTTCGCTCCGCCTCATCCGCTACCGAATTATCATGGGTGATCAGTACAATCGTGTTTCCTGCCTCATGGAGTTCATGGAAAAGCTTCAGAATCTCTTCCCCGGTAGCAGAGTCCAGATTGCCGGTAGGTTCATCTGCCAAAAACAGGGAGGGCCGTGTTACCAGTGCTCTGGCTATGGCAACACGCTGCTGCTGTCCACCGGAAAGCTCGGTAGGCTTATGATGCTTCCGATTGGAAAGCTCCACCCGGTCCAGGGCCTCTGCCACCAACTGTTTTCGCTCCGTTGCCTTCATCTTCTGGTAGATCAGCGGCAATTCCACATTCTCCTCTGCTGTCAGTTTCGGAAGAAGATTAAAGTTCTGGAAGATGAATCCTATCTTTTTATTGCGAATACGGGCCAGCTCTGATTCAGAATACTGCTCGATGGAGATTCCATCCAGGATATATTCCCCCTCATCCGCCACATCCAGGCAGCCGATAATATTCATCATAGTAGATTTTCCGCTTCCGGAGGGTCCGATGATACTGACAAACTCTCCTTCTTCAATCTTAACATCTGCATGATCCAGGGCAGTAACTTTTTCACCACCGATCTCGTATACCTTTGATACATCTTTTAATTCAATCATCTTGCGCCTCCTCCTGTCCTTACATTCCCGGCGGAGTGCCACCGCCCATATTGCCACCGGAACCTCCCGGTGCTGAACCTCCACTCATATTGCCATCGTTCATATTGCCCATGTTGCCCCTGTTTTCGCCCATCTTACCTGTCGTCTCACTGGAGCTTCCCAGGTTCCCGGTCTTCTGGTAGTAGACGGTGTCACCCTCTGACAGTCCATCTGTAATCTCTACCGTATCACCGTCGGAAAGTCCGGTAGTAACTGTCTGTTCGCCGGAAAGATTACCATCTGAATCTTCTTCTGTATAGACATACACCTTGCTTCCCCGCTCCTGCAGCGCATTGACCGGGATCGTCACAACATTTTCCTTTTGCTCAATTACGATGGTTGCGGAAGCATTCATACCGGCCTTCATTGCTTCCGTTTTATCAATGGTGATATTAACCGTATACTTTGCCACTCCACCGCTCACAGTAGCTGTATTACCGATTTTCGTCACGGTTCCTGTAAATGTCTCATCCTCCAACGCATCAAACGTCACTTCTGCTTCCTGTCCGACAGATATTGAATTGATGTCCAGTTCATCTACATTTACAGCCAGAATCATCTGTGCATTCCCAGAAATCGTAAATGCGGCAGTATCTGTGCTGTACTCGCTGGAGGTGCTGCTGGCGGAACTGCTGTCAGAGGTATCTGATGTGGAAGCTGCTGCAGTCGTTTCGCCGGATCCTGCAGTGGAATTCCCTCCAGACGCCCCGGAAGTACTTCCGACTGTAGACTGGGCGGCTGCAGTATTGTTATTGACTGTATTTCCACCCGCTGCGCTGCCACCGGCCGTATTGCTGCCTGTATTATTACTGTTTGTATTACTGCTGTTTGCATTACTGCTCTCTGCATTGCTGTTGTTTGTATTACTGCCGTTTGCATTACTGTTATTGCCCGTATTTGTATCTGCGTTAGTGGCAGCTCCTGTCTCTGGAAATGTAATCGTAAAGCTCATCGTTTTCTGATCTGCCGAAACTGTAATTCCTGATAAAATTCCGGAGGCCAGATGCTGCACGCTGTCTGCCGTAAACAGATAGCCCTCTGCCGCACTCAGCGTCACCATGGCCTGATAGGAGGTCGCTGCTGCAAAGGTTTTAGCTCCGGGATTCCAGGTTACAATACCGGTATAACTTCCGTCTGCGGTTGTGATCTCTGTCTGAGGAGCTGCCCCGGTAACCGGCTGCTGCAGCATCACCGCCTGTGCGCTTCCTATGGTTCCTGAGGTAATGGTAAACTGCAGTTCATTTCCGGAAGCGGCAATGCTGTCTTCAGAAGAACTTTCCGAAGAGCTGTCTGTCTCAGAGGGTTCGGATACAGCTGTCACATCCACATCTGTTTTCGAGGTAAGCACAACTCCGGTACTTTTCCCTTTTGTTGTCCCCGTTGTAATCACCCCGGAAGCAGAAGCGCCGCTGCCGGAGGTGCCAGAACTGCCAGAACTGCCGGAACTGCTGCTGTTTCCTTCGGAAACCAGAACACTTCCTATAGTTCCATCACGATCTGCTGTAACTGCTCCCGTCTGGGCCAGCTCTAAGAGCTTCTGCAGTGTATCTGCATAAGCCTGACGGCTGGCTGTCAACTGCTTATATTCTGTGGAAGTGCCATCATTTACTACGGTGTAAAGAGTAGTTCCGCTTGAGATCGCTTCGTCCTCCACTACCGAAACAGAGGATATCGTTCCTGTAGTTCCTGTTAATGCCATCTGCTCATGGATATAAGTGGTTCCGCTTCCCAGCGAAGTTCCATCCAAATTAAACACGCTGACGGACTCCTCCATACCGATTCCACTGTCCGTCATGGTCACAACAACCGTATTCCCGCTTATGCTTTCCACAGTTCCGGTAACCTGAGCTCCACTGGAACGCTGCACGATGACAGAATCATCCACCGCAACGGTTCCGGATGTCTGAAATTCCACCGCCAGCTTTCCATCCAGTGAGATCAACATCAAAGCGCCCTGTTCCAGCATAACCTGGGAGATGGAAGCGTCTGCACCTGCATAAATCTTCTTGATTCGTCCATCTACTTTTGAGGTAACAGATGAGGCGCTGGAATCCTCCCTGCAGTCATTGATCTTAGCATCCAGTTCATCAATTGCAGACTGTACCTCTTCCATCGCACTGTACACAGAAGCCGAATCAACCGTTGCCAGTACATCCCCTGCCAAAACCTCATCTCCACTTTCTACCAGAACCTCATCAATCACAACTCCCGATGGAATCTTAATCGATACCGCATCATCATTGGCAAGATTTCCAGTTCCTATAATCGTATTCGCAATCGTCCCTGTGGCCGCTGTTACTTCTATATTACCTTCGCTTCCGGCCATCACCGGCTGTGCCAAATGTCTCTGAAAAAACACCACAGCAGTAATAATTCCCGCTGCAAGCACAACTGCCGAGCCAATTGCAATCCCTTTCTTTTTTCTGGAGCATTGTTTCCAATGTGCCTGAATTGCCGTCAGTTTTCTATGGCTTCCTTTTGAAATACCCGATTTTTTCACAATTTTTCCTCCACATTTACCCTATGGGATTATTCCCTGCTGTCCTATTCTGCGACTGCTTCACCACGCATGGATAGCAATGTAATGGTCTCTGCATTTCCGTCCGAATCCAGCGTAAGAAACACGGTATCACCCACTGCGATATTCTCTGCCGTAATGTCTTCTGTGTCGGCCTTGGGTGCTTCTCCATCACCTGGGTCGGAGGGTGCCTCGCCCTTCTCTTCCCTCTGTTTTTCGCTGTCTGAAGTATCCCCGGATGGTTTTTCCGGTGCTTCCCCTGATTCCTCTTCAGAGGGGGCTTCGTCTGATAGCTTCTCACCGGATGGCTTCTGGCCTCCACCACCCATGCTTTGCTTTACCAGATCCGTATTCTCTGTAATTGTAAAAGTTTTTTCTTCGTCCGTAAGATCCAGCATTGACATCTCCTTGCCATCTGAAGATGCTTTGACCTCTGCACTATCCTCAGTATCCTTACTATCCTCAGAGGGTTTTTCCATGGTCTTTCGGGTTCCTACCTGAATTGTGATACTTTCTGCTTCAAGAGTCGTCACCTGCCCATAGATCACATCTTCCTCTGCTTCCTTTGAACTGACACTGCTGGTGCTTCCAGAAGCTGTGGAAACGCACCCGGTATATAATATTGTTCCTATTGCCAGCCCTGTGGCCAGTATCATCGCTTTATATTTCATACGTTGCATCCTTTCCTGTCCCCTTATTTCTGCTTTAGTATAAAGGATGAACCTAAAACGAACCTTAAATCTGCTCCCATATTTTGTGAAAATTCTGTGAAAGATACACAGCCTGCCTCCAATTACCGCAAATGGGGCTGTCGCACTTCGGTGGTCGGGGGCTCCTCTGAGGGCTGAACACGGTTTCAAAGTCCAAGAGTATACACAAAACAACCGATTTTGCGAAAATCATAAGAAGTCAGCATGAACTCGCTGTGCTCAGACAGTATGCTGATTTCTTATAACGCAAAATCGGTTGTTTTGGTATACTTAGGACTTCTGCAAATGTGTTCAGCCCTTAGAGGAGCCCCCAACCACCGAAGTGTGACAGCCCCATATATTTTTTGAAGAGCGGTTTCTTATCGCAGAAAAAGATGCAAAAGCTCTTCTTTCGTCTTGCTGTATGGAAGGTAACGGATGGGAAGATCCAGCCAGTTTCCTTTTTTTACGATACTTTTTCTGTGACTGAAGGTCTCAAAGCTTACTTTCCCATGGTAAGATCCCATCCCACTTCCTCCGACTCCGCCAAAACCCATGCGGGAGGTAGCAAGATGCACAATCGTATCATTGACACAACCACCGCCGAAGGATATCCCCTCCAGCACATAGCGCTCCACGTTCGGATCTGTGGTGAAGAGATAGAGTGCCAGCGGTTTTTCATAGGAACTGATCAATTTCCTGGCCTCACGAATATGATGAAAGGTCAGAATCGGCAGCACCGGTCCAAAGATTTCTTCCTGCATCACCGGAGCATCCGAACTGACATCGTACAACACGGTAGGTTCAATCTGTCTTGTTTCCAAGTTAGATCTTCCTCCCACGGCGATCTTCTCCGGCTGTATCAGCCTCAGGATTCGATGGAAATGCTTTTCATTAATAATCTTGGGATAATCCGGATTCTGAAGGGGCTCTTTTCCATACATTTTTTCAATCCAGTATGTGATATCATGGATCAATTCCTGCTCCACCGTATCCTGTACCAGGACATAATCCGGTGCCACGCAGGTCTGCCCACTGTTTAAAAACTTTCCGAATACCAGTCTCTTGGCTGCCAGGGAAAGATTGGCTGTTTCATCGATCACACAGGGACTCTTTCCTCCCAGTTCCAGAGAAACCGGAGTCAGATTAGAAGCCGCCTTCTCCATCACCAGCTTTCCTACCTTTACACCGCCTGTGAAAAAGATGTAATCAAATCTTTGATCCAGAAGCTCTGCATTTTCCTTGCGCCCGCCTTCCACAACCGTGACATATCTGGCTGGAAACACCTTTTGAATTAACCGGACAATCACTTCACTGGTAGCCTTCGAGTAAGCCGATGGTTTTAAGATACAGCAGTTTCCTGCAGCAATCGCTCCGATTAAAGGCTCCATGCACAGCATAAAAGGATAGTTCCAGGGAGACATGATTAACACAACTCCGTAAGGCTCTGCCATGGTAAAGCTGACTGCCGGAAACTGCGCCGCCGGAGTCAAAACTGGTTTTTTCATGGCCCACAGCTTCAGGTGTTTTTTCACAAATCCCAGCTCTGCCAGGGTCATACCAACTTCTGCCATGTAGGATTCAAAGCTGGATTTATGCAGGTCTGCTTTCAAGGCATCGTAGATTTCCTGCTCCATCTCTTTGATTCCCCGCTCCAGACGCTCCAGGGCCTGCAGCCGAAAAGCAATCTGACAGGTTTTCCGAGTCTGAAAGAAGTTTCTCTGATTCTCTACCAACTTTTTAATATCCATATGATCCCTCCATCGTAACTGTGTCTATAGCCATACCTCAGGCGCTGATTGCATTTCCGGTATATAACTGATAGTATTTACCTTTTTCCTTAATCAGCTGTTCATGGGTGCCCCGCTCTATAACACGGCCCTGCTCCAGAACCATAATACAGTCTGAGTTTCGAACTGTAGAAAGTCTGTGGGCTATAACAAAGGTTGTTCTTCCATGCATCAGCTTATCCATACCGTCCTGCACGATCTGCTCTGTACGGGTATCGATGGAGCTTGTTGCCTCATCCAGAATCAGCACCGGCGGATCTGCGATAGCCGCACGGGCGATAGCCAGCAGCTGCCTCTGTCCCTGACTTAAGTTTGCACCATCTCCTGTGAGCATGGTATCATACCCATCCGGCAGATGACGGATAAAGCTGTCAGCGTTGGCAAGCGCTGCTGCTGCCTCGACCTCCCGATCTGTGGCATCCAGCTTTCCGTAACGAATATTATCCCGCACGGTTCCGGTGAACAGATGCGTATCCTGCAGTACGATTCCCAGTGAATGACGCAGGTCCGCCTTTTTAATCTTGTTGACGTTAATGCCATCATAGCGGATCTTTCCATCCTGAATATCATAAAAACGGTTAATCAGATTCGTAATCGTTGTCTTTCCTGCTCCGGTGGAACCTACGAAAGCGATTTTCTGTCCCGGGGTTGCAAAAAGATCCACATTATGCAGCACAATCTTATTTTCATTATAGCCAAAGTCCACATCATCGAATACAACGTCACCTTTTACTTCCACATAATCCACAGAGCCATCTGCCTGATGGGTATGCTTCCACGCCCATCTTCCGGTACGCTGCTTCGTCTCTGCAAGCTTTCCGCCCTGCTCCGTCACATTGACCAGAGTGACATATCCATCATCTGCTTCCGGTTTTTCATCCAGCAGACGGAAGATACGGTCCGCACCTGCCAGTGCCATAACGATAGCATTCAGCTGCTGGCTGACCTGGTTAATCGGCATATTAAAGCTCTTATTGAAGGTCAGGAAACTGGCAAGTCCGCCAAGAGTAAATCCACCAACTCCGCCGGTTGCCAGAACGCCCCCTACGATGGCACAGACCACATAGCTGATATTACCCAGTTGCGCATTCACAGGAGCCAGAATATTAGCAAAGGCATTCGCCTTGTCTGCGCTTTCAAAAAGCTGATTATTCCACTTCACAAAGTCCTTGATACTTTCCTGCTCATGGCAAAATACCTTTACGACCTTCTGTCCATCCATCATTTCCTCGATATAACCATTCACCTTGCCAAGATCCATCTGCTGTTTTACGAAATATTTACCACTGGCTCCTGCCAGCTTCTTTGTGGCAAAAAGCATAACACCAACCATAATAAGGGTCACCAGGGTCAGAGGAATATTCAATATGAGCATGCTCGCAAAGACACTGATGATGGTGATCAGGCTGTTGATAATCTGTGGAATACTCTGGCTGATCATCTGCCGCAGAGTATCGATATCATTGGTATAGATAGACATGATATCACCATGAGCATGAGTGTCAAAATACTTGATTGGAAGCTTTTCCATGTGTTCAAATAATTCATTTCGCATATTTCTGATGCAGCCCTGCGTAACATTTACCATAATCCGGTTGTATGCATAGGTGGAAATGACTCCGATCCCATAGAAACCGGCTACCTCCAGAATTGCTGTGGCAAGCGGCCCAAAGTCTCTGGAACCATCCTTGAGCATGGGCACAATATAAACATCAATCAGATTTTTCATAAACATGGTTCCCTGCACATTCGCCAGGACACTTACGACAATACCAATCAGCACCAGAATACAGCGCCCGCCATAATTCTTCATTACAAAATACATTAAACGTCCAAAGATCTTCATGGGGTTTTTCACCTGGGATTTCATACCCCTGGGCCCCCGGTTTCCCGGCCCTTTTACTGTTCTTACCTGTTCTGCCATATTATGCACCTGCCTTTTCATCAAAATCACCGCCGGAGGTCTGTGATTCATAAACCTCACGGTAAATGGTATTATTCTTCAAAAGTTCTTCATGTGTGCCGAATCCATTCACCGTTCCATCTTCCAGAACGATAATTTTGTCTGCCTGCTGCACACTGGAGATACGCTGTGCGATAATCAGCTTTGTGGTAGATGGGATCTCTTCTGTCATTGCCCGGCGAATCTTTGCATCTGTAGCAGTATCTACTGCACTTGTACTGTCATCCAGAATCAGAATCTTCGGCTTTTTAAGCAATGCCCGTGCAATACACAGACGCTGTTTTTGTCCACCGGAAACATTGGATCCACCCTGTTCAATAAAGGTATGATATCTGTCTGGCATACGCTCGATGAATTCATCTGCACAGGCCAGACGGCAGACACGCTCACACTCCTCTTCACTGGCATCCTTGTCTCCCCAGCGGAGATTCTCAAGAATTGTCCCGGAAAAGAGTACATTTTTCTGTAATACCACGGAAACCTCATCACGCAGTGTCTCCATATCGTAATCCCGGACATCCATCCCTCCAACCTTCACACTGCCCTCTGTGACATCGTACAGACGGCTGATCAGATTGACCAGACTGGTCTTGGAACTTCCGGTTCCTCCGATAATACCGATGGTTTCACCGGAATTGATCTTCAGATTGATATCTCTCAGCACCGGATCAGAACTGTCTTTGGAATATGCAAAATTCACATGTGAAAATTCGATGCTTCCATCAGCAACTGACATCCTGGGATTTTCCGGATTGTGCAGATCACTTTTTTCATTTAAAACCTCTGTGATACGTCTTGCACTTGCCATACTCATGGAAACCATAACAAATACCATGGACAGCATCATCAGACTCATCAGAATACTCATGCAGTAAGTAAGAAGACTCATCAGTTCACCGGTAGTCAGTGCATCGCTCACGATCATATGTGCGCCCAGCCAGCTGAGTCCCAGTATACAGGCATATACCGTCAGCTGCATTAACGGAGCATTAAACGTAATGATCGACTCTGCTTTCACAAAGATTTTGTAAATGTTTTCGCTGGCTGTACGGAATTTTTTTGTCTCGTGATTTTCCCGGACATACGCCTTTACCACACGAATTGCCGAAACATTTTCCTGTACGGAAGCATTCAGCTCATCGTACTTGGGAAATGCCTGCTGAAAATAAACTGTGGCCTTTTTCATAATAAAGAACAGGGCAATACCCAGCAGGATCACTGCTACCAGATAAATGCTGGCCAGTCTGACGTTAATGACAAATGCCATGGTCATGGCACAGATCATACTGGCCGGTGCCCGCATACACATACGCAGAATCATCTGGTAAGCGTTCTGGATATTCGTTACATCTGTTGTCAGACGGGTTACCAGCCCGGCCGTACTGAAACGGTCAATATTAGAAAAGGAAAACTCCTGGATATTCCGAAACATGGCTTCCCGAAGATTTTTCGCAAAACCTGCCGATGCCCTTGCTCCGAATCTGCCGCCAAGAATTCCTGCCGTTAATCCCATGGCTGCTACCACTACCATCCAGCCTCCCACCACATAGATGTGATGAATATCTCCGTTCTCCACACCCTGATCGATAATCGATGCCATCAAAAAGGGAATTGCTGTCTCAAAAATAACCTCCAAAATCATACACAGAGGCGTCAGTATGGAATCCCGTGTGTACTCCTTCACCTGCCTCATCAATGTTTTAATCATAATTGTTCCTCCACGTTAGTCTTAATCTGTTCTGCCACACGAAAAAAAGTATCCAGATCTTCCTCGGATATTCCTTTCAAGGTCTTGCTGTCCATCTCGTCAATGGTCGCATGAATTGCCCGATGACAAGTCTCTCCTTTGGGAGTAATCACCAGCTTTTTCAGTCTTGCATCCCGTTCAACCGGTACCCGCTGAATATAGCCCTTCTTCTCCATACATTGTAAGATATTCGTAGTTGTGGATCGTCCGATGGAAAATCTTGCTTCCACATCCTTCTGATAGATTTCCTGCTCTTTATTCTCCTTCAGATAGCTCAGAATCCACCCATGCATCGCAGTCACTTCATCCACATCCAGCTTTCTCAGATTGTTCATCAGATTCCGCTGCAGCAGATTGTCCAGGATCTTTACGATACGTCCAATCTTTCTTTTACATCCCATCACACTATTCCTTTCCCAAAGGGCAGCCCGGCTGCCGGTACCCTGTTTTACATCTGACAGGTGCCAGGTGTATGTTTTGCCGCTAATTGTTCGCTTGCGAACTGTTCGCTATAGAACAGTTTAGCAAATATCATTTTAGAAGTCAACAAAAAAATGAAGAACCTCTATCAGACAATGGAAAAAAATAAGCATAAAATCAAATTTTTCTTCATTTTTCAGTTGCAATTCAAAGAAAATCACTATATACTGTACACGAAACCAATGAATGGTATCATCTGATGATTTTTATTGCTAAAAACCGTTATCTGGAGTTTACTCCGGACAAAAATTGCATAGGGAAACATAGAGTGAATCAGAGGTTCACGAAGGGGTACACCACCGCGGGTGTATTTCTTTGTGAACCTCTTTTTATTCTTCGGTTCTCCCGAAATGAAACAAAGCAGATTCTCAAAAACCACTTAACTGACAGGAAGGAGAAAAGGATGACAATCGAAGTAAATGGCAGATCAGAACAGTTCTCGGAAGAGATATCGCTGTCCGGGTTTGTGAAGGCAAAAGGATATGACCTGACAAAAATTGCAGTGGAATTAAATGGCGCAATCATTCCCAAATCACAATATGCATGCTGTGTGTTAAAGGAACAGGATACCCTGGAAATTGTGACCTTTGTAGGAGGCGGCTGATGGAACGAATTCCCACAAGAGAAGAAGTATACGAGGCGCTTTGCATGCGTCATACAAGTGAGGTACAACAGAAGTTGTCCGCTGGTCACGTAGCGATTGCAGGTCTTGGCGGACTGGGATCCACCGTGGCAGTTGCACTGTCCAGAGCAGGTATTGGGCATCTGCATCTGATTGATTTTGACCGGGTTGACTTAAGCAATCTGAACCGGCAGCAATACCGCATAAAAGATCTTGGCAGATATAAGACTGAGGCTTTGCAGGAGATCATCATGGAAATCAATCCCTATCTGGAAATTAAAACAGATACCGTAAAGATTACCGCTGAAAATGCAAAACAGCTTTTTACCGGAGAATCCATCATCTGTGAGGCCTTTGATCAGGCTGTCGAGAAGGCGATGCTGACAGATGTATTCTTCGAGGAATTGTCCCGGGAGAAAATTCTGGTGGCAGCCTCCGGCATGGCAGGAGCTGCCACCAGTAACCTGATTCGCACAAGAAAGATCAATTCCCGGTTCTACCTGTGCGGTGACGAGACTGCCGGGTTAGAAAGCGGACACAGCCTGATGGCACCCCGGGTGGGGGTGTGTGCTGCCCACGAAGCTAATATGATTCTGCGGCTTCTGATTGGAGAGACCGAGGCGTAAGAATAGAAAAGAGGAAATCATGGAGACATTCAAAACAGAAAAAGTAACACAGGCAACAGACAAATTAATCTTAGGTGGACATGAATTTGATTCCAGGTTCATCCTGGGTTCGGGAAAATACTCCCTGGATCTGATTCAGGCGGCGGTGGAACATGCCGGAGCTCAGATTATCACACTGGCGCTTAGAAGAGCCAACGAAGGGGGAAATGCAAACATCCTGGATTATATTCCAAAAAATGTTACTCTGCTTCCAAACACTTCCGGCGCAAGAACTGCAGAGGAAGCCGTGCGGATTGCCCGTTTATCCAGAGAAGTGGGCTATGGTGATTTTGTCAAAATAGAAGTAATCCGGGATACCAAATATCTTCTTCCGGATAACTATGAGACCATAAAAGCTACAGAGATTCTGGCAAAAGAGGGATTCGTAGTCATGCCTTACATGTATCCGGATCTAAATGTAGCAAGAGACCTTGCAGCGGCAGGTGCAGCCTGCGTAATGCCTCTCGGTGCACCGATCGGTTCCAACAAGGGCATCTGCACCAAAGACTTTATCCAGATCCTGATTGATGAGCTGGATCTTCCGGTAATTGTGGATGCAGGAATCGGTTCTCCCTCCCAGGCATGCCAGGCCATGGAAATGGGTGCCTCCGCTGTAATGGCAAATACAGCAATTGCCACAGCCGGTAATGTTCCCATGATGGCAGAGGCTTTCAAAAAGGCAATTGAGGCTGGCAGAACTGCTTACCTGTCCGGTCTTGGCCGCATAATCACAAAGGGTGCCTCAGCTTCCTCTCCGCTGACCGGATTTCTTAAAGAGCAGGAAATGATTTGATCCTTTTAGATCATTTCCCTGCTGTAAATATACAAGACAGACATCAGTAAAAGGAGAAAAAGAATGGGAACTAAGATAAATGAAAGTATCTTAACAGAAGAAATCAAAGAATTGCAAAAGAAAAACAGAATCGACCATATGACATATCTTCCCGGCATGGAGGTGCTGGATTCTGATATTCAAGAAAAAGTGATTGACCGTATGAATGCCTACGATGAGTCCCTCTATACGGCGGCAGATGTCCGCCGGGCACTGGCAGCAGATATATGCAGTCTGGAAGATTTTGAGGCACTGCTCTCCCCGGCAGCGCTTCCTTTTCTGGAGGAAATAGCGCAGAGAGCGCAGCTGGAGACTCGAAAACATTTCGGTAATTCCACCTATATGTTTACCCCGCTCTATATTGCAAACTATTGCGAAAATTACTGCATTTACTGTGGCTTTAACTGCCATAACAAGATTCACCGTGCAAAACTGAACCCGGAACAGATGGAGAAAGAAATGCAGGTGATTGCAGAATCCGGATTGCAGGAGATTTTGATTCTTACCGGGGAGAGCAGGAAAATGTCCGATGTGGAATACATCGGAGAAGCCTGTAAGATCGCAAGAAAGTACTTTAAGGTAATTGGTCTCGAGGTGTATCCCATGAATTCGGATGAATACGCCTACCTTCATCAGTGTGGTGCAGACTATGTGACGGTGTTCCAGGAGACCTACAATTCTGACAAATACGAAACTCTGCATCTATCCGGTCATAAGCGGATATTCCCCTATCGCTTCAATGCCCAGGAACGGGCGATTCAAGGTGGTATGCGCGGTGTGGGATTTGCAGCACTACTGGGGCTGGACGATTTCCGAAAGGATGCGGTGGCAACCGGATATCATGCCTACCTGCTGCAGCGAAAATATCCCCATGCGGAGATTGCATTTTCCTGTCCAAGACTGCGTCCGATCCTGAACAATGATAAAATCAATCCCATGGATGTGCACGAACAGCAGCTCTTACAGGTAGTGTCTGCCTATCGGATTTTCATGCCTTTTGCCAGCATAACCATCTCCACCAGAGAATGCGAACGAGTCCGGGACAACCTGATTCAGATTGCGGCAACCAAGATTTCCGCAGGAGTATCCGTTGGAATCGGGGAACATCTGGAGGATGCAGATGCCAAGGGTGATGAACAGTTTGAAATTTCGGATGGCAGAAGTGTAAAAGAAGTCTATGCGGCGATACAGGCTCAGGGATTACAGCCGGTTATGAGTGATTATATCTATGTATAGGAAAATAAAAAAAGACTTGCCTCCATTCTAAATTTATGCTATTATTATTAACAGCCTGTGACATTCACAGGCATGTACGCCGGCGTGTCGGAATGGCAGACGAGGCAGACTCAAAATCTGTTGTGGGCAACCACGTGCGGGTTCAAGTCCCGCTGCCGGCAGTATAGTAAAACCCAGTATTAGCGGAAATCCGCTTAGATACTGGGTTTTTTGATTTCTTTCTAAGTCCTTTCTATTTCTGCACAAAAATAACGCCCTCATCTTTTCATCGATAAGGGCGTTATCTTCCTGCTGCAATCTTCTATTTAGTCATTTCCAAACATTTTTTTGTATTCCGGGGTTTCATCCAGCGTTGCAAAGTAATCCCGAGGGGTCTCAGCCCGACGGATCACCTGGTAGCTTCCATCTTCTTTCAGAAGAACTTCTGCGGATTTCAACTTGCCATTATAATTATATCCCATGGAAAATCCGTGTGCTCCGGTATCATGGATCACCAGCAGATCTCCCATATCAATCTTTGGAAGCATGCGGTCAATGGCAAATTTGTCATTGTTCTCGCAGAGAGAACCTGTAACATCATACTTATGATCACAAGGTGCATTCTCTTTTCCCATAACAGTAATATGGTGATAAGCACCATACATCGCCGGGCGCATCAGGTTGACTGCGCAGGCATCACAACCAATATACTCCTTGTAGATATGTTTCTCATGGATTGCCTTCGTTACCAGACAGCCATAAGGGCCCATCATAAAGCGTCCCATCTCAGTATACAAGGCTACCTCTCCCATACCTGCAGGTACCAGTACCTCTTCATAAACCTTGCGTACACCTTCACCGATTGCACGAATATCATTGGGCTTGGCATCTGGTGTATAAGGGACCCCAACGCCGCCTGAAAGATTGATAAACTTGATATGACAGCCAGTTTCCTTCTGAAGCTTCACTGCCAGTTCAAAGAGAACCTTGGCCAGCATAGGATAATATTCATTTGTGACAGTATTCGATGCAAGAAATGCATGAATTCCAAACTCCTCAGCACCTTTTTCTTTAAGCAGTTTAAATGCATCAAAAAGCTGCTCTGTTGTCATACCATATTTGGAATCCCCTGGATTGTCCATAATGTCATTGCTGATTTTGAACAGTCCACCCGGATTGTAACGACAGCTGATGGTCTTTGGAATAGAACCCAGTGTTTTCTCAAGAAAATCAATATGGGTAATGTCATCCAGATTGATAATACCGCCTATCTTGGCAGCATATTCATACTCCTCCGCCGGGGTTACATTGGAAGAAAACATAATCTTATTTCCTGCAAATCCCATTGCTTCAGAAAGCATCAGCTCAGTCAGAGAAGAGCAGTCACAGCCACAGTCATACTCACCCAGCATCTTAATCAGAGTGGGATTGGGATTTGCCTTCACTGCAAAATACTCCCGAAAACCTGGATTCCATGCAAATGCCTCTTTCACTGCTTTTGCGTTTTCACGGATTCCTTTCTCATCATACAGATGAAATGGTGTTGGAACTGCTGTTGTGATTTCTTCCAGCTTCTCCCTGGTTACAAATGTTTTTTTCATAATTCTTCTCCTCATGTGTCTCTATTAAAATTATTGTAACTGTTCAACCCCTGAGCAGTTACAAATCACTACTATTTTGCCTGAACAATATGAAGCATATTTGTGGCCTGAACCTTACCATCGATCTCATTGGTCGCCGGATCTCCTGCAGTAAAGATTACCATATCGCCCTTTTTCACAAGTCCCTCCCGCAACACCATGTACATTGCATGAGATATAATATTCTCCGTGCTGTCCTCTTCGTATCCCACAACGCCTGTCACGCCCCAGTACAGCTGTACCTTTCTTCTGACCTTTTTATTTGGTGTCACGGCATAGATAGGAACACTTGGTCTTAAATTGGAGATTAGTCTTGCAGTTTTTCCTGACATGGTCGGTGTAACAATGCAGGACGCATTAATATGTTCTACCATATCCACTGCTGCAAAGCCCACTGCACTGGAAACATTGGCACTTCCCTTTGCTTCCTCTACATCACGATATGTGTCAAATTTCAGATATTTTTCTGTCTCTTCTGCAATCTGAACCATCATTTTGAGTGCCTCAATCGGATATTTTCCTGCTGCTGTTTCTCCTGAAAGCATAATCGCATCGGTACCATCATAGATGGCATTCGCAACATCCGTTACCTCCGCACGGGTTGGGCGGGGATTGCGGATCATAGAATCCAGCATCTGGGTAGCCGTGATAACCGGCAGATAATGATGATTACATTTCTCGATAATCATCTTTTGAACATGGGGTACTTTATAAGGTGGAATTTCAACGCCCAGATCACCTCTGGCCACCATGATTCCATCCACTACCTCGATGATACTGTCGATATTCTGTACACCTTCTGCATTCTCAATCTTGGCAATCACATCGATACCCTCACCGCCATGTGCCTTTAAGAATTCTTTGATTTCCACAACATCTTCTGCTTTACGAACAAAGGATGCCGCAATGTAATCAATCTGCTGCTCAATACCAAAGAGAATGTCTGATTTATCTTTCTCTGTAATAGCCGGAAGATTTACTGATACATTTGGTACATTGACACCCTTCTTTTCTCCCAGCTCTCCACCATTGATTACGGTACAGAAAATCTTGCTTTTTTCTATTTTTTTCACCTGAAGCTCCAGCAGACCATCATCAATCAGGATACGGTTTCCTGTTTTTACATCCTTGGTCAATTCTGAATAGGTGATGGATACACAGGAAGCATCTCCAACAATCTCCTCTGTTGTCAATACAAATGTCTGTCCCTCCTGCAGCTGAACCTTTTTTCCGTCCTTCAAAATACCGGTGCGAATCTCCGGTCCTTTTGTATCCAGCAGGATTGCGACTGGGATTTTAAGATCCGTACGCATTCTTTTCAGCAGATCCATACGTGCTTTCTGCTCTGGGTGATCTCCATGGGAAAAGTTAAATCTGGCTACATTCATACCTGATTCGATCAGTTCTTTCATGACCTCCTCTTTATCACTGTTTGGTCCCATGGTACAGACAATTTTTGTTCTCTTCATCTCCTATGCCTCCACTTTTATCTGATATGTTGATGAGTAAACAGATGATCCTGACAATACTCATAGTTTCCATTACATTTGGAACAGAATCGAAATTCCAGCGTGGGATCATCTTTCTCGGTACGCCCACAGATTGCACACTTATGAGTAGTAACGTGAGCTGCCTGTCCTCTGGACATGGCTTTCTGAAAATCTCGTTTTCTTTTGATCTCTTTTGGATTAATTCTATTATAATTTCTTGTCATCAAGAAAAATATAATCACACTGGCAAGGGAAAACAGGATGGAAGTTCTGGTAACCCATCCGCCCTTAATAAAGTCAATTGCGGTGAGAGCTGCATAAACCAGCGCCATCCACTTCATTTTAATAGGAATAAAGAAATATAACATCACCTGCATATCTGGAAAGCTCAGCGCATATCCCAGGAACAAAGACAGGCAGATATAATAAGTACTGTAAGTAGCTCCAGGCTCAATCAGCAGACTGGGGGTTCCTCCAGTAATAAAATACAGTAAAAATGCTCCGACAATTGTCATCAGTATGCCAAAGAAAATATACAGGTTATATCGAAAAGCTCCCCATACATTCTCAAGCGAGGTCCCTATGGAATAATAGAAAAATAGCATGATAATTGTCCAGATACTAAGAGAACTGGGTGGAATCAAAAGCCAGCTGATAATCCTCCACACCTGTCCCTGGTGGATAATCAGATAGGGATCCAGATACATATAATTAATCAGACTGGGACTCAGTCGATTCAAAAGATACCCCAGAATATAAACAATAATAATATACAGTGTCAGATGATGAATCGCAAATCTACCAAACCTGCGTTCCAGTTTATTCAAAAATTTCATAAAAATCCTTTCTTAATTCAGCCACAACTTCCCCTCTCATACCCCTGTTTCATAACAACTTTTAAAACATATCCTTCTTTGAAAAGAACAAAGCCACAATTAAGGCAATAACCAGAGAGATACCAATTACAATCCAGAAACCATAGGGGCTGTCTGCAAATGGCATCCCGGCGCTGTTGACATTCATACCATATGCGGAGTAGACCATAGTGGGAATACTCAAAACAATGGTAATTGTTGCAAGAAACTTCATTACAATATTCAGATTATTGGAAATGACCGATGCAAATGCATCCATGGTCCCGCTTAAGATACCACTGTAGATATTTGCCATCTCAATTGCCTGTTTATTCTCGATGATAACATCCTCCAGAAGATCCTCATCCTCCGGATAATGTTTGATCTTTTCCACTTTCATCAATTTTTCCAGCACAACCTCGTTGGAACGAAGAGATGTAGTAAAGTACACCAGTGACTTCTCCAGCTCCAGAAGCTCAATCAGCTCTCTGTTTCGCTGAGATTTATGCAGCCTGCTCTCAACAATCTCACTTTTCTTGTCAATAATGCGGAGATAATGAAGAAACATACTGGCATTCTTATAAAGGATCTGCAAAATAAAGCGTGTTTTCATATAAGTATAGAAGTTTCTCACCCGTCCATCCATAAAAGCATTTAAGATTGGTGTATCCTCCAGACATACCGTGATAATCACCTTATCTGCCACCACGATTCCCATGGGAATCGTTCCGTACCAGTCCTTGTCATTTCTCTCCTCAATAACAGGAATATCCACAAGAATCAGTGTATAATCCTCTTCCATCTCAATACGTGAACGTTCTTCTTCATCCAATGGTGCCCGAAGATCATCCACCTCAATGTCATACTTCTGTGCCACCTCATACAGCTCTGTGGCAGTTGGATCCGTCATGGCGATCCAGCAGCCATCCTCCGGTTTTTCCAGCTGTCTTGTGCTCTGATCCTCTGTTTTATATATTCTAATCATGTCGTCAGCTCCTTTCTGTGTCCGCAATCGGACAAAAAGAAGTTCGCACACCTTTGTCCTCTCGCCTAATAATATTTGATTATTGTCTTACAATTATGCGTTTCTTCAGGACAAGGCCCGCTTTCCATAACAACACTCCCTTTCTGTTTCCTATAAATCAGCACTCGCTGACACAAAGTAAATTATAAATGCTGTTCATATGTTTGTCAAACGCTTTAGCCGCAATTTACTTTCATTTTTAGAACCTTACTTATATTTCACACAAGTCCGATGAAAATCATCTTTTACTTGCCACAGGTATAACAGCACGGTATAATTATCAGAAGAAAATGCTCAACACGAGGAGGAAAAAGCTGCATGGCTGGTTCATCATATGGAACAATATTTAAAATAACAACATGGGGAGAATCACACGGAGAGGGTGTCGGCGTAGTAGTCGATGGCTGTCCTGCCGGGCTGGAATTGTGTGAGGACGATATTCAATTATTCCTTAACCGCAGAAAACCCGGTCAAAACCGTTATTCTACACCACGAAAGGAATCGGACTCTGTAGAGATTCTGTCCGGTATCTTCGAAGGGCATACCACCGGAACCCCTATTTCGCTTCTGGTTCGCAACACAAGCCAGCGTTCCGGAGATTATGGCGAGATTGCCAACTACTACCGTCCGGGACATGCAGACTATACCTTTGATGCCAAATACGGTTTCCGGGATTATCGGGGCGGAGGACGCTCTTCCGGACGTGAGACCATAGGGCGTGTTGCAGGTGGCGCTATCGCATCCAAGCTCCTTGCCACTCTTGGAATCACGCTTCTGACCTACACACGTTCCATCGGACCTGTTTCCATCGAAAGCTTCGATGCCGCAGAGATTTCACGGAATCCGCTGAGTATGCCGGATGCCAACACTGCGAAAAAGGCTGCCTCCTATCTGGAAACCTGTCTTCAGGACCACAATTCCTCCGGCGGACTGGTGGAGTGTATCATACACGGCGTTCCTTCCGGTATCGGTGATCCGGTCTTTGAAAAACTGGATGCCAATCTGGCGAAAGCACTCATGTCCATCGGTGCAGTCAAAGGAGTAGAGATCGGTGACGGTATGTCTGTGGCTCAGGCTACCGGTCTCACGGACAACGATGGCTTCTCTATGGACTCCAGCGGTCAGATCATCAAGCTCTCCAACCACGCTGGCGGAATCCTTGGTGGAATCAGTGACGGAAGCGATATCTGCCTTCGTGCCGCCTTTAAACCCACGCCTTCCATCTTCGCCAGTCAGAAAACAGTTACCCGTACCGGCGATACCCTTGATGTTCAGATCAAAGGCCGCCACGATCCCATCATTGCCCCCAGGGCCGTAGTCGTAGTGGAATCCATGGCCGCCATCACCATTCTGGATGCCCTCCTGGTGGGGATGAGTGCGAAACTCTCCAACGTCCAGGCCATCTGGAAAAAATAATTTCTTTCCTGCACCACTGTCAGTATCCCCAGGAGGCAGGACCTAAAAGACCTCCCGGGACGAAAGGAAACAGGTACGTATTGCTGTTTTCCTTCGTCCCGGGAGGTCTTTTGAGACTGTTTCCCTCTTATACCCCTTCTTTTGTGATAAGGATACAGTTGGGTGTATCAACCTTCATCGGTTTTCCTTTTAGTACCAGAACATTTTTCTCATAGTCAATCGTAAAGGTTGTGATAGTGCTGGATTCATGGTTTACCACGGCGATATGTTTGTCATCTGGGAATATCGCAATATTCTTTGGGTATTCTCCACTGATTGGAAGTGCAAACTTCTTCTCAAGTTTTCCGGTTTTCTCATCAATAGCATACATGGCAACCGTATTATCACCTGCCGTAGAGGTGAAAAGATATTTTCCATTATTAGACAGGCACATACCGGATGCTGCATCATGGACACGATCCACATTGTCTGAGGTCGTACTGATTGTCTGAATCTTCTCAAATACCGGATTATTATTCTCCACACGATAATTGTATACTTCCACTTCATTCGTCAGCTCAAATAACAGATATGCATGTTTTCCATCCTTTGAAAACTGGAGAAGTCTCGGACCGGATTCCCGCTCGCATCGCAGAATATCTACCAGCTCCAGCCTGTGGTGCACGTGATTAATCTTATAGGTTTTCACCTGATCAATTCCATTATCAACAGCACAAAGAAATTTGTTATCCGGTGTAGGCACTACACAGTTCACATGCGGGCGGAAATTGCGCTCTGCCACACTGCCAAGTCCCTTATGGAACACACCATCCATAACGCTTCCAAGACGTCCGTCCTGGTGCGTGTGAACAACCGTAACTTTTCCATCATGGTATCCTGCAACAAAAAGATAACGTCCAGTCTGGTCAACGGACAGATAACATCCCCGCATCCCATCAATATCCACCTTATTGATCAGAGTCAGATCTCCGTCCGGCTCAACTGCAAATACTGCCACGCCTTCATCTGCTATGGAATACAGATATTTACCGTTCAAAGAACGGCAGACATGAGAGGAATTGTTGACCGGTATTACTTTTCTTTCCTGCAGAGTTCCTTCTTCAATATTTACGTCATATAAATGAATTCCTATACTGCTTCCATGGGTGTAGGTTCCCACATAAGCTACATAATTTTCTGCCATCACAAGTCTTCCTTTCTGTAAGTTCATCTTGTACTATATTTTATCACAATTTTCTGCATTCTACAATTCCACAGCCAAATTTTTTGACAATGTACAGCAAAAAAAGCGTAGTTGTTCTGTAAATGCAGCGATCTGCTATTGAAATAGTTCCCATGCTTCTGCTATAATTGTGTGCATGATTAGAAATCTTACTTATACCCTAACGTCAAAGGACGCTTCCTTTACAATTGAACAATATCTGCGAAGCCTTGGCTATTCCCATCACGTGCTGACTCTGCTCAAACGCACCCCTCTTGGCATCTATAAAAATCAGGAACGGGCGTATTCCAATCAAAAGATTGCCGCCGGTGATGTGATCTCCATCCATCTGGAGGAGATGGAAAGCTCACCAAATATCGTTCCGGCTCAAGTTCCATTTAACATTGTTTATGAGGACGAAGACCTCCTCGTTATTAACAAACCCTGTGATACCCCGGTGCATCCTTCTCAGGGGAATTCCTGCAATACTCTGGCTAACGGTGTTGCCGCATACTTTTCAGCCCGGAATATTCCCTATGTTTTCCGCTGCGTCAACCGATTGGACCGGGATACCACCGGACTTCTGATCCTTGCAAAGCATGCCATCAGCAGTGGAATTCTCTCTTCACAGATGGAAAACCGCCAGATCAAGCGTACCTATCATGCCCTTGTTTATGGTCATACACCTCCCCTGGAAACCATTGATCTTCCCATCGGAAGAAAGGACGGCTCCATTATAGAGCGCTGTGTTGATCCCCTGCACGGTGACCAGGCGGTCACACATTATCGCACGCTGGATCAGGGAGTCTTTTCTGACAGCGGGATTCCCTGGTCAAGACTGGAGCTGTGGCTTGAGACAGGGCGTACCCACCAGATTCGGGTTCATATGAAAAATACAGGACATCCCCTCTTTGGGGACACCCTGTATTATCCAGAAGATGCCTCCGGTTATCAGCATCAGCTTCTGCATTCCTATTCCATTGCATTTACACATCCAATTACCGGAAAATCTATGGAATTTCACCTTCCGGAAGCCTGGAACCCTTCCGGCATGTAAAACTCTTCGGCAGACTTTACAGTGCTCGAATTCTGGGCACCTCATCTACATGGAGATAACGGCTGATACAGTTCACAATCAGGTCATGGTCTGCCACATGTCCGATTCCGGATACCGTAACGCTTCCTATCACACCAACCTCTTCCACACGAATAGGGAATCCGCCGCCCACCGCCGCATATTTGCTGGTGGGAAGCTGCATATCCTCCTGTGTTTTTTCTGACAGACGAAGCCGCAGATAAAGATGCATACTACTCTGTTCCGTGTATTTTACAGTCTCATGCTTTCTGGTAAGCATATCCTCATTATAAAGGCCTGTTCCGTCGCTTCCGTACTGAAATACCGTATAACCATTATTCAGACGAATACTGACCGCAACCGGAAGGCCTCTTCTCCCTGCCTCCACTGCGATCAGACTGCCAAGCTCCCATGCATCTCCATTGGTAAAATGGGAAAACTGCAGAATCTCTTCCTGCATATCCAATACCTTGATCAATTCCTCTACTGTCATAAAATCACCCTTTCTCGTATGAATTCAAGCATATCATGACCTTTTTCGTCACTTCCAGATGTTGACAGTGCAGCGGTTTTTACTCCCGCTGCACTGTCTTTTGCATACTTAATTATAGATGTTTTTACCAATCAAGTCAATATTTCCCGCTTCATTCCGTACATATTTCACATTTTTTTTAGATTCACAGGGAGCTGACTCCACTGAAAACTCTTTCTGCTCTTACTTGGGGTATACCAGACGATCCTCTTTGATTTCATAAAGCACCTTGTTCAGATAACGTTTTGCCAGATACTGTGCCATCCCAAGATTCTGGTCCAGATAATTTCCGCAGTCCTTCGCAGCTGCTCCAGGAATCACTCCCTTAAAATCACGGATAAATTCGAAGGTTCTCACAATCAACGGCACAATATCCTTCGATTCATAATCCCCCGCCAAAAGCAGATAACAGCCGGTACGGCAGCCCATCGGTCCAAAATAAATGATGCGATCCTTCCACTCTTCATCATTGCGAAGAGCTGTTGCTGCCAGATGCTCGATCGTATGAAGCTCTGCCGTGTTCATCACCGGCTCCTCATTAGGGGAAGTCATACGCAGATCGAAGGTGGTAATGGTCTCCGCTCCCACATGGTCCTTTCTGGATACGTAGATCCCTGGCTGTAGCTTATTATGATCAATTGTAAAGCTTGCAATCTTTTCCATCTTTTTAAAATCCTCCTGTTTTTTTGTTATCAGATTATTCCCTTATTCCCGATGATACGTAAGCTTCTCCTGAATTGCTCTCAGCTTCTCTTTTGCAGCATTTAATTCCATTCTGGTTTTTTCTGCATTGGCTTCCCGCTCTGCTGCATTGGCCGCAAGACGTTTTCTCAGTTCTGTCCGCAGCTCCTGCTTTGCACTTTCCTCGACTTTTTCCACTTCAGCCTTTGCCTGAGAAAGCTCCTGCTTCGCATAATTTGACATCGCATGCAGCTCCTGCTTTGTCTTCTTTGCAAGCGCCTTCGCCTCATGTCTGGCTGCTTTCAGCTGCTCTGTAAGATACTTTGGTCTGGCCTGGAGATTCGGATATGCAGATTCGATACGACGCAGCAGAAGCTTCTTATCTCTCAGCAGTAAACGTACCTGGTTACTGATCTCCTCTGTGTTGTCTGCCTGACTGCCATCAATCTCTTTCTTCACCATATTCATCAGAAAATGCGATACAATATTGTCTGAGATTAACAAAACCACAATTGCCACTGCCAGTGCGATAATCCAGCCCTCCGGCCAGGTGCTGACCATCTGGAAAAAAAACGGATCAATCCACTTAATAATTACAACAGAACCCAGACCAAACAAAATCAGGTTTCCAATCCAGATTCGTCCGTTCAGATTCATGGGTTTTGTACTGTAATCCCACCATCTGGCATGGAACATCTTCTCCATGTACCAGCTGACAAAATATTCCAGTATACCACATACAAGAAATCCTGCAAAAAAAGTCTCCACATAACTTCCCTCGTATCCGATAATACCTCCCACAAAAACCGTCACCGCAACAACACCACTTCCATAAATCGGGCAGTACGGTCCAATCAGGAATCCTCTGTTAATAAAGCGGTGGTACTGAATATACTTCAGTGTAACCTCCATCACCCATCCGGCACATGAGAATACAAACATCTCCAGCACCAATTTACACAATGTTACCATATTAAATTCCAGCATATCCTCCCCCTACTTTTCCTCTATTTCTTTATCCAGCTTACTGTGCCTAACCTGTATATCAACAGATCTTGCAATGCATCTGGGCGCAGATATTTCTCCTCCTAAGTATACACGATATTGCCTATACCTGTAAATGAATCGAGTAGGAGGGAGTGATTAACTCCCGTCCTCTCACAGCACCGTGCGTACCGTTCGGTACACGGCGCTTTCAATAGTTGACGTGCACAGACTGATAGGCCGTGGCTAAATCATAAAAGCCACTG
>JAQUXP010000060.1 GCA_028692395.1 Lachnospiraceae bacterium
CAAAAAGCGAGGGGGTAATACCTGTGGTTATGTTATCTGCCACCTAGAGTTCCAGGCGGCTGACAATATCTTTTAATGCTTTTTTTACCGGAGAGTCATCCGGCAGAGAGATCGTCGGTTTGCCATCACAATCGTACTGATAAACCATCTCATCCTGTGGAACAACACCAAGAAGTGTCATACCCTGTTTTTCTATCTCTTCTTTTGTGCCTTCATTCAGAACGCCATTCGGTGCACGGTTGATAATCAATCCTACTGTCTTCGGCTTCATATCGCATTCCTTAATCAGATCTGCGATCCGTCCTGCCGCCTGTACACCTCGTCTTGAACAGTCACTGACCAGAATTGCCGTATTCATACTTGGAAGTACTCCACGGCTGATGTGTTCCATGCCAGCTTCATTATCCACAACGATATATGGGTAATTATTCTGAAGTTTTGCCAGCTGATTCTGGAGAAGACCATTAACATAACAGTAACAGCCTTTTCCCTGGGTTCTTCCCATGACCAGCAGATCAAAATCATCCTCCTCGGCAAGGGCGCCGGCGAACTTGAACTCCGCATAATCTGCTTTGCTCATTCCCGCAGGAATCGGTGTATTCTTGTCCATCTCAGAACGTGCGATTTCCTCGCGAATATCACCCAGTGTAGCCTCTACTTCCACGCCAAGTACTTCATTCAGATTAGAATTTGCATCTGCGTCAACTGCGAGGATTGGACCTTTTCCCGCATCTCCAAGATACTGGATCAGTAAACCGCAAAGAGTTGTCTTTCCAACGCCGCCTTTTCCTGCAACTGCTATTACATGTGCCATAATCTTTCCCCTTGTTTCCTGAATTCTGAACTGCTTTAGACCATTGTGCGCATTCCGGATCTTTCGATGATCTCGGATACATCTTTGTATTTGTTCAGTGCATAGAGATGGATACCATCAACGCCCATCGCACGGTACTCAGCAATCTGATTGATTGTGTATTCAATACCAGCTTCTTTGAATGCCGCTTTCTTTCCTTCAACATCTGCATCAAAAGGATCTTTTACGAACGGGTTCGGGAAGATCCAGTTCTGTGAGATGATCTCGCAGAGTTCACGAGGCATAACACAGCCGTTACGTGACAAAGCCATATTAATTGTAGCTGCCTGATCAAGGATTGGCATAATACCAACATCAACCGGCATTGTGATTCCTGCCTGACGGATTGCATCCAGCCAGTACTTAAACTGCTCCATATCCCAGCAAAGCTGAGTCATGATATAATCTGCTCCATTGTCCTGCTTCTGTTTCAGAACTGCAATGTCTGCATCCAGACTTCTGCAAGTAATATGTCCTTCCGGAGAGCCTGCAACGGCAATCTCAAACTTATCTCCGAACTCTTTTCTTGCAAAGGCTACCAGGTCTGTTGCATACTTAAAATCTCCGCCTGTACCGGTCCAGCCAAATGGAAGATCTCCACGCAGTGCCAGCATATGGTCCACACCATTATCCAGATAGTTCTGTAACTGCTCCTTAATACCCTCTTTGGTATTTCCAATAACGGTGAAGTGTGTAACCGGTGTTGTGCCTGCATCCTGGATCAGTTTGCAAACTTCCATGTTTTTTCCTACATTTGAACCGCCGGCACCATATGTACATGAAATATAGTCCGGTTTCCACTCGCAGAGATGCTCCAGTGTTCCCGGAAGATTTTCCATACCTTTGTCTGTCTTTGGTGGGAAAACTTCAAAGGAAAACGCCATCCTCTGTTTCATAATTTCTGTCAATTTCATTGCTACTACCTCCGCTTTCTAGTATCTTTTTGCAGTTATCTCATATCAGACTGCTGTGCGCAGACTTTTTGAAATCTGCATGGCTTTATCATATTAACGGTCTTTTCACCGTAATAGATCCTAATGATTTGCGACTGATTAATCGCACGTTAATTTTACAACACTGTTTGCCAGGTCTACCATAAGGATTTTACCCTGTACTTTTGATTCATCTCCCATGATGTCCCGGATAATTACATAATCTCCGTCCACATCGATGCGGGAAACATTTTTGCAGATAACAGTATTGTCATTTTCTTTATAAACTGTAGCAAGACACATAAGTCTTACGCCTCCTTTATATGCTCTTTCACCAGTGTCAAAGCAAGACTCAGGCGCATATTGCCCTTTTGGAACTCTGATACGGCTTCTTTAATCTGTGCAGCAGCATCACTCATACCCAGTTTTTCCAGGTTGACTGCCATCTGCTCAAGTTCCTGTGCATGGTGCTCATTATGTGAAAGCATATATCCAAGCAGTGCCGTTGTCTCATCTTTGTGATCGCCATCGCAGTGCTGGCAGGAATGTTCGTGATCATGGCAATGTCCATGATTCTCACAGGATTCAGCAGTATGTTCCTGTCCGCCATGAGGGATTGGATTACCATTTTCATCTTTAATCAAATGCATCTTTTGCTCCTTTCCTCATAAAATCACTACCGCTGCAGCGTCTTATGATAATCTTTTGTCAATTATGATTCATTATAAACCATTTACGGATCTAAATCAAGTAATGCGCATGAAATGATGTATATTTTC
>JAQUXP010000061.1 GCA_028692395.1 Lachnospiraceae bacterium
TCATTTTTATTACCCGTCTTTCTGCGAAAGACACCAATGCGCCATGAAACAATTGGCTATCCTTCACTATCTAATATTGTTTTCCTCTGATATTATTCTTATATAAGACTGACACACTACAGAACACGTGGAGGTGAGTGGCGGGGCTGTATAGCGGCGACCTCGTATTTTTATATGTTGTCGGTCATCCGTTAAGGCATCAATGAGTGGCGCATAACAGTAGCCCGTAAACTTATCTCTTCCGAAGTCGACTCGATCTCGCTGGATGACCAGTCACTGTCAGTTTTATTACTACAAAATCAGGAGGTAGTTACTTGTCATTTAAAATCTTAAAATTCAATTGTTGTGGGCTTGATGTCCACAAAACCTGGATCTATGCCTGTATCGGCATTACTGATTCCAATAATCGTACTGAGTATAAGCAAGCTCGCTTTTCTTCCTTTACAAAAGGCTTGCATGAGCTGTGTGACTGGCTTGCGAAATACAACTGTAATGATATTTGTATGGAATCTACCGGCAAGTATTGGATTCCAGTATTTAATGTTTTGGAGCAACACCAAGTATGGGTTACTCTATCTCATCCCAAATACACAAAGCCGATGAAAGGAAACAAAACCGACCGCAAAGATGCCAAATGGATATGTGACTTATATATGTGCGGTATGGTAAAGCCTTCTTTTATTCCACCTGCTGATATCCGTCAGCTTAGAGATCTTGTAAGATACCGATACAAACTCACCTGTATGATTACTGGTGAAAAAAATCGTGCTCAGAATTGTCTTACTGTATCTAATCTAAAACTTGATGATGTATTTTCAGATGTATTTGGTAAATCTTCTCGTTCTATTACAGAACAGATTTTGCAACACCCTAGAGAAAAATTTGATGTAACACCATTTGTTCACGGCAGGTGTAAAACTCCTATCGAAGAAATACAGGCTGCTATTGATGGTGCCATTTCAAAAGAACAAGCTGTGAAACTTAGACAGTGCCTTGATCACATTGATGAACTTGAAAAGCACATTTCAGAAGTAGCGCAGGAAATCCTTCGTCTCAGTGATAAATATGAGGCTGCTTTAAACTTAATAAGGACTGTTCCTGGATTCGATAAGAATCCTATAACTGCAATTCAAGTGCTTTCAGAGATTGGTGGTGATATGTCTGTCTTCCCCACAGCAAAACACCTCATCTCATGGGCAGGATGTTGTCCTCGTAATGATAAAAGCGACCGTAAAATCAAATCCACTAGGATTTCCCGTGCTGGTTCTTATTTTAAACCAGTTCTGGTGCAAGTTGCAAATGCTTTAATCAAATCTAAGAAACATCCTGAATTTGCTACTCGCTACAAGCGTATCAAAGCACGCCGTGGTCACAAGAAAGCTATCATTGCCATCTGTCGTATGATCCTGACCGCTATCTGGCACATACTCACAGATTTAAAGCCATATACACCAGAAGGTTTTCTTGAATCACGTCCTGTGAAAGAAACTAAGGTATTAACAGCTTCACAGGCACTTAACTTACTACGTCAACGAGGTTATGTCATCAAAGATGATATTTCTCCTGCCATAAATTAGGTGTTGCGTTTATATTCAATTTTTAGCCACTGCAAAATGGCTTATTTGTGATGCTCAAATTTATTCTCTATCCACTACCTCTTTGTTTCAAACTTATTCATCCTCCATGATTTTTGTGTTATTTTATAATTTTTATACGGTAAGATTCTCACCCTTTAGTCCAACAAATGCACCGTCAGCTCCCAGACCACTCTCTTCATGGGCAATCAGCCACTTGTTTTTTGCGGTCATCAGGCGATCCTCCGGCAGCTTTCCAAAAAGAGCCGGCATCTCGGTGTTGGTTCCCTTAGGAAGAATAATCGCTACCTGAAATCCTTCCTCTGCAAGATTGCAGGGCGCATAGTGCAGTGTTGTGGCATATACCTCAACAACAGTTCCTGCCGGAACTTCAAAAGCTTCCATCTTTGCTGTCTCATAAGTAAAGTCATCCTGAATATCCTGCTCAGCTCCAAGAATCAGGATACATCCCTGAACTGGAATATTCACCTCACTGTCTCTGTGATACTCCACTGCATTCAGCTTGTGATTGTTACCATTACAGTATCCGATCTGGATTGGCATACCGCCATAGATACTGTCCTGTATCATCTGTGCTTCCGCACTTGCTTCCAGAGAGGCATCCCCCGGAACATAAGCCACCTCGCTGCCCAGTGGTGTCTTCGCCAGACGTGCCACCAGATCCGGAACCTCAACCGAAAGAATTCTTCCGTACTTCCTGAATGCAGGATCCGTAATTTTCTTAATCTGCATGCTATCACTCCTTTCATAACTGTTTCGTACCTGACCAGTTACATTCAAAAATCCATTTAAAATCAGGGGTTATCGGGTTGTCTGAAACTCGTTTTTCTAATTAGTTTATTTATTAAACTAATTATGTTATAATCATAATAACCCATACTTCTGAAAAATGCAACATGTTTTTTGGGAAGGCCGTGTTTTTCCCAAAGTGCGGTTTCACGATGTGGCAGGATGTGCTATACTAAACC
>JAQUXP010000027.1 GCA_028692395.1 Lachnospiraceae bacterium
ATAATCCACAAACTTTATTAAGTGCACCCTTTTTACCAATATATGCTTTTTCATATTAGAATTGCTGCAATGCAGCAATTCTTCCTTGTTTTGAATCAGTATTGCGAACTCGTTTCGCAATTACCTAATGATTGTTAAGATTTATGATAGTTACATATTATCATAAATTTATTGGCTCTTTTGAAACTCACCCAAAAGAGCCCCTGATTTTGGTAAAACTAGACTTTACATGCATAATAAAAGAGACTGAATCTTAAGACCAGTCTCTCCTGCAAATAATTTTATGTATTATTTTATTTCATTTCGGATAAATACAAAAGAACCTCCACCTCAAACCTCTTCTGATCATGGCTTATTTCCATCTCTCCTCCGCTCATTTGAACAATCTTTCGGACGTTTTCAAGACCAATACCATGTATCGTAGCATTTTCCTGAGAAGTAAGGAATTTATCATTCTTCTCCATAACCTCACCCTGATAACTATTTTCAATAAAAACAAACAGAATTCCCTGCTTATTTCGGATATTTACTCCAAGATACTTTTCATCTGTATCACTTGCTGCTCGGATTGCATTTTCAATCAGATTTCCCAGAATTGCACAGACTGCAAAGTTACTCAAAAGCTGCTGCTCAGGTATGTTAATCTGTACTTCTACTTTTTTTAATACACCATGCGCTTTCTGAAGAAAAAAGTTCAAAACACCGTCAACATTCTGATTTCCGGTAGCGACATACTCCTGTGGATTCAACATGAATTTTTCCATGTCCTGAAGATAGGTCTGCATTTTATTGTCTTCATCTTCTTTCGCCATAGATTTCAACTCAATTATATGATGCTTTAAATCATGCCGTAAAGCTTTTACTCTGTTTTGCGACTCCTGAACCAACTCCAGCTGATACTCATAAGCTTTAACCATTTGCTCAAGTGTCTTTTTCTCCAAACATGCAGAATAAAATTCAGCTAATGAATGATATAAATAAAATATTAGAATATTAATAAAGAAAAGCCCCATTACCACACTGATAATCATTTCTTTCATTTCATATGCACTTTTTATAACGTAATATATAATCCCTATACTGACAACAGGAACTAACCCTAATACGATTTCATAAATTAATGGCAAGAAAATCTCTTTCTCTTCTAAGAGCGTTCTTTCAAAGATAATAACAAGTAAAAGCAAAAGCAGGCTGGTAATACATTCATATATTTGATTTACCTCGCTTCCAAATGCATATTTCGTAAATCCGACCACAACAAAGCTATCAATAAGGACATTAACCACATAGATTAAAAAAATAACAAGAAATTTTCTTGATTTGCTGGCTTTATATGGATAAATGACCAATATTAAAGCAGCTACATTTGCAAGCATGTTATATAACGGCAAATGATACATATTGTAGACAAAGCTTGTCTCCACCCAAAAAAACACATATAGCAGCTTCTGAATCTTCCACCTGTATTCCTGTTTATGAAAAAACATCTCTACAAACCGCTTAATGGCATAAATTCTGAGCCCATTTGCCAGTATACTAACAATAATATTAACGGTTTCTAACTCCATTTTTCTCTCTCTCCAATATTCTTTTTCTTACCGCAACTCTATTTGCTTTACTAATATTCAAGATATCTCCATTAATCATTTTTATCCAGTCATATGTATATTCCTTAACATAATTATAATTAACCAAATACGATTTATGAATATTTAGAAAAAAGTGTTTCTGTAATTTCACTTCAACCTCACTTAGTTTTCCGTAAAACGATATCGTATCTTTAAGCCCTACAACATTTATCTTTTTTCCATCACTTTGAAAATATAGGATATCTTTATATGGAATCTGGTAATGTACTTTTTTATTTTGAAATTCAAAATAGTAGTTTTCTTTGTCCACTATTTTTAAAATATCATTAAGTACTTTAAATATTCCATCCTTACTTAGAGGTTTAATCAGGAAGTTAAACGGACGATTCTCAAACAATTGTAATGCATACTGTTCTTTCGATGATATATACACAATAAACATCTGCTCATCTTCTAAATCACCTCGTATAAAACTCCCCACCCCAAGTCCATTCATACCAGGAAGTTCAATATCCAGAAACAAAATAGTGGGATTATTATTTCCTTTTTTTAAATAATCCGCTAACTTATCTCCTGAATAAAAGACCGACACTTCCATCTGTACATTTTTTTCTTTTGTATAAGCTAAGATAATATTTTCCAATTCAGCACAGGTAGTTTTTTCATCATCACAAACAAAAATGTCCATTTTCATCCTCCTGTCTAGTACATCCTAAACTAAATATCTACCACATTAAGCTTGTCTATATTTCCATTACTGCCTTTTATCCTTCCTTCTATCCCGCCCTTCATATAAAACATAAGCCAGCGTATAAACCGCCATGATTCCCGACACAAATGGTGCAATCTTTCCAAGCATGCTCAGATTGTCCGCAAAGTGCTTTCCAAAATATGCGACCATGGGAATACGCAGAACCAGCGCTCCAAAGGTGCAGCTGATCATGGTCCATACCGTCTTGGAACGGCCATTCAGGTATCCGTTCAGACAAAACAGCACTGCTACGCAGAGATAATCATAGCTGCAGGACTTAAAAAATGGAATTCCTGTAGCAATTACCTGTGGATCATGGCTGAACAGACCAATCATGGTCTGGGGGCTTACCTGGGCCCAGATCCAGAACAGGAAGGAAACACCAAGCGCAAAGCTCATACCATACCAGAGAGACTTCCGTGCCCGCTCCGGTTTCCCGGCGCCCACATTCTGGGCGGTAATGGCAGCCAGCGCATTTGCCATCGAAGTAGCTGACAGCATGGCAAATACGTCATATTTGCTGCTGATTCCCACGATGGAAGCCGCATAAATACCGCACTGATTCATCACTGTCATCAGATACAAAAAGGAGATACGGACCATCAGCTCCTGAAAGGAGATCGGAATTCCCACACCAGCCAGCTCCCGGGCCAGTCCCCCGTCAATCCGAAAGCTTTTCCATCGAAAATCAAATACAAACCTTTCTTTTTTCAGAAACCAGAATGAGATAAGCATGCTCACACCCTGCGACAGTACCGTGGCAATAGCAGTTCCATTCACTCCCATCCCAAAACCCTTCACCAGCAAAAAGTCCAATATAATATTTAACACACAGGCAATTCCCACAAAATACATGGGATGTCTGGAATCCCCATATCCACGGAGAATCGCACAGATGGAATTATAACCACAGATAAAGAAAATACCCCCTGAGCAGATTGCCACATACTGCATGGTCAGTGCAAATGACTCCTTTGGCGTGCTGAGCACCGAAAGCAATGGCCTCTCAAACACCAGCATCAGAATCGTCAGCGCCACCGCCACGATTCCAAACAGACTCAGGGATGTTCCGATCATCCGCTTCACCCGCTCCATATTCTGCATACCCATATATTTTCCCACAAGAATCGTACTCCCGAGGGTCAACCCCGATACCAGACTGGTGATAATCTGTGTCACCTGGGTTCCTGTGGATACCGCCGCCACGCTTGCCGCATCACAATAACGCCCCACCACAAACAAGTCCACTGCACCATACAGGGACTGCAGCACATTTGCAATCAAAAACGGTACCGCAAAGAAACACAATGTCTTTATGGTACCGCCTTCTGTAAGTTTGTTTGTATTCATCTTTTATCCGCTCCTCCTCTTTGGAGGACTGTCTTGACAGCCTCATTAGAATAATCATAAACCCTGCAACTATTGTAGAGTCAATTCCAAATTTCGTCAAGAACCCAAAGATATTTCCCGTTAAAATCCTTGAGTTTCCGCAAAATGTAATTACTAAAGCACTAATCTGTCATATTTTTGAAAGCGATACAACGACAGCGACTGAAGTAATGGCACTTTTTGAAAGTTGTTTATAAAAGCTCTGTTGTAATAAGCAGTCTGTGGATAAATCTACGGAAACTCAAACAAAATATCTATTGCTTTTTTATCTCTTCCGCATATAATAATAGTAACAGAACCCGACACGCCTCTCTGGTGATACGTACCACGTCGGGTCATTTAATTATATATTAAAAATGGCTAGATCCCCACTTCTAGGAATCTAACCATCTTGAATCTATAAGCTTAATTATATCTTTTCCTTATCCCACTGTCAGCGATCACAATATGCTGTGATTATTTCATTGAGTACACCCATAATTTCCCTGTCAAAATCCATGGACTGTAATTGGGACAATATCATGGCCTTTTCTTTCCCGCCGTTTATTCCTGCTTCAATTTTTTCATAGATCTTTTCCTTCAGCGGATAGGAAATCTCTGCCTCATCCAAAAAGTCAAAGGCTTCTTTCAATACTGGATTTTTCAATTTCTGCTGTGCCTGTATTTGCATGCTCAGCTCCTGCGTCACAGCTGCTTTTGGAATCTGAATACGTAATACATGATTTGTGTCCTCATATTCCCACTTCGCTTCTACAGTTTTTTCTCCGCTGACTATATAGACCTGCCTTCCCGGATCAGTGATGCCAACCACCTCGACTTCGTAGCTCCTCTCCGCTGGGATCAGTGCTGTCATCCCCTGCGCAGCTTTTACCGTGAATATCACATTATCTTTCCCACAGCGCAGCGTCATCTCTGTTTTTACATGGTTTTCTTCATAATCACAGCTTTCGTTGTCGTCTTCATATAATGTAAATGCTCCGTCTGCTCCTGCATAGACATACAGATGCAGCTGTTTGGGATTGTTCAGATGCTCTCCTTTGTCTATCTGGTCTGTCAAAGGCAGGATAGCTCCCGCTTTTGCAAAAACAGATATCTGATTTGTTCTTCTGTAAATCTGCAGGCTTCGATCTCCCTGGTAAACTTGATTGGAAAATATATCGTACCATATTCCTTCCGGGAGCCACACCGTTTCTTTTGCCCTGTGAATATCCTTTATCGTTTTGGAAGTAACCGGCATTACCAATAACTGGGAACCAAAAAAATATTCATTTTCATGGCTGTATGCTTCTTCCTTCTCTTGATATTGATAGTATAAAGGCTGAATAAATGGAACTCCTTCCTTATAATTTCTCCAATTCATGGTGTAGATATAAGGAATCAGCCGATGCCGCAGCCGCAGATAGTATTCCATAATTTCCTCTGTATCTTTTGTGTGTTTCCATGGCTCTTTCCTGTTAAAAACACAATTCGCACTGTGAAGGCGCATGATCGGGGAGAAAACTCCGAATTGTATCCAGCGTGACAGTAATTCTTCCTCTTTATAGCCAAACATATGCCCGCCAATATCATGGCTCCACCAGCTATAGCCAATATTCGATGCCGTGGAAGTAAAATATGGCTGGAATTGCAGCGATTCCCAGGAAACAATCGTATCACCGGAAAATCCCACCGGATACCGATGGCTTCCCGGACCCGCATATCTGGAAAGAATCAGTGCTCTTTTTTGGTCTTTTTGATGATCGGTATAATGATAATGATTCAGAACCCACAAAGGATCCAGATTTTTGATGCGGCTGCAATTTCCCTGCTGCCAGTCAATCCACCAAAAATCAACTCCTTCTTTTTCCATCGGATGCAGTACATCCTGAAAATAACAGCGAAGAAACTCTGCATTGGAAACATCAAAATGTACTGGTTCTTCTAACTCCTGATCTACCTGCATATGTTCCCCAATTACAGGATAAACCCCTTCAAATCCCCGAATCCCATCCGAGGGATGAAGGTTCAGGGTAACCTTCATTCCCTCCTGATGTAACTCTTTCATAAATGCTTCATGCTCTGGGAACAATTCCTGGTTCCAGGTAAATCCAGTCCAGCCGCTTCCATATTTAGGATCAATATCCACCAAATGCCAATCCATATCCAGGACAGCTACCGAAAAAGGAATTCTTTTTTCTGCGAATTTTTTCATTAACTCCAGGTACTCTTCCTGTGAATATGGATAGTACCGGCTCCACCAGTTTCCCAGTGCATATCTTGGAAGCATCGGCATCTTTCCACAGAGATAATAGTAATCTTTGATTGCTCCCAGATAATCATGTCCATATCCAAAGAAATAAAGATCTATACCGGAATCATTTCCTGTTTCAAACCACCCTTTGGCTGTCTGAGCCAGGCTGCAGCTGTCATCCAGAACAGAATATCCCTGTTTTGATATGATTCCGTGCTCCAGTTCCACTTGGGAACCATCCACATTATCAAGGGTTCTTGCTGTGCCTCCCAGATCCTCTAAGGGCTTTCCATAATACCACACATCATGCAGATGTGTTTCTTTGTCCTTCACCTCGATAGAGAGACCATGACTGGAAAATTCCTGTTCATCATAACTAAGCAGCAGCGCAGCTGTTTGAATATTCAGTCGTCCATTCTTTCTCGTCACCTTATAATCAACAACAGGGAAGTCTCTGTTCACAACCGTCTGCGTTGCCCGATCCTCAAACCTCTGCTCCGGGGAATATTCCAGTCGAAGCAGACACTCTGTCAGAACCGTAATTCTATAATTTTTTCCCTGTATCCTGTTTTTTTCATCAGCTTTCGGATGGTAATCTATCATAAGCTATACTCTTCCTCCGGTTTTAATACGACACGTCCCTCTTTTTGCTTCCAGCATATGACAAAGCTCTTCTCTTTGTCCGCCAGATTTTTCACAGTCAAAGTGTCTCCCTTTATTCTATACTGGATCCCATAGGCTGCGCTGTTCAGACGAACAGTTCCATCCTTCATCAGCATCGGCTCGATCCTCATGTCTGCATCCATATCTGTTTTGATACCAAGATATTCGTGAAGAAGATTCCAGATAAAGACACAGGGATACTCATAATACCGTTCTGCTCCGTGCCAGTTTTTCTCATCGATATAATAAACATGATTCATATCATACCGCTCACTCATCAGATAATGATCCAGCTTCGCCTGTTCACATACACTTAAAAACTGTTGTTCCAGTACCTCTGCTCTTTTTTTCTTTTTCCAATAAGCAAAATCCCAGCACCAGTATCTTCCTGCAGCACACAGATCATAAGGACCTCCGTCGCCAATCTCATCCTCTGTATAGTCCTGAATTCTTGCGGACACAAAGCTTGGAAATCTCTGAAATTCATCAAAATTTTTCTCTAATAATCTGGCAACACAGGCTTCCTGCTCCTCTGTTGCATATCCGAACAAGACGGGAAGCTGGTTGGCCAAAAGATGTATATGATCGTGAACAACAGAATTGCGATCCACCCAATCGGTAAACCTTTTATTCTCATTATCCCAGAATCCATCCGGAGAATCCTGAATCAGTGCCTCTGCCAGTTTTTCGGACAGCTGCAGATATTTCAGTCTTTTCTCTTCATCACCAACCCTGGATTCCAGATCAGCCATACACTTCATGGCATTTGCTGCAAATGCTGCTGCGATACACTCTCTGCCGTCCTTGATTACCTGATCCTCATAATATACATCGGACCAGAGCCGTCCCTTTTTATCAATACAGGCCTCCACCAGAGATAATACGCCTTCCAGTTCTTCCTTATGCGCTCGGAACCAGTTCCAGTCCTTCGTTGCCGAAAGATAATACCAAGTAGATTCAATAATCTCGATGTTTCCAGTCAGCAGAAACATTTCCGCATTGGCTGACCCATCCATACTGCTTCGCCGCACATGATACTCCCGAATCCCATTTGGCTGAAGGGCGCATGGATTGCGCCATGCCCCCTCGGGATCCTCCCTCATCAGCTTTAATTGAAGCTCCAGCATTCTGCGAACTACTCCCAAATCAAAGCAGTCCAGCATTGCCAGTCTTCCCTTAATCTGGAATTCGTGATCCACATCCGGATAAGTTCCGGCATACACCTCAGCCTGCAGGGTACTTACTACATAGCCATCCTGCACCGGATAGGCATCTGCCGCCGTTCTTTCGATAACCGATGGAATCAGTGTTTTCCAATAAAACTGATATACCGCTTCTTCGAATTTTTCTCCATGCATAAACTCCATGGATATCGATTCTCCCATAATGTTACGATGCGGCACACCGGAAAACTTCTCTATCGTAACAGAACTTACCTCACCGGTTATAAGCACCATCCCTGTTTCTGATTTTACCTGAAACCCTTCCCTGGATGTTATATAATAGGATTCTGTTTTTCCATCGGTAGCATCATCCAGCACATAGCATTCCATAAGCTCCACCGGATGCTCTTCGGCTTTTCTCAGAAAAAGACCATTTTCTTCCTCTCCGGTATAATAGATCAGCGGTTTGGGGGATTTACATATTACTTCCTGCATCTTCCTGTTATCCTTCCATATTCTTCATGTTTCCTTTGTATTCCTCGGTCCAGTAAGCTTCTACCTGATCCATACCAAGGCTGTCTACCTTACTGAGGAATTCGTCATAAGCAGCTTCAAAGTCCTCTGTAAACACCATCTTCACGGAATATTCCTGAAGCAGATTATAGGCCTTTTGTTTGATAATTCCTTCTTCTGATTCCGGAGATGGAGCCTGAATATCTAATTCCGGCTGATATACAACATAGTCTCCAAACCAGTCATTATACTTCTTCATTTCTTCGTTCGTATCATCCCACCATGCCAGATTCCACAAAAGCTCATTACATGCAAGCCAGTATTCGCCAAGTCCGTCCCTGGAAGCCACTCCGCCCCAGTCTGCGTTTTTATCCTTTACATATCCTTCTAATAATACCGGTTTTCCATCCACTGCATGCCAGTTTGCACCGTCTTCGACACTGGTGTATTCCTCACCTTCTATACCCCAGGAAATATCTGCATGTCCCTCTGCGGATGCCATATATTCCAAAAGCTGAATTGCTCTCTCAGGTTCTTTGCAGGTTTTCGGAACAACCGTTGCCAGCCAGCCGGTTCCTGTTCGAACCTGCTTGTAGGTTTCAAACGGAGGAAGGATCTCATAGCTTGTATCCGGATTGTCTGCCGGCACCTTCGTTCCGTCTGAGATCGTCCAGCTGTAGGAAATCATGTCTCCCTGTTCAATCTTAGATTTCGCAACATCCTTGGTATCTACAAAAGGATCTTTGGTAAGAAGTCCTTCCAGATACATCTTATTCAGGTACTCCATAGGAGTTTTGAAGGCATCGTCCCGTACAACCCACTCAACACTGCCATCCTCTGTTATGTTGTAATCACTGCTTAATCCCATCTCGATTCCATAGTAGGAGAGACTGGCACTGGAAGCAAAATTCGATGCGGACATTCCGCCATCTGCAGGATAGAAGCCGATTTTGTCCGGATGTTTTTCCTGTATCTGTTTTAATGCATCCATAAAATCATCAATATTTTTAATCTCCGGACGCCCGATCTCATCATAATAATCAGATCTTATGGCAATCATAGGCTGATTGGTTCCTACCAGCTGGTTGTACTCTTCGGCTGCTTTCTGCCACGCCTCACCCTGTACCCAGGTGGTAAGCTGATATGTTTTTCCGTCCTCGGCTCTGTAGTTTTGCAGAAGCTCTTTTGGAAGAATATCCTTCATCTGCGGCGCATATTCCGCAATCAAGTCATCGATAGACCATAACATGTCCGCCTCGATCATCTGCTGTAATGCCGCATCATTTTTATCGACAGTCATAAGATCCGGCAGCTGATTGCCTGCAATCATCATGCTTAATTTCTGTCCGTCATCTGTAACTGGTTTTGACAGGTTCAGATCAACCCCTGTTTTTTCTGTAACACGTTCTGATGTTTTATCATCCCAGTCCAGAGAAAACCATGAAAAATTCACGTAATATTCCAGGGAAGTCGGGGTGGTATTACCTTTCCATTCCAAATTATCCGGATCTGCCTTCCACCCAATCTTTTCCCAGTCAATCTTAGATTCCCATTCCGGAACAGCTGCCGTCACGGTATCTGTTTCTGTTTGTTTTTTCTCTGTGCTCTCTGACACCGCCTCTTTTTCTTTTGCTGCCCCACAGCCACTGACAGCGGTCAAAAACATCGCTGTACATAAAGCCCCTGATAGGATTCTTTTATATTTTTTCATACTGCTACCTCCATTTTTACCCTTAAATTATTTTTTATCGGCCTGCGCCGCTTATGCACAGACTCTTCCAATTTTTATTTCATATATTACTCTTTTACTGCTCCCAGCATCATACCCTTTAAGAAAAACTTCTGAACAAATGGGTAAATAATAACCACAGGAAGCACCGATACAATCAGCATTGCATAACGAACAGATTCCATCGTTGTGGTACTTGCCTGCGTCACGGCAGAAGTCATCTTCTGCAGTGTCTGCTGGGCCTCCGCCAAAGACATCGATCTCATAAGTACCCCGGGCAGCGTCATCATTTTTTCATTTTGAATAAAAAACGCCGGAGAAAACCAGTCATTCCAGTGCCACACACCGGAAAATAGTGCAACTGTTGCAAAGATGGGTTTTGACATCGGCATAATAATCCGAAAGAAGATCTTAAAGTATCCTGCCCCATCTATCTGTGCCGACTCTTCTAATGCCTGCGGGATTGCTTTATAGAAAGCAATAAATAATATTATATAGTAAAACTGATAGATATTGGGAAGAATGTACACCGAAAAAGAATCAAGAATATTGATCTCTCTATACAGCAGGTATTGCTGAACAACTCCCGCTGAAAAATAAAGTGTAATTGCCCCCAGCGTCATATAGACCTTTCTGCCGATTAAGCTGTCCTTTGATAAGCCATAAGCTGCCAAACCGGATAAAAACACGGTTAACACCGTTCCTATGATGCTTCGCAGGATCGTCATAAAAAAAGCCGGGTAGATTGCATCGTTCTTGAATACGATTTTATAATTTTCCAGTGTAAATTTTCTTGCGAAAAAATACAGTCCACCCTTCGCCGCATCCGCACCATCATTAAAGGAATAAATCAGACAATACCAGATTGGGTATACGGTAACAATGAAAATCAGGATACACAGAATCGAAGCGATAATATTAAAAGCTTTATCTTCTCTTGACCTTCCAAATATTTTTAACTTCATATCTTTCGCTCCTTCTCCTAGAATACTGTTCTTCCAAACACTTTTTTTAGTATCTTATTCGCTGTCAGTAAAAGTCCTACCGACAAAGTGGACAGGATCAGATTACCTGCTGCTGCAAATGAAAATCGCATCTGGTTCAATCCCTCGTCTGTAATATATTTTTGAATTACATAGGAGGTTGGACGGTTAAATGCATTTCCAAGCAGATAGGACTGGTTAAAGTTGGAAGCTACCGGTCCTCCACTTAAGAGACTTCCGCAGTTCATCACAAACAGTACCCCTGCAGTCCATCCTATGGATGGCAGTGTAATATGAATTAATCGCTTCCATCTGCCTGCTCCATCCACTTCTGCTGCCTCATACAAATCCTGATTAATTCCTGCAATTGCAGCCAGATAGATAATTGCATTCCAACCACTCTCCTGCCAGCAGTCGATACCAACACCAATCCACCAAAAATATTTTGGCTCCGCTAAAAATTCAACAGGTGCACCGGTAAGATTCAGCATCTGCAGTACTTCATTGATGATTCCATTGGGATCCAGAAATACCATCCATAAGGTCGCTACAATAACATAAGAAAGGAAATGCGGCAGATAGCTTCCTGTCTGTGTTATCTTTTTCAGCCATTTGTATGGAACTTCATTGATAAAAATTGCTAAAAACAGCGGAGCCGTAAAGGTAAAGAAAAACTTTAGTGCACTCATGCCAACAGCATTTTTCATAGACAGCCAGAAGTTCTCATCTGAAAACAATTCTTTAAAATATTTTAATCCGACAAATTCATGTCCAAAAAATCCATCTGTTATGGAGTAATCCAAAAAAGCATTTATAAGTCCCATAACAGGAACGTAGGAAAAGATAAGAAAGCATATCATCGCAGGAAGCACCATTGCCTGAAGCTGCCACTGCCCCTTATCCATATGTAATTTATGAACTCTTTTTCTTTTCAACCATATGTCCCTCCTTTTATTTCTCTAAACTCTCTGTTGCAAAACTCCCGGGAAACCTCTATAATCGTAACTATTCGATACAGCGGCTGCGCAGCTCTGTTTCCGGGCTATTACTACTAATCTTTCTTTTGCTTGGCTCCAAACTTGAGCTTAGTATAGCATGGAACTTTTGTACGAAAAGTATATCTTTATTTGAATTGGTACATTATCTTTGGTAGTTTAGTCACCCGCAGCAGATATATTCCCGGAGGATTTGGTCTATGTTTAAAAAAATGCACTATAAATCAAAAATGATATTATGTTATCTGATTCCGGTAGCCTGTCTGTTTTTTATCACCGCCGTTCCCCTTTATAACTCTATCGTAAGGCCCGTGCGGGAGAATGCTTTTCAGGCAATCGAAAACATGATTAATCAGAAAATCACCTCCGTGCATTCTGAATTGGAGAAGATCAAAAACGTATCCTATACTCTGTCTACAAACACGGTGATTAATAACTTATATAGGCCCAACTACTATTCGGATCTGGAAGTTGTGGAACTTATGAACAACGAGATTTATCCTTTACTGTCCTGGATATCATCTTCGAACCCCTATATGACAGATTACCATTTTTTTACAAGTAACACCTCGCTGCCTGCAACCTTGTTCTCCCATCATTATGAGGATTATCAAGATGCATCCTGGATGCAGTCTATGAAAAAAGAAGTACTGGACAAGGGTTTCTATCTGGAGCCCTTGCACCTCCAGCGTTCCTACGAATCTTTCTCACAGGATTCCGAAAAGAGCGTATACTCCCTTTTTTATCCTCTTTTATACCACAGCAATTTTTTAGAGGTTGAACTTTCACCCACCATCTTCTTTGACGGACTTTCTGATCAGCAGGTTCTTACTTCTGGAATCCTGCTTGCGGTAAATCAAGATGGTAACATCATCTCCGGTGATATCCCAGATTCCATAGCTGCCTCTGCTGAACAGACGCTGGGAGCCACATTTACCAGGAAAAACATCCCCTCAGGCTGTTACACGGTAACACTGAATAAGGAAAAATATTATGTTTGTCATCAGCAGATGGAGGAGTTGAACACCTGGATTGTCTGTCTGGTCCCCTATTCTGATATTAATACCCCGCTGACGGAAACACTGCTGCGCTTTATTCTTCTGATTTTCTTTATTACTCTTGGAATCCTGCTTTTGTCTTACTTATTGGCCACGCTTCTGGTAAAAAGAATTAATACCATAATTCTTTCCGTCCGGAAGATACAAAACGAAGATTTTGATATTAGCCTTCCGGTAAAGGGCAATGATGAGGTGGACCAGCTGGCTTCCTCTATTAACTACATGGCCGGTAAGATCAATGGACTTATCAATCAGGTATATAAGGCTGAACTGCTGCAAAAAGAAACTGAGCTCTCCGCTTTGCAGGCTCAGATTAATCCACATTTTTTATTTAACATTCTGGACACCTTTAAAATGATTGCCATTATTAATGATCTGGATGATTTTTCTGACAGTATTGCTGCTTTGGGAAGATTACTGAGATACAACATCTGTCCCTTATCAAAGCAGTGTCTGTTGTCCGATGAAATCAAAGTACTGGAAGATTACATTCATATACAAAATCTTCTTTTGAATAACAGAATCCATCTGCTGCTGTCTGTACCGGAAGAACTGTACTCCACGCCGATCCCTAATTTCATCCTGCAGCCTCTGGTGGAAAATGCATTCAGCCATGGCTTTAAGGATAAACTGGATACCCTTTACATAAAAATCGGCATTTTTGCCCGGCAGGATTATGTGGAAATCCGAATCGAGGATAACGGTACCGGTATCTCTTTGGAGGGCAGAGAAGCTCTCCTTGATACCCTGTCTCAGGTAAAAGCAACTAAAAAATGCTCTGCCACAGGGCACGGCATCGGCATAACCAATGTATATCTGCGGCTGCTTCTTCAATATCAGGAGCAGGTCACTCTTGATTTTACACAATCAGAGGAGCTGGGCGGTGCCTGTATTATATTAATGTTTCCTGTTTATGCAGAGTAAGCTTTTTGTACGTAACTGTTGAGTACCTGATCAGTTGTATTTTTAGATATCTACGGAGGTTGTATATGAATTTGTTAATCTGTGAAGATGAGGATATTATCCGAAAAGGTTTTCTTCTGACAATTAAAAAACTAAATATCTGTTTTGATCAAATCTATGAAGCAAAAGATGGTCTTCAGGGCCTGCAGATGTGCAAAGACTATCATCCTGATATCATTATTACCGATATTCAGATGCCTTTGATGGATGGATTAACCTTTATTGCCAAGGCAAAGGAACTCTCTCCCCATTGCCAGTTTATTATCTTAAGTGGGTTTGATAATTTTGAATATGCCAGAACGGCTATGAAATACGGTGTGAAGGATTATCTCCTAAAACCCTGCTCCAAGCAGGAAATATATGATTCCCTAACGCAAACGATTGAAAAAATCGAAAATGCTCAGCGCCAGGACGAAGAGCTTTTGGTTAAGGAAAGAAATTATAAGCAGGTATTAAACCAGCTGCAAAAATTATTCCTGGGGGATCTTCTTCTGGGCAAATACAGCCCCTCAGACCTCACCTCCCAGGCAAAATTCTATAATATCAAATTTGAAGGGCACAGTTTTCTGGTGTTGTGTTTTCATATCGCATCAGAAACGCATAATGATGACAACAGGGAGCATAGCAATTGGTTATGCTCTCTGCTTACACCCTGCTTTTCCTTTTACCCGGTAGAAACCACCGGCGGAATTCCCTGTATGATCCTTATGCTCCAAAAAGCACCTGTTCATTATCACAGCATCTGGAATGTGCTGACAGAAGAGATCAAAAGCTATAACGCACGCCATCAGGTTCATATTACCTTCTCTCTCAGCCACGCCACCGAGCATTATCAAACCTTGCCAGAGCAATACCAGGAGGCCTGCCAGCTTCTTTCCTACCGCTTTTTTAATCCGGATAAGGTATGTTTTTCTGCAGACTTTTTTGATGCAGATGCGCCTTCTTCCTGCGCCATTCCAAACGGTCTTCTGGAATCACTGTTTCATACCTTTGTGGGAAAAAGCCAATTTGACTTTCATCAAAGTCTTTATCAGATTTTTCAGTATATAAGTGCTCAGCCAGAGCTTTCACCTTCCGGATTTTCCTCCTGCATAGAGGGCATCCTGCAGTACCTGTCAGTACAGGTAATAAAGAATAATGATATGACCTCCGGATATGACGCTCTTCGCATACCTGTTTCTGAGCTTTTTATTGCGTGTGATACCATTCATACCCTATACACACAAATATACAGGGAGCTAACCGCTTTTAGACAGGCTCTTTTAAGGAACATGGAATCCACAGCACCATGTCCCCGCACACCCATCGAGCAGGCAATTGCTTATATCGATAACAATTATAATAAAGATCTGGATTTGGCCTCCATATCAAAGATGGTGTCCATGAACAGCAGTTATTTCAGTACACAGTTTAAGAAGAAGACAGGACTATCCTTCAGTACTTATATCCAGACAGTTCGGCTGGAAAAGGGAAAAAATGCCCTCCTGTATACCAATAAAAAACTCGCTGAAATCGCTGAATCCATCGGAATTAATAATGTAAAATACTTCTGTAAATTATTCAAAGAATATACCGGTCTGACTCCTACCGAATATAAAAATCAAAACAAAAGGGATCCCTCCTAATATTTAACTACTCAGGCGCAGCAGCGCCTGTTTTTATTTTCCTGTCTGACACATGCCTAAAAATCCCCTTGCAATTCCTGCTGCAATATGATATTATTATATCGAACATATATTCGATTATCGTTTTCAGGATAGAGGACCAGCCATGGAAATTATAGAAAAAGATCTGTCTTTACAGGAAAAATTGAATATTCTTGCAGATGCTGCCAAGTATGATGTGGCCTGTACCTCCAGTGGTGTGGATCGCGGGGGAAAGAAGGGCAGTCTGGGCAATTCCTGTGCTGCCGGGATCTGTCACAGCTTTGCCGCAGACGGACGCTGTGTCTCCCTGTTAAAGATTCTGCAGAGCAATGAGTGCGTCTATGACTGCAAGTATTGTCTGAACCGGGCAAGTAATGACCGTGTGCGTACCACCTTTACCCCGGAAGAGGTCAGTCAGTTAGTGATTGAATTTTATCGACGCAATTATATTGAAGGGCTTTTCTTAAGCTCCGGTGTCTGTAAGAATCCAACCTATACCATGGAGCTGATGTACCGCTCTATCGATCTGCTGCGCAACCACTATCACTTTAATGGCTATATCCACGTAAAGGCAATACCGAATGCACCCCAGGAGCTGATTGAAAAAATCGGTTATCTGGCGGACCGTATGAGTATTAATCTGGAGCTTCCCACCGCCGAAGGGCTCCACGAGCTTGCACCGCATAAGACACAGGCTTCTATCCTGAAGCCTATGAGTCTTGTACAGAATCGAATTGTGGAACACCGTCTGGCCATCGGAAAAGACCCGCATATGGAACGAAGCGGCTCAAACCGCTATCTGTCCGGAACCATCTTTGATACTGCCGGACAGGACCGAATCAGGGAAAATGCTTCCTATCCGGCAGTGGATTCCTTCCGTACTCCCTCCCTGTACCGACCAGATCCCTTCGTACCTGCAGGACAAAGCACACAGATGATCATCGGCGCTACCGGTGAGAATGACTACCAGCTTCTGACCACGACGCAGAAGCTCTACCAGCAATTTGACCTAAAGCGAGTGTTTTTCTCTGCCTATGTTCCTCTGAATGAAGATTCTCATCTTCCCTCCCTGGACACGGCTCCGCCGCTTCTGCGGGAACACCGGCTGTATCAGGCAGACTGGCTGCTTCGGTATTACGGCTTTCAGGCGCAGGATCTTCTCAGCAATGAACGCCCTAATTTTAATATTTTACTGGATCCAAAGTGTGACTGGGCGCTGCGGCATCTGGAACTTTTTCCGGTGGAGATCAACCGAGCCGATTATGCTACCCTCCTGAAGGTTCCCGGCATTGGCACAAAGTCTGCGATCAGAATTGTCAAAGCACGGAAAACCGGAGTCCTCACCTTCGAGGCCTTGAAGAAAATCGGTGTTGTTTTAAAACGTGCAAAATACTTTATCACCTGCCAGGGAAAAATGCAGTATCATCTGCGCATAGAGGAAGACTTTATCACCCGACAGCTTACAGGAGAAGATTACAAATCGTCCTGGGAGATAGACAATCCTCAAACCTATCAACAGTTATCTCTCTTTGATGACAATCAGTTTGCTTCTGCCCAGCCGATATTTTCTGATATTCAGAAATCTCTCCATGGACAGTTGTAGAAAAAGGAAGGAGCCCTTTTATGATCGTCTATACCTGTGAAGATTCTTTTGAAGCCATACTCACCTGTATCTATGATGCATGGGCTTCCGGTCTGGGACATCGAAATCTGAAACTGATGGTGGAACCTGTCGGCAATCTGGAGCTTTTTTGTGAATACCGCCATGTGGACCCGGACTCCACCAAAGTAGAAAGTGTTATTCGCTCTATTCATAAAAAGATATCCGGCTATGCCTATCAGATGATTTTTCGCTGTGCCATGTCCTGCTCTTCAGAAAAAGCGGACATTATCTATCGTTTCCTTCTGCTGGGTTTTCATTACGGAAGACAAATTACAGATATGGTTCAGCTTCCCCCTGTTCTGGCCCTGTTTGAGCTGGACCGCGCTGTGGGAAATGAAGCACATTACTTTCGTGAATTTATCCGCTTTCTCAACATGCGGGGCAACGTCCTGGTGGCCCATATCGAACCAAAGTCCGATGTGCTGACCTTCCTGGCCCCACCCTTTCAGGATCGCATGCCCTCGGAAAACTGGATGATTATAGATGACAACAGAAAAAGCGCCGTCATTCATCCATCCGATCAGGATTTTTATCTCACCACCCTGACTGAGGAAGAATTTAAGCGCTTGAAAACTCTGGAAGACCCTGATGATCCCTACATTGATCTCTGGAAAGGCTTCTTTGAAACCATCGCCATCAAACCCAGGGAAAACTACCGCTGCCAGCGCAGCCATATCCCTCTCTGGTACCGCAAACATGCCACCGAATTCCAGAACCCCTTGCCTTGAATAGCCTACAGCAATGCCTGATAGATGTCTCTTTTGGATACTCCCCGGTCTTTCGCAACCATCTTCATGGCTTCTTTCCTGGGAATTCCCTGGGTTTCATAATGCTCCATGTGTTCCTCGATGGATAGCTCCTCCCACCGGGAAACCTCCTCCGCACGAATGTCTGCCCGGCTCTTTCCTTGGATTACAAGCACACATTCCCCTTTTGGATCATTTTCCTGATAATACGCCAGGGCTTCTCCCAGCGTCGCACGATAGGCCGTCTCATGCTTCTTTGTCAGTTCCCGGCATACGGTAATCCGGCGACCCTCTTCCAGCGTGTTTTTCAGTTCTTCCAGCGTCCGAACCAGTCGATGAGGTGCCTCATATACGATCATGGTTCTTGTCTCACCCTTCAGTTCCTCCAGAACCGCTGCCTTTTCCTTCTTATCTGTGGGAAGAAATGCCTCAAAAGCAAACCGCCTTGTAGAAAGTCCGGATAAGGTTAATGCGGTGACACAGGCCGCTGCTCCCGGAAGGGAGGTTACCGGAACACCTGCGTCATAGCACATAGCTACCAGCTCCTCTCCCGGATCTGAGATGCCCGGTGTACCTGCATCAGTAATCAAAGCAATCTGCTTGCCTGCCAGCATCTGCTCTACCAGATAATGACCCTTATCAATCTTATTGTATTCATGGTAACTGGTCATCGGTGTTTTAATCTCAAAATGATTCAAAAGCTTGATACTGTTCCTGGTATCCTCCGCTGCAATCATATCCACTTCATTTAAAATCCGCACCGCCCGAAAGGTCATATCTTCCAGGTTTCCGATGGGTGTTGCACATAGATAAAGTTGTCCTGTCATCTTCCATCTCCATAGATTTCCCGGATATCCTGTGTGTAAACTCCGGATTTTTCATAAACAATCAGAGGCTTTTCCACTGTAATTCTTGGATTGCCGCCCTTATTTCCTTCTATCAATACCATAGTGGGTTCCTTATCCACAAAAGGATACACTAGCTGCATCCTCTTCGGTTCCAGATGATACTGCATCATAACGCCCATAATCTCAGCCAGTCGAAACGGCCGGTGCACCATATAAAAGCGCCCCCTTGGTTTCAAAAGAGAAGAAGCCTGGGAAACCACATCCTCCAGCGTACAAAGTACCTCATGCCTTGCAATCGCCTTCGGCTGACGGGAATTGGTCAGACCGTGATCCGCTGTCATATATGGCGGATTACAGGTAACCACATCAAAGACACTTTTTCCGAATATCTGGTTTGCCTCTTTCACATCCCCCTGCACAATTGTCACTTCATCCTCAAGATGATTATATTTCACACTGCGCATGGCCATATCTGCACTTTTTTCCTGAATCTCAAGTCCGGTAAAATGCTTTCCGGCTGTTTTTGCCCTTAAAAGAACGGGAACAATACCTGTTCCCGTACATAAGTCCAGTACTTCTTCTCCCGGCTTTACCCTGGCAAACCCGGACAGAAGTACTGCATCGATTCCATAGCAGAAATCCTGATTATCCTGAATCATCCAATATCCATTCTGCAGATCATCCAGTCTTTCACCCTCGTTTAATTCTATCATATTATTCTTCCAGTTTTTCTAATTCCTTCAGTTCGTCCTTGGAAATTTCCTTGCCCTTGCCCTTTTTATGCTTAGGTTTGAACTTCAGATCCTCTACCTTATATTCTCTTATTTCCTTCTCATCCTCTGTCTCTACCAGAACCTTCACCGTTTGGCGAAGCACGCTGCTGCTGGTAACCTCTCCCTTGAGACCATCCGAAGTGGTAACCCGCTCACCGTTAGCCGGAAGCTTACGATTCAGATACTCGTAAGTATCCTGTTCATTCTTCAGACAGCACATCAGGCGTCCGCAGACTCCGGAAATCTTGGTAGGATTCAGGGATAGATTCTGCTCCTTCGCCATCTTGATGGAAACCGGCGCAAATTCTGATAAAAAGGTATGGCAGCACAGAGGGCGTCCACAGATGCCGATGCCACCCAGAATCTTCGTCTCATCTCTGACCCCGATCTGCCTCAGTTCAATACGAGTCTTAAACACTGCAGCCAGATCCTTGACTAAATCTCTAAAATCAATCCTTCCGTCTGCCGTAAAGTAGAACAAAACCTTGTTATTATCAAAGGTATACTCTGCATCGATCAGCTTCATATCCAGGTGATGCGTCTGGATCTTCTTCTGACAGATGGTAAATGCCTCTTTCTCTTTCTTTCTGTTGGCGGCCTCTCTGGCATCATCCTTTGCGGTTGCCATCCGCTGGACTTCCTTCAGCGGCTGTACAATTCTGGAATCATCCACCTCCTGGGGAGGCAGTACTACCAGTCCATACTCCACACCTCTGGCTGTCTCTACGATCACATGATCCCCAGCCTTCATTTCCAGTGCCTTGGGACTGAAATAATATACTTTTCCAACGTTGCGAAACCGCACTCCTATAATCTTTGTCATCTCTAATTCTCCCTGATTGTAAGGAACAGCAGCTCCATCGTCAAATCAAAATTAACATTGGCACGCAGTCTGTTCTCCGCAGTATGCACTGCATCGATGATCTGTTCCAGACCTTCGTAAGAGCTCTTCTGCGCCCGTTCCCTGATATAATTAATCTCCTGCTTGAACACAAGATTGTCTATTTCTCTGGTTGCCTTAAACAGCAGCACATCCCGAAACCACATGGAAAAAAGATCCAGATAATCATAGATATTTTCTTTTTCCTGAGACATGTTCTTGATTGCATCAATCAGCTCATACATCTCCATGTCATAGGATGCCTTTAAAAGATGAAGAGCATTTTGTGTCAGCTCTTCAAACTCCGCCGAAGTAGCGGCTTTTGCTGCCTTTCCGATATTGCCCTGAGCAAAGGAAGCGTCCACCTCCGCCTGATAATCCGGTATATGCATCCGGTCCATCAGATAATCCTTTACCAGATGATCTGCCACCGGTTTCAGACTCAAGGTTACACATCTTGAAGTAATCGTTGGAAGAAATGCATCTGCATTATCTGTCAAAAGCATAATGATCGCATAGACCGGCGGTTCCTCTATCGTCTTCAATATGGCATTCTGCGCCTGAAGCGTAAGCTTTTGCGCATCATTTACAATATAGATCTTGTAAGGACTGTTATACGGCTTGATCCCCACATCGTCCACCAGCTGCTCACGAATTTCTTCGATACCAATACTGTTTGGTTTTTCATGGGTAACATTGATAATATCCGGATGATTCCGGCTCATGGCCTTCTTACAGGATGGACACTGCATACAGGGTTCGATCCCATGCTGCTCACACTGCAATGTCATAGCAAACAGGGAGGAGAGCAATTTCTTTCCGGATCCATGTTCTCCTGCAAATATATATGCATGTGAAACCTTATCCAGACGAATCGCATTTTGTAAATGTGCAATAATTTCTTCGTGGCCAACTACGCCGTCAAATCCCTGCATAAACCCACCTCCTGTGTAAAAAACTTTAGTTAATTATAGCATATAGTCACCCTAAGATACAGCAGTTTTTTGGACTTCCTCTATAAATTTGTGCACTTTCTCAATACAATTTACGAATTCTTCGTTATTCTCAAACCGCTGCCGGATATCTGCTTTTTGAATTTCATCCTCACTGAAATCCTCTGCATCAGCCAGAAATCTCCGGCACAGCTCTGCGTACCTTGGATTTTCCTGCTTCCGTTCTCTTGTCAGCGCCCGAAAAAGCCGGATTCCATCCTCCACTTCTATATAGATTGGCACCAGACAGGCTTTCCCAAAGTGCTTCTTCAGTTTCTGATAGGACTCCAGTGTTCCGATGCCCAGATAATCCTGTCTGTCCAGCTGCAGCTGACCATCATCTGCCGTAAAATAATGCCAGATTCCGTGAATGGTATCGTAGGCACGTTCCTCGATAATCTTTCCTTCCCTCCTCAGTTCCTTCAACCGCTCTTCATTTACAAAATAATATTCCCTTCCATCCTGTTCCCCACTGCGAATCGGTCTGGTTGTATATAAAACAAACGGTGTAAGTCCAAGGGATTGATCCCCCAGCAGTGCCTCATATACATGATCCTTACCCGTTGCACTTTTCCCCATAATATAAAAAATTTTACCCACTTTTACACTCCCTCATTCTTTTACTATTCTATAAACTTCCAAAGAACAGTGCCTCGCCACAAAAATGGGCGGGGCACTGGACGTCTTTATCAAATTTTAAAACGATACCCCACGCCCCAGATTGTCTCTATATACTGAGGCTTTGCTGTATTGAATTCGATTTTTTCACGAATTTTCTTGATATGCACCGTAACAGTGGCAATATCGCCGATGGATTCCATATCCCAGATTTCACGAAAAAGCTCTTCTTTTGTGTACACGTGATTCGGATGCTCTGCCAGGAAGGTCAGAAGATCGAATTCCTTCGTCGTAAAATTCCGTTCTTCTCCATTTACCCAGACACGTCTTGCAGTCTTATCAATCCGAATTCCCCGAATCTCCACGATGTCATTTTCCGGCATACCGCTTCCGATCAGGCGGTCATAGCGGGAAAGATGTGCTTTAACCCTGGCCACCAGCTCACTGGGTGAAAATGGCTTTGTCATATAATCATCTGCTCCCAGTCCCAGTCCACGGATCTTATCAATATCATCCTTTTTGGCTGACACCATAATAATCGGCGAATTTTTCTTCTCACGAATCTGACGGCAGATCTCAAAACCATCCACCTCCGGGAGCATCAGATCCAGGATAAAAAGGTCGAATTCTTCGTTAAGAGCCCGGATCAGACCTTTGTCTCCACGGTTTTCAATCTCCACCTCAAAACCTGACAATTCCAGATAATCCTTCTCCAGATCCGCTATCGTCTCTTCATCTTCTACAATTAATATCCTACTCATCTGCAGGTACCTCCTGATATTTTCTAAGCACAAAATACATAACCGTTCCAACGCCTTCCTTGCTAGTGGCCCAGACTTTTCCACCGTGATCCTCCAGAATCTTCTTTACGATGGAAAGTCCGATGCCGCTTCCACCCTTCAGAGAATTACGGGAGGCATCCGTTCTGTAAAAACGGTCAAAGATCTTCGTCAGATCCTTCTGGGCAATTCCTTTTCCATTATCCTCAATCTCAACCTGAATAAAATCACCAACATCCCGCAGACGAATGTTAATAACACCACGGGGTTTGTCCATATATTTGATAGAATTGCTGACAACATTATTAATCACTCGCTTCAGCTGTTCCGCATCTGCGATAATGACGGTATCCTCCTCCAAATAATTAAAGTAAGTCAGATCAATTCCCTGCGCCTCCAACTCCAGATTCATCTCCTCTACGCAATCCTCAAAGTAATCAGAAACATGAATCTTACTGAAGGTATATGGAATACGGTTCGTATCAATCTTGGAATAAAAGGTAAGCTCATTGATGAGGCGGTCCATCTCATTTGCTTTATTATAGATGGTTCGTATATAACGGTCCATCTTTTCCGGAGTATCCGCCACTCCATCCATAATTCCTTCCACATACCCCTTAACAGCTGTAATAGGGGTTTTCAGATCATGGGAAATGTTACTGATCAGCTCTTTGTTATCACTGTCAAAGGAAATCTTTTCCTCCGCCGATTCCTTCAGCCGCAGACGCATCTCCTCAAAGTCCTGACAAAGCTCTTTTACCTCCTGCGCACCGCTTGGTTCCACAGAAAAATCAAGATTACCTTCCCGGATATTCTGTGTGGCTCTTTTCAGCTGGTTAATAGGAGTCACAACTCCCCGATAGATCCAAAGACTCATCAACAGACTTGTCGCCGCAAGAATCAGAACAATCACCACCATGGTAGCCACCATAAGGTTCTTTACCTGTGGAATCATCTGATCTGCATAGGTTATGATAAATACACTTCCCTTACTTCCATCGGAAAACAAAAAATCCGCCTGCCGCACAATCGCCTGTTCCTTGCTGCGCAGGTATATGGTACTGTCGGAAGCCGCACTGGTATCCCCATAAGCAGGAAGTGTGGCAAGCACGGAATTATCATTGATTTTACTGGAACCTTTGTAATAAATCTCATCATCCTTACGCACTACAAGAAAAGAATGCTCGGTCAGAAGCCTTTTATTCAAGGTATTCAGATATTCCGTATCCTCCAGCTTTTTGGAATCTTCCTCCGCTTTCTGGCGAACCTCATCAAAATCGGATTCTGTCATCTTATTCAGCATCAGTGTATTATTAATCAGATTCTCATAGGTCGGATTCTCAATTCCGTATTCCTTCCCAATTGTCTGAAGTTCCATATGCATCATAGAACAGAAAGTAACTCCGGTGAGAAGCACCGGAACAAGAATAATCACAAAAAATGAGATCACAATTCTGGTTTTTAATTTCATGGTTTTCAGCTTCTTTCTGTCATCTCTCATAATTCTTTAACTGTTCAGCACCTGATCAGTTATATTCGAAAATCCATTTAAAATCACTTTCCATAATTATAGCATACCATGCTTGCTTTTTCACCTAAAGTAAATGGGACATTTCTAAACTTTCTATTAAAAGTTCGGAAATGTCCCATCATTATCAGTTTTTTTCAATCTATACCAGATATTCTTTTAATTTTTCTGCTTTATCCAATGCTTCCCATGGCAGATTCAGATCGTTGCGTCCAAAATGTCCATAAGCTGCTGTCTGCTTGTAGATCGGTCTGCGAAGATCCAGCATCTTGATGATTCCTGCCGGTCTTAAATCAAAGTTTTCACGGACAATCTCTGTGATTTTGTGATCAGAAAGCTTTCCTGTTCCGAAGGTATCTACCTGGATGGATGTGGGATGTGCTACACCGATAGCGTAGGACAGCTGAACCTCACACTTGGAAGCCAGCCCTGCTGCAACCAGATTTTTCGCAACATAACGTGCCGCATATGCTGCAGAACGGTCAACCTTTGTACAATCCTTACCGGAAAATGCTCCGCCGCCGTGACGTGCATATCCGCCGTAGGTATCCACGATAATCTTACGTCCAGTAAGACCACTGTCTCCGTGAGGTCCACCGATTACAAAGCGTCCGGTAGGATTAATAAAGAACTTGGTATCTGTATCCACCATCTCAGCCGGAAGAATCTCATCAAAAACATATTTTTTAATATCTTTATGGATCTGCTCCTGCGTTACTTCCGGATCATGCTGTGTGGAAAGAACCACTGCATCCATTCGAAGTGGTTTGCCGTCTTCATCATACTCTACCGTAACCTGCGTTTTACCATCCGGTCTCAGGTAAGGAAGTGTCCCGTCCTTTCTCACCTTGGTAAGCTGTCTGGAAAGCTTATGGGCAAGTGCGATAGGATAAGGCATATATTCTTCTGTCTCATCGCTGGCATAACCGAACATCATACCCTGATCTCCTGCTCCGATAGCATCGATCTCCTCGTCGGTCATAGAATTCTCTTTTGCTTCCAGAGCCTTGTCTACACCCAGCGCAATGTCTACCGACTGCTCATCAATTGCAGTTAAAACTGCACAGGTCTCCGCATCAAAACCATATTTGCCACGAGTATAGCCGATTTCACGAACAGTATCCCGTACGATTTTCTGAATATCCACATAAGCACTTGTTGTAATCTCACCCATAACAAGTACCAGACCTGTAGTGGTGGCTGTCTCGCATGCCACACGACTCATGGGATCCTGCTCCAGCAGTGCGTCCAGAATCGCATCAGAGATCTGATCACACATCTTGTCCGGATGCCCTTCGGTTACTGATTCAGAAGTAAATAATCTTTTTTCCATAATTAGTTCCTTTCTTTTTGTGGGTAACTGTTTTATCGCAACAGCTACGTATGTGCTTTTCCTCCATCTTCCAGTACAGTATTCGCAGATCAGACAGTCAAAACACTGTACCAGGGCTGTCTATCGCATCAAAAAAGCCCGTCATATCGGCGGACTCAATAATTACAATATCAAATCCCCTTATTGTTCGAAACTTTCGCTCAGGTTGGCACCTTCCGTTTCCGGGGTTGCCGTGGCTTCACAGATCCTTTGTATCTCCACCACTCTGAATAAGAGAAAAGCATGTATTCAATTTACTTAAGTAACAATACTCTATTTCCTTCCGTTCGTCAACCCCTCCTTGAACATTTTCGCAAATTGTCATATACTGATGTTGCTGTTCCCTCTGAACAGAAACATACTGGTGTCATCAAACACAACGAAAAGGAGATACTATGAAAGACGTAATGGATACCCACACACATACCATCGTCAGCGGTCACGCCTATAACACTATGACAGAAATGATGCAGGCTGCCGCCGAAAAAGGGCTGGAGCTTCTGGCAATCACCGATCATGCCCCGAAGATGCCTGGCAGCACACATCCTTTTTACTTCAGTAATTCCAGCATGATTGACCGGGATTATTATACAAAAAAATTTGGTGGAAAAACCCGCTACCTGATTGGCAGCGAGCTTAATATTCTTCCCGGCGGTAATATAGATCTAAGTGAAGAAACTCTCAAAAAACTGGATATTGTCCTCGCCAGTCTGCACACGCCCTGCTACAAACCTGCCACCAAAGAAGAACATACCCATGATTATCTGAGGATTCTGGAAAACCCTCTGATTCATATTATTGCTCATCCGGATGATGGACGATATCCAGTGGATTTTGAAGTTCTGGTTAAAGCAGCCAAAGCCAATCACAAGATCCTGGAACTTAACAATCATTCCCTGGACCCCCTCTGCACCAGAGAAAATGCCCGTGAACATGATATCTGCATGTTAAAGTTCTGTATGGAATATCAGCAGCCCATCATTATCAACAGCGACGCCCACATAGAAACCGAGATAGGCAATCACGCCCGTGGCTGGCAGCTAATAGAAGAACTTGGATTCCCGGAAGAACTTGTCCTGAATACCTCTGTTGAAAAATTACTGAATTATCTTTCGTAGCTTCCTGACCGCCAAACACATTTGTATGTATTCCAGTACATCGTAAACGAAATAACTGCCCAGAAAGCGCAGGATAAATTTTCGAGTGTACATATCAAAAAAATATTCAGCGTAATTCGTCTGGTTATTTGCGGTACGCTGTACTAGATACACAAAAAATCCTTTTTACGTTATAAGCAGAAAGCATACTGTCTGAGTGAAACAGGTTTATGCTTATGCTTTTAGTAAAAAGGATTTTTCTACACTCTATACGATCTGAAGTTTAAACTTCTGGATTTCTTTCTCACTGGTAACTCTTTCGATCTCTGCGCCAAGTCCCCGAAGCTTTCCATCGAAATCTTCGTATCCACGCAAAATATACACAATATCGTCAACAATAGTGATGCCTTCCGCTGCCAGACCTGCAATCACCAGCGCAGCCCCGGCTCTCAAATCCGGTGCACTGACTCTTGCTCCGGTGAAGCCTTCCACACCATCAATAATTGCACTGTTGCCTTCCACCTTAACACATGCACCCATACGTGCCAACTCATCTGCATACTTAAATCGATTTTCGAAAATACTCTCTGTAACAATGCTGGTTCCTGAAGCTAATGCCAGTGCCACTGAGATCTGTGGCTGCATATCTGTTGGAAATCCAGGATACGGCAATGTCTTTACATGCGTTCTGCCCATACGTTTCTTGGAACAGACACGAACAGCATCATCAAATTCTTCCACATCGCATCCGATCTCTTCTAACTTGGCTGTGATTGCCTCCAGATGCTTCGGAATGACATTCTTAATCAGGACATCGCCTCTTGTTGCTGCTGCCGCAAACATATAAGTACCCGCTTCTATCATATCCGGTACGATGGAATAGGTTGTCCCATGCAGCGTTTCCACGCCACGGATACGAATTACATCGGTACCTGCACCCTTGATGTTTGCTCCCATACTGTTAAGGAAGTTGGCAATATCAACTACGTGAGGTTCTCTGGCTGCATTTTCAATAATTGTATTTCCTCTGGCCATAGATGCCGCCATCATAATATTAATTGTTGCGCCAACAGAAACCATATCCAAAAAGATGTGACTTCCCCGAAGATCATCAGCAGATGCAACAATTGCGCCATGACGGATATCCACTTTGGCACCCAGGGCACGGAAGCCTTTCAAATGCTGGTCAATCGGACGACTTCCAATATTGCATCCACCTGGAAGCGGTACTTCTGCTTTTTTATATTTTCCAATCAGCGCACCCAGAAGATAGTAGGAAGCTCTGATCTTTTTGATAAACTCGTAATCTACACTGACAGAACCAATCGTTGCACCATTGATACGAACAGTATGACGATCAATACGATCCACACTTGCTCCAATTACTGCAATTGCCTCTAACAAAACATTAATGTCACTTACATCAGGCAGGTTCTCAATCATAACTGTTTCATCAGTCATAATTGCTGCTGTCAATATGGCAAGTGCTGCATTCTTAGCTCCGCCAATCTCCACCTCGCCAACAAGCGGGTTACCACCTCTGATGATATATTGCTCCATTATTCACCTCGTCAATTCCGACAGCCAGTTACCCGCAGCTGCCAGTTGCTATTTTCCGCCCCGGTTACGTTTGGGCATCATTTTTTATATCTTAACCCAAAATAATAATTTTGTAAATCAAATTTAAGATTTTCATCATTATTACCAAAATCAATTAAAACTATTTTCTGTTATATTAAAATATCATTCAGAATTGTCTGTAAAGTCTGTTCAATGTCGAGATTTTCCTCGTCAATAATCAGATCTGCGTACTTTTCATATAAAGGTGTTCTTTCGTCATATAAATCTCTTAATGTCTGACCAGCTCTCAGCACAACACCCCTGCCCTGCAGATTACCAAGACGCTTTTCCAGTGCTGCATAGGGCAATTTCAGGTATATAATTCTACCGATTGCTTTCAGATGTCTCATAGCTTCCAGACCATATACCACACTCCCTCCGGTGGCGATGACGGACCGCTCTGCCTGAAGTGTGGCATTTACACGATTTTCTACCGCAATAAATCCATCGACGCCTTCCTGCTCGATAATCTCGCGGAGCAGCCGCTCTTCCTGCTTTTGTATGATAAGATCTGAGTCAATGAACTGAAACCCGATCTGCTTGGCCAATATAACTCCTACCGTGCTCTTTCCAACACCTGGCATACCAATAAGTACTATATTCTTCTCATCCATAATTTATTCCTGTTTTAATTTATAACTGTTCAGTACCTGACCAGTTACCTCGCTTTATCTTTTTTTCGTATTTTTTCCATACTGATGGAAAAATGTCGACAAGCTCTCCAATGCCTTCGACAGCACCGGTACCTCTGTCTCTGTCAGCTCCTGTAATATCGCATCTGTCATCTGCGCATGGAATTCCTGATGATGACGGTACGCTCTTCTTCCTTTTTTGGTCAGATGAATGTACACGACTCTTCTGTCACGCTCACTGCGTTCCCGTTCAACATATTCTTTTTTTACAAGACTGTTCATGGAAGTGGTCAGCGATCCTACTGTAATATTCAGCTTTGCCGCTATCCCGGACATATTTCCGCCATCCATCCCCACAGCTTCGATGATATGCATATCATTGTTTGTGATATCACGAAATTCCTCTGTGATGATAGCTTCCTCTTCCAGCTTCATAATTTCATTAAACAGATGAACTAATACGTCATTGATCATTTCTCGATTATCCATGGCGTCCCCCGTTTGCTTATTTCTCGTGCCTTGACACACTTATATCCTTTGTTCATTCGCTTATTGTACCACATGTTCGCAAAAAGGTAAATAAAACAGAGGTGCAAAAAAGCTATCGTCCCCATGACCTTCTTTGGCATGTTACAACAGCTTCCTTGTCAACTTTGGTAACCGCTCAGATGCCGAACAGTTACACAGGTTTTTTATAGCTTCCGGAAACGCTGGTAACGTTTTTCCGTAAGCTCCTCACTGGATAAAGCACTATATCTGGAGAAAAATGCTGCAATCTGACTTTCCAGTTTTTCTGTAAGCTCCTGCAGGTTTTCTCTATTAAGAGGCCGATCCTCTGCGATAACTTCTTCCACAATTCCAAGCTTTTTCAGATCCTGAGCAGTCATTTTCATCACACCTGCTGCTTCCTTGGCCCTGGAACTGTCTTTCCACAAGATAGAAGCAAAGCCCTCCGGCGAAAGGATGGAATAGACAGCATGCTCCAGCATCCAGACCTCATCCGTCAAGGCAAATGCCAGTGCACCGCCGCTTCCGCCTTCTCCGATTACGATAGAAAGCAGAGGGGTTCGAAGTGCAGACATTTCATACAGATTTCTGGCAATTGCCTCTCCCTGTCCCCGCTCTTCCGCTTCCAGTCCGCAAAATGCGCCAGGTGTATCCACGATACACAGAACCGGGCGTCCAAACTTTTCTGCCTGTTTCATCAGACGCAGAGATTTCCGATATCCATCCGGTGACACCATACCGAAGTTTCTCCGGATACTGTCTTTGGTCCCCTCACCCTTTTCCTGTACAAGCACCGTCACTGGCTGCCCATGCAGAGACGCAATTCCACCGATAACTGCAGGATCATCCCGAAAATAACGATCCCCATGCAGTTCTATAAAGTCCGGAAACAGCAGCCTCAGATAGTCCTTACCCGTTGGCCGGTCCTTTGCACGAGCCAGCTGCACATGATCCCAGGCTTCCATCTCACATGTCTGGGTTTCCCTATGCAAAAACAGTTCGTCTTCTCTGACAGCCTCATCTTGTCCTGCACCGTCTCCCTGTAAATGCAGCTGCAGGATATGTGCCAACACTTCCTTTTGGTCCTCACGTTCCACTATCGCATCCACAAATCCATGCTCCAGCAGAAATTCCGAACGCTGGAATCCTTCCGGAAGCTTTTGTCCGATCGTCTGCTCGATAACTCTGGGTCCGGCAAATCCAATCAGAGCATTTGGTTCTGCAAGTATCACATCACCCAGCATGCCAAAGCTTGCCGTCACCCCGCCAGTAGTGGGATTGGTAAGCACCGTCACATACAAAAGTCCTGCATCACTGTGACGTTTCAGTGCAGCGGAGGTTTTTGCCATCTGCATTAAAGACACAATTCCCTCCTGCATTCTGGCACCCCCGGAACAGGCATACAGGATAACCGGAAGCTTTTCCCTGGTAGCACGCTCCACTGCCCGGGTAATCTTCTCCCCTACAACCTCACCCATGCTGGCCATGATAAAACGTCCATCGCAGACGCCAATCACTGCAGGCATTCCCTGGATCAGTGCTTTTCCTGTAATAACCGCCTCATCCAGTCCGGTTTTTTCACGGAGAAGTGCCACCTTCTGGTCATATCCCTTATAATGCAGCGGATTTCCGGAATCAAGTCCACGATCCCACTCTTCAAAGCTTCCCTCATCGGCAATCATCTCCAGACGGCGATAGGCATGTACACGAAAGTAATTCCGACACTTCGGACAGATATAGTAATTCTTTTTCACATCCTCCACGAACACGGCTGCCTTGCAGGCATTGCACTTTTTCATAAGTCCATCCGGGACCTCCGGTCTGGCCTGCATTTCCACGTGTTCCCGTTCTCTGATTGTCTTTTTAAACATCTGTTTCAGTCTCATATTTCCTCCTGTCGGCATCCTTCCCTGACCCAACTACCTGGTACAGCTTTAAACGCCCTCACCTTTACCGATTTCATGGGTATTCAAAAATTCTATATTAATGTTTCCTGTGCGATAGTCCTGATCACCCAGAATCTCAAACTGAAAATCCACATTGGTATCAATGCCCTCAATCACTACTTCTCCCAGTGCACTTCGCATCTTGGCGATCGCCTCCTGTCGGGTATCCGCATGTACAATCAGCTTCGCCAGCATAGAATCATAGTAGGGTGGTACCACATATCCATCATAAATGGCGGTATCTACACGGATTCCCTGGCCTCCCGGAAGATGCAGCTGTGTGATCTTCCCCGGTGACGGACGGAAGTTCTTGGTTGGATTCTCTGCATTAATACGGCATTCAATCGCATGCCCCTGAATCCGGATATCTTTCTGATTAAAAGACAGCGGAAGTCCGGAAGCAATCTTTAACTGCTCTTTAATCAGATCCAGCCCGGTAACCCACTCGGTGACCGGATGCTCTACCTGGATTCGTGTATTCATTTCCATAAAGTAGAAATTTTCATTCTTCTCTAACAGAAACTCAATTGTTCCTGCATTTACATAATGTGCCGCTCTGGCAGCTTTTACCGCCGCATCTCCCATCTTCTTACGAAGCTCTTTTGAGATCGCCGCACTTGGCGCTTCCTCAATCATCTTCTGATGGTTTCTCTGAATCGAACAGTCACGTTCACCAAGGTGAACCACATGCCCCTGACTGTCCGCAAGAATCTGAAACTCAATATGGCGGGGATTTTCTACAAAATGTTCAATATACATGGTTCCATCGGCAAATGCATGCTCTGCTTCCTTTTGTGCCGTCAAAAATGCACTTTCAAACTCTTCCGGTGTATATGCAGTACGCATACCTTTTCCGCCTCCACCAAGAGCCGCCTTCACGATAACCGGATATCCGATCTGTCTGGCCTCTCTGGCACCTTCCCCGGCATCATATATTGCCTTGTCTGTACCTGGAATAACCGGAACACCTGCTGCCACCATGGTATTTCTTGCGATCTGCTTATGGCCCAGATTGCGAATCACCTCTGAGGAAGGACCCACAAATGTCACATTACATTTTTCACAGATTTCGGCAAATCTGGCATTTTCAGAAAGGAATCCAAATCCCGGATGGATCGCATCCGCTCCGGATACCAGTGTCGCACTGATAATCCGCTCCATATTCAGATAGCTTTGCACGGAAGGACCCGGTCCGATGCAGATCGCCTCATCCGCCAGCTGTGTATGCAGACTTTCCCGATCTGCCTCCGAGTACACGGCTACCGTCTCTATTCCCATCTCTCTGCACGCACGGATAATCCGCACTGCGATTTCTCCTCGATTTGCGATTAATAATTTCCGAATCATATCTCCACCTTTGTCCACCTGAAACTTGAGTTTTTGTTAACCGATCATAAAAGTAAGCTCTGCTTTCACAGCAATTTTGCCATCTACTGTAGCGATAGCCTCACCGATGCCAAGCGGCCCCTTCTGCTTTATAATTCTGGTTTCCAGCCTGAGTTTATCCCCCGGCTTTACCTTTGACTTAAATCTGCACTTATCAATACCGCCAAAATAAGCGATTTTTCCTTTGTTTTCTTCCTGAGAAAGAATTGCCACTGCTCCGGTCTGTGCCAGTGCTTCTACGATCAGGACCCCGGGCATAACCGGTTCCTGTGGAAAATGTCCCTGGAAAAAGTCCTCACGGAAGGTCACGCACTTGTAACCCACTGCAAATTCTCCCGGCACATAATCCTCTATATAGTCCACCAGCAAAAATGGATGCCGGTGTGGAATAATCTTCTCTATTTCCTTTATACCAAGGTAATTCATCTTTTTCCTCCTCTTTATGCGATGCGGAACAAGGGCTGTCCATACTCCACCGGATCACCGCTTTTCACATAAATTTCTGCAATTTTCCCGTCAAAATCACTCTCGATATCATTCATCAGTTTCATGGCCTCCACAATTGCCAGAGTCTGTCCTTTTTTGACCATATCTCCGATATTGACAAAAGGCTGTCCATCCTCTGAAGGTGTTGCGTAAAAGGTTCCTACCAGCGGGGATTTTATGACATTTCCCTGGATATTCTCTTCAACTGACGCCTGAGGTGCCGTATTCATCGCCATACTTTTTGGCTGCTGTTCACTGGCACTTGTCTCTGTTTTTGCAGATGCTCCCTTTGCAGATGCTTCTGTCACTATAATTTTCTTTCCATTATCGCATCCCAGCTTGAGCTTTACGCCATCTTTCTCATAAGTAAATGAAGTCAGCTTTGAATCCGACACTGCCTGAATCAATGATACAATCTGTTCGATTTCCATCTGTTCGGCCTCCTTAATCCACATATTTCTTTACAAGAATCACCGCATTATGTCCGCCAAATCCAAGAGAATTGCTCATCGCAACATTTACCTCCTGATGGACCGGTTTCCCGATTACATAATCCAGAGTCAATTCCTCATCCACCTCTGTAGTTCCCACTGTCTGATGAATAAATCCTTCCACAATAGACTTCACACAGACGATAAATTCCACACCGCCTGCTGCTCCCAGCAGATGTCCGATCATGGATTTGGTAGAATTCACTTTCAGATGCGATGCTGCATCTCCAAAAGCACTGATGATTGCTCTGGTTTCAAACAAATCATTGTGGTGGGTGCTGGTTCCATGGGCATTAATGTAATCCACATCCTCCGGTTTTACACCGGCTTCCTTCATGGCGTCTGTCATGGCTCTTGCAGCTCCGCTTCCATCCTCTATAGGAGAAGTAATATGATAAGCATCTGCAGTTGCTCCATAACCACATACCTCTGCATAAATTTTAGCACCCCGGGCTTTTGCATGCTCTAATTCCTCCAGAACCACAACGCCTGCTCCTTCACCCATTACAAATCCGCTTCTTTCCTTGTCAAATGGAATTGAAGCACGCAGCGGGTCTGCCGAAGTTGTAAGTGCTGTCAGACTGGAAAATCCTGCAACTCCAATCGGACATACAGAGCCTTCCGTTCCCCCGGCGATCATAACGTCAGCATCCCCATACTGGACTGCACGATATGCATCTCCGATACAGTGGCTTCCTGTGGCACAGGCCGTCACAACGTTGGTACATTTTCCCCGGGCACCAAGAGCGATGGAAACATTTCCTGCTGCCATATTGGTAATCATCTTAGGCACAAGCAGAGGATCCACACGGGATGGTCCCTTCTCTAAAAGACGCTGTTCTTCTCTCTCCATGGACTGAAGACTTCCAATTCCGGAGCCGACAATTACGCCTACCCGGAAAGGATCTTCCTGTTCCATATCCAGTCCTGAATTCTCCCATGCTTCCCTGGAAGCTGCCACCGCATACTGTGAGAAAAGCTCCATACGCTTTGCAGCTTTAAAGTCCATATGATCCTTTGCCACAAAATCCTTTACTTCTCCGGCAACCTTTGCCTTATAATTAGTGGTGTCAAAGCGGGTAATCTCACTGATTCCCACCTTTCCTTCCTTAATTCCATTCCAAAAACTCTCTACATCATTTCCAAGTGGAGTAATCGCTCCAAGTCCTGTAACTACAACTCTTCTCTTCATCTGTCACACGCCCTTTCTTTCCTACATTGCCATGCCGCCATCTACACACAGCACCTGTCCTGTGATGTAGCGTGCGCCATCCGAAGCGAGAAATGCTGCTGCTTTCGCAACATCCTCTGTTTTTCCAAAATTTCCCATGGGAATCATCTTTGCAGATGCCTCTTTCACTGCATCCGAAAGCACCTCTGTCATATCTGTCTCGATAAATCCCGGTGCGATGGCATTTACCGTAATTCCTCTGGATGCCAGTTCTTTAGCCGCTGACTTTGTAAGTCCAATCACTCCGGCCTTGGAAGCTGCGTAATTGGCCTGTCCTGCATTTCCGGAAACACCTACAACGGAAGCCATGTTGATAATTCTTCCGCTTCTCTGCTTTAACATCTGCCTGGATACCTGACGGATACAGTGGAAGGTTCCCTTCAGATTCACGTCGATGACACTAGCGAAATCCTCCTCGCTCATGCGCATCAACAGACCGTCCTTTGTGATTCCTGCATTATTTACAAGAATATCCACACGCCCGTAAGTCTTTACAACATCAGCGAAAAAGGTCTCGCAGGCCGCATAATCTGCAACATTACACTGATAGCAGGCACCATCGCCGCCACTGGTGCGAATTTCGTCCAGTACCTCCCTGGCTCTGTCTGCAGAGCCATTATAATTGATAATTACAAATGCTCCGTCAGCGGCGAGCTCCAGTGCAATCGCTCTTCCGATTCCTCTGGATGCGCCGGTAACTACTGCAATCTTCTTCTCTGACATGCTGCTTACTCCCCTTTCATCGTCTGGATAACCTTTTTCATATCCTCTGCCGTCTGTATGTTATAAACCGTTACATCACGATTAATCTTCTTCATGAATCCTGCCAGCGTGCGTCCCGGACCAATCTCTACGAAGGTATCTGTCCCATCTGCGATCATATTCTCCACGCTTTGCTGCCAGCGCACGGAAGCCGCAATCTGTCTTGCCAGCAGTGCTTTCGTTTTGTTACTGTCTGTTATCTGTTCCGCAGTCACGTTCGTCACATAAGGAATCTTGAGTTTCTGTAGAGAAACAGTCTCCAGTACCTTACCCAGCTCTTCTCCAGCCTGAGTAAGCATGGCTGAGTGAAAAGGTCCGCTGACATTCAATGGCAGAACTCTCTTTGCTCCAGCTGCTTTCAGCTGTTCTCCAGCCTCCTGTACTGCTTCCTTTTCGCCTGTGATTACAATCTGCCCCGGGCAGTTATAATTGGCTATGCTCACTCCCTGAATCTTTTCCGTAATCTTCTCAATCTGAGCAGCTTCCAGTCCCAGAACAGCTGCCATGGCACCCAATCCGGCCGGAACTGCCTGTTCCATCAAAATACCGCGTTTTCTCACCGTCTTTACTGCATCCTCTAACGTCATGCCCCCTGCTGCAGCTATGGCACAGTACTCCCCCAGGCTGAGGCCTGCTGTAATATCCGGGTGCAATCCCTGCTCTTCTATCACAAGCTCCATGGCCATGCAGGTAGTCACAAGCGCTGCCTGCGTGTATTCTGTCAGATTCAGTCGATCATTTTCCGTAAAGCAAAGCTCCTTCATATCCAGTCCCAGCCACTGACTGGACTGATCGAAAACAGCTTTTGCCGTAGGGAAATTTTCATAAAAATCCTGTCCCATACCTGCCTTCTGTGCACCCTGTCCCGGGAATATAAATGCGATCTTACTCATAAAAAGTGGTTCCTTTCAAAAGTGCATTAGTTTCTTTTACCAGCTTTTGAATCAAAGCTTCACAGCTCATCTCTTCCTTCACAAGCCCTGCGCTCTGTCCTGCCATCATGCTTCCATGATCTACATCACCTTCCTGTACTGCACGGCGAAGACCGCCTAAGGTTAGAAGCTCCAGTTCCTCAAAGGATGCTCCTGCTGCTTCCTTGTCCAGATACTCTTTTGTCATCTGGTTGCGAAGCGCACGTATCGGATGTCCATTCTTTCGTCCTGTTACCTTGGTGTCGATATCCTTGGCCCTCAGTATCCGCTGCTTGTAATTCTCGTGAACCTGTGCTTCATCGGCAACTACAAAATGTGTTCCCATCTGAACTGCTTTGGCTCCCAGCATAAATGCTGCTGCGATTCCTCTTCCGTCTGCAATACCGCCTGCTGCAATTACCGGGATCTTCACCGCATCTGCTACCTGTGGTACAAGTACCATAGTTGTAGTTTCTCCGATATGTCCGCCGGATTCTGTACCTTCCGCTACTACTGCATCTGCACCGCAGCGTTCCATCCGCTTTGCCATGGCTACGGAAGCAACTACCGGAATAACCTTGACACCGGCTTCTTTCCACATGGGCATATATTTCTCCGGATTACCGGCACCTGTGGTAACAACCTTAACTCCTTCTTCCACAATCACCTTTGCAACTTCATCTGCATTGGGATTCAGCAGCATAACATTTACGCCAAATGGCTTTTTCGTCAGTTTTTTCGCCTGCTGTATCTGATCTCTGACCCACTCTGCCGGAGCACTTGCTGCACCGATCAGTCCCAGGCCTCCTGCTTCTGATACCGCTGCTGCCAGATGGTATTCTGCAACCCATGCCATACCACCCTGGATAATGGGGTATTCAATTCCAAGTAATTCCGTAACTTCCGTCTTCATAGAGCTAATTGCCTCCTGTTTTAATTTGTAGCTGCTGTTCTACTGTAAATTTTTAATATAAGCCTCTACATCACCGATTGTTAAGATTTTTTCCAGATCCTCTGTTGGGATTTCTACGTTATATTCCTCTTCCAGTGCCATAACCATCTCGAAAAGATCCAGGGAATCTGCTCCAAGATCTTCCTTAAAAGAAGTCTCCGGTGTTAATGTGCTAACCTCTGCTCCAAGATTTTCTGCTACGATTTCTTTAATTTTTTCCAACATTTGTTTGTTCTCCTATTCTTATTGTTTTCGTAACTGTTCAGTACCTGACCAGTTACTTGTTTTCTACGCTTTTGTGTCATTTTCTTATCCGTATCCGGTTGTACCGGTACCTACCAGGTAAGTAAGCTTGCTCCGTAAGAGAGCCCGCCTCCGAAACCGGATAACACCAATTTCTGGCCTCTTTTCAACATTCCTTTTTTGTTCATCTCATCCAGAAGTATGGGAATGCTTGCAGAGGACGTGTTTCCGTACTCCTCCATATTCATGGGGAATTTTTCCAGCGGCTCCTTCAGCCTTTTGGCCACAGAACGCACGATTCTCTCATTTGCCTGATGAAGCAGATAATAATCCACTTCCACTTCTGCATTTTCCGGTTGATTCATCAATTCGTGTATGACTTCCGGAACCTTGGATACCGCAAACTTAAAGACCGCACCGCCATCCATTCGGATATAGGTTTCTTCCGCCTTCGGGCATAATTCCAGTTTTCTCTGATTACGGCTCTGACAGGTTAATACCTGTCCCTTCTCCCCATCAGAATGAGAAACCTGTGAGTATAATGTCTGTTCCTCTGCCCTGATAACAACTGCCCCTGCTCCGTCTCCGAACAAAATACAGGTTCCCCGGTCCTGCCAATCCACAAGATTCGAAAGACATTCCGTACCAATTACGATGGCAGTTTTGTAAATTCCAAGAGAAAGATACGCCTGAGCTGTATTCAGTGCAAATAAAAAGCCTGTACATGCTGCATTTAGATCAAAGCAAAATGCCTTGTCAGCTCCCAGTCTGGCCTGCACCATGCAGGATAGCGAAGGCATAATCACTTCTGAGGAAATCGTTGCTGCGATAATCAGATCTACCGCTTCGGGATCTATGCCGGCATTCTTTATTGCTTCCTGTGCTGCCTTTACCGCCATAAAGGAGGCTGTCTCATCTTTGGCAATATGTCGTCTTGCAACGCCTGTCCGTTCCCGGATCCATGCATCATTTGTCTCGACCATCTCAGCCAGCTTATCATTGTCCCAAACCATATTCGGTGTATAGGAACCCGTACCACATATTCTTCCAAACATATTTTTTGTTTCCTTGTCTTTCTCTATTTGATTACTTTGACTTTCAAATTATATCATTCTCAAATATTTTGTCAAGTATATTTTTAAACTGCAGAAATTGTAAACTGCAAAACACAAATCCATGTAAAATATCTGATGCGTGCCGCAAGAGTCTTGAATTCAAGTCAAATTAAGTATATAATCACAGAGAAATGATTCATTGATATAAATAATATAAAACACAATAGGAGGACTCTATTATGGTTACCTGGAACAACTTAGATACCCTTACTTCTTTTCAGGATCTGGTCAAAACAGATCGTGTAAATCTTGTTGAGGCGATGACAGGAGAAAATGGCGCAGACCGTGTAAAGAACTACAGTATTCCCATGGCAGAAGGTTTTGTATACAACTATGCTGCAAAGCAGGTGGATGACAAAGTACTGACCGCTCTTGCAAAATTAGCCGAGGAAGCTCAGCTTGCTGAAAAATTCGAAGCAGTATACAATGGGGAAATGGTAAATACCGGAGAGAAACGTCTTGTTCTCCATCATATGACACGGGGGCAGCTCGGAAATGCTGTAGAAGCAGACGGTGTCGACAAACGTTCCTTCTATGTAGAGCAGCAACAGAAAATTGCTGACTTTGCAAATAAAGTTCACGCTGGCGATATCGTAAATGCAGCGGGCGAAAAATTTACAACAGTTGTTCAGATCGGTATCGGCGGCAGTGATTTAGGTCCCCGCGCCATGTATCTGGCACTTGAGAACTGGGCAAAGAAGAATCACACTTTCAAGATGGAAGCAAAATTCATCAGCAATGTAGATCCTGATGATGCAGCAGCAGTATTAAATTCCATCGATGTTGCTCACTCCATCTTTGTTCTGGTATCCAAATCAGGCACAACACTTGAGACACTGACCAACGAGTCCTTCGTGAAGGATGCATTAAAGAACGCTGGCTTAGATGCTTCTAAACATATGATTGCAGTTACCAGTGAGACATCTCCTCTTGCAAAGAGCGATGATTACCTGGCTGCCTTCTTCATGGATGACTATATCGGAGGCCGCTTCTCCTCTACTTCAGCAGTTGGCGGAGCAGTTTTATCCCTGGCATTCGGACCGGAAGTATTTGCACAGTTTCTGGAAGGTGCTGCAGCAGAGGATCAGCTTGCGATGAACAAGGATCTCTTAAAGAACCCCGAGATGCTTGACGCATTGATCGGTGTTTATGAGCGTAATGTTCTTGGTTATCCAAGTACAGCAGTTCTTCCCTATTCCCAGGCACTGAGCCGTTTTCCTGCACATCTGCAGCAGCTGGATATGGAGTCCAATGGTAAATCCGTAAACCGCTTTGGTGAACCTATTCATTACGCAACAGGTCCGGTGATCTTCGGTGAACCCGGAACTAACGGACAGCATTCCTTCTATCAGTTGCTTCATCAGGGAACCGATATTGTACCGCTTCAGTTTGTAGGCTATAAAAACAACCAGATCGGAAGCGATGTTGTAATTCAGGACAGTACCAGCCAGCAGAAGCTTTGCGCAAACGTTGCAGCTCAGATTGTCGCATTTGCATGTGGTAAGTCCGATGACAACCGTAACAAAAATTTTGAAGGCGGACGTCCATCCAGCATCATCATCGGGGATTCTGTTAATCCTAAAACACTTGGTGCGCTTCTGGCACACTTTGAAAACAAGGTTATGTTCCAGGGCTTCTTATGGAATGTGAACAGCTTCGATCAGGAAGGTGTTCAGCTTGGTAAAGTATTGGCAAAACGTGTACTTGCACACGAGACAGACGGTGCGTTGAAAGTTTTCAGTGACTTACTGAACATTTAAGAAAACGATATAAATTAGATATTTTAGAGGGCTGCTGCACTTTCCGGGACACCGAAGTGCAGCGGCCCTCTTTTTGCTTCTTATTCTTCTTAAAAAATGCAGGAAGACGAATCCGGATGCATTCCTATATCTTTCTGCAAAATCTTTTCTATACTGCCGGACGCCAGGTCAAGCATCAGCTCATCTCCCTCCTCCAGATTGTTACGAATTAACAAAGCATCCTCGACCTTCCAGATGGTTTCATCTCCATCCCTGTCTCGGAGCAGAACTTCATCCATCAGCGGCATACCCTCCGGGCGCTCCTCGCATCCAAAATCCGCCTCATATATTCTGACAATTACATACTTTTTCATCCTGCTAACTCCTTACTGATGATGATTTTATCCAATACAAAGAGAGATAAACATTCCCATCATAACTAAAGACATCATAACTCCTGTACCAACATTATTCAAGAAACCTCTGCTTTTTCTCATCATAATCTCCTCCTCATTATCGCCAGCCCTTTCACAGGATGGGTGCCCTCATAAAATTGCAACTGTTCCGTTCCTTCTTTCTGCATTTTCGAACGGGTGTTCCGGAACTTATGTTTGTATTATAGCAGAACGTTTGTTTGTTTTCAAGTACTTTTTGTAATCTTTCTGTAATTTTTTTGTAATACTTTTATCTTGTGGCAATGCTTCTCCTCTACTACAAGATATGGGGTATACAGATTTTTACAGAAAAAAAGGAATTGCATTTGCACTTTGCATGTGCTATAGTGATTTTATTCTATTACATATATTTTTTTATCTACGTTTTATCCGGTCTTATCGACCACCGTATTCTCTTTTTTTATTTTATGTTATACCCATATCTATTAACATGTCTAAAAGAATTATATCTTATCGAAAGGAATCAAATCTTATGGAAGAAGTCAGTGAAATCGAAGAAATCTATCAGATCTATGATCGTATGTTCAAACGTATCTTTAATTTATCATCCACGGCAATCATCAATCTGATTAATGGACTGTTTGATACCAATTACCCCCTGGACAGCAATGTCTTTTTTAGCAACAAGGAGTTTGTTGGGCGGACGCTGAACCGTCGGTTTGCGGATGTTATTGTACTTATTAACGGAGATGCCTATCATTTGGAAGCGCAGATGTCTAAGGATTCCGCCATTGTGGTGCGGGTATTCGAGTATGGATTTCTGCATGCGATGGAAAATCGTGGGGAAGAGGAAGCTTTAATTTTTCCGGAACCGGTTGTCATCTATCTGGACACAGAAAAAGCAATCCCCAAAACAAGCCCCCTGCTGCTGAGATTTGGGAATCAGGGAACCTTTGAATTCACAGTTCGAAACCTGGTGTACCAGGAGGAGGATCTGGTGGAATTAAATCGCAGGAAAATGGTGGTACTTATTCCATTTCAGTTAATCAAACTGAAAAAACTGGTGAAAAAAGGTATCACAAAAGAGACACTGAAAGCATTGCAGAATCTGGTTCAGGGTGATATACTTGGAAGTATCAAAGCAAACCTTCAAGTGGGAAACATCACAAAGGATGATGCAGAGCAGCTGATAGAACTGACAACTCTTCTGTATCAGCATATTTGTGGTCACTACAAGGAATTAAAGGAGGCTGAAGAAATGAAACCGTTACTGGACGGAGCCATAGAACTGCCATTGGATAAATACAGGATTCGAATTGATGAGTTGGAAGCGGAAAAAGCGGAAGTCGAAGCAAGAAATGTTGAAATGGAAGCGGAAAAAGCGGAAGTGGAAGCAGCAAAAGCTGAGTTGGAAGCGGAAAAAGCAAAACTGGCAGAAGAAAACAGGAAACTCAGGGAACGTATTATGAAATTAGAAAAGTAAGCGAATAGGAATCATCTTTCAATGTAATAGAATAGGAATAAAAAAGCATCCAGACAGCCGTGTAATTGGTTATCTGGATGTTTTTTTACTCTCCAAAATCCGTAAACATTCGACTTGCCACATGTTTCTCGAACCAGGACACCGTCGGTCCCAGCAGCAGCACCATCAGCACAGTCAGTACACCAAGCTTTCTTCCCACTGCACATCCAATCAGTACAGCGGTCAGATCCCATCCCATACGAACCCATCGGAATGGAAGCTTTGTTTTTTCGGTGATAATCCATGGCAGCGCATCGTAAGGCGACATCCCCATCTCACAGATCATGTAAATCGACACTGATATCAAAAACACAAGCAGTGACGGAATCAGAATCAAAAACCGCTGAATCAAAGTCAATTCCATATTTAAAAATGCCACATGTGGCCAGATAAATGCATTAAAAAAATCCACAACATATCCGATCAGGGCCATATTAACGATACTTCCCAACCCAATCATTTCCCTGTGATGTATGACAACAATCCCCAGCATAATCACATTCATCAAAAACTGCCAGGTTCCAAAAGACAGATGCAGCTTCGGTGCAACGCCCAGATTCATAAAAGAACAGGGCTCTGTTCCCAGATCTGCGATTATCATCAGCGACAGGCTCACACCCATCATAAAATTCGAAAATACTACCCAGAAACATCTCCACAAGCCCTGTGGAGATGTATATTTTACAACAAGCTTCTTTAACATAATCAATAATTCCATTTCAAGTGATATAGCATCCATCTAAGACGTCTGCGATGAAAAGTTTCATAGGTAGAACACACCTTATCTGCGATGCATACCAAAAGTCCTTCCCGATAAACCGGGGGAATTGGTGTCAGTGGAAACATATGCTTCTTGATAATATCCTTTTCCCGCAATGTCAGTCTGAAGTCTCTGCTCGCATTGCGCAGTGCACAGCCTGGATGTGTGAATCCGTGAAAATGTCTTCCACACTTATCGTGCCAGTCATAAAGAAAATAATCATGGAGCAGTGCCCCCCGAATCATCTCTTTCTTCTGCACCTGAATGTGAAAATGTTCCGCAAGCCAACAGCTGTAATAGGCAACTGCAAGGCTATGCTGATAAACTGTTGTTACTCCGTGCTGTATATATTGTTCCGTCTGAGAAAATACAGATTCTTCCGAAATCGTCTTCACAATTTCAAAAAACTGTTTTTCATCCTTCAGCCGTTTGATTTTATTTTGTTCCAATCAGGATTCTCCTTTTCTGCCAGATCCTCAGCAAACCCATAAATAAGTATGTTTCACTTAAGTATAGGTCTTGTATGTTCTGCCTGTCAAGGAAATTATATTCTATTACATAGAGACAGGCCTTTCTGTTAAAATGTTAAAAGATACTAAAAAACACAAATACACTATACGCAGTAATATATCTGTAGGAAGAGGTGTCTAATGTTTAAAAGGAGAATATCACAATGCCGACAGAACAGCCTCTGGAACATCTTATGAATAAGTATGGCGACACCATTTTTCGCTTATGCTACCTGTATCTAAAGGATTATCAGCTCGCTGAGGATGCAACACAGGAAACCTTTATAAAAGCCATGAATGCATATAATACCTTTCAGCACAAATCAAGTGAAAAAACATGGATAACACGTATCGCCATCAACTGCAGCAAAAATATCATGCGAACCCACTGGTTTCGTAATCTTCAGAACAATTATGCGGATTCCATGCAGCCAGAAACAGAAAATCCAATTGAATCTTTTTTAGAAAAAAACAGCATCTCAAAAGCAATTATGGAGCTTCCTGTCAATGATAGAAAAATCATTCTTTTATATTATTATCAGGATCTTACAATCAAAGAAATAGCTGCCATTATAGGAAAATCAGAAAACACTACCATTCAGCGCTTAAACAGAGCACGAGGCAAATTAAAAAAAATTCTTATGGAGGTTGGCTATGAGGAAAGATGATATCAGAGAAATAATCAATACTGAATTAAACATGATAAAGCTGGACGAAGCAATCCGAAATAAAATAAGAGAGAAAGTGAAGGAAAAAAATTCCCATAGACTGCTCCGAAGCCTTGCCGCCTGCGCCGCTGTTGTCATCCTGGGAACTTCAACCGTTGTGGCCGGGTGTTACGTAATCAGTAGAATTACCGTAAATGATGCTGCTTTACCCGAGCTGGAAAAAATGGATGTTATAAAGCTTCCGAAAATAGAAGGAATTTCCAACACCTATAACAGAGTAGAAAAAGAATATCCTGATTATTGTACGCTTAAGGAAGAACTTGGAATCCCTTTACTGGATTCCACTTTATCAGCAGATAACCCTAACATGCTAGTGCACCTGAACACAGACAATAAAGACTTTCTTATGGTTACCATTGATAATTTTATTCCAGGCGATACCAGTAATTATCAATATATTGCAGAGGAAAGCCGTTATTCCTATGAACACGGCACACTGTACTATTCACCAGTTTCTTTATCCATTGATATTATGCTCAGTGAGACTCAGCAAAGCAATGGCTGGAATACCGATTACCTGGGAATGTATCAATTTGTAGAAAACTACACCTCATCTCAGGGATATCGTGTGAATTTCATCGAAGATACTTCCGATACCTCAATTTCGGAAAACGTCCCGTCAGAAAAATGTGCCATTCTGGTAGCGAATGGTATTCGCTATACCTTCAAAGGACGGGTATCTCTTGCCACCATGAAGTCACTGATCGATACCCTGGAATACCTGTAGCAAAAAACATCCAGACAGCCGCTTACATGGCTGCCTGGATGTTTTTTATAGAATCTATTTCTCTCGATATGCCTTTGGAGACATCCCGAAATTCTGTTTAAAAATCTTTGAAAATGCCAGTGCGTCCTCATATCCCACACTTTCCGCAATCTGACTGATGCTGCTGCCACTATTTTTAATCATGGCCGCCGCCCGCTCCATCCGCAGACGGATAAGGTACTGTTGGGGTGAGATGCCGTAGACTTTTTTAAAGATATTCGTGAGATAACAGCGATTTACCCCCACATATCCGGCAAGATCACTGATTCGAATCCTGGCATCATAATGATGGCGCATATAGTCCACCGCCTGATTCACATACACGGAAAATGGATACTCGTATCCTTCCTGTTTTCCTGCCATCTGACGATAATCCGACACCAGAACCGAGAAAAACTGCATCAGATACCCCTGCCGCATCAGCTCATCTCCATAGTTCAGCTGATAGGCCTCCAGCATATGCTCCACGTACTCCCGCAGCTTTTCCATGACGGCTGGCACCGGGCGCACCGGGCTGTTTTCGGAGAAACCTGCCTTCTGAATCGTGTCCTTCGCTATAATACCGGAAAACCCCACCCATACATACTGCCACGGATCAGACTTATCTGCTTCATAATAAGCCTCTTTTCCCTTGGGGATGTAAAATGCCTCCCCCTTCTCCAGCTTATAACAGCAGCCATTCATCTCCAGGGTTCCCGAACCATCCAGAATCACATGCAAAAGCTCCTCTTCCCGCCTGTTTGGACCAAAGCGATGTCCGGCATCGCAATATTCACTCCCGCAGTACACCAGGCGCAGGTCAACTACAGCCCTCGGCAGATCCAGCAGCTGCCGCTGTCTTACCAACGCCGTCTCTTCCACAATTTGTTCCATGCAGCTGCCTCCTTTTTCCTGGCTCCAGACTATTCTCTTCTTATACCGCCTGAATCTCATAGATTACAGAAGCAAAATCCCCGCCCTCACGGTTCAGATACTCTCTGTCGATAACAATTCCTGCGTGCATCAGCTCATCTCCATAAACCTGCCAGGTATGCTGGGCACCCTTCACTTCATAAAGCTGATTCTCATCCAGCCCTACCAGGCGCAGACGCAGCCAGGAAGCATTTACCTTATTTAACTTCTGATAGTAAGCGGCGATTGCCTGTTTTTTGTCCTGCGCAACAACCATCCATGCCGTATCCTCTCCCTCAAATGGGCTGAGCAGACGATAGAAATCTCCATCCTGCTGGATCAGCTTCCGGTTTTTCTTCATAAATGCAACCTGACTCTTTACCTGCTGGAATTCCTCCTGGTCTAGCTTGTTCAGGTCAAGCTCATAACCAAAGGTTCCAAAATACGCAACATTTGCCCGGGTCTGGATAGGAGTCTTTCTATATAACTGGTGATTTGGCACTGCAGATACATGAGAACCCATACTCACCAGCGGGTAGACAAAGGAGGTTCCATACTGAATCTTCTGACGCTCGCTGGCATCTGTATCATCACTTGTCCAGGTCTGGGGTGCAAAGTACAGCATGGCCGGGTCAAAACGGGCACCGCCGCTGGCACAGGATTCAAAGAGAATCTCTGGAAATTCCTCTGTCAGTCTTGTATACAGATCATACACCCCACAGATATACCGATGCATCACACCGCCCTGATCCTTTGCGTCAGCCGTAGCAGAATATACCTCTGTCATATAGCGGTTCATATCCCATTTAATATAAGAGATAGAAGCCTCACGAATAACTTTTCCAATCATCTCATGGATATAATCCACAACCTCTTTTCGGGAAAAGTCCAGCACAAACTGATGTCTTCCGTGGCTCTCAAAGCGTCCAGGTGTAGAAAGAATCCAATCCGGATGCGCACGGTACAGATCGCTGTCCTTATTTACCATCTCAAGCTCCACCCAAAGGCCAAACTTCATGCCCAGCGCTTCCACCTTCCTGGACAGTCCGGTAATCCCGTCTTTCAGCTTGTCCGTATTCACAAACCAGTCGCCCAGTCCCCGCAGATCATCATTTCTTGCGCCAAACCAGCCATCATCCAGCACAAAAAGTTCAATTCCTGCCTCTTTTGCTTTTTCTGCAATATTCAGAATTTTCTCTTCATTAAAGTCAAAATACGTTGCTTCCCAGTTGTTCAGCAGGATCGGTCTGGCCTCTTCCTTCCAGATGCCCCGCATCAGACGGGTGCGATACAGTCTGTGATAGGTCTGGCTCATAGCATTTAAGCCCTGATCACTGTAAACCATCACGACCTCAGGTGTCTGAAAGCTCTCTTCCGGTTTCAGATTCCAGGAAAATGTCTCCGGGCAGATTCCCATCATTACACGGGTCATATCGTGAGTATTTACTTCTACCTGTGCCAGAAAACTGCTGCTGTAAACCAGACTGAAACCGTAAACCTCACCCATCTGCTCCGTAGCATCCGGGCGCTTCAAAGCGAGAAATGGATTCTGCTCCGAGCTGCTGGAACCACAGGTGCTCTGGATCGCCTGAATTCCCATCTCCAGCTTTCTGTTCTTCACATAGCGCTCTCTTGCCCATGCACCGGACAGATGCACCATCTCATAATTCATATCTGAAAATTCCACACTCATACTCAGTGCCCGATCGAGAATAAGCTCCTGCTCTCCCTGATTTACAAATCTTACATTTCTCGTAATCACTGGAAATGTCTCGTAGATCGTATAGCTTAACACCAGCTCTGCACCAATCAGCGCATCCTTCATGGTAATTTCCAGCGTCCAGGCCTCGGACTCGGCTTCCACATAAGTAGCCGGAAGGGGTGTCAGGGCTGGTTTTCCCTGCAAAATCCGGTGAGAATCATAGACAAAATTGCAGATCCTGCTGCCATTCTCCTGGATGATACTAAATGCCGGACTTCTAAAATCTCCTGTTCCATAAGCCGGATATTCCTGCTTTGTATACTGCATGGAAAGCACGCCGGGTTCCGGAACATTAATTGCCATCAGCGCCCGGGGCATCTCCTCGTGAAGATAATGAAAGCTCTCCCTGTCATGGATTCTTTTTCCATAATAGAGCTGCTCCATCTGCCCATTTGCCATAACCTCCATAACATAACTGATCTTGTCATTAAAAAGATGAAACTCCTTCGCCTGCTCGTGAAAAATAATAGACATCGCTTTCTCTCCTTTTTATTTTATTGTTCCTGTTTTCATATCTAACTGAAGTATACGCTGACATGGAAAAATGTGAAATGGAATACCGTTTCTCTTATATGGAAAAATGTTATCTCTCATCAAAGTATTCTTCTTCCTTGTTCCTGCTCTATTACTTTTTCTACCCTTCTTTATTCACATTTTAACATGTTTTCTTATTATTTGCATTCCATCATATACAAAATAATGCCATATGTACGCAAAAACCCCCACAGCTTTAGCAGCCGTGGGGGTTCCCTTATTTTTGATTTTTATCTCTGTAATTAGCAGATGCCCTGTGCCATCATAGCAT
>JAQUXP010000028.1 GCA_028692395.1 Lachnospiraceae bacterium
AATTTACAACTCCTCCTCCCGTGCTTTGTAGTGTAGCTTCTTGAAGCTATTATTACATGAAGAAGAGGTTTTGAAAATCTTTCATTACTATTTGTGCCGCGCCCGAAGGCGCGCGGAATGGAGATTTCTATGAAAAAAACCATTACTATCTTATTTTTATTTGTATTAATCCAATCCGGCTGCGGAACACAGGCTGTCACATCAACCAGCAGTGCCAAACTTGACATTGTCCAACATCCCGCATCCACTCCGGTCATTACAGAACAGGCAAACGCTTCCTCTTCTTCTGTTTCCACTGCCACGCCTACAAAGGATCCTGCCGAAGCCGCTGCTTATCCCACCGCCTCACCGGAGGATAATTATCTGCACTTAGGAGATAAAGAAAATGAAACAAAAAATTTGGAAGAAATGAAAGATTATCTGGTTTCCAAAGAAGACAATATTACTTTTCAGAATATAGAGTATCAGGTGACTGCATGTCGTTTTTCCAAAAGTCTGGCTCCAGAACATCCTGATTGTATGGCGTCCTGGGCTCCAGAGCTCTATCAGACTACAGCTGCTTACGGCAGACTCTATGATTTTGTTACCTATGTGAATCTGCGAATGAAAAATGTCGGAACCAAAACGCAGCAAGTTTATACCCCTGCCTGTGTTGTTACTTTCGCTGGAAAAACCGATACAGGTAACTCCACAGATCTTTCTCAGATAACCTCTCTGGGTGAGTGCATCTACAATTACCCGATTCAGTCAACTAACGAAATAACTTCTATGTGTTACTCTCTGGCTCCAGGTGAGGAATATAACCTTCAGCTTGCGTATCTGATGCAGGCGCATTGTATCGGGTATCGCTATTATCTTCCGCTGGTGGATGGAACCATAGATCGACAGCTGCTTAGAGGAACAGAAAAATTCATATATCTGGGGGAAGTATTAGATGAAAGCACTCTTGAAGCTTGAATTCCGGCGTTTCTGGAATAATAAATTGGTTTTTGTGTCGCTGGGTATTGGATGTCTGTTATCCCTGCTCCAGTTTTTTATGATCGTCTATCCCAATCATGGTGCTATTTTGCAGAAAGTCTATCCTGTCAGTCTGTTTGCCGTGTGGATGGGCGGTGAAGGTTACAGTGTGTACGGTGCGCTTTACTATATGGCCGCACCGCTTTTAATTGCACTGCCTTATAATGGTTCTTTAAAAGAGGACATGAAGCAGGGATACCTGAAAAATATTCTTGTTCGGGAACAGAAGTTCAAATATTTTCTTTCAAAATATATAGTATGTCTCTGTTCTGCGCTTTTGGCCATTCTTCCTCTTGTTTTGAACTTTACCCTGGCCGGAATGATCTGCCCCGGGCTGATTCCTCAGCCTAATCCCAGTCTTTTTCCGGTTTTCTCTTATGGACTCTGGGCTGACCTGTTCTATGTTCATCCTTATGTCTATGTATTGTTGTATCTTCTGCTGGACTTCTTTTTCTGGGGTCTGATGAGCACCTTAAGCCTGCTTGCCAGCTTTTTTACTGAATATGCTGCTACAGCCAAACTGATTCCTTTTCTTCTGCAGCTTCTGCTGCACGGAGCCCATATTCTGTTTCCGACAACAGCTGCATCTCCCTCTATGTTCCTGCGTCCAAGTCAGCCTATGGTTGTTTCATCCGGCATTCTGCTGTTAGAGATTTCGGGTCTGATACTCTGTGCTGTTGTTTATTTTGTGTTGGGGATGAAGGAGGAACTGTATGCATAAAAAAACAGTAAATAAAAAATATCTGTGTTTCACAGTACTCATCCTCATCTACTGCGTCTGTTTTATTGTTCAGACTCTGCACCTGAAAAAACTTTATCCTGACCCACCTGTTAACCTGGTTGCCTATGAATCAACATTTTCCACAGAAGGCTACCAGATAGCACTTGCCAACTGGAATATCCAAAATTATTCCGACACGGTAAAGCAATGGCCAGTTTTGGAATCCGCTTATCAGGATATGGGGGCATGGTCGAATCCTGACTATATCATCTATACCGATCTCATCATCACCAATACCTCCGCTGCGGCTGACACTTATCTGGACATAACCCGATTTAACTTTGAATCAGGATCCTGGAGCAATGGCATCTCACTGGATGGATTTCAGTTGCTAAATCCTGGATATCGTCTATCCAACGTACAGGTTCCGGCAGGAGAGCAGTTGACGCTTCATCTGACCTGTAATATATACCGTATGCATTTTTCTGATTCTCTCTGGAAAAACATACGTAACCGCTCGTTTGGTCTTACATTGACCTATTACCCCCAGAAGATTCTATTAACGGGAGAGAAGATAAAATTATGACTACTTTTACAAAATTACGGCTTTCACGTATATGCATGATTTTGATTGTATTATCTGTTTCTTTCATGCTGTACATACGCAACTATGCCGCTGTCTCCGGCACAGTTTTTTGTCTGGCAGATCTTTATATGGTTTACGTTTCTGACTGGTGTCAGGCCTTATTGCTCCTTCCCATCTTCTTTATGATTTTGACACACATGTTGAGCTTTGAAGAACGTATCGCCGTATATGTACTTCGCTCCTCCAGAAAAAAAATATGGATGCTTCGCATGCTGTTTGTTCTGAAAACCGGTTTTTTCTATCTGCTGATTCTTTATATTGTAACAGCCATCCTTGGACTGACAGCAGGGATTTCCCTCTGCAACTGGAATACCCTGGATTCCATGGGATATATGATGAATGCTGGGCAGCCCCTGGAATCTCTTTCTCTATGGCAGATTGTCCCCGGGTGCATTCTGGTAAATCTATGCACTATATACTTTTGGGGTGGATGTTTTCTTATCTTTCAATGGATGTGGCAGAAGAAAGTCTTGTCTTGGATCCTATGCACTGTATTGGAATTTCTTTTGCTGCTAACCCCGCTTTGGAAGACAGTGTTTTCTATTAATTATATGAATTGGAGGACGATCAGCTGGCTTTATACAACGGTCACGTTTTGTGCAGTCTTCCTGGCATTTATGATGTTACTGGGTATTATCATCTCAAAGAGAAAGGATTTTCTGGATGCTGTTTCTATATGATTTGAAAAATGGCTGGCGAAGAAATCGTGTCCGCTTCGCAGTTGCCTGTGTTTTACTTCTTTTTCTTGGTGGCATGTCATATCGTGCCTGCGCTTTCGGCTCCTGGAAGATAAGTCTGTGGGACATGCTGATCTGGGCTTTTCTGGGTGAACCGCCTTATGTTATGGCAAAGGAGAATATCTTTCGGTTCCCGACTGTTATTTTTTTGTTTCAGCTCTATCTCTTTTTTTGTCTCGGAAGTTATCCTCTCCAGAATCTTGCGCGAGAGGGTCAGAAATATATGCTTCTTTGTCGAAGCAGAAGCAAGTGGTGGCTTTCAAAATGTCTATGGGTCGCAGTCTCTGTTCTGTGCTATTATATGCTCTTTGTGGGACTTCTTTTTCTCATTCGACTACTCTTTGGTACTCAGGGAAATGCGCAGGTGTCCTTAACTGAATTTCCACAATACTCGGCTGCCTTTACTACCCCTGAACTGCTGCTAAACGTATTACTGCTTCCACTGATGATGTCCATAGCACTCAGCCTTCTGCAGCTCTTTATCAGTATTATGCTTTCCCTGCAGCTGGCTTATCTGGCAAATATTTTGCTGCTTGGTATCTCCGTCTACTGGTTTACACCCTTTATGCCTGGAAACTACCTTATGCTTCTCCGTAATCGCCTTGTCACTCCAGATGGAGTCACCTTCTGGCAGGGATGCGTGACAGCAGCCGTTATTTCCATCTTTAGCATTGCCATAGGCCTGCACCACATGAAAACACACGATATTTTATCCGGGAGGACTCTGTAAATGAAAATAGAAGTTCAACATGTAACAAAATACATTCGTAAATCCATGGTATTACAGGATATCACACTACATATGGAAAGTGGTAAGATCTATGGCCTGCAGGGTCCTAATGGTTCGGGAAAGACTATGCTTATGCGCCTGCTGTGCGGTTTGATTCTTCCCACAGAGGGTACCGTCTGTATTGATGATAAATATCTGGGGCAGGACATCTCATTTCCAGACAGTGTGGGGATTTTAATCGAAAATCCTGCCTTCCTGAACGATTATACCGGTCTTGAAAACCTTCAGATGCTGGCTTCCATCAATAAAAAAGCGTCCCTGGAGCAATTGAAGGAAGTTATAACTGAAGTTGGTCTTGACCCGGAAGATACACGAAAATACAAAAAGTATTCCCTTGGCATGAAACAAAAACTGGGAATCGCATGTGCCCTCATGGAGGAACCAGAGCTGCTTATATTGGATGAACCCTTCAATGCACTTGACTCTGCCAGCATTGAACGAACAAAAAAATGCATCTGGGAACAAAAAGAGCGTGGAAGATTAATTATTCTCTCCTGCCATAGTGCAGAAGACCTGTATGAAATGTCAGATGAGATCTTTATTATTGAAAATGGAAGCCTAAAGACCTGCTGAGCAAATTCAGTAGTTTTCTTCTCTCACTCCTGCTATAATAAGTGTACACGGCTATGTTAATTCCCTGGATGCATTGGATTGGTACATAGACCCTTATCATAACAAAGGAGATAATTTCTATGGAAATTATATTAGAATCGATTACATGGTCTGTATTCTGCTCAGTATTCATAACCCTGGTTCTCACGCTTGTCATGCGTTCTGACCATATACTGCGCTGGTGTGGAACTTCCTTTTTAATCACAATATCTGTTGTTTGCTGTGTAAGATTGATACTTCCTGTCAAGATACTTCCTATAACGAAAGACATCCTTTCGAAAGAAATACTGCCTCCGCTGTATGATGCAGCTTATGAGGTATTTGGAAATCTTCGTGGTTTTGAATTGTCATTTATCAACATTTTTAAAACTATCTGGTTTTTTGGTGTTCTGTTTTTACTGGAACGTTATCTGTATAATATCAGATATTTTTACCGCCTGCTGTCTCTGGGAAAACCGCAGAATGATCCCACTGCTCTTAAGCTTTTAAAGCAGCTTCAACAAGAACTTCATATGTCCTGTCCCATTGATCTCATAGAGATTTCAGGACTGGCAAGCCCTGCCGTGATTACGCTTGGAAGAAAAAGGATTCTCCTGCCTAAAAAAGAATATTCCTCTACTGAACTTGCCTTTATCTTCAAGCACGAGCTATATCACTTGCGATACTATGATTTGTGCTGGAAGACACTTTTTCAGCTGCTCTGTATTCTGTATTGGTGGAATCCTGTGATGCCTGTTTTCCAGAAGCGTTTTTCTGAACTTCTGGAACTGCGGGTAGATCAAGCTGTTACAAAATCTCTTTCCTCGTCAGAACGTATGAGCTATATGGAATGCCTGATCACCTGTGCAAAAAATTCCAACATCATCATACCCCCTATTACAGTCGGAATCTGTGAGAATAATCTCAAGAAAACAAAACAGCGTCTTGCGATGATTTACCATGGATTTTATGGAAAACAAAAGCTGCTGCAATGTTGCATAATAGTTGGAATAACTGTAATTATGTTTTTCTTTCTTCCAGAACCGAGCATCCCGTTTGTTGATCCCACTGGCACAATTGTAACCATCGCTCCTGAAAACGCTTACTTTGTCGAACAAAATAATCAGTACAATCTGTATGTGAATGGAAAACTATTTTGTACTCTTGCAACTATTCCAGAGGACTTCAAAAATCTGGACATATACCGCCACCCGCAGCAACCTTAAAACGAAAGGAATTTATCAAAATGAAAAACGTAAAAAAATTATGTCATATTCTGATCATAACATTAATACTTACCAGTGCTGCGACACCACAATTTGTCTATGCTGCACCAACTATATGTGCCTCACCAGAGAATAATCTTACACAAACCTATGCAGTGCTAGAATGGCATTACAAAATGATGAACAATGTACTACACAAAAGGCAATATAACACAGCCACACATAAATGGGTTGGATCATGGGTACCCGTATGATTTTAGATATTCTGTATAGTTGTGAATGAAAACAAAGAAGAAGTGCACTTACCTGCTGCAAGTGCACTTCTTCTTTATTTTCATTCACGCCACAAATCACCATATCATTTTTTCTTATATTCATCCAGTAGATCTTCCAACTGCTTTACAAACTCAGAATCATAAGATGTTTCCGCCAGCAGTCCTGTCATGTTTGACAGCAATTGTGTCTTTTTTTGCTGCACGGAAGAAATATTCATCTCCTGGCTCAGATATTGTTCCCTTGAAATCAATGGACGAAACGCTCTGGCCATAACAGTTTTGGTCTGTATCACATCAGCAACAACAATATAGTTCTTCTTTAGCAGCTTATTAATCACATTATTTACAGTGTTTCTGGAAAGTGCAGGATTGATATTTAGAAAATCAGCCACAATACATGAAGTTTTTGCATCCCACAAGATCTTCATAACTTCCAACTCTCGTTTTGTCAAATACTGCATACCCTTTTCTCCATATCTATTTTTTCAGTGCAATCCATTTCAGATATGCATTGATAAAGGAATCAATGTCACCATCCATAACTGCATCTACCTGTCCACGTTCTGCATTTGTACGATGATCCTTGACCATGGTATACGGCTGCATTACATAGGAACGTATCTGGTTACCCCAGGCAATGTCAGTAACCTCACCACGAATGCCGGAAAGCTTCTCTTCCTGTTCCTGCTGTCTTAACAGGTACAGCTTTGCCTTCAGCATCTGCATGGCTTTGTCTTTGTTCATATGCTGAGAACGCTCATTCTGACAGGTTACTACAATACCGGTTTCAAAATGTGTGATACGGATTGCCGATGAGGTCTTGTTGATATGCTGACCACCGGCACCACTGGAACGATAGGTATCCACTCGGATATCCTCATCACGAACCTCAATGTCGATATCATCCTCAATATCCGGCATAACATCACAGGATACAAAGGAAGTCTGCCGCTTACCATTGGCATTAAAAGGAGAGATCCGCACCAGACGGTGCACCCCCTTCTCCGACTTCAGGTAACCATAGGCATTCTCACCGTTCACCTGGAAAGTCACGGACTTCACACCCGCTTCATCCCCTTCCAGAAAATCCAGTTCCTCCACCGAAAAACCCTTCCGCTCAGCCCATCTGGTATACATCCGATACAGCATAGAACACCAGTCCATAGCCTCCGTACCGCCTGCACCCGCATTCAGCTTCACGATAGCATTACATCTGTCATATTCGCCAGAAAGCAGCGTCTTAATACGAATCGCATCAAAATCCCGCTTAAACCCTTCCAGCATCTCCTCGATCTCCGGAATAACAGAAGCATCATTCTCCTCATATCCCATCTCAATCAAAGTTTCCATATCTTCCTTCTCAGTAACAAGCTTCTTATAAACATCCCGGTCTTCCTTCAGACTACCAAGCTCCTTCATCTGCTCCTGCGCCCTCTCCGGCACATCCCAGAACCCCGGTTCCTCCATCTTCCGCTCTAACTCTTCGATCCTCTGCTCCTTATTAGCGAGGTCAAAGTGAATCCCTCACTTCCACTAATGGTCCTTCATACGTATTAAGCTCAGTCTTAAACTGATCCAATTCTACCAAAAGTTTCACCCACTTTCATAATAAATTTTTAAACCAAATATCATTTTATTACTTACACGCCTTAAACTTTTCAACACACTCAGGAACCAGCCCCTGCGCCGTTCCGCCCTCTTTTACGCCTTACACTCTCAGGAACCAGCCCCTGCGCCGTTCCGTCCGCTCTCTCTCACCTTACACACTCAGGAACCAGCTCCTGCGCCGTTCCGTCCGCTTTTACACGCCTTTACGCCTGCCGCCTTAGAACGTCAGCCGCTCTGGCTGCAGGAGTCGGAGGGGGCTGCATTTGCAGGAGACCTAAGCATGCTTGGAGAGGATGCTATTGCGTTGTAAGCAGGAAGCATACTGTCTGAGCGCAGCGAGTTTATGCTTCCTGCTTACGCCCTTAGCAAAAGCAGCATCGCCAGGCATGCTCTTGGTCTCCGAAACAGCAGCCCACCCGACTCCTGCAGCCAGAGCGGCGTCCGTCCGTCCCTTAAGCCCCCTTACGTCCGCAGCACTGTTTATACTTTTTGCCGCTTCCGCAGGGACACGGATCATTCGGGTAAATCTTCTTTTCCGTGCGCTGTACGGATTTCTTCGGGCCGGAATCATCCTTATTCGTGCCGGTTACCTTGGCAACCTGCTCACGCTCCAGCTTCTCCTCCACCCTTACATGGTACAGAAGCCGTAAGGTATCCTGCTGTATGGAGCCCAACATATCATTAAACATATCGTAAGCCGCCATCTTATATTCTACCTTAGGATCACGCTGTCCATAAGCCTGAAGACCAATTCCCTGGCGAAGCTGATCCATATCATCGATATGATCCATCCATTTCTGATCGATAACCTTCAGAAGAACTACACGCTCCAGCTCGCGAACCTGCTCCGGCTGCGGGAACATGGTTTCCTTCTCCTCATACAGCTTCACAGCATCTTCCTTGAGCATCTGCTTCAGTTCATCACGTTTCTTCTTCTCCACCATTTCCGGGGTAACCCGCTGGATAGGAATAATAGGCTCCAGAACATCATTTAATTCCATCAGATTCCAGTCTTCCGGATCTGCATCCTCTGAGATACACATGTCGACAGTGCTGTCGATGGTATCATATACCATCTTGAATATGGAATCACGCATACTCTCGCCATCCAGTACCCGGCGGCGTTCCTTGTAGATGATCTCTCGCTGTTCGTTATTAACCTGATCGTAATCCAGCAGATTCTTACGGATTCCGTAGTTATTTGCCTCTATCTTCTTCTGTGCCTTTTCGATAGCGGAGGAAAGCATCTTATGCTCAATCTGCTCATCCTCGCCAACACCCAGAGACTGGAACATGCTCATCAGCTTTTCAGAGCCGAACAGACGCATCAGGTCATCCTCCAGGGAGATATAGAATCTGGATTCACCAGGATCTCCCTGACGTCCGGCACGGCCACGCAGCTGATTATCGATACGTCTGGACTCATGGCGCTCGGTACCGATGATCTTCAGACCACCTGCCTTGCGGGCTGCATCATCCAGCTTAATATCTGTACCACGACCTGCCATGTTCGTTGCGATGGTAACCGTTCCCGCTTCTCCGGCATGAGCAACAATCTCTGCCTCAAGCTCATGGAACTTGGCATTCAGTACCTGGTGGGGAATTCCTTCTCTTTTCAGCATTTTGCTGAGCAGCTCAGAGGTCTCGATGGTAATCGTACCAACCAGTACCGGCTGTTTCTTCTCATGGGCTTCCTTAATCTCACGAACTACCGCACGGAACTTCTCCTTTTTGGACATGTAAACTGCATCTTCCGCATCTATACGGGCAACCGGTTTATTTGTCGGAATCTCGATAACGTCCATGCCGTAGATATCACGGAACTCCTGCTCCTCTGTCAGAGCAGTACCGGTCATACCGGAACGTTTCTCGAATTTATTAAAGAAGTTCTGGAAGGTAATTGTTGCAAGCGTCTTGCTCTCACGTCTTACCTTTACATGCTCCTTCGCCTCAATTGCCTGATGAAGTCCGTCAGAATAACGACGTCCCGGCATGATACGTCCGGTAAATTCATCGACAATCAGAACCTCATCATCCTTTACCACATAATCCTGATCACGGAACATCAGGTTGTGTGCACGAAGTGCCAGGATGATATTATGCTGAATCTCCAGATTCTCCGGATCAGAAAGGTTCTCAATATGGAAGAAATTCTCCACTTTCTTCACACCATCATCTGTCAGCGTAACAACCTTATCTTTTTCATTTACGATAAAATCTCCGGTCTCAACGATCTCTTCCCCCATGATGGCTGTCATCTTGGACATCTCACCGCTGGCTTCACCTCTTGTGAGCTGCTGTGCCAGAATATCGCAGGTATCATAGAGCTTTGTGGACTTTCCACTTTGTCCGGATATGATCAGAGGAGTTCTCGCCTCATCGATCAATACAGAGTCTACCTCATCGATGATGGCATAGTAAAGACTTCTCTGTACCAGCTGCTCCTTGTAGATGACCATGTTGTCACGAAGGTAATCAAATCCCAGCTCGTTGTTTGTAATATAGGTAATGTCACATGCGTAAGCCGCACGTCTTTCGTCATTGTTCATGGAGTTCAGTACAACTCCTACGGTCAGGCCTAAGAATTCATGTACCTTTCCCATCCACTCTGCATCACGGTGTGCCAGATAATCATTGACCGTGACAATCATAACACCTTTGCCTGACAGAGCATTTAAGTAAGCCGGCAGTGTAGACACCAGCGTTTTACCTTCACCGGTACGCATCTCTGCGATACGTCCCTGATGCAGGATAATACCACCGATCAGCTGCACACGATAATGCTCCATCCCAAGGACACGCTTTGCAGCCTCCCGGACTGTAGCATATGCCTCTACCAGTATATCATCCAGGGTCTCGCCCTTTTCCAGACGCTCCTTGAATTGTCTTGTCCGATCCCGCAGTTCTTCATCAGAGAGCTTTTGCATCTCAGGCTGAAGTGCCTCGATTTTATCCACAAGAGGCGTAATCCGTTTCAGTTCGCGCTGACTGTGGGTACCAAATAATTTTTCTGCAATATTCATGAAATTTTCACTCCCAGTTTTCTACATGACTATAATTGCACAGACGAAAAAGGCAAAGCCTGTTGTTCTGAGCGATTACATGAGTTCATACAAAGTTTATTTTAACACTAACCTGGATATTTAACAATGAATTTTTCCTGCTTCTCTTACAATTCCACTATTTTTGTAGCAACTCTTTCCCTAAATTTTATATCATGCTCTACAAAAAGCATTGTGGGCTGGTATTCCAGCAGCAGCTTTTCCAGCTGCATCCTTGAGAATACGTCGATATAGTTCAGGGGCTCGTCCCATACATACAGATGCGCAGGTGTCAGCAGGCTTGCCGCCAGCAGTACTTTCTTCTTCTGCCCCTCTGAGTAATCCTCCATGTTCTTTACAAACTGCACCCTCTCAATATCCAGCTGTCGGAGGATCGAACAGAATACACCCCGATCCAGCTTCTGCTTTTCGCAAAACTCTGAGATACCACCTGTCAGTCTGGAGGTGTCCTGATTTACATACGATACCATAAGCCCGGCTGCTGTTTCGCAGACCCCCGATTCTATCACCCTCAGCTCTCCCGGATTTAGCCCGGCTTTCTGTAAAATCATCTTAATTAAGGTTGTTTTCCCGCACCCATTTTCACCCTGCAAAGCGATTCGATCTCCCTGATTGATGGTAAATGTTACGTCCGTAAAAACTGGCTCTGGCGCATCCTCGTATCGCAGCATGTAATCCTTGATACGCACAAGTACTTCTTTATGATGCTGAAGCTTTACCAGTTTCAGATCGATGGGATTTTCTATATCCTGCAGCAGACCCTCCTTTTCCTCTATTTCCCGGTATGTTCTTTTCTCCATCTGCTTTACCCGGCTTTGCATCTTTTTGGTTTTCGCACCGATAAATGCTCGTGTTGACAGAGACCGGTCATGCTCCTTCACTGGATCATATCCGATCTTCGTACCTTCATTTTTATCTGCCCACTGGGCAGTACGTGCTGCTGCCTGTCTAAGCTTACTAATCTCTTTTTGATGTTTCTCATTCTCTGCAATTACAAACTGATCTTTTCGCTGTTTATTATCCCACCATGTGGAGAAATTACCACTCTGCACCTCAATTGTTTTCCGATTCAGCACCAGCATGTGATCCACGCAGGCATCCAGAAGATCCCGGTCATGGGACACCAGGATAAATCCCTTCTTGGACGCCAGGTACCCTTTTACACTTTCTCTGGCCTTCTGATCCAGATGATTCGTTGGTTCATCTATCAGCAGAAAAGCATTTTCCCCGGAAAACAAAACCGCAAGCAGAATCTTCGTGCGTTCCCCGGGACTTAAGGTTTCAAAAGGCCGGTAGAGGATCTCTGCGGTTTCACCAAGCTGGGTCAATTCGCAGATCACACGCCATACCTCACAGCCCGGTTTTATTTCCTCTATAAACTCGGCTGCAGACGCCTGCATCTGAGCTTTTGAGATCTGATATGGAAAATAGTCAAATGTGGTTGTTGTTGTGACTGTGCCCTGATAGGAATACTTCCCCAACAGCAGCTGCAAAAAGGTTGTTTTCCCCTTTCCGTTACGCCCTGCAAAGCCCAATTTCCAATTGGTATCTATCGAAAATGAAACATTTTCAAAGATGTGATCAAAACTTCCTTCATAGTAAAATGTAAGATTACTTACGCTGATTTGTGCCATATACGTTCCTCCCGGACTCATCCGCTTCCTGCCGCTCCCAAACAGATTTATCCCGCACACTGCACTTTTATGTACACAAAAAAGAGAGGTTATGAGAACATAATCCACTTTTGGCGACATGATAAAACAGTATGTGTATCGTCTTCACAACTGTTTAAACTCCATGTAAGCAAAAGTAAATTATCTTCTCATCTTTTCACCTCTCTCAGTAAGATAACGTTATTCTATCACTGACTATTCCTTTTGTCAATTGTAACTGTTTGCTACCTGACCAGTTACATTCGAAAAGCTTTAGCACTCCGGCTCAATCAGTCCGTAGGTATCACCTTTTCTCTTATACACAACATTAACTTCATTGCTTTCCGCATTACGGAATACAAAGAAGTTATGACCCAGCAGTTCCATCTGTACACAGGCATCCTCTGGGAACATTGGCTTCATGCCAAACTTCTTGCTACGGATAATACGGATTTCTTCGTCCTCCACATAATCATTCTCGATGAATGACTTCTGAAAGTTGGAAGCTTCCTGCTCTTTATCAACAAGCTTCGTCTTATATTTGCGAAGCTGTCTCTCAATCACTTCTTCTACAAGATCGATGGAAACATACATATCATTGCTGACCTGCTCGGAGCGAATCAGATTTCCTTTTACTGGAATTGTTACCTCAATCTTCTGTCTTTCTTTTTCAACACTTAATGTTACGATCACTTCAGTTTCAGGAGTAAAATATCTTTCAAGTTTCCCAAGCTTTTCAGTAACTGCTGAACGAAGTCCCTCTGTCACCTCAATGTTTTTTCCGCTGATTATAATCTTCATGCTGTCAACCCCTTTGATCTATATTTTACAAAGTTTTTTCCTGTTTCTTTGTAAGTAAGATTATTATAACAATCTCACAGAAACATTGCAACAGCTAGCTGAAAATTCTCTGTAATTTTATAAAGTTTACAGACTTCTTATGGAATAAATGTGTCAGAACAAGGGTTAATATAAACAATACAGGCTTTCGTTTTATTGGAAAGACGGATTCAGGCTATCTCCTTCCTTTCTACTTGTACCATTTTTCAAATTCTTCCCTGATTTCCTCCCGGAATTCCCCGCCAGCTTCACTCACATCGTCGCACATATCGTAAAACATGCGTCTGGAATGCTCCAGCATCTCTTGCGTATCTCCCAGCAGATCCGCCGCAAATTTGCGGAAATGTTCTGCCACCATCTCACTTTTTGCCAGCATTTGTCCGCTCTTCTTTGCGTCGATGATCTGCCCATACCGCTCATACGCCTCATGCACACTCTCATCCCAGGAAATGTAGATTTCGTTCATGGCATTCTCTCCTACCTGGCTCACATGCGCCATGTCTTTGCACACGTTCCCAAGCAGCGCACACATCGCTTCGGCGCTCTCCTCAATGATAAATCCGTTCCGGTCATGCTTGATTCCCTCTGCGGCACAGCTTCCCTGAATCAGAACACTTGCAAGAGCGCATGCTGCAGCCTCCCTGACTACGATCCCATTTGTGTCATAGGTCGACGGAAACAGGAACAGATCCGCCCGGGTGTTCCACGCACGAAGCTTGTCACGGTCATATATCGGTCCTGTGAATATGCATGCGCCTGGTCTGCTGGGGTCTGTTTTTTCAAAAAGCCCATATTCTCTGGCTTTCCCCTTCAGTTCCTCCTCATCCGGCCCTTTTCCCACAAATACCATACGGAAATTCTGCCCGCTATCTGCAAGCTTTGCGAGTGCATCCAGAATCAAGGGAAGTCCCTTGTATTTGATCATACGTCCCACGAACAAAAACACCGGAATATCAGGCGGCAGATCATAGCCTGCCGTCACCTGTGCCACCTGCGCAGAATCCACTCTCCCTTTTGCGAAATCAACCCCGTTATTTACCACACGGTAATCTCCCTGAAATCCGAGGGAACGAAGATTCTCCCCCGCACCGTGACTCACGACCCAGACCTCGTCGCAGGCATCAATATTGCTGACAAGTGCCTCAATTGCCCTCCGCTGGATAAATCGGGACTTCACCGCTTTTGCAATGTCCACATCGAATTTTGTGTGATACGTGAATACCAGCGGAGCATCTGTTCTCATCCGGAGCATTCTGGCCAGTACTGTGGAGGAGACCGGACAGTGACTGTGAATGATATCCGGTTCAAACTCGGCCATATCCTCCAATTCCCCGATGTCCAGCGGATTACCCGCACGGTACCCCTTCACGATCTTTGTAGTGTCAAAACTCTGGTAGGGAATCACCCGATAAGGATACACCGAGTAGTCCGTTCCCGGATACTCCGGCGTCCCCACCAGAACCTCCGCCAGATTCTGATTCTGCAGGATTTTGGCGTAATTCATAACAACATTTGCCACACCGTCAATAACAGGCGGAAATGAATCATTTAATAAGCATACCTTCATCTGAATTTACCCTTTCTTTTTTGCCGTATCCAACACAAGAATTTGTCTTTTATTTTCTGTTGTCTTTTGTTTTTTGCATGGACCAAGTTGCGTCCTATTAGCCAATACGCTATGGATTTTCAATCCTTCTCTTTCTTTTGATTTTACCAAATATATCAAGTCCTGTATATCTTTAAATCAATTACTTACTTCTGTTGAGCCCTTTTTCTGTATGACGAATAAACCTCTCATTATGAAGACTCGTGGGATTATTCACTTGTATATTTTTAGCCTGTAAGTATATAGTTGCCTCGCAGTCTGAACAATTTATCTATTTGTTTCCCACATGTTTTGTGCGGCTGACCACACAAGAAACAATTCATCTTCCTGCACTATTTTCTCATAGACCGGACCGATAAACCTTTCAATCTGAATCAATACTGTATGAAAATCCGGAATTTCCAGTCCGGGTCCGGGATTGTAATTCCTCCACAACTTTTGAAGAAACTTATTTTCTTCAAAAGCCCTTATTTTCTCTATACTGTCTCTCTCATAGGCAGTTCCTCTATGTTGCAGGGTCTGAAAAATCGCTTCCTGAAGCTTTCGCCCGTCAAAGTCAAAAAGGTGTGACAAGTAGTAGATATCATAAAAGTCTTTCATCCTGCTGGTTGCAGTCATTCGTTTCAAAATTGCATCAAATTTTTCCGCTATTGTACTTTCTAAAGAATATGTATATACCTGTGGCGGTCTGAAATCATCCAGTCTAGTACATACCTTTCTTTGTACTGCTCCAGGAACTATCACATCATCAACACCCACATCAATAGAAAATGGTATTCTCACATTTTTTATTCGTGCCATTAGTTTTGTCTTTACACCGGGATACTTTTTCTCCGGCGTTATCTCTTCCGTACCAACTACTTCCATTGTTATAAAATCATTTCGGGTATCCGTCTGACATATTTTTTCCATAACCTGCTTTATTCCTGCAAGGTCATTCGATAGTCTTCTTAGCATAAAATCAATATCCATTGTTGGTCGTCCCTCAAACTTAGTCAATGTATAAAGAAACATTCCACCCTTTAGAATAAGATTATCAGCATACCCTGACAACTCAAGCCTTCTTAAAAATTCCTCCTGCGCAAAAAGCTGTAAGCAGCTCTGATAATTTAATTCTGTATCACGTGACTGCTTTTTTAATCTTGCCAGTACCGAAGCTCCCATATCTTTTTTCTCATTTACAGCCATACTCCAATTACCCTTCTTGCCTTTTTTTCAACTCCCAGTTTCTTCGCATACTCCATGATTACTGCTGCATTTTTCCTTTCATCTCTGATATATCGCTGAATCACTATGTTAAATATCTCCCCATCCATTGTATTTACATGACGAAGGCAGTCACAAATGACTCGTTCCCTGTCATATATCCTAACTGTAATTCCATCTATTTCTCCCTCCACCACACCAATGTCAAGCCGTTCACCTTCAATAAAGTGCGGCTTAATCTTGGGGAATTTCAGCTTAAACTTATTTCTTGCAGTCCGATTATCCACCGCAATATGCCACTCTCCCGGCATACGATCTGTGTAACCATAATATACAAGTGCTGACATATTGCATATAATAGCCTCCGGGAAAAGATACTCCAGTACTGCTATTTCTGAAAAAGCCCTTTCATCCTGCCACTGATAATATCCATACTTCACTTTTTCTACACTGCCTTCTGAAATCAGTTTCTGAAGAACTTTATAGGATATGCCTTCTGCTGTCAGTTCGCAAGTTCGCATAATCCCTCCATATCTTACAAAAATTTCCTGATATTCTTTCATTTGCTTCAAAATACTGCCTCCAATAATAATTTGATACAATTTCGTTATAGTTTTTGTATTAAGTTCTATTATACTCATCTTTTTTAAAAAATCAACTCAATACAAAATATTTTTAGTTTTTGTATCGAGTTAATACTCCGAATGCATATTTCTTTTTTTCATGCAAATTAAAAGAAGATACTGGATAAACTATTCTGATGCATTATGCTGCAGATTGTTTTATTCAGTACCTTCTTGTGTTATCATGACTTTGTTTCAAATAATGAAAAGCGAATTTCAGGCTACTCGACCTCTGCAAATCCAAGTCTCGTGATACGAACACAGCCATCCTCGCCTGTGATACGGACAGTCTGGCTATCTGCCTGTGAGGCTGCTAACAGTACACGGACCTGCTGCACCCCCTGAGATACCTCTACCCTACTCTTTCTCATGCCTTCCACACCTACAGACAGTGTTCCTTTGCTGTCTCCCCATAGGTGAATTACCAGCTCCAACTGCTTTTCCTTACCAGACGAAACCGTATATTCTGCAAATTCTCCTTTTGTCAGTACAAGGGCATAGCGATCCCATCCACAATCAAAACCAAAACGGCTCTCGCCGGGACTCTCCGCCTCTTCCAGCAGCATACCGCAGCCAGTACGATAGGCAATACTGGTATCCTCCTGTGCCGTTCCACTGAAGGAGCTGCCTTTTCCTGGCATTTCATCAAAATCAGTTGCTCTCATGGTAAATGGAGCCTGACGGAATACATGTCTGGTTACCTCCTCATGTAAGCTGCAGTTTTCCAGACGGATGTTCTCCAAATACTGATTCAGGATGTTCTGTGCCTCCTCAAAACCAGGATGCGCACCGCCATGGATATAGGTCAGGATCTTGTCATACTCTTCCGGGCGTTTGATACTGCAGGGAGAATTCGTACATTCCATCTTTTTCCATGGCCACAGATTGTACCCAAATCCCAGCGATACACACAGTGGGTACAGTGCTGCGTACCACTCATTCAGATTTTCTCCAGTCTCCCCCAGCCAAAGTGGAATATTCCATTCCTCGGACTTTGCCAGGAAAGCATCCAGAATCCTGCGCTCAGGATTTTCTGCATATCTATGGAAATGAAGCACCATATTGTCATCATATTTTTCCCGGAAGATACAAGTCTCTGTTGCCCAGTGAGGGCCTTCAATACTGAGCAGATGCACCTTGTCGATCTTTCGGATTTCCCGGATCACATCCCGGTAGAACTGTTCCAGCTCCGGTATCAGGTAATCGTGGTCTCCACTTCCGGCGCTTGGCGGTGCGATGGGCTCGTTTAGCAGGTCATAGCCACCCACCACTTCACGACTGCTATAACGGGCTGCCAGCTCTTTCCAGAGTGCAATTGCCTTTTTGCGACTGTCACTGTCAATATAAAGCCGGGGCACATCATCCACACAATCATCGATATTTGCACCTGTCTGTCCACCAGGTGCACCGTGGAGATCTAAAAATGCATAAATACCTGCTTCCTCACACCAATTCAGACAGTGATCTAGCAGTGTAAATCCCTCTTCTTTCCAATGGATACCGGGACCCTCTTCCATAAACACTCTCCAGTTCATAGGGATACGCACGGAATTATAGCCAAGCTTTGCCATATAGTTAATATCTTCCTGACGCACGTAATCTTGACGGAAGCTTTTCCAGAACTGATCCGCATATTCCTTACCGGTCAGTTCCTCAATTACACGCTCAATCCTGCGTGGTCTGTCAAAACGCTCTCCGAAGGCCTGCCACATATAGCCTTCCTGCAGCAGCCAGTTTCCCACACCCCAGCCGGTCAGGATGACTTCCTCCCCGCTGCCGTCTAATATTTTTTTACCCTCTGTATGTAAAAAACCTTTTATTTTCACTCTATGCTCCTCTTCTGTACAGCCCTTGCTGCACGATTTCTTTTTCTGCTTTTCGTCTGGTGATTAACCCTTTACCGCACCAATGGTAATTCCTTTTACCAGATATTTCTGCAGGAACGGATATACAATCAGTATGGGAAGGATACCCATCACTGCAATTGCCATCTTGATTCCGGTGGAAGGCAGCTGACTGGCATCAATATTCAGTCCCTGACTGGCACTGCTCATGAGGAACTGGGTATCTAACAGCATCTTATTTAACAATACCTGCGTGCTGTAAAGTGTATCCTTATTAATATAGTATAAACCATTCAGCCAGTCATTCCAATAGCCCAATCCCACTAACAGTGCCAGCGTGGACAAAATAGATTTTGACATAGGAAGCACAACACGAAGCAGGATCTTGAACTCTCCTGCTCCGTCAATTCTGGCGGCATCGATGACTTCTCCTGGAATATTGGAGGTCAGGTAAGTTCTCATCATAATAACATTGAAGGCACCCATCAGCAGGTTTGGTACAATCAGCGCCCACAAAGTGTTCTTCACATGGAATACCTGCGTCCACATGATATAAGAAGGAACCAGTCCCCCATTAAAGAGCATCGTAAAGAACAGAAAAAAGGAAATCAGCTTTCTTCCCGGCAGATCTTTTCGCATCAGCGGATAGGCAAACAAAGTTGTCATGGTCAGATTGGCAAATGTGCCTATGACTGTTACTACAGCAGACAGTCCGTAACCACGCAGCAGTTGTACGGAATCCACCAGAATATATTTATATGCGGAAAAGTCAATGCTGCTGGGAATAAAGGAATACCCATTTACAATCAGTTCCCTCTCTCCTGTAATAGAGGAGGCAACCAGAAGCCACAGCGGAAGAATGCAGAAAGCACACAGCAGGATCATCACACCGTTTGCAACTATCTGAAACGTTTTATTTCTCTCAACCATCTGTATACCCCCTAAAATAATGTACTGTCTTTATCATGTCTGCCAACGATCCAGTTTGCAAGCAGTACCAGAACAAAGCCAACTACAGACTGATACAGACCTGCCGCTGCAGACATACCCACGTTGCTGGTGACCATCAGGCCTCTGTATACATAGGTATCGATGGTATTAGTTACATCCAGCAGCGGACCACTGTTAAGTGGTACCTGATAGAACAGTCCGAAATCCGAATAGAAGATTTTGGAAATTGACATAAGTGTCAATATACTTACGGTAGGAAGCAGAGACGGCAAAGTAATATATCGGATGCGCTGCCATCTGGTTGCGCCGTCCACCACAGCTGCCTCATAGTAGGAGGTATCAATTCCAATCAGGGTTGCATAATATAACACGGTATTATAACCGATATTTTTCCACAGATTTACAATCACAAGAATAAATGGCCAGTATTTGGGCGAAGAATACCAGGATACACTGTCCTTGCCCATCTGTTCCAGTGTATGATTTACATTACCAAATTCTGTGCTAAGAAAACCATACACAATATAGCTTACTACTACAATTGACACTAGAAATGGCAGCAGAATCACTGTCTGGTAAGCCTTCTTTCCCCGTTTTGTCTTCAGCTCGCCCAACAAAACAGCAACTGCGATTGCGCCCACTGTTCCCAGCAGGATAAACACCAGATTATAACACAAAGTGTTTCTCGTAATAATCCATGCATCATTTGTCTTAAATAAAAAGATAAAGTTTTTCAACCCATTCCAGGCACTTCCAAAAATTCCCTTTTGATAATTATAATTTTTGAAAGCTACAATAATTCCGCCCATGGGCATATAGTTGTTGATAATCAGGTAAATAATCCCAGGTGTCAGCATGAGATAAAGCGGCAGGTACCGTTTCAATCTGCTTTTCTTCATGAGTTTTCCTCCGTTCTGCGTTTTGTGCGTATAGAGAGTCTGATAAAAACAGGAGTGCTGTTTTCAACACTCCTGCTGTTTTGCCAGGTCATTTTGTCTGCATCCAGGCATCTACCTGTTTCTGTTTCTCGGCAATGACCTCTTCCACACCTGCATCCTTCAGTTCGGAAAGCATCTTCGGAATGGTAACTTCAGGATCGAGAGTACCGCAGTTTAATGCGTTCTCGTATTTTGCCTTTACATTGTTGCAGGCAGTAACCTCATTTAGAACATTGGAGTTATCCCACGCAAATCCAAGTGCGATGGATTCTTTTGCGGATTTGTTAAATGCATCAGTGTCGGACCAGATGGCTGCACCATCTGTTTCCCAGGGAGTGCTGATCAGCTCGTTAGGCCATACCCATGCAACAGAGCTGTAAGTAGTATTAGAAGCATCTACACCATCAGGATAGGTCAGAATACCTTTTGCGGCATCCTTTACATAATGCTCTCCTTCGATACCATTGATCAGCAGATCACTGAGCTCCGGATTGGTGTAAATCTCGTTCAACACCTGCATTGCCTTGTCAGGCTGCTCACTTTGATGAGCGATGAACCACTGGTTGGCAACACCTGAGGTTGTCCGAAAAGGACTTACCAATTCCAGAACTTGCATTTCTTTTCCTACTTTTCTGCCCCACTCAGCTTCGATGCCCGGTTTGGTATTCGTATAGTAAGCAAATCCCTTACCTGCTGCGATCAGATCGTAAGCATTCTGGGTATTGTTAGTTGCATCTGGCATGATCAGACCCTTCTGTGCCCATTCATAATGTCTCTGTGCCATATCCTTGTATTCCTCTGTTGCAAAATAGTTCACAACCTCCGTTTTATCGGTCTCGGTAGAATGCATAATTACACCATAATCTCCGCCTATATCATCTCGCTCGATCATGTGATAACCCATCTGTCCGTTGTCTGACACAATCGGATAGGTATCAGGATAAGCTTCTTTGATCTTCTCAAACAGAGGCTCCAGATCCGCTTCTGTCTTAATGGTGTCAAGATCGTAATCAACTGCATCCAGCATATCTTTTCTCATAACGACACCAAAGCCCTGGGCTTTCTCCTTATTGTTTGGAACCGCATAGATACCGTCACCAAACGTCACACATGCCCATTCACTGTCTGTTACTACTTCATCAATACCCTGTCCATACTCTTTAATCAGATCAGTCAATTCCAGGATCTGTCCTGTGTTGGCTGCTGTCATGGCTGAGATACCAAAGCTGGGGATCAGATCCAGTTTTTCTCCTGATGACAGCATCAGATTTACTTCATTTACAAAACTGCCATACCCAAGTCTTACCAGATCAATCTTCGTATTGAATTTTTCCATGGTAATCTCGCTTGCCTTTTCCGCTACTTCTTGACAAGCCTCGGAGCTGGCATCCCCTACACAGACGATCTTACATACATAAGGTGCCTCACCGGAACCAGAACCTTCTGTTGAAGACGCTGTTACACCGCTGCTTGAGGTTGTTTTCTCACTGCTGTCTGAAGCTGCCTGCTGTGTTCCTTTTGCATTGCCTCCACATCCGGTAAACAGGCTTGCTGTTACTGCCAGTGCCATGAATAATGCCGCTTTTCTTTTCATAATTTGTTCCTTCCCTCTCTCTTTTTGATATGCTTACTATAGCATAACGAATTTTGATTTTCTTTCTTCTTTGTTACCTGGTAGTATCAAAAAAATGACCTCCTGCCACAGAAGGTTTACACAGTCTGCCGGTATTGTCATTTTTGTTACTGAAACTATTAAAAAAAGTACTTTTATTTTCTTTCCTCTGTAGGTCTGATACCAAATGTTTTCTTATAGAGCTGCGAAAAATGCGAAAAATTGGAATATCCCACCTTCAGTGCCACAATGCTGACCGGCAGTGCTGAGCTTTTGAGCAATGCCTGCGCCATCTTCATTTTCTCCTGTATAATAAACTCTTTCATGGAAATGCCTGTTTTCTTTTTGAACATGCGGGATACATAGGAAGGGTTCATAAATACCTCCATGGCAATATCCTCTCTGCGGATCTCCTGATCCAAATTACGATATATGTAGTCCTTAATCTGCTCCACACAAACATCTGCCTTGTTTTCGTCTTCTTCCTCCTGGGTGAAAAAGGCGGTTACCATGCGAAGAAATTCTTTCATAACCGTAATATTGGCATAGGCGCCCAGATAACATTCCACCTGCTTCTTATCAGAAAAAATATCTTCCTGAGAAGTGCCGCTCCTTTCTGCCACCACAACCAGTATGCGAACAAACTCGTTATAAAATCGCTGCAGGACATAAGCATCCAGGCAATCATACTCCGCCATGGCATCCAGCCAGGAGCAGGCCTGCTCATAGACTGTTCTGCCAAGACCCCTTTCCAAAAGCCTCTCCCATGCATGATAGTCAACAGGAGTAATCTCTGCACAGTTTTCTTTTTTATCTTTGCCAAAAAAGATCCTGCACTTCAGGGCTACATTGTTTTCCCTCTCCCCTTTTAAGCGCTGCCACAGTTTCCCCGTATCGGCAAAGCGACAGTTTTCTCCAATATACAGCGCCATATTACAACGGAAAAAGCCAAGTCCCATTTCAAAGAAATCCCGTGAGGCACTTTGTATCTGTTCTTCTGTCAGGATCCCGTTTTCCTTCCATACTAATGCACACCAGAACTCCTGCTCCAGCCAGCTAAGCCAAACCCTGCATCCATCTCCAAGCATTTCCTCCAGAATATTCGTACAACTGATGCGGAATAATTCTTTATCCCAAATACCATCCTTCCATTCGAGAACCTCTAACAATACCGGGCAGACTTTTGTTTCTCCAGACATAGCAATATCCATCTTAACCATGCTTTTCTGGACACTCTCTCCCTTATCCGTATCCTCCGGCTCTCTGTACCATGCCTGAAACAGACTGTCCATGATCCGGTTTCTATCCTGAAATACCGTTTTTCCATAAGAATAGAAGCGTTTTTGTTCATGCGCCTTCGTAATTTTGTTCTTGGCACGAACTACTGCGCTCTCCACATCCTCATAGCGTGCCGGCTGCAGAATATAATCGAAGCTTCCAAGCTTAATCGCCGTTCTGGCATAGAGAAAGTCTGCATGGGAAGTGAGAAAGATGCACTCCACCTCCATACCACGGTCACAAATCCATTTGTAAAGCTGCAGACCGTTCTCTCCCGGCATCTCAATATCGCACAGCAGGATATCCACATGATTTTGCAGCAGAATGGTCTTCGCCTCCATTGCGTCGTAAGCCTTATACACATTTTTTACATCAATCTCATCCCAGCGAATTCCGCAAATCACACCATTTACTACATTCACCTGGTCATCTACCACCAGCACACTCCAGTCCCTTCTACCACTCATCTTCCTCCTCCACTCCCTCTTCTTCTATGCTGTTCCCCTCAGACTGAGGAATAAAAATATCTACACAGGCACCGTTCATATTCTGGAATACAAAGCTGCAGGTTTTCCCATAGATCAATTCAAATCTCTGCTGCACATTATAGATACCGATATGTTCCTTGTGCAGCCGTCTGGAAGGATCATTTAGGATCTCCATTACTTCATCTGAAAATCCACAGCCATTGTCCATAATTGTAATATTGATAAACTGTTCTTCCCCATTGTAGAACCTTTTTGCCTTGACATGCAAAAAGAGAGCCTGCTCCGCACCTTTTTGATAACGGCAGGAATTCTCTACAAAAGTGAGAATCGACATGGGCGGTATCTCGAAATTCTCCAGTCCTTCCTGAATATCCTGGGTAAAGACCGGCGGCAATGCACTGCTCATCTGCTGAAGTTTCACATAGGAAGAGACACTTGCCATCTCTTCGCTTAAGAGCACCGTCTGCGCATGATCCTGAAACACGGAACGCAGATAATTGGACATAGTCAGGATCATCTCCTGCATCTGAGCGTATTTGCGTGCCGCCGTCATGGCATACAGATTTTTCATACAATTCAGAAAAAAATGAGGACGAATCTGAATCTGATAATACTGCAGCTGTGTCTCCTGCACCTGGATCATCCTGTCATAAGCCAGGATCTTCAGCTGCCTTATATGCTGCATCATGTCATTAAAAGTCTCTTCCACTTTATCATATTCCTGTACCGGACTGTCCACTGCCATGGAGATATCCTCAGATCCACTCTTCACAATTTCATCCATGGTGCCCACCATATTTTTTAAGGGATTTAAAAATTCCTTTTTTAATAAATGATAGCAGGATACCATCAGTACGCTGAATATTAAAGTAGCAATTAACAGAATAAAGGGGGTGGCTTCTGTTTCCCAGATGCCCAGATAGGGTTCCACATAGAAAATATCGCAGTCCAGATACTTTGAATATTTCCGGACTACCAGCTGGTTATGGCTTTTGCCGCTGATATAGGAGCTTTTGTCCGTGCGCAGCTTCACCCCCAGTTTTTTCAGTTCTTTTTCATAGGAGAGAAATTCATCCTGCGCCGCAAAATCCAGATAGGCACTGCCTGCTGCAAACTTCTCCGCCCGGGACACATAATTGGCATCTACCATACAGACACAGTACACCTGATTGTTTCCCAGTATTTTCATAAAATAACTGCGCCCTTGAATATTGCCTGTGCGCCAGCCCCTGGCTACGCTATCCCCATCCCTCTGCAGTAAGGTGCGCAGGTAGCCTTTCATATTTTCCTGTTCTTCATAGGTAACATCCTCGCTGTAGGAAGCCCGGTAGGTATCATTTTTCATAGAAAATATGTAAAGAGCATCCACAGAATTAACTGTTTTGATAACTGTATTCATTTTCTCCTTCAGATTATACATATTCAGCCAGGCATCCAGATCATTAGATGGATAACACAGCCCTACATAGGAATAATCATTGGCTACCATATCTGCCAGATAAAATTCTGCGCACTGCAGATCTTCTTCCAGAAATGACTGGTATAGTTCGATTTTACTCAGATTATTCTGCGCCAGCTGTTTCTCATGAATATAATTGCTGTAGAAGGTAAAACCAACCAGAAACAGAAAAAAAGGCACCAAAAACAACATGGATATCATCAGCAGCATTTTTCTGGCCGGCATTTTCTTGATCTTTTTCAACATAAATATCCCCCCGGATGTATGACTTCTTCCTTCCATCTGCGATTTTGCTTATACTGAAACGCCTAAAAGCCGCAGCACCTTTTCAAATTCCATGGTTCCCCCAAACAGGTCCAGGGCACTTCCTATGGTGACGTCCAGCCGATTCTCTCCGGCCTCTTTTAAGACCTCCAGATCCTTATAGCTTCCAACGCCTCCTGCATATGTAATCGCAATCTGCTTCTGTCTGGCCAGCAGCCTGGCAAGTTCTGCCTCGACACCGGAAGCTTTTCCTTCCACGTCCACTGCATGAACCAGGAATTCATCGCAGTATCCCCGCAGCCGCTCCAGCGTCTCTTCGTTTACCACCACATCTGTGAACTTCTGCCAGCGGTCTGTGACGATATAATACGCTCCGTCTTTTTTGCGGCAGCTCAGGTCCAGCACCAGGCGATCCTTTCCCACTGCATGTACCATCTGATTCAGCCGTTCCCAGCTGATCTTTCCATCCCGAAACACATAAGAAGTCACGATTACATGGCTGGCACCCGCAGTCAGAAACTCGGCAGCATTTTCCGGGCAAATGCCTCCGCCCACCATCAGACCCCCGGGATACTCCCGAAGAGCCGACAGTGCCTGACGTTTTGTCTCCTCATAGAATGGGGAGGATGCCGGATTCAAAAGGATAATATGCCCTCCCTGAATCCCGTACTGCCGATAAAGTCTGGCGTACCAGGCAGCATCCTGCCCGGATACAAAGTTTTCCTTTGCCTGATCGCCCTGATCCTTTAGGGAACCCCCCACGATCTGCTTTACTTTTCCATTATGGATATCAATACATGGTCGAAATTTCATTATCATACGCTCCTCATCTGCAGGTCATGTTCACACAAAGCTCCCCATCCTGCACATTTACGTTTGCATAGCTTCCACAGATCACTGGCATCATCGGCGGCAGATGTCCCAGATCCACATCGCAGATCACCGGAACCTCCAGTGAGCTTAGAAGATCTGTTACCGCATGGTACTGATCCAGCCCCATCATATCCTGTCCAAAGCAATAGGGACGTCCAATAAGGAAGCCTTTTACGTGTCCAAACCAGCCTGCATGCTTCATCTGCCAGATGGCCCGGCGAATGCCAAACACATTCAGATCACAGGATTCCAAAAACCAGATGATTCCCTCTTCCCTGTATCTTTCGTCAAACTCTTTGACCTGATCAAAGGTAGTTCCAAGAAGTGTCACAAGACAATCCATACAGCCTCCCAGCAGACGGCCTTCTATCTCAACTTTCCTGTCATCAGCCTCTTTCATGCCGCCTTTCCCATCGGGAAGATATGCCTTTAGCTTTCGTGGTTCTGTCACATAGTAAGGTGCCAGCGGATTGGCTTCACTTTTCTGTGACTCTTTTTCCCATAGCGGATAGCCTGTGAAACTCAGCTTTTCTCCCTTTAACAAGGACCACGCATCTGCTATGGCCGGATGCCAGGGCTCCATCCCAAATGCAGGCGCACAGGGACCATAGATAGCCGCCGTATCGCAGAGCGTCGGCAAAAGGAAGGTCAGGTTTGTATTGTCTGAATAGCCCATATACCACTTTGGTTTGGCAGCTCGAAGCCTGTTAAAATCTATATATTCCAAATCCTCACACATCAATTCTCCACCGCCACAGGAGATCAGGATATCTGTCTCGTTGCTGCAGTACCATGCATTGATCTCATCCCCACAGGCCTTGGGGGTATTACTGATTCCGATTCCTCTGCCCTCATAGCAGTTCGGACCCGTCTTACAGCTATATCCCTTTTCCTCAAACACCTTCTGTGCATGGGCAAATGTTGTGCGGTAGGGTTCTATATTACATCCAAAAGACGGTGCCACAAAACCGATGGCACCGTCTTTTCTTAAAAATTCCGGATAACGCATCCCATAACCTCCTATCATCGTTATGGGTGTATTATATCTTATTTTCTTATGTTATTCCAGTAGAATATAGGGAGCATTTGTGATATCACGATCCACCGAGTATAGCATAAGAATGTGCAACTACCTGTTGTTATTCTCAGTCGATGTCCCCGTGGCATTATCAGTTGCATTCTCCACGCCTCTTCCTACATCCTTGATACCTTCTCCAACACCCTCTGTGGCATCACCTACTGCATCCCCCAGATTTTCCCCTGCGGAAGTTCCAGTGGTGTTTGTGTTGTTTGTATTGTTGGTGTTGTTGGTATCCTTTGTTTCATTCTTCTTGTTGCCGGCATTATTTTCTGTATTGGTTTTGTTTCCAGTAGCATCATTCATCGTTGCATTTCCACAGGCGGTCAGTCCTGTAAGGGTCAGGGCCAGCAGGCAGCCAAATAATAATTTCTTTCCGTTTTTCATTGTCATTCTCCTTTTAACTTTGATAAAAGTAGTATGACACGTTTTTCTTCAATTATTCATTAGCCGATGACATCCTGCATGTCGTACATTCCGGCCGGTTTTCCGGCTAAAAACTTCGCTGCTTCCACGGCACCTTTTCCAAACACGCCTTTGGAATAAGCCTGATGGGAAAATGTAATCACTTCATCCGGACCTGCGAAGATTACATCGTGATCACCCACGATGGTACCGCCCCGAACTGCAGAGATTCCAATTTCCTTCGGATCACGCTGCTCATGGCGCTGACTGCGATCATACGTATAGTGATAAGCACCATCCATGGCTTCATTTAAACTGTCTGCCAGTGCAATGGCGGTTCCGCTTGGTGCGTCACATTTTAATTTATGATGTTTTTCTACGATTTCCATATCAAATCCTGCGGCAGCAAGAACTTTTGCGGCATCCGAAACCAGCTTCATCAAAGTGTTGATGCCAAGAGACATATTCGCAGAGCGAAGAATTGCAGTCTCTTTACTGCATTCCTTTACTTTCAAAAGCTGCTCTTCTGTCAGTCCTGTAGTGCAAAGCACCAGAGGAAGCTTACGAGCTGTACAGTAATCCAGTACTGTATCCGCAGCTTTATAGGAAGAAAAATCAATCATGGCATCTGCCTCTATATCACAGGCATTAATATCTGTAAATACAGGGTAACCATTGTCACGGTTATCATTCATGTCAATACCAGCCACGATTTCCACGGCTGCATCCTCTTTGATTAATCCGCTGATTACCTGTCCCATATGGCCATTACAGCCATGCATAATTACTTTTATCATAAGATCTCCATATCCTTCATCGCTTTTTTCAGTTTTTCCTGGTTTTCCGGTTCCATCTCCGTTAATGGTGCACGAAGTGATCCTACTTCTTTTCCCTGGAGATTCAGTCCTGCCTTCACCGGAATCGGGTTTACTTCACAGAACAGTGCATGGCACAGAGGAAGTACATCCAACTGCATCTTGGCACTTGCTTTCACATCACCCTCCAGATATCTGGTAACCATATCATGCATATATTTTGGTGCAACATTAGAAACAACAGAGATAACGCCCAGTCCGCCAAGAGAGAGAATCGGCACAACCTGATCATCATTTCCGGAATACAGATCCAGATGTCCGTCTGCCTGGTGCATCAGCTCAGCAACCTGAGAGATATTACCGGAGGCTTCCTTGATCGCCACAATATTTTCCACATTTTTTGCCAGAAAGGCTGCGGTTTCCGGTGCGATATTACATCCGGTTCTGCTTGGTACATTGTAGAGAATAATCGGAAGCTTTACAGCATTCGCAATTGCAGTATAATGTGCAATCAGACCCTTCTGTGTGGCTTTGTTGTAGTAAGGTGTCACCAGAAGCAGTCCGTCTGCCCCTGCTTTTTCTGCTTCCTGGGACAGATAAATCGCTGTCTCTGTACTGTTTGATCCGGTTCCCGCTACTACCGGAACACGTTTATTCACCTTCTTGGCACAATAACGGATCACTTCGATGTGCTCCTCATGGGAAAGTGTAGAGGACTCTCCGGTGGTTCCACAGATAATGATCGCATCGGTACCTCCTGCGATTTGATCCTCTATCAGTTCAGCCAGCTTCTCATAATTCACCTCACCGTTTGCCTTCATCGGTGTTACGATTGCAACGCCTGCTCCTTTAAATATTGCCATACCTTTCTTCCTCCTTTGCTCAAAAAAAGAGACAGCCAAGACTTGCTGCCTCCAATATATACGACTTTGCGCATACGTCAGATAGCACTCCATCTTGCGATGACAGTCACAGCATTCTTCACACTGCGCCCAGAATCTATGATTTCAGGTATCATAGCTCTTCGGCATCTTTCCCTTTCTGCCGCTTTCCCCTGCTCCTTGTACATCCACCGGCTTACTTATGAAAAATGCAACCTCTATCTACACTCTTTTTTTATATGTTTATATACTCAAATAATAGCATCATCCTCTTCATATTTCAAGAGAAACTTTTCTGCCTGGATGATTTTAATCTAATTATGACACACGTACCACAAGAACCCATCAGCCGGAACCGTTACGTGCTTCAGCACCTGTGTTTTCTTTGTAAATAATTCAGTATACACTTCTGCTCCCATATCAATCCACGCCGTTTTTTCTTCGTCGCTGAAGTTAAAAAGCGCCACCAGCTTTTGTCCCTGATATTCTCTGTAGATGCCAAGGACTGCCACGTCATAAGTATTCAAGGTAGACATCTCAGCCTGAGCCGAGAACACTGGCGTGCGAAAACGCAGACGCTCCATCTTCTTCATTCCATCAAAAATACGCTTCTGTACACTGCCTTTTTTCCCTCGCTTCGCAGCATTTTCCCAGGAAAAGCTTCCCCTGTGTACATAGCGGGAATCTGCGGCCCGGTCAGCATCCCCGGATTCTTTGTAGCTGTAATCGTTCAGCTGCCCAATCTCATCTCCGCTGTAGATCACCGGAATACCCGACTGAACAAAAAGATAGGCATTCAGCATCAGAATCCTTGCCACTGCTTTTTCAATCTTATCCACATTCTCTTCCTGTAAAGCTGCCTCTAATCCACAAAGGGAGGCAGTTGTCCCGCAAAGTCTCGCATCCTGCAGCACAGGATCATCATTATAAAGCTCTCCTCTGGCATCGCTTCCCGGGAAGCGCCCACAGAAATAATCATTGAGAAACTTCTTATGTGCAGGCTCATTCATCTCAAAGTTTTTCAGCCACTCATAATCCAGCCCCCAGCCAATATCATCATGGCAGCGGAGATAATTCAGGAACACATAGTCCTTCGGAAGGCCACAGACAGTGTCCATCTGATGCCGCAGAAGGGACGTATCCTTCGTAGCTATGGTGTGCCAGGTGGAAGCCATGGTGGTAACATTATAAAGCATATGACACTCCGGTTTTTCCAGGGTTCCAAAGTAAGGTACCACCTTTGCAGGCTCCATCACAACCTCTCCCAGAAGCAGAACTCCCGGACAGACGATCTCTGTGATCATACGCATCATCCTTACAATCGTATGAACCTGTGGAAGATTTCTGCAGGATGTCCCCAACTGCTTCCATATATATGGAACCGCATCGATTCGCAGAATATCAATTCCTTTATTTACCAGATAAAGCATGTTGTATACCATCTCGTTAAATACTTCCGGGTTGCCATAATTCAGATCCCACTGATACGGGTAAAATGTCGTCATTACGTACTGCCCACAGTCTTCCCTCCAGGTGAAGTTTCCCGGTGCCGTAGTGGGAAATACCTGGGGACAGGTTTTCTCATACTCTGCCGGAGTATCAAAAGAATCAAAGAAGAAATACCGCTCCCGGTAGCTGCGTTCCCCTGCCAGTGCCCGCTTTGCCCACTCGTGATCCTCAGAAGTGTGATTCATAACAAAGTCCATGCAAAGGCTCATCCCCTGCTTATGGCAAAGCCCTGCCAGGTCCTCCAGCTGATCCATCGTTCCCAGATCTTCCTGGACCTTCCGGTAATCGGATACGGCATAACCGCCATCACTCTTTCCCTTTGGCGTATCCAAAAATGGCATCAGATGCAGATAATTGACATTACATTCTTTCAGGTAATCCAGCTTCTCTTCCACACCGCTTAAATTGTCTGCAAATGCATCGATATACAGCATCATGCCCAGCATATTCTGCTTTTTATACCAGTCCGGAGCTTTCTCTCTCTTATGATCCAGGCTTTTCAGTGCATCACTTCTGTGATCGTACCAGATCGCAAGCTGATCTGTAAGCTCCCGAAACATCTTCATATTATTGTGATAAAGTTCACAGTACAGCCATTTTAATTCATCATAGTGCTGTTCAAATCTTTTCTGAAATTCTGAGATCTTCTTCATTTTGGTACACTCCTGTTAACGGTTTTATGAACTGTTCAGCAGCTGATCCGCTGCATTTAAAAATCCATTTAAAATCACCTTCGGTGATGGGATTTTCTCACCTATAGTATAATTGATTCCACCCAATTAGTCCACATATTCCAGCTTACTGACTGAAATCTCGTAAGCAACCCGCTTCTCCGATTCCGTCTCACTCAGCCGTTTCATATATTCCCGGCTTTGAATACGGCCCCAGATCAGTACATGTCCGCCCACCTGGAACACCGAGGCATAGCGGGCATTTCTTCCCCAGCAAATGCAGGGAATATAATCTGACTTTCCATAAGGACGGTTCACTGCAATTAACAAGTCTGCAATCTCCCTTCCAAGTGGCGTTTTTCGATAAACAGGTGGTTTACATATGTAACCATCCAGAAAAATCTGATTTGATTTGACCGAATCATCCTCCTGCTCGACAAATACCAGCTCCCGGGCAAACACCGAAAGCACCAGCCTGTTTTTCTTCTCCTCGTGACGGTTATAGGAACGAAACTGTCCTGTCACCATCAAAAATTCACCCATATAATCCTGTGTCACGTCGATCAGGCGTTCTGACACCATCACAGGAATAATATCCTCCGAATCACTCAGGCGCTTCACTCTGATATCCACCAGATAAAAGCCCTCCCCAAACACCTGATGACTGAATTTGAAATCGGATGCGATTTCACCCATGATCTGAACCTGATTGTTTTCAATAATTTTATCTGCCATTAATGATTTCCCCTTTCCTCTTGTAGCGCAGCTGTTCCATATCTGGCCGACTGCCCTGTAGGTATCTTAGTATAAAGTAAGTCTATGAGGGGATCCTTCAAATTAGAACCACCACTGAAAAAATTTCCATCGATTCCCCCTGTTCAAATTCGACAAAAAGTGTTATAATAGCCTGTAAACTGTGTATATCTATGAGAAAAGAAGGAACTAAGGTTATATGAAAACCACAAGAAATGATGTAAGAAATGTAGCAATTATTGCCCATGTCGATCATGGCAAAACAACTCTGGTAGACGAACTGCTGAAGCAAAGCGGTGTTTTTCGTGCCAATCAGGAAGTTCAGGAACGTGTCATGGACTCCAACGATATCGAGCGCGAGCGTGGAATCACAATTCTTTCCAAAAATACTGCTGTATACTATAAAGATACCAAAATTAACATTATTGATACCCCAGGCCATGCCGATTTCGGCGGTGAGGTAGAGCGTGTGCTCAAGATGGTAAACGGCGTTATTCTTCTTGTTGATGCATTTGAGGGCGCTATGCCTCAGACAAAGTTCGTGCTGCAGAAGGCTCTGGCTCTTGATCTGAAGGTAATTGTCTGTATCAATAAGATCGATCGTCCGGAAGCACGTCCGGATGAGGTTGTTGACGAAGTACTGGAGCTTCTGATGGATCTTGATGCATCAGACGAGCAGCTGGACTGCCCATTCCTGTATGCATCTGCAAAGAACGGCTTTGCTGTAAAGGATCTTGCAGATGAGCGGAAAGACATGATTCCTCTCTTCGAGACCGTCATGGACTATATCCCTGCACCGGAAGGTGATCCGGATGCCGGAACCCAGATTCTGATCAGCACCATCGATTACAATGAATACGTAGGACGTATCGGTGTAGGAAAAGTAGATAACGGTTCTATCCGGGTGAATCAGGAAGTCATGCTGGTAAATCACCATGAGCCGGATAAAAAGAAAAAGGTTAAAATCAACAAGCTCTATGAGTTTGACGGATTGAACAAAGTAGAAGTAACAGAAGCAAATATCGGTGCCATCGTTGCGATCTCCGGTATTGCAGATATTCATATTGGTGATACCCTCTGTGATCTTGAGAATCCGGAACCAATTCCCTTCCAGAAGATCTCCGAGCCAACCATCGCCATGAACTTTATCGTAAATGACTCTCCTCTGGCAGGTCAGGAAGGTAAGTTTATCACTTCCCGTCATATTCGTGATCGTCTCTATCGTGAGCTGAACACCGATGTCAGCCTCCGTGTAGAAGATACTGACTCCGCAGACTGCTTCAAGGTTTCCGGACGTGGAGAGCTTCATCTGTCCGTTCTGATCGAGAACATGCGCCGGGAAGGTTTTGAATTCGCAGTCAGCAAGGCTGAGGTTCTTTATCATACTGACGAGCGCGGCAGAAAATTAGAGCCTATGGAGCTGGCATATGTAGATGTTCCGGAAGAATTCTCCGGTTCTGTTATTCAGCGTTTAAGCGAGCGTAAAGGTGAACTGCAGGGTATGAGTCCTACAAGCGACGGAAATACCCGTCTGGAATTCGAAATCCCTGCTCGTGGACTGATCGGTTTCCGTGGTGACTTTATGACCATGACAAAGGGTCAGGGTATCTTAAACACTACCTTTGACAGCTATGCTCCCTACAAAGGGGATATCCAGTACCGGAAGCAGGGATCTCTGATCGCTTTCGAAAGTGGAGAATCTGTAGCATACGGTCTGTTCTCTGCACAGGATCGCGGTACACTCTTCATCGGTGCAGGCGAAAAGGTTTATGCCGGTATGGTAATCGGACAGAATGGTAAGGCAGAGGACATCGAACTGAATGTCTGCAAGACCAAGCATCTGACCAACACCCGTTCTTCATCTGCAGATGAAGCGCTGAAGCTGACAACACCAAAAGTTCTCTCTCTGGAGCAGGCTCTGGAGTTTATCGACAGCGACGAGCTTCTGGAGGTTACACCAACCTCTCTTCGTATCCGGAAACGTATTCTGGATGCCAGAATGAGAAAACGTTCTTCACAGAAATAATAATTTTGATAAATAAAAAATATGGGGTGCCAAAGTATGGCGACCCCATATTTTTTTTACTGATGTGTATCATCAAAGCTGTAGACGTGATCATTACCTTCGGATCGAATACGATCTGTGAATCCATAGTAGGTGGCGCCAGGGTAGATGTCATATCCCTTGGCCTGCGCCAGCTCCCGAACTGTAACCAGCTGCCAGCCATCATTGACCAGCTGCGGGATCATCGTCAGGCAGGCTTCCACTGTGATATCCTGGGTATCATGCATCAGAATCAGTGCACCGTCCTCCACACTGGAACTGATATTTTGAGCCACTGCAGCTGCATTCGGGGAATCCCAGTCCATCGTGTCACTGTTCCAGAACCAGCAGGATCGATTCGTCGCCGCTGCCTGTTCCTTCGTAAAGTTACCATAAGGAAAACGAACAACGGAAGCCCCGGTGCCATTATTATACTGTGCAATCAAAGCATCTGTCCGTGCGAATTGATCCTGTGCAATATCAACAGTCTTATCTGCCAGATAGGTATGGTCATAGGAGTGATTACCCAGATCACAGCCCAGTGCCTTCATGCGGGGAATCGTATCTGCACCATACCTCTCGATACTTGTACCAAGCATAAAGAATGTTGCACGTGCCCCATACTGCTCCAGCACATCCAGAATCCTTCCGGTGTTTGGTCCCGGTCCATCATCAAAGGTCAGCGCAAGCATCTTACTGCTGCTCTTATTGGGATCCTGTATCCCATGATCATCAAAATAATATCCCTGTCCGGCGATCGCAGTCCAGCCGGTGTCCATATAACCGTCTGCGCCAAAGTGATACTTCTGTCCTTCGATCTCCAGCCAGCCATTCTGATAACTGCTCTGCTCATCTGCCGCATACCACCAGCCTGTGGCATCCACCTGCCATCCCGGTGCTGCACTGGTCACTGTCTGACCGGAAGTAAGTGTTGCAATCATGGCATCCTGGCTTCCATCCTCGTTATAACTTGTACCGGCCTGAACCATCGCAACCTGCTTTTTATCCTCTTCTATCTTAACCTCTGCCCTCTTCATAATCGGCTCGGCAAAATGCCAGCCTAAGGTAATCAGCCCCAGTGCCGCTACAACACAGACGCCAACCTTGATACAGTTATGTATGAGTATATTTCTTTTATTTCGCGCAATTCTTTTGCGCAGCACTTCTCTGTCCATATATCGCCTCTTATTTCTTCCTATATCCTGTCAATCCGTCTTTCCGACTTTCTTCCAATAATCAGATCTATTGTTCTTTGCTTCTTATTACTATCATACCGTTTTCATGCAAAGAAAGCAATTATATTTCTCTTAAACTTTTGATTGGAGCAGTCGATATGTTACCGTTCCCTCTGTGACCGGCAACCTGCCTAAATTTATTCCAAATCTCCTTCGGCGATGGAATTTCGGCACTCTCTGGGTGAGCATCCACAGTATTTTCGAAAGCATCTGCTGAAATGTGAATAATTCCCAAATCCGCAAAGCTCCCCGATCTGCCCCGCCGGCAGTGCCCGGTTCGTAAGAAGATTCTTTGCCTTATCCAGCCGAACCTGCATAAGGTCCCCATGGGGTGTACTTCCAAAAAACTTCCTGTAATAATAGTAAAGCTGACTTTTCTCAAGGTTCATCCTGCCACTTAGCATCTCTGTCGTCCAGCTCTTCTCATAGCTGCTGAGCATCTCCAGACGGAGCTTTTCAAACCGCCTGTAAAGATCTCCCCACTCTTCCCTGGTCTCATCGCCTTTCTGTAACTCCCTTGCCGTGGAGATCATCAGCTGCACCAGCAGCGCATATTCCTGGTCTGCCGCAAAGGGTCTGTCCGAGATATACTCCTCCTGCATCTGTTGAATACACTGATCGATCGCATCACAATTCTGAGGATAAAACACCTCATTAACCGGAATTCCATATTTCCTTCCAGGATTCTCCTCACAGTTAAAATGCAGGTAGCTGTTGCGGAACTTCCGTACCGCCTCGTAATCTTGTGCAAATTCCGGCGTATATAAGATGCAGGCATTCTCCTTCGTAATCAATCGCTGCTGCCCGATTACCATCTTCATGGGTGTTTTCAAAAGAAGGAAAAGATAATCCCCGCTTCCCTTTGGCCTGTCGATCCGGTCACAATCCGGATTCGATCTGTTATATTCACAAAAATGAAGTTCAAAACTGCGATCCATAGCTCCTGCCTCTTGTCTTTTTGTATATTATCTTTATTGAACGGTTCAACACTCTGCCAAATCGTCATCTATTTCTCTTATAGTAGCTATTACCGGAAGAAAAGTCAAGTATAGCGGAGGAATAGGAATAGCAATCTTTTTCTATTCTGGTAAAATCATTTTAAAGAGATAATCCTGTCATATACAGGTATTTTTTACACAAACCACAGGGAGGTTTTTACATGAAAAAAGCAGAAATAGTAGTAGATAAGTATTTTCTTACCGGAAAAATCGACAAACGCATCTTTGGTTCCTTTATTGAACATCTGGGAAGAGCCGTGTACCAGGGCATTTACCAGGAGGGCTGCGATTTTTCTGATGAGCAGGGATTTAGAAAAGATACACTTGCTCTCGTAAAAGAACTGCAGGTTCCTATCGTCCGTTATCCGGGCGGCAACTTTGTATCAGGATTCCGCTGGGAGGACAGTGTGGGACCGAAGGCTTTGCGTCCCGCAAGAACAGAATTGGCATGGACCGTGATCGAGTCTAATCAGTTTGGTCTGAACGAATTCGCAGACTGGTCAAAAAAAGCCGGCAGTGAGATTATGATGGCGGTAAACCTTGGAACACGGGGACCAGAAGATGCGAAGAACCTTCTGGAATACTGTAACTTCAAGGAAGGCACCTACTACAGTGATCTCCGCAAATCCCACGGATATAAGGATCCCCACAACATCAAGCTGTGGTGCCTGGGTAACGAGATGGACGGACCCTGGCAGATGGGTCACAAAACCGCCCAGGAATACGGAAGAATCGCCGCTGAGACTTCCCGTCTGATGAAGTTTCTTGATCCATCCATCGAGACTGTCGCATGCGGCAGCTCCAACCTGATGATGCCCACCTTCGGTGAATGGGAATATACGGTTCTTGATGAAGCCTATGACCAGGTTGACTACATGTCTTTGCATCAGTACTATGGTAACCCCACCGATGACACACCTGATTTTCTGGCAAGCTCTAAGGGGATGGACGATTTTATCTCCGGTGTTGTATCCATCTGCGATGCAGTAAAGGCAAAAAAACACGGCAAAAAAAATATCAACCTCTCCTTTGACGAGTGGAATGTATGGTACCACAGCAGCGAGGCAGACAAAAAACTTGAGAAATGGGTACAGGCTCCTCACCAGCTGGAGGATATCTACAACTTCGAGGATGCTCTGCTGGTAGGAAGCATGCTCATCACCATGCTCAGACATGCAGACCGTGTAAAAATCGCATGTCTGGCCCAACTGGTAAATGTTATTGCTCCAATTATGACCTCCGACACAGGTGCATGGCGCCAGACCATCTTCTATCCCTATATGCATGCCAGTGTTTTTGGAAGTGGAACCGTGCTCAACACCCAGGTACAGACTCCGGTTTACGAAAGCAAAACTTATGGTGAGGCTCCTTACCTTGATTCTGTATGTATCTGGAACGAAGAAGAGGACACCCTCACCATCTTCGCAGTAAACAAAAGCCTGGAGGAGGATATGGAGGTCAACTGTGATTTAAGACAGTTCGAAGGATATCAGGTTGCTGAGCATATCGTGCTGACACATGATGATCTGAAAGCAGTCAACACAGAGGCTAACCCGAATACGGTTGTTCCCGGCGCCTCCAGTGCCTCCAGGATCGAAGGCGGAAAGCTTACCACCGTATGCGGCAGGCATAGCTGGAACGTAATTCGACTCACAAAATAAATCCGGATAAGAAAGTGGCTGTCGCACTTCGGTGGTAGGGAGTCCCTTGTGAGGGCGGAACACGGTTTCGAAGTCCAAGAGTATACACAAAACAACCGATTTTGCTAAAATCATAAGAAATCAACATAAACTCGCTGCGCTCAAACAGTATGCTGATTTCTTATAACGCAAAACCGGTTGTTTTGGTATACTTAGGACTTCTGCAAATGTGTTTCGCCCTCACAAGGGACTCCCTACCACCGAAGTGCGACAGCCACTTTCTTCTTTAAGGATTTATAGAAGCTTGTCTAACATTGCTTTTGCCATCAGAATATCCTTCTTCTGCTCCGGCCCGGATATTTCACGCTCGATCGTGATATCCCCCTCATAGCCGATCTCCTTTAGTCGCTTGATAAACATCGGATAATTAACTTTACCCTGTCCCAGTGGCATTTCTTTTCCAAGCTCATGTCCATCTGTAGGATAGCATCCGTCTTTTCCATGAATACCACGAACATATTCTCCGAATACATCTAAGGCATCAATTGGGTTTGCTTTTCCATACATAAGCAGATTGGCAGGATCCAGATTGATTCCGATATTATCATATCCGATATCCTGAATTGCCCGCTTCAGTGTAACAGGTGTTTCCTGACCCGTCTCAAAGAGGAAGTTCTGTCCGTTTTCCTTGCACCTTGCAGCTAATGCCTTCAAGGCTGTAATAACCTCGTGATATACCGGGTCATAAGGATTTTCGGGCATATATCCCACATGTGTTGCAAGATCCGTAACTCCAATTTTCTTTGCAAAATCAGATCCTGCCATGAGCATCTGCAGACGCTGATGGCGAAATGCTGCAGGAATCAGTCCCAGTGTCAGTTGTCCGTCATAAAAATCCCACACCTTCGGACCCTGCCATCCGCACCAGAATGCAGTAATGCTGATCTTCTGTTTTTCAACTGCTTCCTTTACCCGGAATGCAGCTTCGTCTGTCATAAGTGTTTCATCCCAGCATACCAGCTGAACACTCTCCATGCCCATCTCACGTACTTCCGCAAATTTCTGATTGACATCTGTATCCTTAAAAAGCTCTACCAACACACCAACTCTCATATCTGGTCTCCTTATCCTTTTACTGAACCGGCCGTAATTCCGCCAACAATATGTTTCTGCATCACAATAAAGAAAATCAAGCTTGGTATCATCGACATTACGATACCTGGCAGTGCATGCTCCCAGTCAGAGGTCTGTGCGGAGAACTGCATGTATAGTGCATTCTGCAGGTTCATCGCAGAGGCATTACCGCCAACGATCAACTGGTTCGTAATAATATCATTCCAGGTTGCCAAAGCATCCAAAACTACAACCGTTGTCAAAATTGGCTTTAGAAGCGGAAGCACGATCATAAAGTATGTTTTGATCTTTCCAGCTCCATCAATCTCAGCACTTTCTTCAAGCTCCAGCGGAACATTTTTGATAAACCCGTGGATCATATACACAGCCAGGGGCATCAGAAGTCCAACCGTAACTGCAATATATCCTGTCTTTGTACCTGTCAGTTTAAAGTTGGATACCAGTCTTGTCAATGTAATCATGTATGACTGGAAGGGTACCATCATCGGCATAATAATGACCATAAAGCAAAATCCACTCAATTTAGATTTTGTACGGGCCAGCTTATACGCCGCCATAGGTGCGAGGATTACGATACCAAAAACCGATACACCCGTGTACAGCAGCGTGTTTCCGATCAGCTTGGGAAAATCAAACTTCGTCCATGTCTCAATATACTTATCAAAGTTGATGGTCTGCGGCAATGACAGGAAGTGCTGCATCATATCATTGTAAGGTTTAAAAGAGTTAATGAATATCAGCAGCAATGGAAGCAGCCAGAATATAGAGGCAAAAAACACAATTACGCTAAACACAGAGATTTTTTTTCCTTTTATCTTCATTATGATTCTACCTCCTTACTCTTTGTAACTTTCATCTGAATAGCAGTAATAATCAGTACAAATACCACGAATACTAAGGATTTAGCGGTGGCAAGACCATAATTGCTGTTAACAAACGCTTCCTTATATATATTGTATGCCACGGAAACCGTGGAGTTTGCAGGTCCGCCTTTCGTAAATACCATAATAACATCAAAGAGTTTAAAGGCAAATGTCAGGGAAGTAAGCAGACAGATTGAGATAGATGGCATAATCATGGGAATCGTAATCCGTGTGATCGTCTGCACTTTATTCGCTCCATCAATCTGCGCAGCCTCCATAAGCTCCTTGGGCACTGCAATAATTCCCGCTATGTAATTCACCATGTAAAAACCTACGTTTTGCCACACCGTCATAACTACTACTACTACAAAAGCAAGCTTACCGGTTCCAAGCCAGCTCCAGTTAAAGATTTCCCATCCTGTTATATTATAAAGTGACTCAAATCCAGGACCAATGATAAACTTCCAGATCAGACTGATCGCTGTCAGACTGATAATATAAGGAATATAGTAAAAAGCTCTTCCAACACTTGCAGATTTTTTCTCTTTTGAAAGCACTAAAGCGATGGCTAAAGCGATAATATTCACGATCACAACATAAAACACTGCAAACTTCAATGTAAATTTGACACCCTTCCAGAACAGCGTGTCTGCGGTGAATATTTTGATAAAATTATCAAAGCCAACAAAGGTCATACTTTTTCCGACGCCATTCCAGTCAAAGAACGAATAGTATAAATTCATAAGAAATGGTATATCTGTAGAAAAAATCACAAAAATAACTGCCGGAAACACGAATAAAGCAAAAATCAAAAACTCCGTTACTTTCTTGTTCTTCAATGTTATCCCTCCACAGTATGTACACTTATTATCATCTGCTGCCGCACAAAGCATTTCCTTCTTCATGCGGCAGCATGATATTACTCATAAAGATCATTTATAACTTTTTCAATCGAAACAGTCCTGTAAGGCTGCCGATTATGATGCCCAGAAATTCTGGAACTCTGTTGTTACCTCTTCTGCTGTCATATCACCTGTCATATAAGCCTGAAGTATAGGTCCCATACTATCAGCGTATCCTGTTGGCGCTATTGTGTGGATCCATCCATTGGTCTTACCCTCAGTTACATATGTTTTCGCATCATTTGCAAGTCTTCCCTGCACCTCTTTGTCAGTTTTAACAGCTGGTACAGCACCAACGCCATCACACATCCAATACTGACCCATATCAGAGCTTAAGATATACTCGGCATATTCTTTGGCCAGTTCCAGATTTTTGGAATCCTTATTCACAATATATGTCCAGTTACAAGAAGACAGCAATGTTGCATCCTCTGCTTTATCACTTACCGGACAGGGAAGGAATGCGAGATTTGCATCTGGATTAAAGGAATCCAGTGTAGACTGGCACCAGTCACCCATATGTATAATAGCTGCTTCATTATTAGCAAGCATATTTTCACAGGTCTCCCAGTCAACCTCAAGTGGTTTATCCGGACCATATTTAACAGCAAGATCCAGGAATCTGAACAGATTCTGGAAGTTCGGCATATCCTTAAAAGTCAGTTTTCCACTCTTAAGAGCCTCAACAACACCTGCCGCATCCAGTGATTTGTCCATCATAAAATGTGTTGCCAGCTGTCCAAGAACCCAGGTCTCCTTTGCTGACAGTGCAAATGCCGTAATTCCTACTGCTTTCATCTTCTCGCAGGCAGCTTCCAGCTCATCCATCGTCTGAGGTAATTCTGTAATTCCTGCCTTCGCAAAGAGATCTTTATTGTAGATAAGACCCATGTTCTCATAAGTCCAGGGCAGACTCATAACCTTTCCATCTGCATCTTTTCCTGTATTCACTGCATCCTCATTAAAAAGCTTCAGAACCTCTGTATCATTTGTCCAGTCATAAGCATATTCATAATATGCCTGAGCCGCCGTTCCAGACTCAATGTCAAATACATCCGGAATATCCCCCGAATTCACACGAGACTGGAGTAATGTGGTATTATCATTTGCTGCATGCTGCACTTGAATCTTAACTCCCGGATGCTCCTCCTCGAATTTTGCAGCCATCTCTGCATACTGATCCAATCCATAGGCATGTGCATCAAATACTTTCAGAACTACTTCTTCACCTGAAGCTGCTGTTCCCTCCGAGGACGCTTCTGCAGATGAACTTCCTGATGTCGCAGAGGCTGCACTGGAAGAAGCTGCACTGCTTCCACCACACCCCGCCAGTAATGTACCAGCCATAGCAACACTCATTAAAACCGCAACCGTTTTCTTTACCATAATATTCCTCCTTTTGTGTATGGTTCATAGCTCTATTTTTTCGCTCATCAGCGGAAAAATCTTTGTAATTGTTTCTGTATTGTTATCGCATCTTTTGAATATATTCTTTCGCCAGAGAAAGCTCTTGTCTGGCAAGCGCAACGCTCTTGACTCCTTCTTCAAGCGGAGCAATCACCGGTTCCTTATCATGCATCAGACAATCAATAAAATATTTGATTTCCGTATAATATGGCCCGAGATTGGAGATGTTAATCCCCGCAGAATGATCCTCTTTTTCATATTCTTCTTTAAGCTCCGGAGCAAATGAAGTTCCATCCGCAAGGTATACCATCACAGATGGCTTCTGACTTCCTTTGAAGACCACGGTACCCTTTTCAAAGCATGCTCGAAAGCTGGCTTCAAATGGAAGTGCAGGTGACACATCCCAAACACCTTCTACTATTGCAAAAACCTTGCCAAACTCATATTGTGTTACAACCTGATTTACCAGACCACCTTCGAATTCCGTTGCCCTGACATCCATGCTGTCTGGTTCTCCCAGCATGTATCTCAGAAAATCCAGATCATGGACATGAAGATCTAAAACTACAGACCCGCTTCTCTTCTCATCATGGAACCAGTCCTCGAATCCCCATACTGCATCACCACTCACTCTCTGCATCATAATTGATTTCAGAGCGCCGTATGTTTTCTCATCGTATATCTGTTTCAAATAACGATACTCGGCAAAGGATCTTACAACCTGTCCAATCATTACCTTCCTGCCCGTCTCTTCTTTTGCCCGAAGCAGTTCCTTACAATCCTGCTCCGTAAGGCATACCGGCTTTTCAATAAAAGTATGCATTCCCTTCCTCATAGCAGCTATGGCATGTTGTGCATGAAGGTAACTCGGTAAACAGATATGTACGAGATCCAGCGTTTCCTGCTCAATCAATTCCATACCATATTCGTACTTCCTTGCATGGGGCCATTGTACTGCTGCTTTCTCCAGAAACTCTGATCTGCAATCTGCCAGTGCAACAACCTCGATATCCATCTCCGTGGAAATTGCTTTTAATGACAGATTATGTGTAGTCCCCATGCCACCGCATCCAATCAATCCTACCTTTAATCCCATCGTCTCACCTCTTACTATTTTTGTTTGTCCAGTGACCGTACTAATTAGTCAAAAAAATAAAACAATCTGCTGGTTTTTCTTTTGTATTTCTTTTTTTCATCCATTGACATCATCTCTTCTTGTGTTTTTGTCAACTAAGCAGACTGTTTTTTCTATTGAAACTGTAATTTTGTACAGCATCTGACGTGTTTTAATTTTATTTCTTTAAATTATTTACACCTTTTTCCTTTTTTTCAGGATTTGTTTGTGTATTTACACGATATCATTCTTTTTATATCCTGTCAATCTGTTATTCTACTTTTCTTAATATTTTTTTATTTTAGCAAACCCATTTGACTATTTGTTCCATAAATAGTTCATTTTAATTGCATTTTACTCTTTTTTGGTGTCTGAAAGGGATTTTCTACGTAACAGCAAAGTGATTTTAGGCATTGTTTTTCCAGGATCTTTATGCTACACTACAATTAGTTAAGTCCATTGACTATTCCACGGAGGTTATAAAATTGCGCATTGCTAATCAGCAGTTAATCAAGGATTCCAATATGAAACTGCTATATTCCATCGTTCATCAGAATCGGGGTATTTCCAGAACTCAGCTTGCCAGGATGACACGTCTTAGCAAAACTACAGTTTCTACGCTTGTGGATGAACTGATTTGCCGAAATTTTATTCTGGACACTGGAAGTTCGGAGTCAGAAAATATAGGGCGAAGACCTAATAATCTGATCATTCGCCCCCAAAGCTATTATGTGATCGTTTTAAACTGGATTGTGGATATCATATTTGTCTCAGTGGTGGATATTGCCGGCAATTCCGTCTATAATAAATCTTGTCAGCTTTCACCAGAGGAAACCTATCTTACGCTCTCCAGAAAGTGTGTGGATCAGCTGCTGGATACACGCTTTTCCAGGGAATGCATCCTGGGAATCTGTGTCAGTGTCTCTGCCATGATTGACGCTGTCCATGAAGAAATTTATTCTACCACCCTGAGCCTTAAAAAGTCCGATGATATAAATTTAATTCGTGAACTGCGGCATCTTTTTCCAGCCTTTCCAGTTGCAATACTGGAGGACACCGCCTGCTATGCCTATGCGGAAAAGGTATACACCCATATAGAGGAAGACAATTTTGCCTTCATTAATTTTGGCCGTGGCATCGGCGCAACAATCTTCATAAATGGTATGATGTTAGGAAATGCCAGCGGTGCAGTCACACAATTCGGTCATTACTCTCCTGATTTTTCCGGCGAGCTTTGTGCCTGCGGTAACAGAGGCTGCCTTGAGACAATACTTTCCGAGCATAGCATAAAGCGACAGCTAAAGACATTTGGCTCCTCCTTACTCGATCTGCAGGAACATATCACATTTTCAGATTTGAACAAAGCTGCTCTTTTCGGGGATTATGCTTCGTTGCAGCTGCTCTCCTTTATGGCAGAAATACTGGCAAAGGCCACCGCAAACCTGATCTGTATCGTCAATCCGGATTTAATTATCCTTGGTGGAAGTGCTCCTGCATTAGGACCGATTTTTCTGACAGAATTCAGACGTTTTCTATCTGAATATGGTTTTAACAAGATGGTTTCCAGCACCTCGTCCCGTTATTCTCAGCTGGATTCGGATGCCTGCAAAAATGGCGCCATGAAATATTTTTTTGACCAGCATTTTTCCTTTGCGCAAAACAACGCTGGGGCTTTCTGGATTGGATAGAAATGCAAAGAAGGGAGAACACAGTTGAAGCTTGTAAACCAACAATTAATTAAAAATACAAATTTGAAACAAATATACACCTGTGTTTATCAGAATCAGGGTATATCACGCGCTGCACTTGCAAAGCAGACACGTCTAAGTAAAACAACCGTATCCACGCTTGTGGACGAATTGATTGCAAAAGGATTTATTCTGGATTCCGGTACCGCATCCGAAACTACAAATGTCGGCCGAAAACCAAATTCCCTGGAGATCAGAACCGGAAAATATTATGTTCTTGTCTTACGATGGGAACCATCCTATATTGATGTACACCTGACTGATATCAGTGGGATGACTACACCTGTGAAACGTCTGGAGGTTCATCCGGATGATTCTTACGTGGATCTGTCCGATACCTGTGTCCATGACCTGATTCCATCCCGGATTGCAGGAGAAAAGGTTTTGGGGATCTGCATTGTTGTACCGGCGATGATTGACATGAACGCCGAAGAAATCTATACCACATCTCTGCAGTTTTCAGCCACAGATGCAGAGGTAATCCCAAGGTTGAAAAAGGTTTTCTCTGACTACCCCGTTGCCTTGCTAAATGATACTGCCTGTTTTTCCTATGCGGAAAAAATATTTGCCCGTGTAAACGAGCCGGACTTTGCCTTTATTAACTTCGATCGAGGTATTGGCGCAACACTTTTTATTAACAATGTTATGCTGGGCCGTGCCACCGCATCCTATACACAGTTTGGGCATTACTCCATTGATCCCGAGGGAAAGCAGTGTGCCTGCGGTAACAAAGGCTGCCTGGAGCTTATGATCAGCGAAGACTCCCTTAAAGAACGACTTATAAAGCGAGGCTGTACCTCTGCACTGAAAAAGAAGTCCAGTGTGTCCTATGGGGATCTTGGACAGGCTGCTTTATATGGAGACCTTTCTGCTGCACAGGTTATACGTGATATTGCCCTTGAATTTTCTCAGGCATTAAGCAATCTGATCTGCACTGTTCATCCAAAGACCATTATTATTGGCGGAAAAGGCCATGAACTTGGAGTTCTTTTCCTGGATGAGATTAAAAAGAATATACATAATAGCAGTTTTCATCGTATGACGGACTCTGTAACCATTCGCTATAGTCTGCTGGATTCTAATTCCTGTTTTAGTGGAGCTATGAAGTATTTTTTTGATATTCATTTTCAATTTATCCAAGATTACACGCACACCTTTCATCTCGGTTAAGGAGGCAATATGTTAAAAATCGCTCTGGTTGGCACAGGATTTATTGGTGAAACACACTTGAAGGTGTGGCAGGCTATGAAAAATGCGCAAATTACAGCTGTCTGTACAACAACGCCTGAAAAAGGAGCCTATATTGCAAAAAAATACGCCTGCAGACACTACCAAAATCTAAGTGAACTGCTTTCCTGCGAAGATGTCGATATTGTAGATATCTGCACACCAACCTTTCTCCACGAGCAGAATGTCATGACTGCCGCCTCTTTTGGAAAGCATATTATCTGTGAAAAGCCTTTGACATTAACGCTTGAATCTATGGATCGAATTATATCCAGGGTAAATGAGACAGGTATTTATCTGCTGACGGGACAGGTTTTACGCTTTTGGACAGAATATGTCACCGTAAAAGAATTGTTTGACTCCGGTGCTATCGGCAAGGTACACGGAGTCTATGCCCATCGTCTGGCCCAGTATCCGCCAGACACCTCCTGGCGTCACGATTCCGGCAATAGTGGTGGGGGATTATTCGACCTCACCCTGCACGATGTAGACTTTCTGCTGTATCTTTTTGGAGAGGTAGACACCCTTTATGCCACCGGATATAAAAGTGCTTCCGGCTGCTGGGATCATGTAAGTGTACTCCTCACCTTCAAAAGCGGTATCAACGCCACCATTGAAGGTGTGCTGGGGATGACGAATGGCTATCCCTTCTCTACCACGCTTAGAATTATCGGTGAATACGGTACCGTAGACTATGACATGTCAGCGGGTGTGAACATCGAAAAGCTTGATCAGTCAAGAAGCTCTGTCATCTTTTACCAAAATGATCATTCACCAAAGCTGTTGGAACCAGCTGCTTCCAGAACAGATTTTGATGCAGAGCTTCATTATTTTGCACACTGTGTGGAATCTCACACACCTCCCGACAAAGTTTTGCTTTCTGAGGTGCGGTATTCTCTTAAGATTTTACTGGCAATACAGGAATCACTGGAAACTCATCAACTAATTCATCTCTATAAGCATTAGGAGGATCTGCTTATGAAAAAACTGAATGCAGCAATTATTGGCTGTGGCCGTATCTCTGTCTGCTATGAGGACGCATTTCATCGTCTCTCTGATTATGTCAACATTGTCTATGCTGTCGATATTGACGAAGAAAAAGCGAAGAGTTTTGCAGAAAAATTCAGCTGTAATTACACAACATCCTTTGATGAGATTCTGAATAAAGACATAGATGTGGTACATCTTTGTCTGCCTCATTATCTCCATCCGATTATGGCAGTTAAAGCTATGAAAGCAGGAATTCATGTTCTCACAGAAAAACCGATAGCAATCTCACTGCAGGATGCCGATGAGATGATTAAGGTTCAAAAAGAAACCGGCGTAAAACTGGGGGTTATATTTCAAACCCGGTATACTAAGAGTGTGGAATTATTAAAGAAGTTCGCTTCGGAAGAACGTTTTGGAAAAATCATCAGTGCCCGGTCTTCTCTCACCTGGAATCGCCCCTATGAATACTACACGGGAAATGACTGGAAAGGCACCTGGGACAAAGAAGGCGGCGGTGTTCTCATCGATCAGGCAATACACAGTATTGACCGTGTTCGCTATATTCTTGGAAGTGATGTGTCATGGATTGACGGAAGTGTACACAATCGCTGCCATCATGGCTGCACCTCTGACAGGCGTGAAATTCTTGTTGAGGATGCCGCTGATGCTGCAATTAAGTTTGAAAATGGTTGTATTTACAATCTGTATGCCTGCAACTACTATTCAGCAGATGCTCCTATCACCATCGAATTTCAGTGCGAGCACGGAAAGATGGGGTTAATTCAGGATATGGGATATTACGAAGCAGACGGCTGCTATACAGAGATCAGAAACACCTACGAGACAACCAGTGTTGG
>JAQUXP010000050.1 GCA_028692395.1 Lachnospiraceae bacterium
CATTCTTTAAAAGAAGTAAGACCCCTTGAAGACTACGAGGTAGATAGGGCAGGGGTGGAAGCATGGCAACATGTGGAGCTGACTGTTACTAATCGGTCGAGGGCTTGACCTAATAGTGAAGAAAGCGTCAGACAGATGATCTGAGGAGCGAAGCAAGTTTACTTGCAGAGCGCATCAGAGCAGCTGGAAGGCATTTGCGAAGCAAAGGACACGAAATAAGTGCAAAGCACTTATGAGTGACAGCGCTTTCGCAAGAAAAGTGTTAAGAAGATGTTTTCTTCACAGGTTCAGGTGTTTACAAGAAATCAATTGGATGTTATAATCTGTATGCGGTTTTGAAGGTACATGCGAAAGCAAGTATCAACTATTCCTCGATAGCTCAGTGGTAGAGCGTTCGGCTGTTAACCGAAATGTCGTAGGTTCAAGCCCTACTCGGGGAGCTTTAAAATTTTGACTTTACATCGGTGGATGTAAGGTCTTTTTTAATTAAAAAATAGGCAGGTAAGAAAAAGATTTGTTCTTACCTGCCCAAATGGACATTGCTGTAAAACTCATTTAGTTCTTTGTATGCATGGCTTCATGCTCTCGACGTATTTCCTCAAAGCAGACAAGAGGAGTCCAGGTTGCATTCGTTGGAGTCAGTATGGCCTTATAAGGAATCTGGATGCCTCTTTTTCTGAGTCCGGCAAGCATTTGATTAAGCTTGGCATCAGGTATTCCTGCAAAAATCAACATGGGCGCATCTAACGCTGTTTCAGCGGGGACAGCTTCGGGATCTTCTTCCCAAAGTCCGGCTAATGCACCGAGATTTTGGGTATATTGTTCTAGCTTTATCTTTTTCAGACGGACATGGTATGGGAATAGGACTGTTTCCAGTGCGAGTTTTTCAGAAGGATCTTCCAGCTGGAAGACCAGGATTGTTTCTTTCATAAAGGCTCCTTTACATCGAATGCTACATTCGTTTTCTTTTATTGTAATGGATAGTAAGCGAAAAAGAAAGAGAAAAAGAAAATAAAAATGAAGGTTCAAAAAGATAAAAATCATAGTATTGGGTAAATAGTAAGAGGTATATGAAAAATCATAGTAAAATAAAGAAAAAATAGAAAAAAATACAGGAAAATGCTTGCATGTATGTGAATTATATGTTATTATAATATTCGCTGCTGGCTCCGTGGTCAAGCGGTTAAGACATCGCCCTTTCACGGCGGTAACACGGGTTCGATTCCCGTCGGAGTCACTAAGATTTGGACCTTTAGCTCAGTTGGTTAGAGCAACCGGCTCATAACCGGTCGGTCCTGGGTTCGAGTCCCCGAAGGTCCATTTTAGTCATTTTATCAAAGCAGCTATGCAATAAGCAAGAACAAGCAAGGCCCAGTGGCTCAGTTGGTTAGAGCGTCGCCCTGTCACGGCGAAGGTCGTCGGTTCGAGTCCGATCTGGGTCGTTTAGTGTTGAAAGACACTATTCCAGCTTTATTTAGGGATCTTAGCTCAGCTGGGAGAGCATCTGCCTTACAAGCAGAGGGTCACAGGTTCGAGCCCTGTAGGTCCCATAGTACAGTTCAAACTGTACAAAAGAAATGCCGGCGTGGCGGAACTGGCAGACGCCCGGGACTTAAAATCCCGTGGGTAGCGATACCCGTACCGGTTCGATTCCGGTCGCCGGCATTCATTAAGACTTAACATAATATGTTAAGTCTTTTTTATGTGCGCCTGGCGGCGTGCATCACTAGCGGATGAAAGTTCTGACCTAGTAGTGGCAAGGATACAGCCAAAACCAAGGGTTTCCTGACTCTATTAGTGACTTTCGCAGAAAGGCGGATTATAATTATGAAGGTATTTGAAGCTATATCCCTTTCTAAAACATTTGTGAATGGAGATTCTTATTTAAAAGTTTTGGATAATGTTTCATTTGTAATTAATGAAGGAGAGTTTATTGCAATTAAAGGGATTTCGGGAAGCGGGAAATCTACACTTCTCAATATTATGGGAGGTCTTGAATATCCAACACAGGGACAAATATTCGTAAATGGAATAAATATAGTCGAAATGTCCGAAGAAGAACGGACAAGATTTCGTTTGCACAATATAGGATTTGTGTTTCAAAACTATAATCTGGTTCCAGTGATCAATGTAATAGAAAATATTATGTTACCAGCAAAGCTTATTGGTCAAAAGATTGATGAGATAGAACTGAAGGAGTTAGCAAATAGATTAAACATCCAAGATAAACTATATCATATGCCCAACACATTATCAGGTGGACAACAACAACGTGTTGCAATCGCAAGAGCATTGTTTTCAAAACCCCAACTTTTGTTGGCTGATGAGCCTACCGGAAATTTGGATTCAAAGACTAGGATTGATACGATACATCTAATGCGGACAATGTGTGATGAATATAGGCAGACTATGGTCATTGTAACACATGATGAACAGATTGCCGAAATGGCAGACAGGATTATTTGCATAGAAGATGGAAGGCTGGTAATATGAAATGATTAAGCAATATAAAATAAACCAATCGCCTGAAAAAGTTCTTGAAAGAGCCTATAGTCACGAAAATAAAAATAGAAATCGAATTCTGCTTATAGCTGTTACCCTGTCTATCGTAGTTATGTTCTGCATTATGAGCACCATCTATGGAAAAAATCAAGCTGATGTATTAAGATATATACAGGCAGATGGGATGACCGTTTCTACTTATCTAGAAAATGGAACAGAAGATTCTTATGCTCAATTAAAAAAGATGTCGTATGTCAAAGATGTTGGATTAGAAAATAGAATAGGGAAATTAATGAATGAAGGACAAAACTATGCTACCTGCGTAGCTTTGGATTCAAAAGCGTATGAGAAAATGGTAATGCCATCATTTTTAGAAGTACATGGAAAATATCCCCAGGAAGCTGATGAGATCATGCTTTCGGTAAAAACACTTGAATATTTGGGAATAGACAATCCTAAAATAGGAATGAGTGTTTTTTTGGATTTTTATTGGAATAATATTTTCAGCGAAAATAACACAGGGAATCAGAGATTTATTTTAGCTGGTTATTATATTGACTTGCGAAATTCAATAACACAAAATTCTGTTGCATATATTTCACAGAGAAGGTTACAGGAGAACTCCATAAAGCAGTTTCCATGTCGTCTTTTAATTGACGTTGATAAAAATTTTTTGTCAGGAGAACAAATTGAGTCACAGCTTTATAAAGATTTAGCATTATCTGAAAAGCAACGAATCGTGGGAAATGACTCTGCAGCTTATAGAGCGATGGAAGAAACTGTAGGGGGAATTGGAATTGGTATTCTTCTTTCAATGATTATTCTATTAGCTTTATTTTTGTTTGTATTTAATGTGATTTATATATCTCTAGATAAAGAAATCCGACAATATGGATTGCTTGAAATATTGGGGGTAGAAAACAGGCAAATTCGGAAAATAGTATATTTTCCAATACTCAGACTATGTTTGATAGGAAGCGTAGTGGGGGGAATTATTGCATGTATTATAGTAGGGGTTGTTTATCCACTAATTATCAATCGAATGTATCAGGATATGGGAGGAGTCAGGTTAAATGTATTCTTTCCTGCATTTTTAGCAATTGCATGTTTGGTTACGTGTTTGATGGTATTGTTTGCAACAAGCTTTTCCTTGCATAGATTAAAAAAACTAACTCCAATACAGGCTGTAAAATACGAGAATATAGATACAATTGCATCTGGAAGGAAAAAGTCTGCACGTATTGTAACGGTCAAATATGATTTTCAAAAAAAGAGGAATCCTATATGGAGGATAGCCTGGGGAAATGTGATCCGTTCTAAGAAAAAATTTATTATTACAATATTATCACTAACATTAGGATGTCAAATTGTACTTATGTCATCTGTGATCGCTAATGGCACAGATTTCATGAATAAATTACTTGAAAATAACGATTTTGAAATTAGTTTGACACAAAATGCAATTAGAACACTTATAGAAACCTCTACAAAGACAGAGAAAATGGTAATGTTTGATAATGATATGATTTCACAAGGGGAAAAAGAGGCAAACATTCCTAAAAACAAAGTAGAACGGATAGAAGGCTTTTTACCAATTGTAGATGAGTACGGGCAAGATAGTATAAGAATATTAGATAGTCAGAATGATCCATTAACAATTATCCAAAAACTAGATAAAAATAAACTTGATAGGATAGAAGGTTATGTAAAGAAAAATGAACCCTTATTAGATATAGATTCGTTTATGCAACGAAATGGAGTGTTTATTTTACATAATCATTTATTATCAGAACAGGGCGCAGAAGTAGCGAAAAAAAAGATTGGAAAGAACATAGGTGTATGCGATTTGGTGCCTGTTGGAACAGATATGTCTGAAAGTACATCTATACCATTGGTGAATTGTGGATATATTGATATTTCAAAAAAAGAATTTCCTGATCTGGATCTCATGTGGCAAGGTGAGAATACGGTATATTTGATCGTATCAGAAAACACTTTTTCTACAATTAGCAAAATACTAACAAAACAAACATTTCAGATGCATTTTAATGTTCCTGACAAATCTGAAAATGAGACTAAAATAGAATTAAAGCAGTGGATACGCAGAGTAAACATGGAATTTCAGACAAATGGGTATTCAGAAAAGTTGAATTTATTATCGCTCACATGCAATTCCGATTTAATAGCTTCGGAACAAAAGCATATTTTAGTTACCCGTTTTATCATGTGGACAATTAGTACCGCTTTAAGCTTTATTGGAATAGTTAATTATTTGAACACCATAATAACTGATATAATGACAAGAAAACGTGAATTTGCCATAATGGAAAGTATTGGATTAACAAGAAAACAATTAAGGTGGATGTTGACGCTGGAAGGATTGTTTTATTGTATTCTAATTGCAGCATTACTTGGAAGCGTGGGCAGTGGGATTCTTTATGTTTTCGGAATTTGTATGCATAACCAAATGGAGTATTTTACATTTAAATATCCAGTTGGATTATACATAGGTATCATAATTATTTTAATATTATTTTGTACAATTATTCCAAGATTAATATATAGACGATTTTCCACCGAAAGTGCTGCAGAATGCTTACGAAGAACAAGCGAATGATAAAAGTAGATATTAAATGAATAAATTGAAGTATAAACTTTCTAGTGTAAAAATTTGAAAAGTAAAAGTTGTGGTGTGAATAAGAGATAAACGCACGGGCGGTTTTTGGCATCCCCTCCTTCTGTATCTGTCAGAAGGAGGGGATGCTGTTTTAGATTTTGTCTATAAAATGCTGAATATGGGGCAGTGTTGCACCGATTGCAGGGGTGTATTGCCCGTGAGTTCCTACGATGATCCTGTCTTTTTCCATGGGAAAGGGGGTCATGCGGTTGACTTCATTTATTAAGTAGGTGATATCGTCATCGGTAAAATAGGGTGCCAGGTAGCCGCTGATAATGACTGAGCCATCGATAATCATGTTCAGGTTCTTGATGGCAAATGCCAGGTGCTTGAGATAATCTTCCCAGATCTGCGACAGGGAATCACTGCTGTTATGATGGAGCATTTCAAAAAAGTCCTTGATGGATAAGCCGGCAGCGGCTTCCAGAGCATTGGCAGAGCAGTAGGTTTCCAGACAGCCACGGTTTCCGCAGTAACAGAGAGGACCATCGGGATTAACGCAGAGGTGCTCGATGGTTCCGCTGTGCATGGAACTCCCCTGATTGACAGTACGATTGGCTATCACGGCACCGCCCAGATTTCGGTTCAAAAGAAAAACCACAGCATTATCTAATTCCGGATGGTTCCAGAGCTCCAGCGAAGCGGCAGCTTTTGAATCATGTGCCAGGCTGCAGGGATAAGGGAGTCTGGAGGAAAAATCAGACAGCTTCATATCAGAGTTGTTCATAATTGTGCCATAGGTTACCTCATCACCAGAGGGGGATGTAATTCCCTGTGTGGCAATGGAGACACTAAGAATAGAATCCTCCGGATATTGATTTTCCAGAATAAATTCCTTGATCTTGGCCGTTACCTTCTGATAATAAGCATCAGAGTTTTCGTAGGGAATCAGGAAGGTATCCAGGCAGATAGCCTCCCCGTACAGGTTTACTGCTGCGATATGGAACATTTTTTTCAGAATTCCCACACCGATAGAGATGCGAAAGTTGGGAACAATCTGGATTGCCTGAGCCTTTCTTCCACCGGTGGAATCAAAATAACCATTTCTTTCAATCAGACCCTCCTGCTCCAGGGCAGTCAGATTCTGGCTAACGGTAGAAAGTCCCATCTGAAGTTCCAGTACAATCTGTAATTTGGAAGTAACTTTCTGCTGATAGATGTACTGATATACTTTGGCTTTATTTATTTTTTTTAAGGTAATTGTAGTTACGCCTTTATTGCTCATAATTAATCTCCTAATTGAGTTTTAATATAACTGCTCAGGTACGGAACAGTTACAGTTTCATAAGAATAACTGCTTATGACGCATCATTTACCACCGGTATGCTTAAGGGGCTTTGTAAATCCGTCAAAAACAGTGTATGCTCCAGGGAATCTTACATGTGATACCCCTTTCAGGTAAATGATAAAAGTAAGTCACAACATCATTTAACCAATATCAGGGGCAAAATACATTTTGTCGATACCTTTATTCTAATACTGACCTTGGAAAAAGGCAATTAGTTCCTGAAATATAGGAAATATGTATAAAAAAGAGCGGATATTATTGTAATTATTCGCTAATTGACTTATCTGTTGACTGGATATATACTACACTTACAACTTAGATATAAGCATAAGTTACAAATAAAAACAAAAACATACTATGGAGGTAGCAAAGATGAAGAGTGCAGTATTTTACGGAAAACATGATTTAAGAGTTGAGGAGCATGAAAAACCACAGGTAGGACCAAAGGATGTCCTGATTCAGGTAAAAGCATGTGGAATCTGCGGAACAGATGTACATATCTACGAAGGAGACAAAGGTGCAGCGGAAGTAACTCCTCCGACAATTCTTGGACATGAGTTCTCAGGTGTAATCGCTGAGGTAGGTGCGGATGTTGTAAATTATAAAGTTGGTGACAGAGTATGTATCGACCCGAACTGCTACTGCGGCGCATGTGAGCCCTGCAGAAATGGTGTTGCTCATTACTGTGAGCATATGATCGGCTACGGCACGACAGTAAATGGTGGATTCGCAGAGTTCTGTGCAGTTAATGAAAGACAGGTTTACAAGCTTGGTGAGAATACATCCTTCGAGCAGGGTGCTATGACTGAGCCGGTTGCATGTTGTCTTCACGGACTGGACATGTGTGAGATCCAGCCAGGCCATCAGGTTGTAGTAATCGGAGGCGGCATGATCGGCCTGTTGCTGATGCAGCTTGCAAAGCTGGCAGGTGCTGCAAAGGTTGCACTGCTTGAGCCAGTAGAAGGAAAACGTGAGGTAGCAAAGCAACTTGGAGCTGACATCTGTATTGATCCGATTCACGAAGATGTAAAGGAAGCACTGAAAGCAGCTGGCATGACATGGGTTAACACCGTTATCGAGTGTGTAGGACGTACTTCTACTATCGAGCAGGCAATTGACATTGCAGGCAACAAAGCAGTTGTTATGATGTTTGGTCTTACAAAACCGGATGATATGATCTCTGTAAAGCCATTCCAGGTATTCCAGAAAGAGCTGGTACTGAAGGCATCCTTTATCAATCCATATACACAGAAACGAGCACTGGATCTGATCGATTCCGGACGTCTGGATGTAAGCAGCATGGTATACGATGTACGTGGTCTGGATGAGCTGGGAGATATCTTAAGCAAACCGGAGCTTCGTGCAAAAGGTAAATATATCATTTCCCCAGAGAAATAAAAAAAGGTAACTATTCAGGACAAGGAAGAAGAGGAGAATTGAAAAAATGACGGAACCCGTATTCGCAGCAGACCCGGCGCGGCTGTTGATTGCATCAGCAGCAGGTATTATCATATTGTTACTGTTAATCATAAAGTTTAAGATTCATCCGGTATTATCTTTGCTGATTTCAGCATTGTTTATCGGTCTGGGTGCTGGAATGCCGGTTCCGACGTTAGTTTCAACTGTGGAAAAAGGCGCAGGAGAAACCCTGCAGGGAATTGTTCTCCTGATTGGTCTTGGCTCTCTCTTTGGAGGTATTCTGGAAGTGTCCGGCGGTGCTCAGTGCGTGGCGCAGACACTGGTGAACAGATTCGGTGAGAAGAAAGCGGGAATCGCACTTGGAATTACCGGTCTGGTGGTGGGAACTACCGTATTCTTCGAGGCTGGTGTGGTTATCCTGATCCCTCTGGCCTTTGGACTTGCGAAAAAGACTAAAAAATCTACTTTATATTATGTAATTCCACTTCTGGCAGGTTTGGCCAGCGGATTTGCTTTTATTCCTCCTTCGGCAGGTTCGGTTCTTGTGGCAAACATGCTGGGAGTAGATCTTGGAGTTATGATCGCAGTAGGTGTGCCGGTAGGTATTCTGGCACTGCTTTTTGCGGGAGTTTTCTGGTCAAAATTTATTGGAAAAAGGATTCATACCGGACTTCCATCCAATATTCAGGAAGTAGGGGAAGAGGAAGAAGCAAATCTGCCAAAATTCTCTGTTGTGCTTGTCATTATCTTAGTTCCGCTGGTATTGATCCTTGGAAGCACACTGGCAGAGTATATTGCGGTATTGAAACCGATAAAACCGGTGTTGGAGTTTCTGGGAACACCTTTCGTTGCACTGATTATTGCTGTGCTTTGTGCTATGTATTTTCTTGGAAAAAAACAGGGCTATGACGGAGAGCAGCTGAAGAAGATTCTGGACCGTTCCCTGCGTCCTACCGGACAGATCCTTCTGGTTATTACCGGAGGTGGTATCATCCGCTGGGTACTTCAGGACTGCGGTATGGGTAATATCATCGGACCGGCACTGGAGAAGAGCGGTCTTCCTCTGATCATCGTAGCATTTTTAATTGCAGGTCTGATCCGTGCGTCCGTAGGTGCCGCTGTGGTAGCCATGACTATGGCAGCAGGTATTATGGCTTCTATGCCGGCCGTAGCAGGATTGTCTCCGTTATATCTGGCTGCCATGGTATGTGCCATCAACGGAGGAGCTACGGCATTCAGTCATGTAAATGATTCCGGTTTCTGGATGGTAAATTCCCTCCTGGAGATCGATGAAAAGACAACTCTGAAATCCTGGACGATAATGGAGACAATTGTTGGGTTTGTCGGATTACTTTGTGCCATTGTCATCAGCTTATTTGCCTAAGGAGAAAAGAAAATGATCGCAAAAGTAATTCTGGGAACTATGGTAAATGCAAAGAATATTGTAAGTATCGCAGGAAAGATTCCCTATGATGTGGAATTGTGTGCCGGGCGTTTTACGGTAAATGCGAAATCCATGTTGGGCGTACTGAGTATTCCGGACTTTGCAACAGGAGAGCTCCACATTCACACAGATGATGTGGAGGAATGTGATAAGATTCTGGAACGTCTGATTGAGCTGGAGCTTCTGGCAGAAACCAATGATTCCGTAGAGCGTTCCATCTATGACATCACTGCTTTTGGAGAAATACTGATAGACTTTACTTCTCAGGGGAAAAACGCAGACGGACAGGAAGTGTTTGCGCAGAATCCGGGAGGAGCGCCGGCTAATGTAACTGTGGCAGCCAGCAGACTGGGAGCCCATACGGCCTTTCTTGGAAAAGCCGGAGATGATATGCATGGTCATTTTCTAAAAGAAGTGCTGGCAGCAGAAAAGGTAGAGACAAAAGGACTGATCCTGGATAAAAGATACTTTACTACACTGGCTTTTGTGAGCATCCTGGAATCCGGTGAGCGTGTTTTTTCCTTTGCGAGAAAACCTGGTGCAGATACCAGAATCCAAAAAGAAGAAATTGATGTGGATATTCTGGATCACACCAATATCTTTCATGTAGGATCACTGTCTCTGACAGAAGAACCTGCCAGAGATACTACGTTTTATGCAGTAAAAAGAGCAAAGAATAAAGGCTGTATTATATCTTATGATCCGAATTACCGGGCTTCTCTATGGGAAGACGAAGGGACTGCAAAGCGGTATATGCGAAGTATGATTCCCTTTGTGGATATTATGAAAATTTCCGATGAGGAGACAGAGTTACTTACGGATAAGCTTGATCCGGAAGCAGCAGCTGTTGCACTCTTCCATCAGGGTGTTAAGGTCATCGCTATTACGCTTGGCAGTGAAGGAACTTATATCTATAACTGCGAGGGCGGACTAAAGATTCCCGCTTACACCAGTGAAGTGGAAGATACGAACGGTGCCGGGGATTCTTTCTGGGGCGGATTTTTAAGTAAGATCAGCAGCTCCGGAAAACGTCCGGGAGATATCCAGCTGAAAGAGCTGATCGAATATACCCGCTTTGGAAATGCAGTGGCAAGTCTGTGTGTGGAAGGGAAAGGTGCAATGCCATCCATGCCTACACCAGAGCAGGTAGAAGAGAGAATGAAAAAACACTAGATAACGGAAAAAATTGAGAATTGTCGCCCTCGGAAGCGAAATTCTCAATTTTTTTTATT
>JAQUXP010000029.1 GCA_028692395.1 Lachnospiraceae bacterium
CCTCAGCTGCATGATAGGGAATTCCACACATAGGTGCCCGCTCTTCCAGACCACAGTCCTTTCCGGTAAGGGTCAGATCCAGAACCTCCGAAACCTCCTTCGCATCCTCAAAAAACATTTCATAAAAGTCTCCAAGGCGGTAGAAAAGGATACAGTCCTTATATTCTTCTTTCGTAGCAACGTAATGCTGCATCATAGGTGATAATGCCACTTTTATCTCTCCGTTCCCATATAGTAAAAGCCCTTGCAGGTATCCAAAGACACCTGGCGAAGAGTTCCTATCATCTCTTTTGTCCCGGGAAAATGAACCAGCAGATTGTTGGTCATTCGTCCGGTTACCAGTGATTCATCCTGTTCATTCATGCCTTCCACCAAAACCTCCTGACAGGTGCCTTCCAGACGTCCGGCTTCCTCTCTGGATATCTTCTGTACTTCCTTTAACAGGCGGTCAAAACGTTCATGCACCACCTCTTCCGAAACCTGATGTTCCATAACGGCAGCAGGAGTTCCGGTCCTTTTCGAATAAATAAAGGTAAATGCACTGTCATAGCGTACTTTTCTGACTACATCCAGTGTTTCCTCAAAGTCTTCCTCTGTCTCTCCCGGAAAGCCTACGATGATATCCGTAGTCAGGGAGATATCTGGTACCGCCTTTCGAATCTTGTCCACCAAAGTCAGATACTGCTCCTTCGTGTATCTTCGGTTCATCTTCTGTAAAATCTCTGTGCTTCCCGACTGAAGCGGAAGGTGCAGATGATTACAGATCTTCGGATGAGCCGCCATAACCGCAATCAGCTCCTCTGACAGATCCTTTGGATGAGAGGTCATAAAACGGACCCTCTTCAATCCTTCAATCTTTACAATCTGCTGAAGAAGCTGGGCAAAGGTGACCGGTTCTTCCAGATTTTTCCCATAGGAATTCACATTTTGTCCCAGCAGCATGATCTCCACCACACCGTCTTTTACCAGGGATTCAATCTCTCTGATAATATCTCTGGGATTTCTGCTTCGCTCCCTTCCCCTTACATAGGGGACAATACAATAGCTGCAAAAATTATTACATCCAAACATAATATTAACACCGGACTTAAAGGTGTATTTTCTGTCAACGGGAAGGTCCTCCACAATCTTATCTGTATCCTTCCAGATGTCGATTACCATGGAATTTTCAGCCAGTGCCTGTACAATCAGTTCTGCAAACTTATAGATATTATGAGTTCCAAAGATCAGATTTACAAAACGATAGCTCTTCTTTAATTTTTCCACCACCTGAGGCTCCTGCATCATACAGCCGCAAAGTCCAATCATCATATGGGGATTTTTGCGTTTCAGTCTGTTCAGATTCCCCAGTCTTCCATACACCCGGAGATTGGCATTTTCTCTTACCGTACAGGTATTATAAATCACAAAATCCGAAGCTTCTTCCTCTGATTTTTCATACCCGATATACTCCAGAATTCCTTCCAGCTTCTCGGAATCTCTGGCGTTCATCTGACAGCCAAAGGTCACAACACAGAAGGTTAGCTTTCTTCCTGCCTCCCGGCTTTTTTCTTCCACAAGCTCTTTTGCCAGCTCGCAAAAATAATATTGTCGTTTCGGCTCCTCCAGGGGAGCCTGGTTTATCATTTCTAATATATTTTCTTTCATCTCATCACCATATGTGATTATACCAATCCGAAAGGGGTATTGCAAGCCTAACGTTCCAGGGCAATAGAGGAAAGCAGCGTCAGCGGCAGTGCATGAATCTGCTGATAGCTTTCTGTCTGCTGCATAGGATTCAGGGGAAATCCTTCCTCCTCATCCACCGTTTCAATCGTAATTGCCGGGTTAGATGTCAGTTCCGAATAAAAATGCACGGAATTCCCACCATTCATATTGGATAATATCTCTTCCTCTTTTTTTCCGAGGCGATAACCGCAGGCCTTCTGCAGGTTCTTGGCAAGGTGTCTGCTGTGACTGTTATATGTATGCGGCATCGCCTGTCTGTAATAATAGATAATCTTTCCCCTGGAATGAAAATCCATATAGGCAACAGTTTCATAATCCTGAAAGATCCTCATCAGTGCCTTTGTCTCCAGTTCACTGGCGGGATACTCCATCAGCTGCTGCTGAATATAGGATTTACAGGGGAAATTTCGGTTAATGTCAACTCCTCTGGCATTATACTTCCAGCTTTCCGAGGAGATTTTGCGAAAACGGCAGAGCTTTCTTAAAAGCGGATTTGCAATCACTTCAAAACCATGGAGGGCAATTTCATATCCATCCGGATTCAAAAGTGGTATGAAACAGATCGAATAACGATTCAAAAGTTCAAATACAGATACGCCGTCTATAGTCTGGTGCGTGCGGTAAGCATTGGCATACTCATCGATCATCCGAAGTAAAAGTACGGGATTAATCGTCTCTCTGCCATGAATTCCCGCTGTGCATACCAGAGTTTCCATACCGATTCCCACACGCATCATGGGGATGGCTCTGTCATCGTAGGATGTTCCGATAATTCTGCATACCGTGAACTCAGGATAACATCCGGATAGAATCTGCATGGATGTAAAGATGTCCTGATAAGAATAGCGCTGATTCAATACAATCATAGTTTGTACCCTCCTGATCATTCCAAAAGATTTGTACTATTCTATGATTGACATCAGCGCTTTATGTCAGTTACTTGCCAATCAAGCCGGATTCTGTGATAAGAAAGTCCGGACTGATATCATTAGCTTCCCAGGGCACCTGGTCAAAAATCTGCCAGGAAAATGCCAGGGCGGCTTTTATATGTTCTTGGTGGACACTGAAATAACGGTCATAAAATCCCTTTCCGTAGCCCACACGGTGCAGATCCTTATCAAAAGCAACCCCCGGAACCAAAAGCAGTGCATCCTCGCAGGAGGCAGCAGGAAGCGTTTCCGGAGGTTCCAAGATGCCAAAGTACCCATTCTCACACTGGCCGGCGGACGTGATCTCATAAAACACAAGATCCGCTCCTGTTACCCGGGGAACTGCTGTCCTTTTTCCCTGTTTCCAGGCTTCCTCCAGAATCTCTCCTGTCATAACCTCATGCTTGCAGTCCATATAGGCATAGATCCATCTGGCTTTCTTCCATGCAGCTGTGCTTATAAGCTGCTCTTTGATCTGACGGCTCATCCTTACAATCTGCGCCGGATCTGCAGCTTTTCGAAGTGCAAACACTTTTTTTCTAATGTCTTGTTTTGTTTCCATATTTTTCTCCAAGATTTACAATACTTCCGTCTTTTTCTTCTACATCAATATTGTCCAGCTGTGAACGAAGATTCATCTTAACCGCCTCGATATATTCCCTGCGAAGCTTCTGCTGCTCTTCCTTCTCAGAAGCTGTCAGACCAACCGTCTTGGCTTTTCTTGCCAGCTCATTAATTCTTTCTATATTCATACTTCACCTCATCTTTTATTCAGGACTTAATCTTATCCAGATAGTCAATCAAATAGAACTCATCCTTTTTGTTGGAAAGGAACAAGGTTCCATGATTTCTTCCCTGCATAATCTTGTGAATAACGTGAAAGTCATTTCCATTGGCAATTACCATGTCTGTGCCTGCACTGGTAGAAATCTCTGCAGCAGTCAGCTTGGTTGCCATACCACCGGTCCCCACGTTGCTTCCGGTAGTTCCCTTCCCCATATCCATCAGATGCTCATCTACCGATTCCACCAGATCTATAAACCTTGCATCCGGATTCTGATGCGGATCGTCTGTAAACAGACCGTCAATATCCGAGAGAAGGATCAAAAGATCTGCCTGAATCAAAGCGGCAACAACAGCAGAAAGGGTATCGTTATCACCAAATTCAATCTCATAGGTTGCGATGGTATCATTTTCATTTACGATAGGAATCACGCCCATGGACAGCAGTTCCTCAAAGGTGTGCTTGGCGTTCAACCGGTTCAGCGGATCTACCATAGTATTCTTTGTCATAAGGATCTGCCCTGCAACCTGATTGTACTCAGCAAACAGCTTTTGATAGATCATCATCAGCTTTGCCTGTCCTACCGACGCACAGGCCTGCTTTTCTTCCAGCTTCTGTGGCCGTTCATGGAAACCAAGGGTTGTTCTGCCTACCATAATGGCCCCGGAGGAAACAAGTACCACTTCTTTTCCCTGATTTCTCAGATCGCTGATCTCACGAACCAGAATCTCCAGCTTAATCAGATCAAGACGTCCCGTGTCCGGATGGGTCAGCGAGGAGGAGCCTATCTTAATTACAATTCTTTGCTTATCTTTTAATTTTTCACGGATATTCAAAACTTTGCTTACCTGCCTTTTATCAGATTCCTGTAAGTCCGAAAGTATATTCACTTTGGCGGACAATCAAACATTCCTAATCATACAACATATTATATTATTTGTCACGCATGATCTTAAGTCCGGTTAAAATCTGTTCCTGTTTTTCTTCCATGATTTCAGCCTCTTTTGGTGTCATATGATCATATCCCAGCAGATGCAGCACACTGTGAGCGATTAAAAAAGCATATTCCCGCAGCAGGCTGTGCCCGTATTCTTCTGCCTGCTCTCTGGCACGTTCCACGGATATCACAATATCCCCCAGTAAAAGCTCTCCGGTATCCGGATCAAAGCAGTCTGTTCCGTCTGTTTCCAGCCAGTCAAATACTGCCGGAGCGGGAAAATCTGTCATGGGAAAGGAAAGGACATCGGTTGCCCGATCAATCTGCCGAAACTCCTGATTCATCTGGCGAATTCCTTCGTTATCCGTAAGCGTCAGAGAAACCGAAGCCTCATAGGGACACTGTTCCTGATCCAGTCCTGCCTCGATTACCTTTCTTGCCGTCTCTTCCCCATCAAAGGGAAGGGAAATACTCTGTTCATCTTCGATTTGTAATGTCATACGTTATCTCCTGTATCTTTCATGGTACCTGCGACGAGTTCCCGCCTCCGGCTGCTGTGGTTTATTCTTTTTCTCATATACTTCGTAGGCCTGCACAATCTTCTGTACCAGCGGATGTCGTACCACATCCTTGCTGGTCAGTTCACAAAATGCGATTCCGTCTACTTTTTTCAAAACCTGGCTGGCAATATCCAGACCGGATTTTGAATCCGCAGGCAGATCCTTCTGGGTTGCATCTCCTGTCACGATAACCTTTGATCCAAAACCAATACGGGTCAGAAACATCTTCATCTGTGCCGGTGTGGTATTCTGCGCCTCATCCAGGATAATAAAGGCATTATCCAGGGTTCTACCTCTCATATAGGCAAGCGGTGCAACCTCAATCAGTCCTTTTTCCATGTTCTTCTGAAATGCCTCTGCGCCCATAATCTGATACAGAGCATCATACAGGGGTCTTAGATAAGGATCAACCTTACTTTGCAGATCACCTGGAAGGAATCCCAGCTTTTCACCCGCCTCGATCGCAGGACGTGTAAGGATAATTCTGCTGACTTCATCATTTCGAAAGGCATTGATGGCACACGCCATGGCAAGATAAGTCTTACCTGTTCCGGCCGGGCCTATTCCAAATACAATCATCTTATCTCGAATCTGATCCACGTACTTTTTCTGTCCCAGCGTTTTAGGTTTTACCGGTCTTCCATTGATGGTTCTACAGATACAGTCACTGTCGATTTCCGTAACAGCCTCTTCCTTTTCCTCCATGGACAAAGACAGTACATAGTTGACATTCTGTGAATCTATCTCATTCCCCCGCTCGGAGAGTACCATCAGCTGCTGCAGACATTTTTCAGCCCGGTGTACATTGGAGGAGGGACCGATAATCTTTAGCTGCCCTTCTCTGGAGATCAAAGATACCTGAAGGGTTCTCTCGATTAATTTGCTGTGTTCATCAAACTGTCCAAAGATATTCTTTTCATGTTCTGCAGGGAAATCCATACGTGCTTCTATAATATTACTGCTCATGTGATGTTTCATCCTTTCCAACTGCTCCTGCCGTGGGTTCACAGGGAACCTCTGTGACGGCTTGTTCCAGCACTGACAGGTAGCCCTTTGTGATGCATGTGGCATCAGTTAGATTTATTTTAACATTTTTTTCAGATATTTGAACCCCCTTTTTCTCTAATTCATCACAAAACAGGGTAAGGAGCTGTTTGGCCTTTGCTTTTGCCTCCTCTTCCTCATAATAGACAGGGATTTTCACATAGGAATCTGTGGTGACACTGCCGTAATAGAAGGGAAGGGCATAATTCTCGGTAAGAAAGAGCTGATGTTGCTCTTCCTTCTGAGACTGCCAGAGACCAGAGGGATCGCCAGCGGGAAATAACAGACGAAAGCCTCCAACCTGAAAAAAATACCTTTTGGAATGTTCTCCCGTATATTTTTTTCTTTGTACTTTGCGGGAAAATTCTTTGTAATAATATATTTTAGTAGCCAGGAGAATATCTGCATCTGCCGCCACCTTTTCATAATGAACCACTTCACCAGAATCATTCATAATCGGTATTTCTCCACTGACCAGAATATCGCCCTCTTTGCAGAGACTTCCCGCCGTCGTAAGCGGTTTTCCGCTTCGAGTGATCATCTTTATGATTCTTCCCTCTTTTTTTGCTGCAAGACTGCAGGGCTGCTTTTGGGGTGTATCCCCTGCTGTTTCAGGATCCTTCTTCTCCATATTTTCCTTGATCTGCAGGACCAGCTGTGTTCCTTCAACCTTGGAGGAGACCCATATGACATCTGAGAATCCTGCCCGGATCTCAGAGGCAATCTCAGCGCAGGACACCCTTTCCTTTCGCATGCCATGGTAAACACCCTTCTGCTCCAGAAAGGTTAATAGTGTCCTGGTACTATTGATCTGATTGCCGGTAATATGAATGTTCCATATAAATCCGGATAGAAACAGCTGCAGGAGAAGAAACAAAAAAAAGCCTGCAAAAAAGGCCTTTCTTTTTCTGTTTCGATAAAAAAAGAAAGGCAGTCCATGTTTTGACAGGATATGTACTTTACAATTGGTTTTTCTGCAGATGGGTTGTAGCTTCTTATAATCTGAAACACATAGATTCATGGAATAGTATCCCTGATTTTCAACCAGCTGATTCAGGATAATCTTCCTTGCGGCACAAAGATTCAAGAAACGCTCCGCATCTTTTCCGTGGACACGGATTGTGACATAGCCGGTCATACTTCGTGTAAAATGCTGCATGAAAGGATACCTCCATCGTAACGATTTGACGGATCTGGGCAGAAACTGCTCCACTTGTGAGAAGTATCAACAAAAATCTTCAAAGTGTATCTCGGATATATTGCCTGCAATATGAAGTTCTTCCCTGGAAAAATATGTCATATGAAGATGATTCCCATAGATCTCAAGAAACCCGCTTCCCAGGCTGAGCTTCAGATACGTTTCACGAAAGCAGACCACTTTATGATAGTTTTCTATATTCAATTCCCGGTGTCCAAAAAAGGTCAGAAGTGCTTCCCGGTTCACAATTTCTGACGGAATCTGTATCTCTTCAACTGCTGCCATGCGAAAGGGGCGAAAGAGTTTTTTCACAGACGGATCTCAACCTTTTTCTATCAATTTATGCCCGCCTGTAGAATTGTAGACCCTTTTAGTCCAGAGGCGTCTTAAAAAATATCAGCGAGAACCATAGAATCAGATGTTCTCCCAGATAATAATCCATCTGCTGCTTTTCTGCAAGATTTGTCACGATAATCCCGTGGCTTTCAATACAAGGATGCAGGATCTCAGGATGCAGGCAGGGATTCTTAGGATACGTACATTTATCACAGATGCAGCAGGAATCAGAGGACAGAGTATACACCAGCATAGACTGATTACGCACATAATCTTCGATTACCTTTGTCATATTCTCATGGTCCCGTTTTGTCTTTACCGCTTCGTCTATATCGGTGACATCTGCAATGTCGGTAACCGATGAGAAAAACAAAGCCTGTGGATACTCCAGACAGTGCGCTTTACACCGTTCCACCGATCCAACTGCCGGAGGACAGGACCAGGAAGAACCATACCGGGGACATTCCTGCTTACAGATTACTCTCACACGGTCTGAGAATTCTATATCTTCTGTGTTTATAAAAGTATACTGATAAATCGGAAACTGTGTAATAAATGCTTCGATTTCTTGATTTGTCATATTAGCTGGTCTCCTTTTATTTATGATAGGGCTCATGGTTGATGATACGATAGCTGCGGTAAATCTGTTCCAGAAGGATCATTCGCATCAGCTGATGGGGAAATGTCATACGGGAAAAGCTTAAAGCAAAATCTGCTCGCTGTAAAACCTCTTCCGCCAGTCCCAGTGAGCCGCCGATGACAAAGATGATATGTCCGTAACTTTTTACACCAATCTGCTGGATTTCCTTTGCCAGAGAGACTGAATCCAGCTGTTTTCCATCGATGGCCAGGGTAATCACATAGGCATCTTCTGACAGATATTTTAAAAGTCTGATCCCTTCCGTGTTTCGTATCTGAGCTTCTGTCGCATCGGAAGCTCGATCCGGAGTCTTTTCATCTGCCACCTCAACAATTTCCAACTTGCAGTAACGACTCAGGCGCTTTCGATATTCGGCGATTCCATCTCTGAGATAAGCTTCTTTAATTTTACCAACACACAAAATCGTGATTTTCAAGACCTGGTTTCCTTTCCAACAGCATATAAAATCAGAAGGAACTGCGCAAAATGCCACAGCCCCTTCCGAGCTATTCCTTTATTATTTTGACATGATGTATTCGTGAATTCCCTTTGCTCCTGCTTTTCCTGCACCCATGGCAAGAATTACAGTTGCGGCACCTGTTACGGCATCACCGCCGGCGTAAACACCCTCTTTGGAGGTCTTTCCGAATTCTTCATCTGCAACAATACATTTTCTCCTGTTTACATCAAGACCAATGGTTGTTGAAGAGATTAATGGGTTCGGAGAAGTTCCAAGAGACATAATTACAGTATCTACAGCGATATCAAATTCGGAACCTGGGATCTCAACCGGACGTCTTCTTCCAGAAGCATCCGGCTCGCCAAGCTCCATACGGATGCAGCGGATTCCGGTTACCCAGTCTTTATCATCTGTCAGGATCTCTGTTGGGTTTGTCAGAAGATCAAAGATGATACCCTCTTCTTTTGCATGATGTACTTCTTCTGCTCTTGCAGGAAGTTCAGCTTCGGAACGACGATAGATGACATGAACTTCAGCTCCCAGACGAAGTGCAGTTCTTGCAGCATCCATGGCAACATTTCCTCCGCCTACAACTGCAACCTTTTTACCCCGTGCGATAGGAGTATCATACTCCTCACGGAATGCTTTCATCAGATTGTTACGTGTCAGGTACTCGTTTGCTGAGAACACGCCGTTGGCCTGCTCACCGGCAATTCCCATAAACATCGGAAGTCCTGCGCCTGATCCGATAAATACAGCTTCAAATCCCTCTTCTTTTAAGAGCTCATCAATAGTTACTGATTTACCAATAATAACATTTGTCTCGATCTTCACACCGAGAGATTTTACATTTTCAACCTCGGCAGCTACAACCTTGTCTTTTGGAAGACGGAATTCTGGAATACCATATACCAGTACACCACCCTCTTTATGAAGTGCCTCAAAGATTGTTACATCATAGCCAAGCTTTGCCAGATCTCCTGCACAGGTAAGACCTGCAGGGCCGGAACCGATAACAGCAATCTTGTGACCATTTTTCTCCTTTGCAGGAGTCGGTTTAATTCCATTCTCACTTGCCCAGTCAGCTACAAAACGCTCCAGCTTACCGATGGATACTGCTTCCCCTTTTACTCCACGGATACACTTTCCTTCACACTGGCTTTCCTGTGGGCAGACACGTCCGCAGACTGCCGGAAGTGCGCTGGATTCGCTGATGATCTGATAAGCGGCTTCAAAGTTACCTTCTTTTACTTCATGTACAAATGCCGGGATATTGATGGATACAGGGCAGCCACTGATACATTTTGCATTTTTACAGTTGATGCAGCGGGCAGCCTCCTCCATTGCTTCTTCTTTGTTATATCCAAGACATACTTCTTCAAAGTTTGCAGCACGAACAAGTGGTGCCTGTTCTCTTACCGGAACCTTCTTTAACATATCTGCCATTATTTGTCACCTCCGCAGTGTCCACATCCACCGTGATGTGTATCACCTTCCTGTAATTTTAAGATTGCACGTCCTTCATCTGTTTTGTACATCTGCTGTCTCTTCATAGCCAGATCAAAATCAACCAGATGTCCGTCAAACTCAGGTCCGTCAACACATGCGAATTTTACTTCATCACCAACGATCAGACGGCATGCACCACACATACCGGTACCATCAACCATAATTGGATTCATACTTACAATAGTGGGAATATTCAGTTCTTTTGTGAGAAGACAGACAAACTTCATCATAATCATCGGTCCGATCGCAACACAGATATCATACTGTTTTCCCTGATTTTCAACAAGATCACGAAGCACATCGGTACCCATACCCTTACGAATATAAGAACCATCATCTGTGGTCAGATAAAGATTGGATACTGCACTCATCTCTTTTTCAAGAATAATCAGATCTTTTGTCTTAGCTCCCACGATGGCATCAGCAGTAACTCCATGCTCGTGAAGCCACTTCAGCTGTGGATATACAGGCGCTGTTCCAACACCGCCGGCAACAAATACGATTTTTTTCTTTTTCAGTTCGTCAAGGTTTTCTTCCGTAAACTCAGATGGTTTTCCAAGTGGTCCTACGAAATCCTCAAAACAGTCTCCTGCCTCAAGCTCAGCCATCTTCATCGTAGATGCTCCGATTGGCTGGAATACGATAGTAACCGTTCCTTCTTTTGCATCGTAATCACAGATGGTAAGTGGAATACGCTCCCCTGTCTCATCCAGTTTGACAATAACAAACTGACCTGGCAGGCAGTGTTTTGCAACACGCGGAGCTTCTACTACTTTCATGAAAATATTAGATGCAAGTTTTTCCGCTTTTAGAATCTTGTACATAATTTCCTCCTGGTAATTTATTTGCAGACAAAAAAAGTCTGCTATGTGCCCTTAATACTGTGTGAATCACTTTTCTGTATCCGTGAGAGTATAGGTTGCGGTTGATGCTTTGCTTACCTTACCGTCTTTGTCAATCAGAATTGCAGAAAATGTATGTTCACCTTCCGGCATTGCAACCGGTTCAGTATAGAGAGTATCATCTTTAGTTGGTGCTTCCTTGTCAAATGCATAATAGGCAGTACACCCTTCCGGAACAATGATATAAATCAGAGTGTCCGTCATATCTGTTGTAAAAGTACCGGATACCGGTGTGATCTTTGGTGCATCCGGCGCAGGAAGCGTCACGGTGAAGGTTCCTTCGATCACATTACTTTTAATTCCTTTTTCATTGATAGATATTGCTTTGATATTGGTGGTACCCTCCGTCAGGTTAATAGGCTTTGTATACTTCTTGCTAAGCCTGTCCGGGGTACTTCCGTCTGTCGTATAGTATACGATGTCGTTACTGCTCGAAGCACGCAGTTCTAAGGACTGTTCACTGTTATACGATCCGGAATTGATGGAAAAAGATGGGACCTTGCAGATATATTCTGCATAGGCTTCTTTTATTTTATCACTATTACAGTTGTCAAGCAAATCTTTTATCTTATCCGGAGTTCCGTCCGCCTCATAGAGCTTAATCAGTGCCCCATAAGCCATGGTATGATCCGGATTCAGCTGGATAATCTTTTCATATTCCGAAATTGCCTTTGCCTCATCTCCACCTTGTACATAGATCTGGGCACGCAAAATAAGTGCATCCAAATCCGAGCCAGACAGACTGATGGCACGATTCACAAACTCCAGTGCATCGTCATATGCATTATTGGTATAGGCAACCTCTGCTTTATTCATCTGGTAATCAAAAGAATTAAGATTCTTCTGATCCTGATAATACTTTAAAGCAAGAATCACGACAGCGATCAGACACAGTGACAGAATTGTAATGAGGATCTTTTTTCTTCTTTTTCGATCCTGCAGCTTTTTTCTGTGCGCAGCCTCTTCCTGCTTTCTTCGTCTTTCCTGTTCCTGTTGTTCTTTCAGCTTCTGTTCTTTTTTCTTTTGTGTATTTGTCACAGAGGTAGAACTGTAGAAGTCCGGTACAAGCTGTACCTCTTCGCCGCAGACTGGACAGTATACCTGTCCATCTTCTATGGGAGCACCACATTTCGAGCATTTCATAGATGATCTCCTTAATTATCTCGTAACTGTTCCGTTAATTTTCCAGGTAATTATCAAACTGCTCTCTGCTCATGAGAACTTTCCGGGGCTTGGTTCCTTCTTCCTCGCCAACCACACCCGCATCGGAAAGCTGATCCATAATCCTTGCAGCTCTGTTGAAGCCAATCTTAAAGACTCGCTGTAGCATACCTATGGATGCCTTATCTTTTTCTATGATAAATTTACCAGCATCTGCAAAATATGCATCTCTGTCATCCGCCATATCACTTCCGGCCGGTGCAGTACTGCTGCTGTTTTCTATCTTGTCCATAACTTCACTGTCATAGGAATCTGATTCCGAATGTTCTGCCAGGTATTTTACCACATCGCCAACCTCGGTATCGGACACAAATGCTCCCTGAAGTCTTGCAGGTTTCTGATATCCCTGAGGATAAAAGAGCATATCTCCTTTTCCAAGCAGCTTCTCGGCACCATTCATATCCAGAATCGTACGGGAATCCACTCCCGAGGATACGGAAAACGCAATCCTTGAGGGCATGTTAGCCTTAATCAGACCAGTTATGACATTTACTGACGGACGCTGTGTTGCGATGATAAGATGAATACCTGCAGCCCGGGCAAGCTGAGCCAGACGACAGATTGCATCCTCCACCTCTCCAGGTGCTACCATCATCAGATCTGCAAGCTCGTCCACGATAATTACAATCTGTGGCAGCTTCTGAGGCTTGTTCTCATCCTCAATATCTGCAATCTGCGCAACCTTTGCATTATATCCTTTCAGATCACGGACATTGTACTCCGCAAACTTATTATACCGGTCTGTCATCTCTGCAACAGCCCAGTTTAAGGCTCCGGCAGCTTTCTTTGGATCTGTAACCACCGGAATAAACAGATGTGGAATTCCATTGTATACGGAAAGCTCCACAACTTTTGGATCTATCATAATCAATTTTACATCATCCGGGCTTGCTTTGTAAATAATACTCATAATTAAAGTATTGATACATACTGATTTACCTGATCCAGTGGCACCTGCGATCAGAAGATGGGGCATCTTTGCAATATCAGCAACCACCGGCTTTCCGGCTATATCTTTTCCTGCTGCAAAGGCAAGCTGTGACGGATGCTTCTTAAATTCCTGTGATTCCAGCAGATCCCGCAGCATAACCGGACTGTTGGTGGCGTTTGGAACCTCGATTCCCACGGCTGCCTTTCCCGGTATAGGTGCTTCGATACGAATGTCAGACGCTGCAAGATTCAGCTTAATATCATCTGTAAGATTTACGATTCTGCTGACCTTTACGCCCTGTTCCGGCTGAAGCTCATAGCGGGTAACGGTAGGTCCACAACTTACATTGGTCACCTGCACATTTACACCGAAGTTATGCAATGTCTGCTGCAGCTTTAAAGCCGTCTCCCGCAGATGTGCATCCGAATCCCCAAGCTTTCCGCCTTTTCCTTTTTTCAGGAGGTCCAGCGGTGGCACCTGATAGATTCTTGGCGCCTGAGGACGAACTGCCTTCATCTCTTCTTTGATTCCCTGAATACCATCTTCGATTTCTTCGTTTGAGGAATGCGTTTTTCGCTTCTTGTCCTTTTTCTGATCCGGCTCTATTGCGGCAGCTTCTATATTCGCTCCGGTTTCCATCACAGATACTGGATGCTCCGATGGATCAATAATCTGATCAGCAGCTGTCTCTTCTTTGCGCTCTCTGAACTTTTTCCTTCCGGTACTGGTTTTTGTCTTTGTACTTCGGGAAGAACCGTCCAGATCAGCTTCCTGATCCTCACTCCTTGTAATAATCAGTTCCGGAATCTCTGTCTGTTCAAACTCTTCTTCGCGAGCTGCTTTTTGCAGTGCGATCATGGCATCATTTTTCTGACGCTGCATGCTTTCTGCCTCTTCAAGACTGTTTTTCTCATCCAGCCGCTTCTGACGGTCAGCCACCGCTTTTTCTCTTCGTTCCCTTGCGGAGTGATACGCTCTGCTTCCGGATTCCCGAAGCGGTGCAAGAAGGGGTTTTTGCGTTGCCATAATTGCAGCAATAATCATTCCTATGATAAGAATTACATAGGTTGCGATAACGCCAAAGGCAAATCCTAATATTTTTACAAGAATTCCGCCCAGCACTCCGCCCCCAAGACGATCTGCTGCACTGTCAAAATAATAATCGGAAATTGCAGCTCCTCTTTCATAACCAATTGTTAAAAGCTGCATAAATGCACAAAACAGCCAGCAAAACACAACTGACCCTATGATTTTACGAAGCAGCAAGGGATTATCTCTGTTTGCATAGCAGAAAGCAGTTCCGAAAAACAAAAGAATCGGAAAAGCGTAGGCGAATATGCCGAGTATTCCAAAGAAGAAAGAACTGACTGCCCCTCCTACCACACCTCCAAGGCCAAAGTTGCTCAGCATTAAGAGAATACATACAGCCAGCAGAATAAGCTCAATGATTTCAAATTTCAATCCGCTGTCAACCATTTTTTTCTGTTTTGATTGTGTTGTCTTACTTCGTGATGCATTACTTCGTGATGCAGTTGTTTTTTTCTTAGTAGTCCGGGTTGTTTTCCCCACAGTTTTTCTCCCCGACTGTGAAGTTGATTTTCTTTTCCCCTGTGCCATGAATTACTTTCCTCCCAGTATAATCTGCAGCAGTCACTTACAATAAAAAGTGTCCTGCTATCAGAACACAGCCTGCAATGATTGAATAGGCTGCAAATATCTTCAAACGTTTGCGGTTCAGCAGACGAAATACAAATCTTATGACAAAAAATCCTGTTACGACTGCCATCACCATAGATAAAAATGCCGTCAGACCTGACTGCCAGGTTACGCCAGAAAAATCCGTATAACGCAGCTCCAGTATCAAAGCTCCCACAATTGCCGGAATTGATGCCAGATAGCAAAACTTTATAGCGAATTTACGGCTAAATCCACACAAAAAACATGCAGACAAGGTAACACCTGCACGGGAAATTCCCGGAAATACAGACAGACCCTGAAACACACCAATTGCTGCGGCTTCTGCGCAGGTTGCGTTTTTAGGTGTTTTTGAAATGTCTTCCGGAGCCAGCTCTGTTACAAGCAGAACAACGGCAGTTAAAAAGAAGCCCATAGCCGGTGCAAGAAGGCTGTTTAAAGCCTCAACACTGAGTCCCCGCAGCAGAAAACCAATAACAGCTGTTGGTACCTCTGCAATCAGCAGAAGGATTACAAATCTGCGGTAATTGCTGCTGATAATCTTTACGTATTGCTTTTGCTCCAGCTGCCTTTTGTTAGAAAACCAGATTACAAGATTCTGCAGTACATCCTGCAGCATATGTAAGGCTTCTCCCAAAAGCCGTTTTATGTCGGAACGAAACGCCAGACAGATGACTATCAGAGTTGCCACATGTAAACAAACATCGAAAAACATCTCATCTTTAGCGGTAATCTGCATGAGTTTCCACATAAAAATGAGATGACCAGAACTGCTGACAGGAAGGAATTCGGTGATTCCATGTACTAATCCTATCAGTATTGCCTGCAAGACAGACATACCCACCATCCTTATCTAAAGCAAATTTATAATTAAACTACATTATTTAAGTATAGCATAGATTTTTTTTAAAAACAATCATCCTGTTTCTTATTTTCAGGATTCCTCTGATTTTCACGAATCATAATGTGAAGACGCTCCAGTGCCTCGGCAATTCCGCCAACTTCGTTGATCAGTCCTTCACGGACCGCTTCTCTTCCATCCAGCATGCTTCCCACGTCTTTTACCAGCATGGTGGTATCCAGCATCAGAGTCTCAAAACGGTCTTTTGATATCTGAGAATGCGCAGAGACAAATTCCACAATCCGATCCTGCGTTTTTGTCATATTGCGGTAAGACTGTGCCACACCGATAAACATTCCGTTCTGCCGTACCGGATGAATGACCATGGTTCCGCTTGGAACAATAAAAGAATAATCTGCAGATACCGCCAGAGGTACCCCGATAGAATGTCCGCCGCCCAGAACCAGAGATACCGTAGGCTTGCTCATGGAAGCAATCATCTCGGCAATCGCCAGACCTGCTTCCACATCACCGCCTACGGTATTTAAAAGTATCAGCATGCCCTCGATATTCTGATCATCCTCCGCTCTGGCCAGGCTTGGCAGAATATGCTCATATCTGGTTGCCTTTGCCCGTTCTCCAAGAGCTTCATGCCCCTCAACTTCACCGATAATGGACAGCAAAAATATCTTGCTTTGCATGGATACAATATTCTCATTCAACTGTTCTTTTTGTTCTTCCATTTTTCACACACTCCTTTTTTAGGAAGTATGTGTGATATAACAATAATTATTCGTCCAGATTGGTGTAAACATACTGAACATCATCATTTTCATCCAGAAGATCCAGTGTTTTCTGAAGATTCTTCATGGCAGTTTCCTCTTCCAGTGCAACATAGGTCTGTGGAATCATCGTCACATCAGCCTCAGCCATAGCGATGCCTTCCTTTTCCAGTGCTTCACGAACTGCTGAAAAATCATCCGGATCGGTAATAATCTCATAGCAGTCTTCCTCATCTGAGAAATCCTCTGCTCCGGCATCCAGTGCCATCATCATCATATCATCCGGATCCATATCACATTCTTCTTTATCAATAATAATCTGTCCCTTTTTGTCAAACATGAAGGATACACAGCCTGGAGTTCCGATACTTCCCTGCCCCTTTGTAAATGCACTTCTTACATCTGCTGCAGTACGATTCTTGTTGTCGGTCAGCGTCTCTACAATAATTGCAATTCCATTTGGCCCATAGCCTTCATATGTAATATGCTCATAATTGTCTGCGTTGGCATCACCGGCGGCTTTTTTTATTCCACGGTCAATGGTGTCGTTTGGCATATTGTTTGCCTTTGCCTTTGCGATGACATCACGAAGTCTGCTGTTATTCGCAGGATCTGCGCCACCTTCTTTTACAGCAATTACAATCTCACGGCCGATAATGGTAAATGCTTTTCCCTTTTTTGCATCATTTTTTTCTTTCTTATGCTTAATATTAGCGAATTTTGAATGTCCTGACATGCTTTTGTTCTCTCTTTCTTTAATAATATCCTTTGAAAAATATAACACTGAATAGCCTGTTCGTCAAGAATTGCTTACTTATGTAGGCAGTTCCAGACTGATTTTCAGTGCATAATCCACTTGTTTCAGTAAATCCGGGCGTAAATGACATATTTTTTCTCTTATTCTTCTCTTATCTATGGTACGAAGCTGTTCCAGCAGGATGACCGAGTCCCGGACAATCTCATAAGAAGATGCATCTATCTCAATATGGGTCGGAAGCTTTGCTTTATTCATTTTGGAGGTTATGGCTGCCACAATCACGGTAGGACTGTGTTTATTGCCAATATCGTTTTGTATGATCAGTACCGGACGGATACCGCCCTGTTCACTGCCGACCACAGGACGCAGGTCCGCATAAAAGATATCTCCTCTTCTAATAACCACTATTTTTCACACTCCGTTTTCTACGTTTTATTCTCAGTATTTCCGAAAAAAACGGGTGTATTCACAAAACAGCTAAGAAAGCAGGTAAAGGCTTGAGACTTACATCTTTTCCAATTCCAGTGTAAGTGATGGCAGAAGCTCTGCCATATCCGAGGCCGTCATGCCTGCATTGGACAGCTTGTGAGCGGTATGTTCCCCCAGCAGTCCGTGAAGAAATACGGTTCTTGGAACCACTGACAGATCACAGTGTCCCTCTGACTTGGCAATCTGTCCCAGCAGCATACCGGTCAGTACATCGCCGCTTCCAGCCGTTGCCATACCGGAACACCCTGAGGTGTTGATATAGCAGTTTCCGTCCGGATAGACCGTTACGGTACGGGCATCCTTGCAGACACAGAGTATATTGTTTTCGGTGGCATAGGAAAGAGCAGCATGAACCAGATCTTTCTTAAGAGTGCTGGCGGGAAGTCCTGTTAATCTTGACAGCTCTCCGATATGCGGTGTTATGACACAGGGAAAAGTAATCTGTTCCAGAAGATGCGGATCCTTGGAAAGCAGGGTCAGTGCATCTGCATCCATCACGCAGCATTTACAGCAGTTTTGTATCAGAGTATGCAGCAGCATGCGTGCCTCCTCAGAGGTGGAGATGCCAGGGCCGATACCCACAACATCCGCCCACTGGATATCCTTCTTCAGTTGGGCCGGATTAATATTCCCCTCCGAATAAGTAGAAAACATCGCTTCCGGCATTTTAGACAAAAGCGGATCACGATTTCTGGCATCTGTGTAGATCTTCAGCATGCCGGCACCGGAACGCATGCATGCCTTCCCCGCCAGATAGGCTGCGCCGCACATCTGTCCGGAGCCTGCAATCAGCAGAACCTTCCCAAAGGTTCCCTTATTTCCTCCGGGATTTCTTCGAAAAAGCGGCGCCAGATCCGCAGGTTCCATCTGGTGCATAAAGAACAGCTTTTCGCTGTTGGCAGGAGCATAGATTCCGATATCATGCACGGTAACCGTCCCGGCATGAAGTTGTCCCTGAGACAGGTATAACCCTGCTTTTCCATAGGCGAAGGTCACTGTTCGCACTGCGCATACCCCTGCACCAAGAACTTCTCCTGTCCCGGAAGAGATGCCCGAGGGAATGTCCACGGAAACCACCGGAACCTGAGACTGGTTCATATGACCGATGAGTTCTGCCAGACTTCCTGTGACAGGTCTGGATAGACCAACACCAAACAGCGCATCTATAACAACAGTATATTCACGGATCCATGGATTTGTGACAAATTTTAGATGGTAGTTTTCGGCAATCTCACATTGCCGCTTCATACTGTCTGTAAATTTCTCCCTCTCCCCTGCCAGATATACCGTCACGGAATATCCCCTCAGGTGAAGAATTCTTGCTGCTGCAACACCGTCTGCACCGTTATTTCCGCTTCCGCACAGTACAAGAATTCTGGTGCAGTCCTGATGCTTTACAACCTCATCTGCTACTGCCAGTGCCGCCCGTTCCATCAGGACAAGCGATGGCATCCCCATCTTCTGAATCGTATATTCATCCAGTTTTCTCATCTGCTCTCCGTTAACAACAGGTATCATATTCTCCTCCTTATGAACGGAAGAACGCCCCTGGTATTTACCATCGGCGTTCTTTCGCAATTGACTTTATTTTTGTTCTTCCTGCCTGGTCAGGTTATAGGACAGCCGCATAAGACTTTCTGAAAGATGAACATTTTCCACGATCACATTATGTGGAAGTGTAAGATTCAGATCCGTGTGTGCAAAATTCCAGATTGCACGGACTCCGTTGGCAACTAAAACATCCGCCACGGCAACTGCTTCAGACTTTGGCAAAGTAAGTGCTACAATTTCCACATGATGTGTATGTAGATATTCCGGCAGCTCATCGATCATATGGACTTCAATGTTCTGCACCGTCTTTCCTGCCAGCTCCGGCTTTACATCAAATAAAGCAACTGTTTTAAATCCGCTTCTTGCAAAAGAACCATAATTGGCAAGAGCCTGTCCAAGATGTCCCGCTCCTACAATAATCATATTATGATTCCGGTTAAGACCTAATATTTTTCCAATCTCATCATGCAGATATGCCACATTGTATCCATAACCCTGTTGCCCGAAGCCGCCAAAGTTATTCAGATCCTGACGTATCTGTGATGCTGTAACTTTCATACGTTCACTGAGCTCTCCTGATGAAATTCTCTCCACATGATCTTCAAGAAGTTCGCCCAGATAACGATAATAACGAGGAAGCCTCTTTATTACCGCCCGTGAAATCCCTTTATCCTCCAATTGTCTTTCCTCCCGCTATAAGGATGTATATATTCTGATTATAGGTGTTTGATATAACTTTGTCAAAGAATTCTTGAGAAAAATCTTGTTTATTTCATAATTTTCGGTATAATATGTAATGATGTCCGTTTCTGGAACACAAATGTGTGACAATCTACAGATCTGCTGAACAGGTAACTGTTCAGTACATGCATAGACCTGCTGAACAGTTACTATAAAATATCTTTTCATAAGGAGTTTTCCATGATTTTATCATGTCAGAATATTACAAAAAGTTTTGGTACAAATACCATTATCAGGCAGGCTTCTTTTCATCTGGAAGACCATGAAAAAGCTGCCCTGATTGGAATCAACGGCGCTGGAAAATCAACGCTTTTAAAAATTATTATGGGTGAGCTGGCTTCAGACACTGGTGAGGTTGTCTTTGCCAGGGACACCACCATCGGTTATCTGGCTCAGCATCAGGATATCTCGGGAGAACGCAGCATCTATGAAGAGGTTCTGGATGCCAAACGTGATATCATAGCACTGGAACAAAAGATCCGTCTTCTGGAAAAACAGATGAAGCATGCCCAGGGAGATGAACTGGAAAAAATGATGGACAGCTACACCAGGCTCAACCATACCTTTGAATTGCAAAATGGCTACGCCTACCGCAGTGAGGCAACCGGGGTTTTAAAGGGTCTTGGTTTCTTTGAGGACGAATTCGACAAGCAGGTCTCCACCTTATCCGGCGGACAGAAAACCCGTGTGGCACTGGGTAAGCTTCTGCTTTCCAAGCCGGATATTATCTTTCTGGATGAGCCAACCAATCATCTGGATATGACCTCCATTAACTGGCTGGAGAATTATCTGACAAATTACAGCGGTGCTGTATTCATCGTCTCCCATGACCGTTATTTTCTGGATCATGTTGTCAGTAAAATCGTGGAGATTGATAACGGGAAGGTTACAACGTTTCTCGGGAATTATAAGTCCTACAGCGAAAAAAAGGCAATTCTGCGCACGGCAGAGTATCATGCCTATATAAATCAGCAGCAGGAAATCAAACATCAGGAAGAGGTGATTGCAAAGCTTAAATCCTTCAATCGGGAAAAGTCCATCCGGCGCGCAGAAAGCCGGGAGAAAATGCTGGATAAGATTGAGGTTCTGGACAAGCCGATGGAAGTAAAAGCGGACATGCGGATTGAACTTCATCCCCGTGTGATCAGTGGAAATGATGTGCTTCATGTGGAATGTCTGGCCAAAGCCTTTGATCAGCAGCCACTTTTCTCTGATCTTACCTTTGATATTCACAGAGGGGAACGAGTTGCCATCATTGGCAGCAATGGAACCGGTAAAACCACCATATTAAAGATCCTGAATCATCTTCTGCCGCCGGACGAGGGCGGATTTTCGCTGGGAAGTAAGGTACAGATTGGGTATTATGATCAGGAGCATCATGTGTTACATATGGAAAAGACAGTATTTCAGGAGATATCTGATGATTATCCTACTCTGACAAATACAGAAATCAGAAATGTACTCGCAGCATTTTTATTCACCGGTGACGATGTTTTCAAGCAGGTGAAGACCTTAAGCGGCGGGGAGCGGGGGCGTGTATCACTTGCCAAGCTGATGCTTTCAGAGGCAAACTTTCTGATTCTGGATGAGCCCACCAACCACCTGGATATTATGTCCAAGGAAATTCTGGAGGACGCACTGAAACACTATACCGGAACCATCCTGTATGTATCCCATGACCGTTATTTCATCAACCAGACGGCTACCCGTATTCTGGAGCTGACCAATCAGACCCTGGTCAATTATATAGGAAATTATGATTATTATCTTGAAAAAAAAGAAGAGCTGACACAAATCTATGCAGCCACCAACACCGGCGATGGAGACGCAGCAGCTCCCTCACAATCCACCACCAAGCTCACCTGGCAAGCCCAGAAAGAAGAACAGGCCAGACAGCGAAAACGGGAAAATGACCTAAAAAAATGCGAGAACGACATCAGCGAACTGGAAACCCGTGACAAAGCAATCGATGAAGAAATGTCACAACCAGAAGTAGCCACCGACGTATCCCGCTGCGTAGCATTATCCCAGGAAAAAGCCTCCATTTCAGAAAAACTGGAAGAACTATACAACCAATGGGCAGAACTGGCCGAGGACTAGAACAACCTCACCAAGAACCAGAAAAACCACCAGAAAAATAGGAATGGGGCTGGCGCACTTCGCCGCCCCAGAACAGGAGCCTCCTGCACGACACATTTGCAGGAGTCCTAAGCATACAAAAATAATAGAATTTGCGTTGTAAGTAAGCAGCACACTGTTTGAGTGAAACGAGTTTGTGCTGCTTACTTACGTTTTTAGCAAAATCTATTATTTTTCGTACGCTCTTGGACTCCGAAACAGTGTCAGGCAGGAGGCTCCTGTCCTGGGGTGGTGAAGTGCGCCAGCCCCATTCCGACCGCCACACAAAACTCCAAAATTAAAGCATAGTGTCCAGTTTTTCACGAATTGCCTGGATGAACTCTTTGCTGTTTAATACAGTTGGATTAGACAGGGATGTGATCAGTGCCAGATCCTTGGTCATCTTGCCGCTTTCGATAGTTTCCAGAGTTGCCTTTTCCAGCTTATCTGCAAAATCCATCAGCTCCTGGTTGTTGTCCAGTTCTCCTCTCTTACGAAGAGCTCCTGTCCATGCAAAAATAGTTGCCACGGAATTGGTTGAGGTTTCCTCACCTTTCAGATGCTTGTAATAATGGCGCTGTACGGTACCGTGAGCAGCTTCATACTCGTAATATCCGTGAGGAGATACCAGTACAGAAGTCATCATGGCAAGAGAGCCAAAGGCAGAAGAAACCATATCACTCATAACATCGCCATCATAGTTCTTTAATGCCCAGATAAAACCACCCTCTGCCTTCATAATACGTGCTACCGCATCATCAATCAACGTATAGAAATAAGTGATTCCCAGTTCTTCAAACTTTGTTTTATAGGTGTTATCATAAAGATCCTGGAAGATATCTTTAAATCGATGATCATACTTTTTGGAAATGGTATCTTTGGTCGCAAACCACAGATCCTGCTTCATGTCCAGTGCGAATTCAAAACAGCTGGCAGCAAAGCTCTTGATGGATGCATCAATATTATGCTGTCCCTGTACTACACCGCTTCCGTCAAAATGATGCACAAGAAGTGTCTGCTCACCGGAGCCATCCTCCGGAGCATATACAAGCTTCACATCTCCAGCAGAAGGAATCTCCATCTCAACATTACGATATACATCACCATAAGCGTGACGTGCGATAGTGATAGGTTTTTTCCAGTTCTTTACGCAGGGTTCAATTCCATTTACAACGATTGGGGTACGGAATACCGTACCATCCAGCATGGCACGAATTGTTCCATTTGGACTCTTCCACATCTCTTTCAGATCATACTCTGTCATACGGGCAGCATTCGGTGTAATAGTGGCACACTTTACCGCTACCTTGTATTTCATCGTTGCCTTTGCGGAATCAACAGTCACCTGGTCATCTGTTTCATTTCTGTGTTCCAGACCAAGATCATAGTATTCCGTGTTCAGGTCGATATAGGGAGTAAGCAGTTCTTCCTTAATCATCGTCCAGAGAATTCTGGTCATCTCATCTCCGTCCATCTCTACAAGTGGTGTCTGCATAGTTATTTTTTTCATAAGGTTCCTCCTTGTGTTTACTGTTCTTTCTGGTGCAGAAGTGCATCGATATTATATTGCGCCAGATTTTCCATCGTATTTAGTACATGCTGTGTTGCCAGTTCTTCCGCCGCATCGCCATTATGGCTTTGGATGGCATCAAGAATCTTTTTGTGCTCAGCGCTGCTCATGGTAGATCGTTTATGATTCTGTATTGACAGTTTTCTTACCTTCTGCACATATTGATGGTACTGGGAAAGCAGTGCAGAAAGCATTCTGCTGTGGCTCGCCTCATACATCAGTTCATGGAAATGGCTATCCTGCTCATATACGTGCTCATATTCTTCCCGACCTGCATGAAATTCAGAAAGACAGATGGTTTCCTCCATCCTGGAAAGCTCATCCGGTGTAATCTTTTCCGCTGCCCAGCGGGCACAAAGACCCTCCAGACGGGATCGGATCAGATAGATATCCTCCACATCCTTCGCACTGATTCCCTTTGCGTAAGCTCCCTTATTTGGTATCAGCTCTACAAGTCCTTCCAGGGCAAGCTGCCGGAGTGCTTCTCGAACCGGAGTTCTCGATACACCATAGTGATCCCCCAGTACAAGCTCTGCAAGCTCTTCCCCCTGCTCATAGTTTCCACACAATATGTCATCTCTGATATCCTGATAAACTTTGCTGCGCAATGAAGAATTTTTGTTTGTCATGGTTTTCTCCCATTAAAAAAATATGTCTCATCTGACATTTCAAAATAAAATATTGTATAATTGTATACAATCGATGTACAGTTTTCATTTTAAAACAATCCCTCTGAAATGTCAACCGTATTTCCCTGTACCGTTAAAAGATCGGCACTCTTGTTTTACTTTCTTACAGACTGTGCAGTAAACAGCAGATTCTGTATCAGACCGGCTCTATTTCAGGAGCTGATCCAGCTTTAAGCTTCCTCTTCCCTGAAGATTACGAGGCAGCCCCAGATCTTCTCCTGCATCCAGAATTTTCTTTTTAACGGTAAGATTATCCATCCCCGGATACTTCTCCAAAAGCAGTGCTGCTGCCCCTGATACCTTTGCAGTGGACATAGAGGTTCCACTTTTCCTGCTGTACTGTCCCTGTTCATTGGCACAGGATAATACCCCTGCCCCTGTCATCACAATGTCAGGCTTGCAGACGCAGGCACTGGTCGGTCCTCTCCCTGATATGGGAAATGCAGAGGTAATCAGATCTGCGGAGCCTACCGTAATCACTTTTCTGCTGCTGCCGGGAGCTGTGACACTCCCCTTTCCTGGGCCAAGATTGCCCGCTGCTGTAATTACGGTAAGCCCGGCATCCCAGACCTCCTCCACGGCCTGTATCAGTGTATCCTGCAGCTTCTCATCTGCATGTGCAGCACCCACTGATATATTCACGATTCGTATAGCATACTGCCTGTGATTGTGCAGCACCCACTGCAGTGCCATGGTGACCTGTTCCTTCCTGCCATTTCCCATGCGGTCAAGAACCTTCAAAGCTATGATATGGGCCCCGGAGGCAATCCCTGTCACACGCCCCTGACTCGCCTTGCCGTCACCACAGGCGATACCGGCGGTATGGGTTCCATGACCATTATCATCATACATCTGTAATCTTCGGTTTACAAAATCTCCAAAGAACATAATCCGGCTTCCAAAATCCATATGTGGAAAAATTCCAGTATCTAAAAAAGCAATCCCAACACCTTTTCCCGTCAGCTTCTCCATAGACTTCCTCCATGGCTTTTTAATTATACTATGATACCAGAGTCAAAAGGTGTGGTTCTATTATCTTTCTCTTATTTTTCTGATGATCTGCACCACTACGGTAGGAAGACAGGCTAAGCCTGCAACAGATAGAATCTGCAGTCCCGTCAGATCAGCAGTCATAAACATCCGCTGCATCACCGGAACAAAAAGCACGAGAGCAAGTAAGACCACCCCAAGGATAAAGGCTCCCACACTCCACAGATTGCTTTTCAGACCAATCTTAAAGATAGACTGTTCACTTCTGCAGGTAAAGCCATGGAAAAGTCTTGCCAGCGTCAGCGTAGCAAATGCCATGGTACTGGCTGTGAGGGCATCCACGGAATCCCCCATATAAAATGCTGTCAATGTCACTGTTGCAATCAGAATTCCATATTCCAGCAGTCTCAGCAGGAAACTTCTGGTAAGCATTCCTGTCTTGGGATCTCTTGGTTTATTCTTAAGCAGCCCCTTATCGGAAGGTTCCATCCCGATTGCCAGAGCCGGAAGTGAGTCTGTCAGCAGGTTAATAAATAACAGATGAACAGGCTCAAAGGGCGTGTCCAAAGCCATCAGAGAGCAGAACAATACCACAAGAATTGCAGCCATATTGCCTGACAGTAAAAACTGGATGGCATTCATAATATTACGGTACACATTACGTCCGTTTAGCACTGCTTTCATAATGGTAGCAAAATTATCATCTGCCAGAATCATAGCGGATGCATCCTTGGAAACTTCAGTTCCTGTGATTCCCATAGCCACTCCGATATCCGCTTTTTTAAGAGCCGGAGCATCATTGACACCATCCCCGGTCATGGCCACAATGTTGCCTTTTCTTTGCCATGCATCCACGATACGGATCTTATTCTCAGGAGATACTCTGGCATATACAGAGATATGTTCCAGCTTGTCATCCAGCTGAGAATCTGTCATCTTATCCAGTTCCTGACCAGTCACAGAAAGATCACCTTCTGTATAGATTCCTATCTGTTTTGCAATGGCTGTGGCAGTGACCTTATGATCTCCAGTGATCATAACCGGCCTGATTCCAGCGCTGATGGCATCTGCAACTGCTTCCACAGACTCTTCTCTTGGAGGGTCGATCATGGATACCAGACCGGTAAATGTATAGTGATATTCATCATCCAAAGACAGCTCATCACCTTCTTCAAACTCACGATATGCAAAGGCCAGTACCCGGAGTCCAGCCTCTGAAAAGCTCTGATTCTGTCTTAAAATCTTTTCTTTATCTTCCTGCGTCACCGGGCGGATTCCTTCTCCTGTATCAATCTGATCAATACGGCTGATCAGTACATCCACTGCACCTTTGGTAAACACGGTAGGAATCCCATGAACTTTGTACTTTGTACTCATCAGCTTCCGCTCGGAATCAAAGGGAATCTCCTCGATTCGAGGCATCATGCTTCTGATGTCCTCCTCCGATGCGCCGGCTTCCATAAGACCGGACTTTCTTGCCATGGCAAGGAGACAGGTTTCCGTGGGATCTCCAAGATCCTGACCACCGTGAATTGCAGAATCATTATTCAGAATTGCATTGTACAGAAGATGCCTGTGAAGAGAGGAAGTCAGATCCAGATCATCTGCATGAATACAGACGTCATCGATGTAGATACCTCTTACTGTCATCTTATTCTGTGTCAGGGTTCCTGTTTTATCTGAACAGATAACCGATACACAGCCCAGACTTTCTACCGCTTTTAACTCTTTGATGATGGCATTATCAGCTGCCATCTTTCTTGTTCCCATCGCCTGTACGATGGTCACGATGGAGCTCAGTGCTTCAGGAATCGCAGCTACCGCCAGAGCAACTGCAAACATCAAAGAGTCCAGAAGGGGCTCCTTCTGCCAGATTCTAAGTCCAAATACAACCACACTGATTAGCATAATGATAATTGCCAGCTTCTTGCTGAAGTCATCCAGACTGATCTGAAGCGGTGTCTTTTTGTCCTGGGTAGCATTCATCAAAGTGGCAATTTTACCCATCTCTGTATCCATACCAGTACCTGTTACGATGACATCTGCTCTTCCGTAGGTGACAAGACTGCCGGAGAATACCATGTTGACTCTGTCTCCCAGTGCTGCCTCCTCTGAGATTATCATGTCCTTTTTGTCAACATTGGTAGACTCTCCTGTCAGAGAGCTTTCATTGACCTGAAGAGAATAATTGGCCACGATTCTTCCGTCTGCCACCACCATGTCACCGGCTTCCAGCATCAGAAGATCTCCTGGTACGATGTCTTTTGATGGTATCTCCTTCTTTACTCCGTCCCTTAAGACCTTCGCCTTGGGAGAGGATAACTGCTTCAGGGAATCCAGGGATTTTTCCGCCTTTACATACTGTACGGTGCCCAGAATTGCATTTAAAATAATAACTGCGAAGATGACGATGGTGCTTTCCACATTACCTGACAACATGGATATCACCGCTGCGATCATCAGTATTACAACAAGAAGATCTGCGAACTGCTCAAGAAAAACTGTAAATACTCCTTTTTTTCCCTGTTCCTCCAAAGCATTTTCTCCGTGTTTTTGCAGAAGCTCCTCTGCTTTTTCACTGTCGAGTCCCTCTTCTTTTCCAAAACTTTGATACAGCTCATCCTTACTTAACTGGTAGATTTCTTTCATGCTGTTGTCCTTTCCATAGAATTTTTCTGACTGCATTTACATATCCCAGTAATAAATCCGCAAAAAGAAAAAGACCTTTTGTATACTGTAAGTGTACACAAAAAGTCTTGTTTTTAGCCTGATTCCGGTCTTTCAAAGACGGGTTGTCGAAATTCAGGACATGCTGTGCATGCAACTACTCCCTTTTTACTGATATTATTTTTAACACAAATTTACACCTGTGTCAACCTTATCTTCAATAAAGGGTCTGTCGCACTTCGGTGGTCGGAGGTTCCCTCTGAGACCTGAACACATTTGCAGAAGTCCTAAGTATACCAAAACAACCGATTTTGCGTTATAAGAAATCAGCATACTGTCTGAGCACAGCGAGTTTATGCTGATTGCTTATGATTTTAGCAAAATCGGTTGTTTTGTGTATACTCTTGGACTTCGAAACCGTGTTCAGGACTCAGAGGGAACCTCCGACCACCGAAGTGCGACAGCCCAAACTACTGCTTTATAATTTCTTTTTTAAAAGCTCACCTGCTTTGGCCGGATTTGCCTTTCCTTTCATAGCTTTCATTACCTGTCCCACCAAAAAGCCCAGAACCTTCTCTTTTCCCGAGCGATATTCTTCCACGACTTTTGAATTCTCTTCTAAGACTTTGCATACAACCTCTTCCAGTGCCCCATCGTCATTGACCGTCTTCAGTCCATGCTCCGTCACGTAAACTTCCGGGTCAATATCATCGGTAAATATTTTTTCAAATACTTCTTTGGCTACGGAGCTGTTCACAGAACCATCCTCTGTAAGACGGATCAGCTTTGCAAGATTCTCAGGATCAAACCTCAGATCCTCCGGCTCCTGATTCTTTTCCTTCAGAAGACGCATGGTCTCTACCATCAGCCAGTTGGATACCTTTTTGGGATTGGACACCAGCGCAACCGTTTCTTCGAAAATATCAGCCATTTTCTTGGATGCTGTAATAATCTGAGCATCATATGCCGGAAGCCCATATTCTCTCTCATAGCGCTCCTGACGCTGTGGCTGAAGCTCCGGAAGAGCATCCTTCACCCGATTCATCCAGGCATCACTGATGTTGACAGGCAAAAGATCCGGGTCTGGAAAATAGCGGTAATCCTTAGCATCCTCCTTGGAACGCATGGCATAGGAATATTCCTTGTTATCATCCCAGCGTCTCGTCTCCTGTATGACAGCTTTTCCTTCTTCCAAAAGCTCAATCTGCCGGGCACGTTCTCCCTCGATTGCTCTTCCGATTGCTTTGAAGGAGTTGAGGTTTTTCATCTCTGTTCTCGTTCCGAATTCCTCTGCTCCCACTTCACGGACAGACAGATTGACATCGGCACGCATGGAACCCTCCTGTAATTTACAGTCGGATGCACCGATATACTGAATCAGAAGACGCAGCTTATCCAGATAAGCAGTTACCTCCTCGGCACTTCTCATGTCAGGCTCTGATACGATCTCAATCAGGGGAACTCCGCTTCGGTTATAATCTACCAGAGAACAGTCCTCCCATTCATCGTGAATAAGCTTTCCGGCATCCTCCTCCATATGAATCTCGTGAATCCGCACCTGTTTTTTTCCACTTCCTGTCTCAATCTCGATATATCCATCGTGACAAATAGGAAGATACAGCTGGGAAATCTGATAGTTCTGCGGATTGTCCGGATAAAAGTAGTTTTTACGGTCGAATTTGCAGTATTGGTTAATCTGGCAATTCGCAGCCAGACCCACCGCCATAGCATACTCCACTACCTGCCTGTTAAGCACCGGAAGGGAACCTGGCATACCGGTACATACCGGACAGGTATGGGTATTCGGTGCCCCTCCAAATGCGGTGGTGCAGCCGCAGAAAATCTTCGTCTTTGTTGCCAGCTCTACATGGACCTCAAGTCCTATGACTGTTTCATATTGTTTTGCCATCTTTAGTGTGCCTCCTTTCCAAAGATATCACCCCGGCAGCATTCAAAAGTATAAGCCGCCTGCAGGATTGTCTTTTCTTTAAAACAGTCACCCAGCATCTGCATTCCCACAGGCATTCCTTTGGAATCCAGTCCGCAGGGGATGGAGATTCCCGGAATACCTGCCAGGTTAGCAGATACCGTGTAAATGTCTCCCAGATACATCTTCAGCGGATCGCTTAAGGACTCACCGAGCCTTGGCGCCGTGGTGGGAGCTGCCGGAGCCAGAATGATATCATATTTTGCAAATGCAGCATCAAAGGCTTTCTTAATCAATGCCTTAGTGCGCAGTGCTTTCAGATAATAAGCGTCATAATAACCGGAGCTCAGTACAAAACTGCCCAGCATAATACGGCGTTTTACTTCTCTTCCAAAGCCCTCGGTACGGCTCTTCTTGTACATATCGTGAAGACCCTCGTAATCTGCTGCTCTGTAACCATACTTTACACCGTCAAAGCGCTCCAGGTTGGAGCTGGCTTCTGCAGAAGCGATCACATAATAAGCCGGAATTGCATATTCCACCATACCAAGATCAAAGTGCTCCACAATTGCTCCCTGCTCTTTTAATACAGCGGCAGCCTTTTGAATCGGCCCCAGTACCTCCGGGTCCAGCCCCTCTCCAAAATAATCTCTTGGAATACCGATTTTCATGCCCTTCACGTCATGTTTAAGTGCTGACATAAAATCATAGTCATCCAGTTTTACAGAAGTGGAATCTTTTTTATCATAGGAAGCAATTTCCTGAAGCAAAGCGGCACAGTCAGTAACATTTCCAGCCACAGGGCCGATCTGATCAAGGGAAGAACCATAGGCAATCAGTCCATATCTGGATACGGTTCCGTAGGTTGGCTTGATTCCAGTGACGCCACAGTAGGAGCTGGGCTGACGGATGGATCCTCCGGTATCACTGCCCAGTGCCAGAAGAACTTCCCCGGCAGCAACAGCTGCACAGGAGCCGCCGGAAGAGCCGCCGGGAACATGCTCCACATTCCATGGATTCTTTGTTGCCCCATAACAGGATGTTTCCGTGGTACTTCCCATGGCAAATTCATCCATATTGGTCTTTCCGATGATTACCATGCCTGCTTTCTCAAGATTTGCTGCTGCCTCCGACTGATACATCGGTACAAAATTCTCCATTATCCTGGAGGCACAGGTTGTAGGCATACCCTTTGTGCAGATATTATCCTTCACTGCCACCGGCACCCCTGCCAGGGGACCGGTAAGCTGACCTGCGTCAATTTTTTCCTGTATTTCTGCTGCTTTTTTCTGAGCATGCTCACGGTTCGTATATACAAAGGCATGGATGGTACCATCTTTTTTCTCCATGGCATCCAGTGCGGCATCTACTGCCTGAGAGACCGTTATCTCTCCCGCCTTGATTTTATCAGAAAGCTGAACCGCTGTCAGTTTCATAAGATCCATCATTTGTTCCTCCTCTATTCTACTGTCTTTGGTACCTTGTATTGTCCGTCCTTTGCCAGAGGCGCATTGGCAAGCATTGCATCCCGGTCATCCTGATTGGTCACTACGTCCTCCCGGAATACATTATCAAAGGAAAATACGTGGGACATGGGTTCCACACCACTGGTGTCAAGCTCATCCAGCTTATCAATATAATTCAGCATTTTCTGCATATCTGCTTTGGCATCCTCTTTTTCTGCTTCTGTCAGCTTCAGCTTTGCAAGAATGCTTACATAGTCAATTGTTTCATCGGTAATAATCTCAGCCATGATCGTTTCTCCTGTCTTTTTTATTTATGGTTCCAGACGTCCCATATCTCTTGGAAACAGTGTTGTTTCCCGCACATTGTCTTCTCCTACCAGCTTCATAGTCAGTCTTTCCAGACCGATGCCAAGCCCACCGTGAGGGGGCATACCATGTTTGAAGGTATCCAGATACTGATCCATGCCTTCGGCTTCCATTCCTCTGGCTGCAATTTTCTCCATCAGAGCATGATAATCATGGATACGCTGACCTCCTGTGGTAATCTCCATCCCATGAAATAAAAGATCAAAGCTCAGGGTGTATCTGATATCTGCCGGATCATCCATAGCATAAAATGGACGTTTCTTGGATGGATAATGTGTTACAAACACAAAGTCTGCATCATACTCTTCCTTAAAATATTGTCCAATCAGATGCTCCTCCTCCGGTTCCAGATCGAAGGGATTACGAATCTGACGGTTATACTTTTGTGATACCAGTTCCTTTGCTTCCATAAATGGAACTCTTGGAATCCGATCTACTTTCGGAAGCTTAACCTGCAAAAGCTCCAGTTCATGGCTGTAATCCTTCTGCAAAAGCTGCACCATATACTGCAGGAATCCGGTTTCCATATCCATAATCTCAGAGAAATCATCGATGTAACCCATCTCAAAGTCCAGAGAGGTGTACTCGTTCAGATGACGCTTCGTATTATGCTTCTCTGCACGAAATACCGGTCCCGTCTCAAATACCCGGTCAAACACTCCCACCATCATCTGCTTATAAAACTGTGGACTTTGCTGTAAAATTGCAGGTCTGTGAAAGTATTCCAGACGGAACAGGTTTGCTCCGCCCTCTGCACTTTTTGCACCAAGCTTTGGAGTGTGAATCTCGGTAAAGCCCTTCGTATACAGAAAATCTCGAAAAGCTCTCACAATTCCCTCCTGAATCCGGAATTTCGCCCGCTCCTTTACATTGCGAAGGGCAATCGGACGCATATTTAATTTTGCTTCCAGTGAAGCATTCATCTTCCACTTGGATATGTTAAGGGGCATGGGTTCGGCAGGCTCTGAAAGAATCTGTACATCCATCAGGCGAAGCTCAATCTGATTCGGCGCACGATCCTCTCTTAGAAGGGTGCCGCATACTTCCACCGTATCTGCATCCTTAAGCTCCTTGATGCTTTTCTGACATTTTCCTTCTTCACAGATCGTCTGCAGCAGTCCTTCTCTGGTGCGAAGCACTACAAATGCAATATCACCCATATCTCTGATGGAGTGAATTGCTCCCCGTACCTTTACCTCTGTTCCGATCCGACTTTCCTCCAAAAGCTGTGAAATTGTGAGATCTTCTTTTTCCTTTACTCCACTTACGAATTCCATCTTAATCTCCTCTTTTCTTTCCTTTTTTCAACACGATTTCAGGAAGTTTTTTTGCATAACAAAGTGGGCAAGCCCACCTCAACTCCCCATCCCCTCACTCATGAGGGGCTTGCACACTTTGGCGCCGCCGCGATGCCGCTTTGCGGCTATATACCTTATCGCAGCGTGTGCATCCCCCCGGAGGGTTTTTATTATATAGGAAATTCCAAAGGAATTTCCTATATAATAAAAAACCGTCTCAGAACATCCATATAGGATATTCTGGGACGGATCAGATATTCTTCACCGCGGTACCACCCGCATTGTGTCATAAGACACCTCTCATATCTGCTTAACGCACAGTAACGTGTCTGCCTACTTTTCTTTCGACAGACCGGCTCCGGAATGTTCCCTGTCGTACGCTTTTCTCCTGCAGATGCTCTCAGTCGCTGACACCCGCTTCCTGTCAAGATCCCCGTACAGAGTTTCCTTCTCAGCCATTGGCTTTTTTATGTTCTTCAGTATACATCATAGATGTTTCATTTGTAAAGCACTTTTTTTAATATAATGGAATTATTTTTTATTAAATTAAATATATTTCATTTAAACCTAATTTTATTAAATCCAGACATCGTTTTACAGACTTTTAAAGCGTTCCACTGCTGCAACCGTATTTTCATAGGTACCAAAAGCCGTCAGACGGAAGTACCCTTCCCCGCTGGGACCAAAGCCCGAGCCTGGAGTCCCCACAACCTGTACATTCTTCAGAAGCTGATCAAAGAACTCCCAGGAGGTCATTCCCTTCGGTGTTTTCATCCAGATATAAGGAGAATTCACCCCTCCGGATACCTGATATCCAGCAGCCTTTAATCCATCATAGATAACCCTTGCATTCTTCATGTAATAAGCAATCTGCTCCTTCAGTTCCGCTTTTCCCTCTGGTGAATATACCGCTTCCCCGGCTCTCTGGATAATATAAGGTGCTCCGTTATACTTGGTTCCATGGCGGCGAGCCCACAGGCTGTGCAGCATCACATCACCATCCTTTAGATCCTTCGGAATCACCGTATATCCAAGGCGAAGTCCGGTAAATCCCGCATTTTTGGAAAAGCTGTGAAGCTCGATGGCACAGGTTCTTGCCCCTTCGCATTCATAGATGGAATGAGGAACATTTTCCTCTGAAATATATGCTTCATAGGCAGCATCATAGATGATCACTGCACCCACTTTATTCGCATAATCTACCCATACCTGTAACTGCCCCTTCGTCATGGCAGCTCCTGTTGGGTTGTTCGGAGAACACAGATAGATGATATCCGGTGTTTCATCCGGTATTTCCGGACAAAATCCATTCGTCTCCGTGGCGGGCATATAGATCACATCGGAAAATGTCTCCGTCAGTGTGCTGTAGGTACCGCCTCTTCCTGCCATAATATTAGAATCCACATAAACCGGATATACCGGATCACATACTGCGATTTTACAGTCACTGCTGAAAATCTCCTGGATATTACTACAGTCACACTTTGCTCCGTCAGAGACAAAGATCTCATCGGCCTGAACATCACAGCCTCTGGCATGATAATCATTCTCAGCGATCGCATCTCTTAAAAATGCATAGCCAAGATCCGGTGCATAGCCATGGAAGGTCTCAGCCTCTCCCATCTCATCTACTGCACTGTGCAGTGCCCGGATAATACTTGGTGCGATGGGCTGTGTCACATCACCGATTCCAAGACGAATAATCTTTTTATCCGGATTTTCCGCCTGAAATGCAGATACTTTTTTTGCTATAGTAGAAAAGAGATAACTTCCCGGTAATTTCAAATAGTCTTCATTTATTTTGAACATTTTATTCTCCTTTTTTGTATCAGCAGTTCATAAGAGTCAGAATCATCTGAGCAGTTTCTACCAGATTCGTACCACTGTCCATGCTGCACTTCTGTATGTACCGGTGTGCTTCCGATTCTGTCATACGATTTCGTTCCATCAGAAGTGTTTTTGCATGGTCGAGGACCTCCTGCTCTTCTTTATTACGCTTATGAACCAGTTTTTTCTTCTTTCGTATTCGCACCTGGTGCTGCATCATCTGAATTGTGTTTACCAGTTCAAACACAGACAGCGGCATGGAGACAGAGATTACGCCGCTGTCCTCGCAGCTTCCAAGAATCCGGCTGGAGGCAAGAAGCAACATCTCAAAACTGTCTGGCATACATTCCCGCAGATCTGCATAGAACATATCCGGCAGACGATAACCACAGATGATAATTCCCCCATCCAGTTCATTCATCTCTGCCAGTGCCTGAGAAGCAGTTGTGCAGACAGCATCCGACTTTATGTCATGTCTGTTAAGGATATCCCGAATACGTCTTGCGTCTTCTAATTTCGGAAATGCTATTACCAAGCTGCTCATATCTTACGCCCCTTACTTATATCCGGTGTAAATACTTTTCTACCTCCCAGTTTGACACCTGAGGAATATATTCTTCCCATTCAGCTCTTTTTGCCTGCAGATATCGATCAGAAAATGTTTTTCCAAGTACCTGCTGCAGGAATTCATCTTTCTCAAACTCATTAATCGCTTCGTCCAAAGTGGAGGGGAGACGGTCAATCTGCCGCCTTTTCTGTTCTTCCACTGACATGGCGTCAATGTTATCCTCCACAGCCTTCGGCGGCAGTATCTGATTTTTTATGCCATCCAGCCCCGCTGCAAGAGTACATGCCATCACAAGATAAGGATTGGCTGAAGGATCCGGGGAACGAAGTTCAATCCTGGTCCGATTGCCCCGCATCACCGGAATCCGAATCAGAGGGCTTTTGTTTTTTGTAGACCATGCTACGTGAATCGGTGCTTCATATCCTGGAACCAGTCTCTTATAGGAGTTTACCAGAGGATTATTGATTAAGGTCATTCCCTTGATATGCTTTAAGATTCCTCCCACAAAGTAGTATGCAGTCTGAGACAATCCATTCTCGTCCGTCTCATCAAAGAAAAGATTTTTTCCCAGCATATCGGTAAGCTTGCAGTTTAGATGAAGGCCGGAACCATGAACACCGGTCGTAGGCTTTGGCATAAAGGTTGCATGGAGCCCATGACGCTTGGCGATGGTACGCACTGCAAACTTAAATGTCATCAGACTATCTGCCGCTTCCATTCCCTGACACTGATGAAAATCAATCTCATGCTGTCCAGGAGCAATCTCGTGATAAGAAGATTCCACTTCAAACCCCATATCCTCCAGGGTAAGCACCATATCACGGCGGGCATTCTCTCCAAGATCCTTAGGACCCAGATCAAAGTAGCCTGCACGGTCATGTGTCATGGTAGTTGGCATTCCATCATCATCGGTGTGAAACAGGAAGAATTCACATTCCGGTCCTGCAATAAAGGAATATCCCATGTCTTTTGCTTCCTTCAGCACACGCTTTAGAATGATGCGGGAACATTCCTCCGAAGGGGTTCCATCCGGATTGTGTACATCACAGAGCAGTCTTGCAACTTTTCCCTGCTGGGGACGCCAAGGCAGGATCACGAAGGAATCCAGATCCGGATATAAAAACATCTCCATCTCTTCTGTCCTTGCAAAGCCCTCGATAGCAGACCCGTCAAAGAGGCATTCATTATTCAGGGCCTTTTCCAGCTGACTGGAAGTGATTGCCATATTTCTTAAGGTTCCAAACATGTCGGTAAATTGAAGACGGATAAACTCCACATCTTCTTCCTCCGCCATCTGTAAAATCATTTCCTTGGTATATTTTGCCATGCCTACTAATCTCCTTTATATAAAAAAGGACTTTCCTTCGGAGGGTAAACTATCCCCCAAATGAAAGCCCCTTTGCTTATGCAAAGATTATAACAATCAGGGAAAGAAATGTCAAATCATTTATCAAAGATTTGTATATCCCATCAAAGACTCATCCACTGCCTTTGCCGCATCTCTTCCTTCCCGGATTGCCCACACAACCAGGGACTGACCCCGGTGCATATCTCCTGCTGTAAAGATCTGAGGCACACTGGTCTGATACTTGTCTGCTTCTGTCAGAACATTCGTCCGGGGATTCAGTGCCACCTGAAATGCATCGGTAACGTACTTCTGACTTCCTAAGAATCCTGCTGCGATCAATACAAGATCTGCCGGAATGATTTCTTCACTGCCCTCAATCGGCACCATATTCATCCTTCCGGTGGCTTCATCCTTTTTGGGAGCAAGCTTTACAAGCTTCATCTGCTTTACTTCGCCTCTTTTGTTCCCTATGAATTCCGTGACAGTTGTCTGATAGATTCTGGGATCATGACCAAATACGGCGATCGCTTCTTCCTGACCATAATCTGTCTTCAGTATCTTCGGCCACTGAGGCCAGGGATTGGAGGCAGCTCTTTCTTTGGGAGGCATAGGCATCATCTCCAGCTGGGTCACACTCTTGGCACCCAGACGGATGGAGGTACCTACACAGTCATTACCCGTGTCACCGCCTCCGATTACAACCACGTGTTTTCCACTGGGGCTGATATAGGTTTTGTCCTCCAGCTTGGAATCCAGAAGGCTTTTTGTGACAGAGGTCAGATACTCTACCGCAAAGTGAATCCCTTTTAGTTCTCTTCCAGGAGCTTTGATATCACGGGGATTGGAGGCACCGCAGCATAGCAATACCCGGTCATAGGATTTCAGCAGTTCTTCTGCTTTCTTGTCCATGCCTACATCCGTGTTCGTCACGAACTCAATTCCCTCTGCTTTCATCAGTGCTACCCGGCGGTCTATCACACTTTTTTCCAGCTTCATGTTCGGGATTCCATAGCGCAGCAATCCTCCGATTCGATCCCGGCGCTCAAAGACGGTTACCTTATGTCCTCTTTTATTCAGCTGAGCTGCAGCAGCCAGTCCGGAAGGACCGGAGCCTACAATCGCAACGGTTTTTCCTGTGCGTGCCTTGGGAGGCTGTGGGGTAATCAGTCCCGTGTTCCATGCATTTTCTATGATGGACCGCTCATTTTCCTTCGTGGAAACCGGCTCTCCGTTCAGATTGCAGGTGCAGGCTGCCTCACACAGCGCAGGACATACTCTGGAAGTAAATTCCGGAAAGCAGTTGGTTTTTGCCAGCCTTTGGTAAGCCTGTTCCCAGTTACCGATATATACCAGATCATTCCACTCCGGGCAGAGATTGTTCAGAGGACATCCGCTTGCCATACCTGCGATTATCTTGCCATTCTGGCAGAAAGGCACCCCGCATGCCATACAGCGTGCACCCTGGAGCTGCTGCTTTTTCAGGGAAAGAGGGGTATGAAATTCATGAAAATTCTTAATGCGCTCCAGCGGTGCCGTGCACTCGCTGGTCTTTCGCTCATAGTCTAAAAATCCTGTTGGTTTTCCCATTTTCTCTCTATCTCCTATCTCTATCTGCGCATGCTTTCGTAAAATGCTTCAATCTGTGCCTGTTCGCTGCTGAGACCTTTTTCTTCCAGCTGAGCAGAAAGCATCATCATGCGTTTATAGTCATTCGGTATAATCTTTTTGAATTTTGGCAGATAAGACTTAAAATCAGCAAGGATTTTCTTTCCCTTGGCAGAGCCGGTAGCTTCTACATGCTTCTGAATCATGTCCTTTAATTCCTGCTCATCGTATTTGTTATCTACCTTGTCAATCTCAATCATCTTCTTATTCAGATTACGGTAGAGATCATTCTTCTCATCCAGCACATAAGCGATACCACCGCTCATACCTGCTGCAAAGTTCTTTCCGGTTGAGCCAAGTACCACAACTCTTCCTCCGGTCATATATTCACAGCCGTGATCTCCCACGCCTTCCACTACCGCATTGACACCGGAATTACGCACACAGAAACGCTCTCCTGCAACACCGCAGATATAAGCTTCACCGCTGGTTCCGCCATAAAGTGCAACATTTCCGATGATGATATTTTCCTCCGGGTTAAATTTGATATTCTTCGGAGGCTGAACAATCAGTTTTCCGCCGGAAAGTCCTTTTCCAAAGTAATCGTTGGAATCTCCGGTAAGATGAAGGGTCAGACCCCTGGGGATAAATGCTCCAAAGCTCTGCCCGCCAGCTCCATTACATGCAATCACGTAAGTATCCGGCTGCAGACTGTCATCGAATCTTCTGGTAAGCTCAGAACCCAGCATGGTACCGAATGTACGGTCTGTGTTTTTCACCTTGACGGTGATGGACTTTGGCTCTTTTTTCTCGATGAATGGCATAAGTTCCTTCAGAAGGATCTTTTCATCCATGGTTTTTTCCAGTTCAAAATTATAAACCTGAGCCGGATCAAAGGTAACTTTTTCATCCAAAGCATACGGATTGTTGAGAATCTGTGACAGATCCACACGGCTTGCCTTCTCATCTGTGATTTCCGGATTCCGGATCAGACAGTCAGAGCGTCCCACCATCTCATCAATGGTACGAAATCCCAGCTTTGCCATGTATTCCCGAAGCTCCTGAGCGATAAAGCGCATAAAGTTTACCACATATTCCGGTTTTCCCTTGAAGCGTTTTCGTAAAACCGGATTCTGCGTTGCCACACCTACCGGACAGGTATCCAGGTTGCAGACTCTCATCATAACACAGCCCATCGTTACCAGAGGTGCTGTGGCAAATCCGAATTCTTCCGCACCCAGAAGTGCTGCGATGGCCACATCACGTCCACTCATCAGTTTTCCGTCAGTTTCAATCACCACACGTTTTCTAAGTCCATTTTGGATCAGCGTCTGGTGTGTTTCTGCCAGTCCAAGCTCCCAGGGAAGTCCTGCATTGTGGATAGAGCTTCTCGGTGCAGCACCGGTACCGCCATCATAACCTGAGATCAGAATTACCTGAGCACCGGCTTTTGCAACACCTGCTGCCACAGTTCCAACTCCTGCTTCTGATACCAGCTTCACGGAAATTCTTGCATATTTGTTAGCATTTTTCAAATCATAGATCAGCTGTGCCAGGTCCTCGATGGAATAAATATCGTGATGAGGCGGTGGAGAGATCAGAGAAACTCCCGGCGTGGAATGTCTGGTCTTTGCAATCCATGGATATACCTTACCGGCCGGAAGATGTCCGCCCTCTCCTGGTTTTGCACCCTGTGCCATCTTGATCTGAATCTCTTTGGAGTGCACCAGATATTTACTGGTTACACCAAAACGTCCGGAAGCCACCTGCTTGATTGCAGAACAGCGTCTGGGATCTGCCAGTCGGTCAGGGCTTTCCCCGCCCTCTCCTGTATTGGATTTTCCATGAAGCATATTCATAGCGATCGCCAGTGTTTCGTGCGCTTCCTGCGAGATGGAGCCATAGGACATGGCACCTGTTTTAAATCTCTGTACGATGGAATCGACGCTTTCCACTTCTTCCAGCGGAATCGGCTGCTTCGCATATCTGAAATCCATAAGGCTTCGAAGATACCCGGATTCTTCCCGATTCACAAGCTTTGTATATTCCTGAAACATCGGATAGCTTCCCGTCCAGGTAGATTGCTGCAGCAGATGAATCGTCTCAGGATTATAGCGGTGCTCTTCTCCCTGACTTCTGCTCTTATGTCTTCCGATGCTGTCCAGGGTGAGATCTGTTGCCAGACCCAGCGGATCGAAAGCCCTTGTATGGCGCTCATCTACATCCCTGGCGATGTCTTCCAGTGTAATACCCCCCACACGGCTTACCGTGTTGGTAAAGTATTTATCGATCACCTCTTTTGAGATTCCGATAGCCTCAAAGATCTGAGATCCCTGATAGGACTGAATGGTGGAGATACCCATCTTGGAGGCAATCTTCACAATTCCGGTAAGTACTGCTGTATTATAATCGTCCACTGCTGCATAATAATCCTTGTCAATCATCTTGTTCGTAATCAGATCATGGATGGTGTCCAGCGCAAGATACGGATTGATTGCACTGGCTCCATAACCAAGCAGTGTAGCAAAATGATGTACTTCACGAGGTTCTCCGGATTCCAGTATAATACCAAGAGCAGTTCTTTTCTTTGTGCGTACCAGATGCTGATGCACTGCTGATACAGCCAGCAGAGAAGGAATTGCCACATGATTTTCGTCCACGCCTCGGTCACTGAGGATCAGAATGCTGGCTCCCTGGCGGTAAGCCTTATCGACCTCCACAAAAAGATGATCAATCGCACGTTCCAGAGGTGTACTGTTGTAATAGATAATCGGAACCTCTGCTACCTTGAAGCCATCTACCTTCATGTTCTTGATCTTCAGCATATCCGTGTTGGTGAGAATCGGATGGTTGATCTTTAGCATCTTACAGTTTTCAGGACATTCCTCCAGAAGATTTCCGTCCTTTCCAAGATAAATTGTGGTGGAGGTTACAATCTCCTCACGGATGGAATCAATGGGCGGATTGGTTACCTGGGCAAACAGCTGCTTAAAGTAGTTAAATAAAGGCTGATGCTCTTTCGATAAAACCGGCAGGGGAGTATCCACGCCCATCGCTCCGATTCCCTCGGAACCATTGAGTGCCATATTCCGAATAGATGTTCGGTATTCTTCGAAGGAATATCCGAATGCCTTCAGAAGCTTTTTCCGCTCCTCCGGCTCGTACTCTTCTACCCGCAGGTTTGGAATCTTAATATCCTTCAGCTGAACAAGATTGCTGTCAAGCCATTCCCCGTAAGGCTGTTTTGCAGCATACTGCTCCTTGAGCTCATCATCATTGATGACACGTCCCTCCACAGTATCTACCAGCAGCATCTTTCCGGGATGCAGACGTTCTTTTACGACAATCTTCTCTGTTGGAATATCCAGAACACCAACCTCGGAAGCAAGAATCAGATTTCCGTCATCTGTAATATAATATCTGGATGGACGCAGACCATTACGATCCAGAACTGCACCAACCTTGTCACCATCTGAGAATACGATAGAAGCCGGTCCGTCCCAGGGCTCCATCATGGTTGCATAATACTGATAAAAATCTCTCTTTTCCATGGAAATGGTATCATTGTTATCCCAGGGCTCCGGAATGGCAATCATAACTGCCAGTGGAAGATCCATACCGCTCATCACCAGGAATTCCAGCGTATTGTCAAGCATTGCAGAGTCAGAGCCTTCTGCATTGATCACCGGAAGGACCTTATCCATATCATCTCTTAAGCTGTCAGAATCCATGGTCTCTTCTCTGGCAAGCATCTTGTCCGCATTACCACGGATGGTATTGATCTCACCGTTATGTACGATAAAGCGATTGGGATGAGCTCTTTGCCAGCTCGGATTCGTGTTGGTAGAGAATCTGGAATGTACAATCGCAATTGCAGAAACATACGCAGGGTTCTGCAGATCATGGAAAAAGGTGCGAAGCTGTCCTACCAGAAACATACCCTTGTATACGATCGTTCTGCTGGAAAGTGACACCACATAGGTGTTATCATTGCTCTGTTCAAAGATACGGCGAACAACATACAGCCTGCGGTCGAAAGCAAGACCTTCTGCCACGTCCTTTGGCTTTTTGATAAATGCCTGCATGATATATGGCATACATTCTCTGGCTTTATGTCCCAGCACCTCCGGTGCTGTGGGAACTACACGCCATCCCAGCATCTCAAGACCTTCTTTTTCCACGATGATCTCAAACATCTTTTTAGCCTGATTACGTTTCAGCTCATCCTGTGGAAAGAAGAACATACCAATACCGTATTCTCTTTCTTTTCCCAAAGAAATACCGAGGGTCTGACAGGCAGTGGAAAAGAATCTATGCGATATCTGCAGTAGGATTCCAACTCCATCACCTGTCTTACCCTCGGCGTCCTTGCCGGCTCTGTGTTCCAGATTTTCTACAATTTTCAATGCGTTTTCAACAGTTTCGTGTGTTTTCTCACCTTTGATATTCACCACTGCTCCGATACCACAGTTATCATGTTCGAATTCACTGCGATACAATCCCGGCAGCCGCTGATCTCGGGTACATGTAAATTCCTGAGTCATATGAACTTCCCTCTTTCTCTATATATAATTATTTTCAGGTTGCATTAAGCTGAAAATAATATACAACAAAAAAAATCATTTGTAAAGGGGTAAATTTAATTTAATTAAATATATCTATCTATATTTTAATTAAATAATCATTTACCCCATTTATATTTCTTTTTATTTTGCTTTCTTATAATCCACTGCTGCCTCAATCAGTCCCCGGAATAAAGGATGCGGACGATTTGGACGGCTTTTCAGCTCCGGATGAGCCTGGGTTCCGATAAAAAACGGATGTTCCTTCAACTCTATCATCTCCACGATTCTTCCGTCCGGAGAAATACCGGAAAGAGTCATCCCCTTTTCCTGCATTGCCCTGCGGTAATCATTATTTACCTCATAGCGGTGTCTGTGGCGTTCGTGAATCTCTTTTTCCCCATATAGCTCATAGGCTCTGGAACCCTCGGTCAGTACACAGGGATAAGAACCCAGTCTTAAGGTTCCGCCGATGTCTTCAATTCCATCCTGCTCCGGCATCAGTGCGATGACCGGATGCATGGTATTCGGATTCAGTTCAATGCTGTGCGCATCATGATATCCAACCACATTGCGGGCAAATTCAACGATGGCAAGCTGCATACCAAGACAGATTCCAAGGAATGGTACCTGGTGGGTTCTTGCATACTCGATGGCATAGATTTTTCCATCGATACCTCTGTCACCAAAGCCTCCCGGCACAAGGATGCCATCTGCACCTCCTAACATACGCTCTGCATTCTCCTCTGTTACCTGTTCTGAATCTACCCAATCGATATGCACATTGGCATGGCTGGCGATTCCTCCATGCTTTAATGCCTCCGCCACGGACAGATAGGCATCATGCAGCTGGATGTACTTTCCTACCAGAGCAATCGTCACCTCCTTGTCCGGATTGCGAAGTGCATCCACCATAGAAGTCCAGTCTGACAGATCAGGATCAGGGCAGCTCAGCTTAAGGCTCTCACAGACAACCTGTGCCAGATTCTCTTTTTCCATGGCAAGAGGTGCCTCATAAAGATATTCCACATCCAGATTCTGTAATACATGACTGCAGGGAACATTACAGAATAAGGCAATCTTATCCTTTAATTCCTGAGAAAGCGGCAGCTCCGAACGGCATACAATCACATCCGGCTGAATTCCCATTCCCTGCAGCTCTTTTACGCTGGCCTGGGTTGGTTTTGTCTTCATCTCTCCGGAAGCTTTCAGATAGGGAATCAATGTCACATGAACTAACACGGCATTCTCCCGTCCTACATCATGCTGGAACTGACGGATTGCCTCGAGAAATGGCTGACTTTCGATATCTCCTACGGTACCGCCCACTTCTATGATGGCAATTCTCTCCTCGTTCACATCCTTTCCCCGGTAAAAGCGGCTTTTTATCTCATTGGTAATATGAGGGATAACCTGAACAGTTCCACCGCCAAAATCTCCGTGGCGCTCCTTCTGCAAGACACTCCAGTAGATTTTACCAGTAGTTACGTTCGAATTCTTATCCAGGCTCTCATCGATAAAACGCTCATAATGTCCAAGATCCAGATCTGTCTCCGTACCATCATCGGTAACAAAAACTTCTCCATGCTGGATTGGATTCATCGTACCCGGATCAATATTGATATAAGGGTCGAATTTCTGCATGGTTACCTTATATCCTCTCGCTTTTAACAATCTTCCGAGGGAAGCTGCTGTGATTCCTTTGCCAAGTCCTGAGACCACTCCGCCTGTTACGAACACGTATTTGACTGCCATAGTTTTCCTCCTGTATTATCATTCATCTATTAAAACACGGAGTCAATTATATACCCAAATCGACAAAAAATACAAACTATTTTTTATTTTTTTTAATTTTATGCAACAATATCTTATTTAATATAGTTTTCGACATTTTTTTTATTTTTAAAAAAATTAGTAATTTTATATTTTTTTTATGATTTTTGTTGACAAAGTGAAAAAATACAGTATAATGCACATTATAAGCAAAGGCGCTTTGAGAGAAATCTCAAGGCGCTTTTTCTTTTTTACAGCATTGTGTAACAATACACATCCAAAAATAATATAAGAGGAGGAAATTATTATGGAATTTAGTGCTGTCAACACAATATGGGTCCTGTTAGGAGCCGCCCTGGTTTTCTTTATGCAGGCTGGATTCGCTATGGTGGAAACTGGATTAACCAGAGCGAAGAATGCCGGTAATATCATTATGAAAAACCTGATGGACTTCTGCATCGGTACCCCGGCTTTCTGGTTAATAGGATTTGGTATCATGTTTGGTGCCGGAAATGGAGTTTTCGGTCAAATCGGAGGCATTGCTTCTGAGGCAAATTATGGAAATGGTATGCTTCCGGATGGTGTTCCCTTCCTGGCATTCCTGATTTTCCAGACAGTATTCTGTGCAACCTCTGCTACTATCGTATCAGGTTCTATGGCAGAGCGTACAAAATTCTCATCCTACTGTATCTACAGCCTGGTTATCAGCCTGGTAGTATATCCGGTATCAGGACACTGGATCTGGGGCGGCGGCTGGCTGGCAGCTCTTGGCTTCCATGATTTTGCCGGATCTACTGCTGTACATATGGTCGGCGGTGTTGCAGCCTGTGTAGGAGCTGCAATCTTAGGCCCCCGTATCGGAAAGTTCGGAAAAGACGGAAAGCCAAAGGCAATCCCCGGACATTCTCTGACTCTGGCAGCTCTTGGAGTATTCATCCTCTGGTTCTGCTGGTTTGGATTCAACGGTGCTTCCACTGTATCTATGGAAGGAGATGCCATCGCATCTGCTGCGAAAATCTTTGTGACAACAAATCTTTGTGCTGCTGTTGCAACCGTTACCGTCATGATATTTACCTGGTTCCGCTACAAAAAACCTGATGTTTCCATGACACTGAATGGTTCTCTGGCAGGTCTGGTGGCAATTACCGCCGGATGTGATACAGTATCTCCATTATCTGCTGCTATTATCGGTATCCTTTCCGGTTTCCTTGTAGTTCTTGCCGTAGAATTCTTTGACAAAATTGTGAAGATTGATGATCCGGTAGGAGCAATTGCAGTACATGGCTGCTGTGGTGCTTTCGGTACAATCTGTGTTGGTCTTTTCTCAGATGGTGCTGGTACAGACGGAACAGGATTATTCATGGGTGGTGGTTTTCATCTCCTTGGTGTCCAGTGTCTCGGTGTATTCTCCGTTATCGCTTATGTAGTTATTGTTATGACGATTGTGTTCCAGATCATCAAACATACGGTTGGACTTCGTGTTTCAAGAGAAGAAGAAATCGATGGACTTGATATCCATGAGCATAACCTGGTAAGCTCCTACGCAGACTTTATGTCTGGTGACGGTGCAGGCGGAAAACAGATCACTACTCCTGCTCCTGCAGCTTCTTTAAGTGTTCCATCTATTGATGCTTCCAGATTTGACACCGCAGCTGTTGATGCGGCAGGCTCTCCAATTACAAAGGTTGTTATCGTAACCCGTCAGAACAAGCTGGATGACCTGATTCAGGCCATGAACCAGATTGGTGTAACAGGTGTTACTATTACTAATGTACTTGGTTGCGGCGTACAAAAAGGTGCTACCCGCTTCTATCGTGGTGCCGAGCTTGAGATGAATCTGCTTCCGAAAGTAAAAGTGGAAATCGTCGTAAGTACAGTACCTGTAAGCAAGGTGATCGAAACTGCCGAAGAGGTTCTTCATACCGGTCAGTTTGGCGATGGTAAGGTATTCGTATACAACCTTCGCAATGTTGTTAAGATTCGTACCGGAGAAGAAGGCATCGCTGCTCTCACCGATACTGAGGCTGATGACGACTGATCTTTGTAAGACAAACATAGAGCTAGCGGAAGATATTTTTTCCGTATAGCTCTGTTTTTGCTTGTACAATCCACGCGGAAAATGTATAATCATTTCTGTTGGATGGCTGTCGCACTTTGACAGAATAATAGATTTTGCTAAAGAGGAGAATTTTATGAATTCAAAAAGAATATCAGAAGAAAGTGGCTTAAAAGAAGAATGTGGTGTATTTGGCATTTACGATCTTGACGGTGAGGATGTCAGTACCTCCATCTACTATGGTCTGTCTGCCCTTCAGCACCGTGGACAGGAATCCTGCGGTATTGCAGTTTCTGATACCCAGGGGCCCAAGGGACGTGTTACTTCTTTTAAGGGACTTGGACTTGTAAATGAAGTATTTAAAGAATCACAGCTGGAAACCATGAAGGGAAATATCGGTGTGGGTCATGTTCGCTATTCTACCAGCGGTTCCAGTACACTGGAAAATGCTCAGCCCCTGGTGCTGAACTATATCAAAGGTTCCCTGGCTCTGGCTCACAACGGTAATCTTACGAATGCCTATGAGCTTCGTGAGCAGATGGAAAATGAAGGCTCCATCTTTCACACCTCCATTGATTCTGAAGTAATTAGGCGTTTGCAAAACGCCACAAGCCTTGATTATACAGGCTTTTTCACTGTTTAAAATAGAATAACTCCTCACAGGTATGTTATAATTGAATTGTCGAGAAACAATCAAACACGACCCTGAAAGG
>JAQUXP010000030.1 GCA_028692395.1 Lachnospiraceae bacterium
ATATATTCAGGAATGATTTCAAAAAAACAAATGATGAAGGAAAATTGATTAATTCGTTGGTGAATTTAGGAACAGCATATTTTCAAAATCAACAATATAATTTAGCAAAAAATCTATTTAAGGAAACAATGGCTTACTTTAAGGAGGATAAGAATACTGATACTAGGTATATATATATTGAAAATATGCTACATGAAATAGAACAAAATGAACACTTTTAGGTGATGGATATGATAGATAAAATAATAATAATTTTTTTGGGTTTAATGACTTTAAGAGATATAATTGCTTTTTCTGGAATTGTTCCACAAAACAAAAAATTTTCATGGATTATTTATAATAATTACGATTCTTATATTATTAATGAAACATTAAAAAGTGTTGGAATTGAAAAACAAGACGTAAAAAGCCTTATAAATAAAAAGACGTTTGAAAAAAATCATCATGAAATTAGTCTAGAAAATTTAATAGAAATTATATCAAAATACATCGTATACCATCAAGGAAAAGTTGAATATGGGTATAAGACTCCCATTAATACGACTTTTTATATTAGTACAGTAGAAGCTGCTTATGAGCCGGATTATTTAAGTTGGATGTGCTTTTTAATAAATGACTTAGTATTAGATAATTACAATAAAAAGAACATTCCCAAGTTGCCAGATTTTATTATAACACCTAAAGGTGGAAATACACATTTGGGAAGGACCTTTGCTGATAGCAGGCATATCTTATTTGCAACTTCAAAGTATTCAGTTAGAAGTACATATGTTACTTTTTTGAAGAATGAATATGAGTATAATTTGAAGACAAATTATGAAGGCTCTTGGAAATTACTTGAAAAACAAAAGGATAGTGAGCAAGATAAACTTTATGGAATTGTAGTTGATTGTAATACAACCACAGGTGAGCAAATTATTGATACTATCAGTGATTTTAATCATTTGATTTCTGAACTAAATTTAAACGTGGAACGGATAACAGACGCATTTACTTTGTTTAGACCTGTAAATAATGAAGAATGTGATATAGATCAAAAATTTGAAAGTAGTGGATTCAAGTTACATAGATATTTTGATTTGTCAGAATCTAATAAGGAATTAATAATTAAAGAAAAAGGTCAGCAAGATAGATTGAATGTTTACTTAAAAAGAGATTTAAAGAAAATACAAAAAATATTAGAAGAAATTCGAGTGATGGGGTAAGATTTAATGAGAGTTTTATTGATTCATGCTAAATGTCCTTGTGAAGAAATAAGCCATAAACAAATTCCGTTAGGAATTATGTATATTGCAGCCTTTATTGAAAAGAAACATGAGGTGCAAATATATGATGAACCTGTAGAGATAAAAAAATTGGAGGAAGTGATAACAGCTTTTAAACCACAGGTAATAGGTGTGTCATTTACGACACAATCTTCTATAAGAGCATATGAAATAGCTAAAAAGTATAAAAATATTGCTATTTTAGTTGCGGGGGGAATACATGCTACGCTACATCCGAAAGAAGCCCTATCCAATGGTTTTGACATTGTTTCATATGGGGAAGGTGAACTTACGTTCCAATATTTGTTAGAAAATATATATGATCGAAATTATTATAAAAATATTCCTGGTATATATTATATTGAAAATAACCAATTAGTAAAAACTAAAAAAAATATTCATAATGTCTCTTTAGATGATTATCCAATGCCTGCGAGACATTTATTAAATATGGACAAATATGATCAGGGTTCTATAATAACTTCACGAGGTTGTCCATTTAAATGTAAATTTTGCGTATCTTCAGTTTTTAGAGCACAAAACTATAAACACAGAAGCGCTGAAAATGTCTTTCTTGAATTAAAACAGGTAGTAGTTAAATACAATAAATCAAATGTCCATTTTTGCGATGATACATTTACTATTGAACATAAATTTGTTAAAGACTTGTGTAGATTAATAATAAAATCTAATTTAAAATTTAATTGGTCAATTTTGTCAAGAATTGATACAATTAATAATGATGAGGAGATGCTAATTCTTTTAAAAGAAGCGGGGTGTCGATTGATTATATTTGGGATTGAAACAGGATCTCAACACATTCTACAAAGAATAAATAAAGGAATTTTCGTTCCACAGATAGAGGAAACATTGCTGTTTTGTAAAAAGGTGGGTTTGGATATAAAAACAACATGGATAGTTGGATTACCGGGAACTTATGACGAGCAGATGGAAAGTCTGGATTTAATGAAAAGAATTATGCCAAATCAAATAACCATACATATGTTTATTCCATATCCAGGGACAGAATTATATATGCATAGGGATGAATATGGAATATCAATAAAAAATGAAATTTTTATGCAGACATTACCGTATTTAAATCCGGGATATTTAGATGAAAGAATTTTTAGAAATCCTCCTTTCGAGTTAAGTTATTTGAGCTTCGATGATTTAAAGGATATAGCAATAAAAATGTCTGTAGAATTAAAAATGTTAGGATACATTTATCCAAATGAATATTGTGGAAATGGTGAAGAAAGAACATTTAAAACTTTTTTAGATAAAACAGGTAATCCATTGCTAAAGTAAAGGCATTTAGAGGTGAAAGAATTTTATGTTAACAATCGTGGGAGATTTGGGATATGATATTAATATAACGGAAAAAGGAAGCAGTTATTTGGTGGGAGGATCTGGATATCACACATTGGTGGGAGCTCTTGCAATTAGAAAATTTGAACTAGAATTTATTGCTTGTGTAGGAAAAGATTTTGAGTGTCATGATATTGAGAAGTTGGGAATTACAACAAATTATATTCTTAAAGATGCGAATGATATGACAACAAAATTTATAAATGAATATCGAAATGGTATAAGAAAAGTTACAATTAACATGGGGGCATCTAGGTGTCTTTGTTTTGAAAGTTTTGATGATTATATACTAAATAGCAATATAATACATTTTTCTGCAACGGACCCGAATAAACAAAGAAACTACATAAATTTTCTAAAAGGAAAAGGTTATTCAGGGAAAATAGCTGTGGATGTTTTTGATGAATATTGCAAACAGTACTATTTTGAAACATTAGAAGTAATTGATGAATGTGATATTGTTTTTATGAATAGTGATGAAAAAAAGATTTTAAATTTTAATCCCAAGAATAGTAATAAAATGTGCATAGTAAAAAACAGTGAATATGGGGCAGAGTGTTATTTTAATATGCGTTATTATAATGCGTATGAAGAATGTTGCCAGTTAGAGGTACAAGATACTACGGGTGCAGGTGATGTATTAGCTGGAGCATTTTTAGCACTGTTAGACTCAGGAATAGGCATAGAAGATGCTTTAAATCAAGCGGTTGTTTTAGCAACGAAATCAGTTAAGTTTTTGGGAACAAATAAGTTGTTATATGATTGATTTGTTTTTAATTGTAAAAGCCGTTAATCCGGTTGATAAAATTCGAATTAATGGCTTAAAGAGTTTCTAAATGATCAGTTTAATTACAGAAAAATAATTTGCGGTAACTTATAATAATTTAAGAATAAGTTGCTTTCAATAAATAAATTTATAATTTGGGTAATAGGAAAGCCCGTGTTTTGAATAAAATCTAATAAACAGTTATTTAAATTGATAAGACAAGAACAATCAGAATTATAGTTCAAGCCTATTTGGTTAGGTAGTGTAAAATAAGTTGTGTCTTTGGAAATAAATGGCTCTCTCTTGGAAAGAATTAGATAAAATAATTCTTTTTCAGGAAGGAACTTTTTATGGCTATAGCAAAGGAAAAATTACGACAGGTTGTTGCAGAGAATGACATTAATAGTGGAGGGGATGTCTATGCCTTGTTCAAAGGTAAACGCACCCACGATGGTGCGTTTACGTTCAAAGACAGCTTCAAGGACATGATGCAGGAAACTTCTGGAGACGGAAAATGGATGCTACCATCGGATATACTAAAAACAATAAGCAGGATACTGAATTCGAAAACAAACGAAATAGGTATTCAACAAAGACTGTAAAAAGCCAGTATGGTGAGTTTCGAGTGGACATTACCCGTGGTCGTGCTGGGAACTTTGATCCGAAAATTATCCCGAAATACCAGCGAGATATTTCCGGTATTGAAGAAAAAGTCATCTCACGCTATGCCAGAGGTATGACAACAAGAGACATCCATGACCAATTACAGGATCTGTACGGGATTGAACGTTCCTCAGATATGGTTAGCAAAATCACTGATAAGATTCTGCCAGAAGTAAAGAATGGCAGTCAAGACCTCTTGATCCAGTCTATACCTTTATTTTTATGGATGCCATCCATTATAAGATACGGGAGGATGGAAGGATTATCAACCGGGCTGCCTATGTTGTACTGGGTGTAACACTGGATGGAAACAAGGATATTCTGAGTATTACTATTGGGGCCAACGAATCCTCTAAGTTCTGGCTTGGAATGCTCAATGACCTAAAGAACAGAGGAGTAAAAGAGTTCTCTTCCTTTGCGTGGATGGGCTCACACAGGCTTTAAAGAAGCTATAAATGCGGTATATCCGGACAGGAGGGGCACAACATGTTATTGACTTTTTCTTTGGGAAAAACGAAGAACAAAAGAAAGCTATAAAGATGCTGCAGGCTAAAAATAGAATTGTAAAGAAATAACAATCGCTATGCTGGGGGTTCACCAGCAGGTCATTTAATCATAAAAGATAATGACCAACTTTTATGATTGTCATACACATAATGTGTTTATAGCGATTGTTATTATACAGTATGAAGTAAAAACAAAGTTATGTATAAAAAACAAGTGAGTTGGGAAGAAATTCTCAGCTCATTTTGTTTAATATGGGGGTGGTTGATTAAGTATATCTATGCTTTTCGGTAAAGAAACGTAGACCGCAGGAACCAAACCTTAACCTTCTGGGAAAAATATCATTCAAAAATCCATCTTTGCCTTATTCTTGGCATGTGACTTTCAAATCTGTAGAAAGAAAAATATATCTGTATTAGACACCTCTGAAAACAATAGAGAAATGTCTCGAATTTCCCCTTGCGTATTACATACGTGTCAAGCTAGAACAGATTAGCAGTTTTCATAAATTTTAACGCATGAGTCAAGTTGTATACGGGTTTTCCCCAGTATTTTCAATGTGTATGCCGTAGGGGGGTTCAGTTTATAGTGGTTCTGGTAGGTTTGGTTATTATTTTTAAGAAACAGATTGTAAGTCTTGTCAATGATATCCTGTCGAAGATAACCAGTCAGAGCAAATCAATCTAGCGGTCGCATGCTGATATCCAAAATGTCTGAAAGTAAAAAGGAAAGGAGCTGTATACCATGAAAACGTCAAGGGGCAGTATCAGTGTTTATCTGTGTCTTACATTAACGCTTGTGATAGCGCTGTTTGCGGCTATGCTGCAGTCGGTAAGAACTGCATGTGGGAGAACTATGGTTTCTTCGGCCACAGAACAGGGAATTTCTTCTCTGTTTGCGCAATACGACAGGCAGCTGCTGGAGGAGTATGATCTGTTCTATATAGATGGAGGATACGGAAGCGGCAGTCTTCAGATGGGCCGTTTATATGATACGATTTATGATGCTGCCACACGCAGTCTGAGCCCCTATGGGCAGAGTTTTGCCAAAGGTAATATGTGCGGGGTCAGTTTTGCAGATGGAAGTATCACAGGCTACACACTGGCGACGGATCAGACGGGAAACTCATTCGCTTCGCAGGTGTCGGAATATATGAAGCTTCGTCTTGGCGTTCTTGGCATACAGCAGATTTCCCAAATAATGAATAGTCAGAATCAAAGCCTGACCAATCAGGAACAAGGCATATTGCAAATTCCGGATTCCAATCCGCTGGATACCTATGAACAGCAGCTTGCAAATGGAAGTTCGGAGGAGCATGATGCATCTAATATAGAAGAAACAGAAGGTACAGAGATTACAGAAGTGGAAGTACCGGACAAGAATCCCATCGATGTCATACGTGAGATCCGGAAAATGGGAATTCTGGAAATTGTTGCGGAGCACCCGGAAGAACTGTCCGGGGCCTGCCTGGAGGAAGAACTTCCTTCCGGGCGAAAACTGCAGCAGGGAATGGGGGTACAGACCGGGGATAAGGCAGATATTGGAGATAAATTGCTGATGCAGGAGTACCTGATAGATAAATTCCCGAATTATTGTGCAAAAAAGGAGACAGGAGGATTACGCTATCAACTGGAATATGCCATAGCAGGAAAAGACAGTGATCAGGAGAATCTAAAAAGTGTTGTGAATCAGATTATGGTTATGCGGGAGGGGGCGAATATGCTGTATCTCTACAGCAGCCTGGAAAAGAAGGCCCAGGCCGATGCCCTGGCAGCAGCAATTGCAGCTGCTTTTGGAATCCCGGTGGCCCAGTCTGTGATCGCACTGGCCCTGATTGCCTGCTGGGCATTTGCAGAAAGTATCCTGGATGTAAGGGAACTTCTGGCAGGAGGGAAAATCGCTCTGATCAAGAGTGATGCGTCCTGGCAGCTGTCCATCAGTAACATCGGCAAACTGTTAGAGGGAAAGGATCAGTATCGAAGGAATATAGAGGACGGAGTGGATTATCGAGGCTATCTTCGAATGCTGCTGACCGTAAAGTCTCACGATACACTCACAAAGAAAGCCATGGATCTCGTGGAATATAATATGAATCTGAAAAATCCGGAAAAAGAGTTTCGCATAGACTGCTGTGTCGGTGCACTGGAGACAGAGGGAAAGTGGAATGTGGCCAGGCAGATCTTTACCGTGCGAAAATCCTATTCCTATATCAAACAATAAAAATGCAGGGAGGTGTTCAGGGGTGTTCTTCTGTCAGGTCTGGAAACGGAATAATAGAAAAAAATATAAAATAAAAAAGAAAAAATCAGGCTCTCTTCAAAGCATATTTATCCATAAAATTCATGCGATTCTCCCCAGATTGCAAAGAATTTGGCCGGACAGGAGAGCAGCCCTGGACACCTTCGGGAAGGGGAGCTTTACGGTGGAAGCCGCATGGGTGCTTCCGGTTTTTATATTGGGCTGTATGGCAATGTTTTCTGTGTTTGATCTGTATGACACCTATGTAAGGGAAAGCATGAAACTGAAAGAAAAAGCAGAAAAGATGGCGATGAATGCCTATGAGGCAGATCTTTCAAAAACACTGTATCCCGATGGCTATATCACTTTGTCGAAAATTGTCAGTTATCGGATTCCCTATGCTCCGGCACCACTGCCGGTTATCCGAATTCCCTGCTATGCCAGGGTGCATGCCTGGGTAGGGTATCTGGGAACAGAAGCAGAAGCTTCGGATCAATCAGAAGAAAGTGAGATGGTATTTGTCTCGGATTATGAAAGCGTCTATCACACTTCTTCGTCCTGCTCCTATCTGGAACTGAGCATCCATCAGGAAAGCTTCCAGTCAGCAGCAGGCATGCTTAATGCCTACGGCAGTCATTATAAGCCCTGTGAAAAATGTATTGGTGCAGGCATGGCACAGGGGAATGTATATGTGACGGATCATGGGGATGCGTACCATAACAGTCTGGAGTGCAGCGGACTGACCCGGAGTCTGCATCTGGTGAAGAAGGAAAACTATCAGAATCTGTCCTGCTGTGAACGGTGCGCAGCGGGAGGAAATTCTCATTAGAAAAAAGAGAGACGGCAGGCAATAGCAGGGTGATGGGAAGGATAGCTGTACAGCAGGAAAGGTAAATACAAAGGTAAAAAACAGATGAATTGGAAAAGTGGAATTACACTGATTGTACTTGCAATCAATACAGGGACAGATATACGCACAAGAAAGATCAATCTGCCGGTTACACTGGTATATCTGGCAGCAGGTTTTTTACTCTGGATAAAAGAAGCATACTGCAGCGGCATAGAAAACTGGCTTGTCTGGAGTATGGCATTAGTACCAGGAATATTTTTGTGCTTTTGTTCCGGTGTCAGCAGGGGGAATATCGGCATGGGTGACGCAATCCTTTTTCTTGGACTTGGTTTCTGGCATGGATTTGAGCTTTCTCTGACAGTGTTACTGGCAGCATTAGGTATCGCTTCTCTGTACGGAGGGTATCTGGTGTTGGTGCAAAAGGTGGGAAGAAAAAGACAGATTCCCTTTCTTCCATTTATGCTGGCTGGAATGATTGGAGGAATTTTACTATGAAGTTCAAGGAAGAGCTGGAAAGAGGAAGTTTTACCGTGGAAGCAGTATTTGTTGTTCCGATAGTTTTGTTTGCACTTTTTTTCCTGTTATCTGTGCAGTTCTATCTGCACCAGCGCACATGGTTTACCGCAGCAGCCTATGAAGCAGCCATGTCCTCAGAGCAGGAAACAGAGAAGGCGCAGAGACTGCTCCAGGAGAACCCGATCACTCTTGGAAAAGCGGAATACAGCGCTGATATTGGAAAAAAGAAAATTGTGATCACCTATCGGGGGCAGGCATTTTCTGCCTGGATCTTAAAAGCCTGGGATTATGAAATTCAAGGCAGAATAGAACGACAACAGCCGGTGACACACATACGCAGATTGCATGTTCTGAAAACAGCCGGCAGCCAGGGTTAGAAAACAACGTGAAAGTACAAAGGGAGAGGGAGAAGATGGAGATAGAATACAGGAGGGACTTGAATCATAATTATGTAGTACTGGAAAGTGAAAAGGAGATTGCAACAGACAGCTATCAGGTTCGCATGATACTGGCCAATGATATCGGAGGATTTTTGTCCTGCACCATTCAACAGTTGGACAGGCGTGCATTGTTCTGCTATGAGATGACATCTCGCCAGTCCTTAGCCTCGCTGCTGGAACATCGGGAAGTAGAGGCAGAGAGACTGGTGGAAATTATGAGTCAGGTGTTAGAGGCGGTGGCACAACTGCAGTCCTTTTTGCTGATGGAGGAGGATTTAATCCTGAAACCAGAGCTGATATTTGAGAGCAATGGAGGTGGTGAACTATCTTTTTGTTATCTGCCGGGATATCAGCAGTCGATACGGCAGAGTCTTCGTGAATTAATCGAGTATCTGCTTCCGAAGCTGGATCATAAGAATCAGCGGGCAGTTACGGCAGGTTATGGGATCTACCGGAAAATCATGGAAGAAAACTGGAATCTGGAGGAACTAAAGGAAACACTGTTTGAGCAGCAGGTGGAAAAAGAGGGAGAACCTAAGTCCAGGGAACAGCTGTGGGAGGAAAAAGAATCTCAGGAAATCAGAAGAGATCAGCTGCTGGATCAGTTTTTTGCAGAGGAAGAAGAGGCGGAACCTTTGTGGAAAAGGTGGATCGGTCCCACAGCAGTTGCTTTTCTGATTTCATTTTTTTTGCTTTTTAGAATTTTTAAGATTCCATGGTGGATTTGCCTTGGAGTATTTGGTACTGCTTTAGTGCTCGCAGGAGCTGGCGTCTGGTACTGGAGGAATAAAAGAAACAGAGAGCCAGAAACTACAGAGAGAAAGGAATCTGAAAAATATTACAGTAATATAGAAGAAATCAAAACATCAGAAAGAAATTTCCTGGCGGATTCGGTAAGCGCTCCAAAACGCCAGGATACAAAGAGCCATAACACAAAAAGTCCTAATACTGATCCGGGTGAGACAGAGCTGATCTATCGGAAGGAAGAAAAAGCAGGAGCCCGGCTGGTTGCGGTCCAGCCAGCCTCGATGCAGACAATCTTTCTTGAGAAGGAGCTGATACTTGTGGGAACACTGCCTCAGGCAGTAGACGCAGTGATCCCTTCCAGTGCAGTAAGCAGGATTCATGCCAGGATCAAGCGGGTGGATGGGGGATTTGCTCTCTGTGACTTAAGCTCTAAGAATGGAACCTTTGTCAATGCACATATGCTGATTGGTGAGGAGGAATGCCATCTGAAGGAGGGCGATGAAGTACAGTTTGCAGAAGCAATCTATCGATATTTTGATCAATAAGAGGGAAATATAAGAGCACGTTGTAGAAATCGTGTAATTCTGCTATACTTTCTAATCATAGAGAGAGATGGAGTGTGTTGGATGACTTCTTATGGGAATCAAAATGAAGATATTATTGATCAGATGCAAAAAGGACCCAGACCATGGATTACAATTCTAATCATAGCAGCAAATATTGTGGTCTATGTGCTGACGGTATGGACGGGAAGTGTGACAGATAGCAGTCATATGTTGTCCTGGGGTGCGGCTTACGAACCGCTTATTCGGCAGGGAGAGTATTACAGGCTGTTTACCAGCATGTTTCTCCACTTTGGAATTTCGCACCTTGCGAATAATATGCTGCTGCTTGTTTTTGCGGGTTATTATCTGGAAACTTATGTGGGACATATGTGCAGCCTTTTTATCTATCTGCTGGGTGGAATCGGGGGCAATATTGTCTCAGTTTTATATGATATGCATACAGGAAATGCATACGTGTCAGCTGGAGCATCGGGAGCAGTATTTGCAATACTTGGAGCACTGCTTGTGGTGGCACTGATAAGGAGAAACAGTCCGGATACCTTAAGGGCATCCAGACTGCTTCTTATGATCCTTTTTTCTGTTTACGTGGGATTTTCCTCCGCAGGAGTTGACGGATGGGCACATATGGGTGGCTTGATCTTTGGTGCCCTGATGTGCCTGATCCTCTTTCCCTTTTGGAAAAATCACAGTCCTGTCAGTTAAGAGATAGGAAAATGAAGGGTTATCTCAGTTCCATCCTCCGGTACGGAAACAGCCGAGATAGAACCACCGTGTGCCTGCATAATTTCTTCGCAGATAGGAAGTCCAAGACCGGTTCCGTCCTGTTTGGTTGTTACAAATGGCTGGAACATGGATTCAATTGATTTTGGATCCATCCCACACCCGGTGTCCCTGACTTTTAAGGTAACCTCATAGCCATCGCAGCCTAACTCAAAGGTTACACGACCGGTATCTGGCACAATAGCATCCCGGGCATTCAGTACCAGATTGTTCAAAATCTGGTTGAGCTTGATGGGATCTATCTGGACAGGAGGAATGGCTGTTAGTTTTTTAACATAAATTTTTATGTCCAGCGCATCCAGCAGTTTATGTGCGGTTTCCAGATAGTCTTGCAGATAAAAGTAGATATTGATGCTTTCTGTGTGAAGCGTGGTGGAATGGTTATAGTTTGTAAGTTCATCCAAAAGTGCCCTCAGAATTGTGATATTCTCTTGAATTTTATCATAATGTTCATAGGTGGCTATCTCAGGATGTTCCTGTACCATAAGTTGAAGAAAGCTGTTAATCAGTGTCACCGGGTTTCGTACTTCGTGAGAAAATTTTGATAGTGTTTCTTTGTATTCTTTATCTTTCATGTGACTGCACCTCCATGAATAAGTGTAGCATTGTATGCGCCAATAAGCAAACAAAACAGATAGACTAATTTCGACACAAAATGACAAATGCTCTAAAAAGTGTTATGATTACGTCATACGAAAAAAGGAGGATATTTGCGATGGATTGTATATTTTGTAAAATTGCCAATGGAGAAATTCCCTCGACTACACTGTATGAGGATGAGAATTTCTGCATAATTTTGGACATAGGACCGGCATCCTACGGACATGCACTGCTGCTTCCTAAAAAGCATTATGCGAATCTTTTTGAACTGCCGGAAGAACTGGCAGGTAAAGCTATGATTCTTGTGAAAAAAATGTCGACTGTTTTGAATGAGGCGGTGGAATGCGAGGGTCTTAATGTTGTCCAGAATAACGGAGAACTGGCAGGACAGACTGTGTTTCATTTTCACATGCATATGATTCCCCGTTATAAAAAAGATACGGTTAAGATCGGGTGGAAAATCGGAAAGTTGTCTGATGAAGACCGGGATAAGCTGGCAGAACTTCTTGCTGACAAGATTTAACGGGTGAGCAGTTACGTGACGAAGTGCGGATTTTGTGAAGCAGTGGGTCATTATTACGGGCTGGTCAATCGGATTTAGGAGATTACATGAGGGGGAGCATATGATAAAGGTTTTGGTTGTGGAGGATGAAACTGTCATCCGAAATGGTCTTATGAAACATGTACCGTGGGAGAAGCTGGGAGTTGGAACAGTGAAGGCAGCAGAGAACGCCACACAGGCATTTGAAATCACGGAAACCTTTCGTCCGGATATTATTATATCCGATATTCGAATGCCTGGGATTGACGGAATTACGCTTTGCAGAAAACTGAGAGAAAAGTATCAGGACTGTCAGATTATATTTGCAACCGGGTATTCCGACAAGGAATATCTGAAGGCGGCAATCAACCTGAGAGCAATCAGTTATGTGGAGAAACCGATCTGTGTGGATTCTATTGCACTGGCGATAGAGGAAGCGGTAAAGCATGTCACACAGAATACAAAGCAGAAGGAGGCCTGGCTTCACAGTCTGCTGATGGATTCGGAGAACACTGGATTTGATGCAGGAGATGACAGATGCTTCAGTGTACAGATTCTTCATTTCAAGGAAGAAAAGGATCTTCGGGGACGACTTGAGCAGCTTACGGAACAGTTGAATGAGTTCTTGAATCAGCAGGAGCTGCGTGTTTTTTCTGAAATTTACAATAAAGATTCTCTGGTGTTTCTCTTCATGGGAAAGAATCCGATGCTGCCGATTCGCATGGCAGGAGAGAAAATTGCGGAAATCCTTTCCGGAACAGAGGATGCTGCACTGGAAAAAGATACAAAATGGTTCCTGGCAGGCGGTAAAACAGTGGAAACAACAGATAAAATCACAGAATCCTGGCAAAGCGCACTGATCTCTTTGAAATGTCTGTTCTTTCGGGGCTGGAATCAGTGTGTACAGGCGCAGGAAAACAGTCATACCATCTTTGAGAGAGAACGGCAAAAACCGGTGTGGGAGCAGTTTACCGCAGCGGTTACACGGAAAGATCCAAAAGAGGCCTGTGAGATTCTGGAGAGACTGCGGGAGACCCTTGTCCGGGAACGTATTTTACTGAACTGTGATGTAAGGTATCTCTACTATGAATTGAATCAGATCCTTCGAAGAGCGGATCAGACCTTCTTCCCGGGAGAGCTGGAAAATCTTCGACGAGAAGAAAACAGTGACTTTTTTGATCATGCGGAGACACTGGACGAGATGCATCATTATGTAAAAAAACATGTGCGCCGCACCATGACGGGAACGGTGGAAAGCGAGGAGCAGAAGCAGAATTACCTTGTGAAAAAGGTGGTGGACTGCATCTTGAGGCAGTATGCCAATCCAGACCTGTCCATAAAGGTTCTTGCAGACAAAGTAGGGCTGACACCCTCTTATCTGAGTGGTCTCTTCAAAAAGACGACAGGAGAGACCATAGGCCAGTATATGGTAAACATCAGAGTGAAGCATGCGCAGTATCTCATGGAAGACCCACAGAAAAAATTTTATGAGATAGCAGAGCTGGTGGGCTATGAGGATGCCAATTATTTTGCAAAAATCTTTAAGAAAAAGACGGGATGTACCCCATCAGAGTATAAGGAGAAATTACTTCTAAGATGAAAAAAAGAGTAAAGCATCTGTCCATGCAGAGGCGTATGATGCTGTCCTTTGCGCTGCCGGTTATCCTTGCCGTGGTAGTGATCTCTGGGATTATCTATGGCTTGTTTTTGAAAATGTATGAAAAACAGACAAAATATTCCATAGAACAGTCCTATAGTCAGGCAACCTCTTTTGTGGAAAATTATACGCAGACCATGAGATACCTTGCAGAAATGATGGAAAATAATGGTGAGATCCGTTCGATTCTCTCTTCTTCAGACTATAACAGCTCCACAAAGCTGGATGAACAGTTTCGACAGTTTTTTCGCCTTAAGCAGGTATTAATGTCCTATGAGCTGTCGAATCCCATCTATCGTATGGTCTTATATGCTCCGGATGAGATGATTTTTGCGGAGAACCATTATTATGTATATGAGGAATCCAGAATTACAAAACGGGTCGATTACGGCAGTATGAATATAGCATTTTCCCGTGGGCAGACCTATCTTGCACAAAGCACAGAGCTTCAGGCGGTAAATGAGACAGACAAGCAGGAGATGATCACCCTGTTTGCAAGAATTCCTGTATCGGATGAATCGGATCAGGGCCTTGGATACTGCAGCGTCAGTGTCAGCACAAAACGTTTTCGCCAGATTATGAAAAATGCGAATGTGATTCCGGGGGGAATTACTTATCTGATAGACAGAGTGGGAAATGTGCTTGCTTCCTCCGATACGAAAGAGGTTATCAAGCTGCGGAAGGATCGCAATTTTCCAATAGATGGAGAAGAATCCAGCTGGCAGCGTATACAATTGCAAAATCAGGAGTATTATATGATGCGCAGTACGGCAGAGGGGCAAAGCTGGCAGACGATTTCACTGATTCCGGTAGAAAATTACAAGAGCCAATACCGGTTTATCGAGATCTGGGTGCTGGGGATTCTGATTGTCATCGGAATTCTGATCTTTACCGTATCAGGAAAACTGTCCAGAAGCTATATCGGGCGTCTTACCGCCTTAAAGCAGAAGATGAATTCACTGCAGGGAGGCAATCTGAATGTTCAGCTTCCGCTGGATGAAGAGGGACAGGGCGATGAAATTGATGAGGTTTACCGGAACTTTAACTTCATGGTGGAGGAGGTCCGCAGGCTGATGCAGGATCAATATCTACTTGGAAAGAATGTCAGAGTTGCGGAGCTTCGGGCGCTTCAGGCGCAGATCAATCCACATTTTCTATATAACACACTGGATCTGATTAACTGGATTGCGATGGATTATGGTGCCTCCGATATAGAAAAAATCACCTGGAATCTTGCGAGATTTTATCGGCTGAGTCTTAATCACGGAAAAACAGTGATCAGTATGGAGGAGGAGCTGGAGCATGCACAGGTGTATGTGAATATCCAGAATTTCCACTATGATCATGCGATTACCTTCCAGACCTTCCTTCCGGAAGAGTTGAAAAATATGGCCTGCCTGAACATTATTATGCAGCCCTTTGTGGAGAATTCTATTGTCCATGGAATTGGAGAGCATGTGGAGATTGAAAGCTGCCATATTGAAATCCACGTCTTAAGGAAGGGGGATCAGGTAGAGGTTGTCATCTGCGATGATGGTCCGGGCATGAGTGACGATCAGAGGGAGCAGGTAGTATCGGAAGATAAAAAGATGCTGACGAAGGGTTACGGAATCAAAAATATTAACTTTAGAATCAAGCTGTGTTTTGGAGAAAAATACGGTGTATTTTATGAAGACACAGAAGGAAAAGGAACAAAAGCCAGAATTCTGCTGCCGGCGCTTACGGTAGAGGAAGCGGAGCAGATTATTGTATGATGATAGACAGACATTTATAAATTACTGTTTTGTATCTTGGTCAAAAGTGACTGATATACAGAACAGTTTTTTTATATTCGTAAAAATTTCCTTAATTTTCTGTTTTTCTTACGTTCAAAATGACGAAAACAGAAACTATAATAATCTTACGAGGTGAAAAAATGGAAAGGAAGGGAGTCACAATGGGAAAACATTTATCTAATTTTACAAAAGAAGTAAAAAAGAACAAAGCCCTTTTTATTATGGCAGCACCGGCAGTTCTTCTGGTTTTAGTCTTTGCTTATCTACCCATGAGCGGTTTGATCGTGGCATTTAAAAATTATCGTTATGATCTGGGAGTTTTTGGCAGCGACTGGAACGGGCTGGCCAATTTTGCCTATCTGTTTCAATCTGGAACGGGCTGGTTGATTACGAAAAATACAATTTTGTATAATTTACTGAATCTGGTTACTTCTCAGCTTCTGGCAGTACTGATTGCTATTTTTATTACGGAGATGAACAGTAAAATATTCAAGAAGGTATCTCAGTCTATTATCTTTTTGCCATATTTTATTTCCTGGGTTATTGTAGGTGTTTTTGTTTATAATATCTTCAATTATGAAACAGGTATCTTAAACAATCTGCTGGCATCAGCAGGGGTAGATCCGGTCAATGTTTATTCTATGCCAGGTGTCTGGCCATGGATTATCTGTGTGTTCAATTCATGGAAATGGTGCGGTTATAATTCTGTTATCTATATTGCTGCAATCACAGGAGTGGATTCACAGATTTATGAGGCGGCTTCTATTGATGGAGCAAACATTTTCAAAAGAATTCGCTATATTACAATTCCAAGCATTAAGCCTACTGTGGTGACGATGCTGCTGCTCCAGGTAGGACGAATTCTTCGGGGTGATTTTGAGATGTTCTATCAGATTGTTGGAAATAATGGACAGCTGTTTGATGCTACCGACGTAATTGATACTTATGTATTCCGCTCACTGTTGCAGAATTCCAATATAGGAATGACAGCTGCGGCTTCATTCTATCAGTCGGTGCTGTGTTTCGTCATTATTATGGTTGTAAATACAGTTATTAAGCACATCGATGAAGAATATGCACTGTTCTAGGAAGGGAGAGATGAAAGATGGCAACTGCTAAAGCAAAACCAATGAAAATTAAAAACAGCACTTCAACCACAGTGTTCTACATCATCTGCTATGTGCTGATCGGATTAATTACGCTGGCCTGTCTGCTTCCCTTTATCATGCTGGTTTCCGGCTCATTTACTTCTGAGCATGCGATCCGGTTTGGCGGCTACAGTCTGCTTCCAAGGGAATTTACCACAGAAGCGTACCAGTTGATCTTTAAAACACCTATGGCAGTTATAAAGGCATATGGGGTTTCAATCTTTATCACTGTGGCAGGAACCGCAGCAGGACTTATTCTTACAACTATGACTGCTTACGTTATCAGCAGAAAGGATTTTAAGTACAGAAATGCACTGTCATTCTTCTTTTACTTTACAACGTTGTTTAATGGTGGTATGGTTTGCACCTATATTTTCTACATACAGTATCTGCACTTAAAGGACAGCTACTGGGCACTGATTCTGCCGGCAATGTTTAATGTGTTTTATCTGTTGATTATGAGGACCTTTGTTTCGTCAATCCCCATGGCACTGATAGAATCGGCAAAGATTGACGGTGCAGGAGAGTTTCGAACATTTTTCAGCATTGTATTACCGCTTTTGAAATCAGGAATGGCAACAATTGGTCTGTTCCTGGCTCTGGGTTACTGGAATGACTGGTATAATGCCATGCTTTACATTAACTCGGAGGATAAGTACCCACTGCAGTATATGCTTTACAGTCTGTTGCAGAAAACACAGGCAATGGCAGCTATTGCAAGCCAGGCAAATGTTCAGCTTACCGATATACCAACAAACTCACTGAAGCTTGCCATGGCAGTAGTCGCAACCGGACCGATTATTCTGGTTTATCCGTTTGTGCAGAAATACTTTGTTAAGGGCGTTACAATCGGTTCCGTAAAAGGATGATATATCCGATTGCAGGCATAGAAAAAAGGAGGAAAAGAATTATGAAACGAAAAGGACTTAGAAAAGCTCTGGCAGCAGCGATGGCGATGGCTCTTGCTGCAGGCACAATGAGCGGATGCGGAAGTGCACCGGCGAAAGAAAACAACGCAGCAGCAGAGGGTACCAGCACATCTCAGGCTACATCAGCAGCAGCTGGAAAACTGGATACCTCGAAAGAAGTAGAGCTTGTTATGTATGTCATCAGTGACCGTCCGGCAGGACAGGATGCAGTTGACGAGAACCTGAACAAGCTGTTAAAGGAAAAACTGAACTGTACACTTAAGATCAACTGGATTGGATGGGCAGAATATGCCAACAAATATCCACTGTTATTCACTTCAGGAGAACAGTTTGATATGGCATACAGCGCAACCTGGCTGAACTTTGTATCATTGGCACAGAAGGGTGCATTCAAGAGTCTCGATGAGCTCTGGCCAACCTACGCACCAAATAACTTTGCTGCAACAAGCGAAGAAGCAAAACAGCAGGCAACCATATCGGATCATTACTACTGTGTACCGGCTCTTCATGCAACTTACAATGCATATGGTCCTCTTTACCGTACCGACATCATGGAGGGAACGGACTGGGATGGAAAGATGGAAACATTTGATGATATTGAAAAATACTGTGATATCGTAAAAGAGACACATCCGGAGATGGAGCCTATTGACCAGTATTCTACAGCACCTGAGCTTCAGTATCTGTACATGAAGTCCCAGGGAATGGCAGAGCTGTCCAATGGTGTCAGATATCTGTGGTATGATCCAAGCGAAGAAAATCCAAAGGTATTTTCAAATTATGATTACGAAGGAACTCCTGCATTCCTTGATAAAATGGCTACCTGGAATCAAAAAGGATTCTTCTCAAAATCAGCACTGTCTGATACAGACAGCACAAAGATTCAAAATGGTAAAGCAGCTCTGAAGATTCATAACACAGAGACTTACAAAGGACTGGCTATATCTCATCCGGAGTACAAGCTTGCATACAGCAACATGGAGAAGAGCGTAGCTCATCTTCCCTATACACAGGATTGTATGACAATTTCCAACAACTCCAAGAATCCGGAACGTGCGATGGCATTCTGGGAGCTTCTGACCAGCGATCAGGAAGTATATGATGCATTTATGTATGGTGTTGAGGGTACAAGCTACAAACTGAATGATAAAGGTCAGTTTGAGATCACAGATCCTGATGTATATAATACCAATGCAATGTGGGCTGGCGTAACAGATTCCCTGAACCGTGATCAGAACGGAACACCTGATTCATATACAACCATGATTGACGGATTTGAGGCAGGAATCAAGTCTGGAGAAGGAAAAGAGAAATACGTTGGATTTACCTTTGATACTTCTGGCGTTGAAACTGAAATCGCAGCCTGCGGCAATGTTCAGCAGCAGTACTGGTGGCCGCTGGAGCTTGGATATACCGATGCTTCCACAGCACTGGCAGATTATCAGTCTAAGATGGAAACAGCAGGAATTGACAAGATTAAAGAAGAAGCACAGAAACAGCTGGATGCATTCGTAGCATCTCAGAAGTAATTAAAAGTCCAAGAGTATACAAAAAAGAATAGATTTTGCGTTGTAAGTATGCAGCACACTGTTTGAGTAAAACAAGTTTGTGCTGCATACTTACGTTTTTAGCAAAATCTATTCTTTTGCGTATTCCTCGATCATATGGATAATCAGTGCGATGGAATCTGTGTGGCCGCTGTTTTTCATAGCCTCCTGATAGGCTTTGCGGTTTGCATAAAGCTCATGTATGGATGCAGACAGCTTTTCGGGGGTAACTTCTTCCTCTTCAAGTACCATGCTGTAGCCCTGTTTCTCGAAGGAGCGGGCATTCAGAATCTGATCACCACGGCTGGCATTTGCAGACAGGGGGATGAGAAGGTTAGGCTTTGCAAGGGAGCTGATCTCACAGATGGCATTTGCACCGGCCCGTGAGATTACAACATCCGCAAGGGCGAAGAGATCTGCCAGTTCTTTCTTGATGTACTCATACTGTACATAGCCTGGGGTTCCAATCAAAGATTCGTCTGTTTTGTCTTTTCCACAGAGATGCACCACCTGAAAATCCTTCAGCAGTTCGGGCAGAATACTGCGGACGGCAGTATTGACAACTACAGAACCAAGACTTCCTCCGATGACCATGACAACCGGTTTGTCAGCGGTGAAGCCACAAAATTCCAGTGCTCTTTTCCTGTCACCGGTAAGCAGCTCCTCACGAATAGGCGTTCCGGTGAGGACGGCTTTTTCTTTTGGAAGACAGTCGACGGTCTCTGGAAAGTTACAGCAGACCTTTACGGCAGAGGGGATACAGAGCTTATTTGCCAATCCCGGAGTCATGTCAGACTCATGGATAATTGCAGGAATTTTGCACTTCTTTGCAGCCATGACGACAGGAACACTGACAAAACCGCCTTTCGAAAAAACAACATCTGGCTTTAACTTCTTCATCAGTTTTTTTGCTTCAGAAAAACCCTTGAGAACTCGAAATGGATCCGAAAAGTTTTTTGCGGAAAAATAGCGGCGCAATTTTCCGGAGGAAATTCCATAATAAGAAATCCCCATTTCTTCAATCAGTTTTTTTTCCATTCCCTCATAAGAGCCAATATAAGAAATCTGATATCCCAGCTTTTGCAGATGCGGAATCAGAGCCATATTCGGGGTAACGTGTCCGGCAGTACCGCCGCCAGTGAGAACAATATGTTTCATGGTTAGAATCTCCCTTCAGATATATATCTTGTACGTAACTGCTCAGTACCTGCTGAATAATTACTCTTGTACTATAGTATAACGTTATGAAAAGAGACGTGCAAGGATAAATTCGGAGTATTTTGTTACATTTGCCTCAAAATGAGGTATACTAATGGTAGGAATGTTTGAGAATTGCGCAGGCATGAAAATGTACATTAATTTGAATGCGAGGAAAGGCAGGTACTGTATATGCAAATTACGTTTTTAGGTGCAACCCATGAGGTGACCGGAAGCTGTTATTATCTGGAAGCCTGTGGAAAGAAGTTTTTAGTCGACTGCGGTATGGAGCAGGGTCCCAATGTTTTTGAGAATAAACCGCTGCCTGTTTCACCGTCTTCGTTGGACTTTGTGTTGGTAACCCACGCACATATTGACCATACGGGAAGGCTCCCGGAGCTGTATGCGAAGGGCTTTCGGGGCAGTGTTTATGCAACTAATGCAACAGCGGATCTCTGTGATATTATGCTTCGTGACAGTGCCCATATTCAGATGTTTGAGGCAGAGTGGCGCACGAAGAAAAACCGTCGTGCAGGAAAACCGGATGAAGTGCCGCCTTATACCATGCAGGACGCTCTTGGCATAATTAAAAAGATAGAGGGATTTCCCTACCGGAAAATTATCACAGTTTCGGAGGGGATACAATTACGATTTGTGGATGCAGGACATCTCCTTGGTTCAGCCAGTATTGAGCTTATGCTGACGGAAGAAAATGTCACAAAGAAAATTGTATTTTCCGGAGATATCGGAAATGTGAATCAACCGCTGATCCATGACCCCACCTATATTACGGAGGCAGATTATGTTGTCATGGAATCCACCTATGGTGACCGCAGCCACGGAGCTGTTCCGGATTATATCAGCGCCCTTTCCAATGTGATTCAAAGAACCTTTGACAGAGGTGGAAATGTTGTGATTCCCTCTTTTGCAGTGGGACGAACACAGGAAATGCTTTACTTTATACGCCAGATCAAGCAGGAAAAGCGCATTCACGGACACGATGGTTTTCTTGTATATGTGGACAGTCCGCTGGCAGTGGAGGCAACCGAGATCTTCCAGGAGCACTATGCAGACTGTTTTGATCAGGAAGCAGCCGCTCTTGTGCATAAGGGAATTAACCCCATCCGTTTTCCTGGACTGAAGCTTTCTATTACCAGTGAAGATTCCAAGGCGATTAACTTTGACGAAACTCCCAAGGTTATCATATCTGCAAGTGGTATGTGTGATGCCGGACGTGTAAAGCATCATCTGAAGCATAATCTCTGGAGACCGGAATGCACCATATTGTTTGTGGGATATCAGTCCGTCGGCACACCGGGGCGTGCGCTGACAGATGGAGCGGAGAGTATTAAGCTCTTTGGAGAATCTATTAAAGTAAAAGCGGAGATTCGTGAACTTCAGGGTGTCAGCGGACATGCTGATAATAAGGGACTGATGCGATGGGCGGCTGCCTATACGAAACGTCCGGATAAAGTTTTTGTAACGCATGGGGAAGATAAGGTAACAGAAATATTTGCAGAGCGGTTAAAGGAAGAGCTTCGGTATGATGCCATGGCTCCCTACAGTGGAACTGTATTTGATCTGAAAGCGGGTCAGGTAGTGGAAGCTCCGGAACCGGTACGCCTTGAGAGGGCAAAAGCAGTTAATGTGCGCAAAACTGCCATCTTTGAACGTCTTCTTGCAGCCGGCGAACGTCTTCTTGCAATCATTCGAAAAAACGAAGGTGGTGCCAACAAAGATCTGTCACGCTTTGCCGACCAGATCAACAGCCTATGTGATCATTGGGACAGATAGGAAAGAGGACTACTGTTTAAAGGGGCTGTGGCACTACACCGCTCCCGGATGGGAGACTGCTGCCAGACACTGTTTCGGAGTCCAAGAGCATAAAAAAAAGAATAGATTTTGCTAAAAACGTAAGTATACAGCACAAACTCGTTACACTCAAACAGTGTGCTGTATACTTACAACGCAAATTCTATTCTTTTTCTATGCTTAGGACTCCTACAAATGTGTCTGGCAGCAGTCTCCCATCCGGAAGCTAACGTAGTAGCGTAGCCCTTAAGTGGTAGTTCTTCTGTTCCAGAGAAGTCCAGGGGGTGAAACTCTTACAGAGCTTCTTTTAATGCCTGAGCAAGCTGGTCAGGACATGAAGTGTTTTTGAATCCACAGCGAATGCCTTCCAGTTTTGAGATGGCTTCCTTTGCGTCCATGCCTTCTACCAGTCTGCAGATTCCCTTCAGGTTTCCGTTGCAGCCACCAGTGAAGCTGACATTGTGAAGCTTGCCGTCTGTAAGATCAAACTGAATCTGTGTAGAACAGGTTCCGTGTGTTTTGTAAACCATGAGTAAATCCTCCTTTTTCTTAAATCTGTAGAATAACTACAGTATAGCATTCAGTGGTATTTTCGGCAATGGGTACTTGAGTGTTTTAGTCAAATATGATAAGTTGTAGTAGGACTGAGCATTTACTGCACAGCCCGTAAGAAAGTGAGACAAGAGTGCCGAAGTTCCATCTTTGAAGGAGACTTGGAATGAAGTAAGGCAGGTTCATAAAAGATACGAGGAGGATATCAGGATGAAGTTAATTGGAATTATAGGTGCAATGGATGAGGAAGTTGAGAAGCTGCGGGAGCAGATGACGGAGGTTACCGTACAGGTGAAGGCCGACATGAAGTTCCAGCGGGGCAGATTAAACGGCAAAGAGGTGGTTGTTGTGCGTTCCGGAATCGGCAAGGTCAATGCAGCCATCTGTGCCCAGATTTTGGTGGACAGCTATCGTGTGGGTTATATTATCAATACCGGTATTGCCGGATCTCTGCAGCCAAAGATCAATATTGGAGACATCGTGGTTTCCACCGATGCGCTGCAGCATGACATGGATGCCACAGCCTTTGGATATTCCAGGGGACAGATTCCACGTATGGAGGTGCTGTCATTTCCGGCAGATGAAAAAATGGCTGCCCTGGCAGTTGATACCTGCAGGAAGGTGAATCCGGAAATCGAAGTCTTTACCGGAAGGGTTGTAAGCGGTGATCAGTTTATCTCGGATCGACAGGTGAAGCAGCAGATCGTTGATAACTTTGGAGGATATTGCACGGAGATGGAGGGAGCGGCGATAGCCCAGGCAGCATATCTGAACAAGGTGCCTTATGTGGTGCTGCGTGCCATATCGGACAAAGCGGACGACAGCGCTCAGGTTGATTATCCTACTTTCGAGAAAAAAGCGATCGAACATTGTGTGAAACTGGTAGAAAACATGATAAAAGATCTGTAAAAGAAGAAAATTGTCGTGATTTGACGAACGGTTTTTATGCAAAGAATGGCTGCAGCAGTATATAATGACAGTACCACAACCTGGTGGATAGCAACATTCCGGCAGGAGGGATGAAAAAATCCGAGCAAAGAAAGGGGTATATTATATGCTGCAGACATTCATTGATATGAAGTTATTCATATACGGCATGATAGCATTTGGTGTGGCGGGCTTATGGAGCCTGCTGGCAAGTAACCATTTTTACAATCTGGCACTGCGGGACCTGCGAAGGATGGACAAGCCGAAGGCAAAGTGGACCAGAAAAACACTGGAAGAAGGGAAAAAGCGAAAGCATCTGAAGGCAGAGTCATTTATCCGGGCACAGCTGTGGGAGGCCAGACAGACCGGGATGAGAGTATTTCGCATCCGTCAGGTCACAGAGACTTCGGTATGCGGGTGTCTGGCGCTTTTTATCCTGGGAACCTATGCGGTTTTACACTGTGAATATGCGTTGTATGTGATCTACCAGTATGCATGGATTGCGGGCTGTATTGCAGCCGGACTGGTTATGATTCGCTATTGCATGAGCATGAACGAAAAAGAAGAAGTGCTGGTGGAAGGCTGGAAGGATTATATGGAAAATTCCGCAGTCTGTGAGCCGGAGGTGGAAACTGTAAAGGAAAGTATCACGGTGCGTGACGTGTCCAAAAAGCCGGAAGACATCAAGGGACGTGCCAGAGGGAGAGCAGAACCAAAGCGGTTTCCTGTTACACCTGCACCGCAGGAGGATCAGATCTCTAAGATTGCCAATGGTATTCGGGAGTCTGCAGCGGCAGACAGCAGGTTTGCAGGAGCACTTACTCCGGAGGAAGAGAAGCTGCTTCGGGATGTCATAAGAGAATATCTGTAACCTGTTGGAAAGCTACCATGTGGGTAACAGCATCAAAAGCGGTGGCTTATTGATGTGGTCAGAGATAGAAGCCTTTCGTTTTCGAAAACAAAAAAGAAGGATCTGTGCAGTGGCTGCCGGTTTTTGAGCTGGCGGCTGCTGCACTTTCTTGTATGTAATTGTTTTTACCTGTCATCATGTATAATCTTCCCTCATTTCCACATAATAACAATACATGATAAACAATCTACTTGATGTTTTGGAACTGACAGGAGGAAAAAAGAATATATGAAGGCAACAGGAATCGTACGCCGCATCGATGATCTTGGAAGAATCGTGGTGCCAAAAGAGATTCGCCGCACCTTACGGGTGCGGGAGGGGGAACCCATGGAAATTTTCACTGGACGTGAGGGAGAAATTGTGTTAAAAAAATATTCTCCCATGGGAGAGCTGACCAGATTTGCAAGGGAATACGCCCAGGTTTTGTCTCAGATGACAGGATTTTTGGTCTGTATCTCCGATCAGGACCAGATCCTGGCTGCCAGTGGTTCGGGACAAAAGGATTATGAGGGAAAAGGAATCAGTCGTGAACTGGAAGAGGCGATTGCCCAGAGAGAGACGATCAGTGTCAGTGAAAAAGAGGCGGGAAGGATTAAGATTACCGGTGAGGATACGGGAAAAGAGAAGGTTTGTGTGATCGTTCCGATTCTGAGCCAGGGAGATGCGATAGGAGCTGTTATTCTTCTGGATACAGGAAAGCATACCAAGGTCAGCACCATGGATGATGCCAGAATCCTGGTGCAGGTGGCAGCAGGATTCCTGGGCAAACAGATGGAATAGCCAAATTTGTCAGATCTTGTGATATTCTTCCAGCGTCATGCCGGTCAGTGTTAGATAAAGTGCAAGAGATTTACCCACATACCGGATATGCCAGGGCTCAAAGGCATATCCGGTTATTTTTTCTTTCCCTTTGGGATAGCGCAGGATAAATCCATGCATGGGGGCATAATCGGTTAGCCAGCGTCCCTCGATGGTATCGGCGAATTCTTCGCAAAGCTCCATGCCTACGGAGGGAGTGGATACATCCAGAGCCAGTCCGGTTTGATGCTCACTGGTTCCGGGGGCAGCCACTGTGGGATAATCCTGTGCGTCGTCGGATGTGCCCCTGGAAGCTCTGCGCACCTCTGCTTCCGCATAGAGAACACTTTGACGGGCGAAAGAGCGGTATCCCGAGATTCCAAACAGTGTATAGCCGAAGGTTTTCGCACATACGATTAAATCTGTGGCGGCAAGAGCTGCCTCTTCACACAGCTGGCGTTTTTCTTCTGAGTAATCAGCGCAAAAAGGAAAATGACAGATTACCAGATTCTTAGGAATTGCGTGTTCATCCAGAGGATGATCAGCATTGACCAGTTGCGAAAGAAGCATAAAAAATCCCCACCCTCTCTTAGATCATTTTTGGCGGTTCGTATAGTTCCCGGAGGATCTGCCGAATCGTTATAGTCTATCTATATGAAGGTGGGAAATATTGTATTACAGTTATTTTTGGTATTCCAGTGCTTTGATACTCATCTCTTCCAAAAGATCCGCTTTCATACGATAGAGCTTGTTGGAGAGATCTACATAAACATTCTGAGGATTGGTCAGACGTTTGGACTCATCCCAGAGGGTTTCCTTCTCCCGGATACAGATGTCACGAATCTCCATAACAGAAGGAGAAGTATAGACACAGGCACCTTTCTGGAAAATCGGAACCAGAAGCTCCCGAAGCTTATAAGAACCGCCTAACAGCTTGGTTTTCTTCCAGGTTTCCAGAGGATCAAAGAGAATCATGTCCTTGGTGATATCAAAGGTTTCTCCGGCAAGACAGATCAGGTCTGCACGGATCTTCCCTGTTTTTTTGTCATAGATGCGGTAAATGGTTTTATTTCCAGGATTTGTAACCTTTTCGGAATTCTCGGACAGCTTGATCTTCGGGGCAAATGCTTCTTCCTCGGAGTTCTTTACCGCCGCCAGCTTGTATACTCCGCCGAAAGCTGGACAGTCACTGGAGGTGATCATATTCGTTCCAACACCCCAGGAATTAATCTTTGCACCCTCAGCCTTCAGACTGTGAATCAGATATTCATCCAGATCACTGGAAGCAGAGATAATCGCATCCTCGAAGCCTGCCGCACAGAGCATATCATAAGCTTTCTTGGAAAGATAAGCCAGATCTCCGCTGTCAATACGGATTCCGTAGCCCTTCAGATCCATCCCCTCCGCCTTCATTTCCTGAAAGACACGGATGGCATTTGGAATACCGGATTCCAGAACATCATAAGTATCTACAAGGAGAATGCAGGCATCCGGATAAAGCTTCGCATAGGTTTTAAATGCGGTATATTCGTCTGCAAAGCTCATAATCCAGCTGTGGGCATGTGTGCCCTTAACCGGGACCTGAAACATCTGACCGGTCAGAACATTAGAGGTTCCGATACAGCCGCCAATCATAGCAGCTCTGGCTCCATAGATACCGGCATCCGGTCCCTGTGCCCGGCGCAGACCAAATTCCATAATGCCGTCACCCTCAGCTGCATAGCAGACACGGGATGCCTTTGTTGCAATCAGACACTGGTGATTGATAATGTTTAAAAGGGCAGTCTCTAAAAGCTGTGCTTCCATAACAGGAGCAATAATCTTCACCAGAGGTTCCCGTGGAAACACCACAGTTCCTTCCGGTATTGCGTAAATGTCTCCTGTAAAATGAAATCCCCGAAGATATTCCAGAAAATCCTCATCAAAGATACCCAGATCCCGAAGATAATCCACATCATCCGGTGAAAAATGGAGATCTCGGACATATTCGATCACCTGCTCCAGCCCTGCCATAACTGCATAGGCTCCACCCGAGGGGTTATTGCGGTAGAATGCATCAAATACAACAATCTGATCAGATGGATTTTTAAAGTATCCCTGCATCATCGTCAGTTCATATAAGTCAGTTAACAGAGTTAGGTTTTGTGCTCTCATAATAGCCTCCGTAAATGTCGTCCTGCATGGGGGACGTTTTCACATAGTATATCACTAATATAGAAGAAAGTATAGAAGAAAGACGGTGGAATCCATGAAAAAACATTGAAGAATTCACAGGAAGCTGGTATGATTAGAAGACACAGCTATTTGTGTTTGACAGTTTGAAAATCCGGGGGCTTAGAGGATCTATGACAGAATTTTTGGTACATAAATTTGTAAAAAATTATAATGATACAGAAGACACACAGGTCAGGACGGCATATGGAGTACTTGCCAGCATCGTGGGCGTATGCTGTAATGTGTTATTGTTTCTGGTTAAATTTGCCATTGGTTTTATGATGAATTCCATGGCGGTTATGGCAGATGCCACTAACAACCTTTCTGATGCAGCGTCTTCTGTTATCAGCTTTGTGGGTGTGAAGATGGCCAGCAAGCCTGCAGATAAGGATCATCCCTTTGGCCATGGAAGAATCGAGTATATCGCTGCACTGATTGTCTCCTTCCTGGTTCTGGAGGTTGGTCTGACGTTCTTAAAAAGCTCAGTGCAGAAGCTTATGCATCCAGAAGCTATCGTATTTGAGTGGATTGCATTTTTGGTTCTGGTGTTGTCTATGGGCGTCAAGCTCTGGATGGCTTATTTTAATAAGAAGCTTGGAAAACGTATTAATTCCAAGGTCATGTTTGCCACCTCGGCAGACTCTATGGGGGATGTGATTACCACAGGTGCCACCGCTGCATCTATCTTAATCTGTCATTTTACCTCCGTGAATATTGATGCGGTTGCAGGTATTGTAGTATCTCTGATCGTTATGTGGTCCGGTTTTTCCATAGCTAAGGATACACTGGAGCCACTGATCGGGGAATGTGTGCCGGAGGAGATGTATGAACAGATCACCAGTGCAGTAGAGGGTTATGAAGGGATTTTGGGAACCCATGATTTGATTGTGCACAATTATGGACCCAACCACAGCATGGCATCTATTCACGCAGAGGTTCCCAATGATGTTGATATAGAGGTTTCCCATGAGATTATCGACAGGATTGAGCGTGAGGTAAGTAAAAAGCTAAATATCTTCCTGGTGATTCACATGGATCCGGTGGAGATGCATGACACAAAGGTCCTGGAAGCAAGAGAGAAGCTCCATCATATCATAATAGCACTGGATCCGGAGCTTAGCTTTCACGATTTTAGAATGGTAAATGGGGATCAGAACATTAATCTGATTTTTGATCTTGTGGTTCCGAGATCCTACGATGATGAGGCAAGCAACCGGGTATTACACCAGATTATGGCACTGGTAAAAGAAGTAGATGCCCGATATTCCTGTGTAATTACAGCGGACAGAAGCTTTATTTCAGCAAAAGAATAAAAAAACAAAAAAAATTAAAAAAAGGCTTGATATTTCCGAGGTTATCCAGTATAATACATTTTGTTGTGAGAAATTGGGCTATCGCCAAATGGTAAGGCAACGGACTCTGACTCCGTCATTTCCAGGTTCGAATCCTGGTAGCCCAGCTAGCGGAAGTCTCAGGTGGATGGCCTGAGGCTTCTTTTGTCGTACAGGAAGGAGCATCCATGAAGTATTCATTTGAAGGACGTATTCGTTATAGTGAAATCGGTGAAAATCGCCGGCTTACGATGCCGGCATTGGTTAATTACTTTCAGGACTGCAGTACTTTCCAGTCCCAGGAATTGAAGATAGGGGTAGACTGGCTGAGAGAAAGAAATTCTGCATGGGTGCTCGCAGCATGGCAGATTCATGTAAAACGTTACCCTGCCATGGGTGAGACGGTAAAGACCAGTACCTGGTCCTATGGATTCAAGGGATTCCAGGGCTTTCGTAATTTCACCATGGAGGATGAACAGGGGGAAGTGATTGCCTGTGCCAACTCGGTCTGGGTTTATATGAATCTGGAAGATGGACGTCCCAGACATCTGGATCTTCAGGAGGTTCAAAGCTATGGGATCACGGAGGCCTATCCAGAGGACTTTGGAAAGCGGAAGATTACGCTTCCCGATATGCCAGGTGAAGCTTTTGAGAGCTTTCGAGTGATGGAATATCATCTGGATACGAATCATCATGTTAATAATGGTCAGTATCTTCAGATGGCACAGGGGTATCTTCCTGTGGATATGGAGATAAAAAAACTGCGTGCAGAATATAAAATACAGGCACATCTGGGAGACATGCTGTTTCCAAAACGATGGAAGCTGGAAGATGGGTATCTGATTACCCTGGAAGATGAAGACGGAAAACCGTATGTTATCGTGGAGGTAAAGTGATAACAGGCGAGGCAGGTCAGCAGGAATAGATAGGTAACTGTGAGATGGCAGAAGAAGCCGCCAGGCTGCGAAGAAGGAGTAAGAATGTTGAGATTAGGAGCTGTACAAACACTGATGATTGTAAAAAAGGTGGATTTTGGAGTATATCTGGGGGAGCAGATTAACGCATCTATGGACGAGCGTGTTCTGCTGCCGAAAAAGCAGGTGCCGGAGGGTGCGTCGGAGGGAGATGAGCTGGAGGTTTTTCTATATCGTGATTCTTCAGATCGTCTGATCTCCACAGTCACCAGACCGCTGATCACAATCGGTGAGGTTGCGTGTCTTGAGGTAGCAGAAGTAGGAAAAATTGGAGCATTTTTAAACTGGGGTCTGGAAAAAGATCTGTTCCTTCCTTTTAAAGAGCAGACAAGGAAGGTTCAGCCTGGGGATAAGGTACTGGTGGCACTCTATATTGACAAGAGTGACCGTCTCTGTGCAACTATGAAGCTTTATCATTATCTGAAGACCAGTTCCCCTTATAATATCGGAGATACGGTAAAGGGAACTGTTTATGAAATCAGTGGAAACTTTGGCGTGTTTGTAGCGGTAGACGGACAGTTTTCCGGCCTGATTCCAAAGAAGGAAGCACAGGGTGAATATCAGACAGGGGATGAGCTTACCCTTCGTGTTACGGAGGTAAAGGAAGACGGAAAGCTTACACTTTCTGCAAGGGCCAAGGCCTATATGCAGATGGATGAGGATGCAGAGAATGTTTTTTCTGTCATAGAGGAATTCGCAGGGGTACTCCCCTTTGATGATAAGGCAGCACCGGAGGTTATTCAGAGAGAATTTGGCCTCAGCAAGGCGGCTTTTAAGCGTGCAGTAGGTCATCTGCTGAAAGCAGAAAAAATACAGTTAAAAGACGGGAAAATTTGGATCAGAAAGGAGCAGTAAGCGTATGACGACAACATATATATCAAACTGGCTGCAAAGCTTCTCACAAAAGGGTAATGTAGCAGTTGCTTTTACAATTATCTTTGGGGTGTTGAGCTTATTGCTGGGATATCGTCTCCTGAAGCTGTGGGTGACCCTCATTGGATTTGTGATCGGAGCAGTTATTGGCGGGGTGGCAGCCGCAGCCCTGGGGGCAAATAATGTTGTTATAATATTGGTGACAGTGGCAGCTGGTATTGCTATAGGAGTGTGTGCCTTCTGCCTTTACAGGATTGGTGTTTTTCTCTATGTGGGCATCATGGGATTCGGTGCTGCCACCAATATTCTGGCACAGTTTGTAACAGACCCCAAAGTATGGTGGGTGATTGTCATCGGTGTTCTGGTTGGTATCTGCCTTGCGATCTTAGCCAGCAAAATGCTGCGCCCGATGGTAATCGTGACGACATCCATCAGTGGAGCAGTGTCCGTGGCAGCAAACTTTCTGCCGCTTATCAAGGCTACGAATACATATCTGATTCTTGCATCTGCTGTTGTGCTTGCCTGTGCAGGTATTGCAGTACAGTTTTTGACCACAAAGGAGTCTAAAGGAAGAAGATGAGATTTGCACATCTGCATACGCATACAGAGTACAGTCTGTTGGACGGCTCTAATAAAATAAAGGAATATGTCAACCGGGTAAAAGAGCTTGGGATGGATAGCGCCGCCATTACTGATCATGGAGTGATGTTTGGCGTTATCGATTTTTATCGTGCAGCAAATGCAGCAGGAATCCATCCGGTTATCGGCTGCGAAGTCTATGTGGCGCCTGGTTCTCGCTTTGATCGGGAAATCGGAGCAAATGAGGATCGTTATTACCATCTGATTTTGCTGGCAGAGAATAATCATGGCTATGACAATCTGATGAAGATTGTGTCGAAGGGCTTTGTGGATGGCTATTATTATAAGCCCCGTGTGGATATGGAGCTTCTGGAACAGTACCATGAGGGAATTATCGCCCTTTCTGCCTGCCTGGCAGGAGAGGTTGCCAAGGATATTGTCCGGGGGCAGTACGAGCAGGCAAAAGAATGTGCGCTGCATTTTCGAGAGATCTTTGGAGAAAATAATTATTTTCTGGAATTACAGGATCACGGTATTCCAGAGCAGAAGCTGGTGAACCAGCAGCTGCTCCGCATGAGCAGTGAGACGGGAATTGAACTGGTTGCCACGAATGATGTACATTATACGCTGGCTGAGGATGCGGCGCCTCACGATATTTTGCTGTGTATTCAGACCGGAAAAAAAGCAGCAGATGAAGACCGGATGCGTTATGAAGGCGGACAGTATTACGTGAAATCTCCGGAGGAGATGGCAGAACTTTTCCCCTATGCACTGCAGGCACTTGAAAATACGGAAAAAATTGCGAAGCGCTGTCAGGTAGACTTTGAATTTGGAGTGACAAAGCTGCCCCGCTTTGATGTGCCAGAGGGATTTACTGCCTGGGAATATCTGAATAAGCTCTGTTTTGAAGGCTTAGAGCGTCTGTACCAGCCAGTGACGGAGGAACTGCGCAAACGTCTGGAATATGAGCTGGGCACCATCCAGAAGATGGGATATGTAGATTACTTCCTGATTGTATGGGATTTTATCAAGTATGCCAGAGACCATGATATCATCGTAGGACCGGGACGAGGTTCAGCTGCAGGAAGTATCGTGTCCTATACCCTTGGTATTACACAGCTCGATCCGATGCGCTATCAGCTGCTTTTTGAGCGTTTCCTGAATCCGGAACGTGTATCCATGCCTGATATTGACGTGGATTTCTGCTTTGAGAGAAGGCAGGAAGTCATCGATTATGTGGTGAGAAAATACGGAAAAGACCGGGTAGTGCAGATTGTAACCTTCGGTACCCTGGCAGCCCGGGGTGTAATCCGTGATGTGGGACGTGTGCTGGATCTTCCTTATGCCACGGTGGATGTCATCGCCAAGATGATTCCAAACGAGCTGAATATTACCATCGATAAAGCGTTGAAGATGAATCACGAGCTGAAGAATGTCTATGATACGGATGATGAAATCCATCATCTGATTGATATAGCAAAACGCCTGGAGGGACTGCCCAGACACACCTCCATGCATGCGGCAGGTGTTGTCATTTCCCAGAAATCAGTGGATGAATATGTTCCGCTTTCCAGAGCGTCAGATGGTACGATTACCACGCAGTTTACCATGACCACACTGGAGGAGCTGGGGCTTTTGAAGATGGATTTTCTGGGTCTTCGTACCCTGACCGTCATTCAGAATGCCCAGAAGCTTGCCCAGCGTGAGAGCGGGACGGTTCTGGATCTGATGAAGATTGATTATAATGATCCTCCTGTGCTGGAGATGATCGGAAGCGGAAAGTGTGAGGGTGTGTTCCAGCTGGAAAGCGCCGGGATGAAGAGCTTTATGAAGGAATTAAAGCCCAGGAGTCTTGAGGATATTATCGCCGGAATTTCTCTGTACCGTCCAGGTCCTATGGACTTTATTCCGCAGTATATCCGAGGTAAGAATCACCCGGAGACAATTACCTACCGCTGTCCCCAGCTGGAACCGATCCTGAAGCCCACCTACGGCTGTATCGTCTACCAGGAACAGGTTATGCAGATCGTGCAGGAGCTTGCCGGCTATACACTGGGACGAAGCGATCTTCTGCGAAGAGCGATGTCCAAGAAAAAGGCTGCTGTTATGGAAAAAGAGCGGCAGAGCTTTGTATACGGGAATCAGGAGGAGAATGTACCGGGATGTATCGCTAATGGCATCGAGGAAAAGGTTGCAAATGAAATATATGATGAGATGATTGATTTTGCAAAGTATGCATTTAACAAGTCCCATGCGGCGGCGTATGCGATTGTCTCCTACCAGACGGCCTACCTGAAATATTACTATCCGGTGGCATTCATGGCGGCGCTGATGACAAGCTGTGTGGATAATCCGGGCAAGGTTTCCGAATATATTATAAACTGCAGAACCATGAAGATTCCGATTTTGCAGCCGGACATTAACCGAAGCGAGGGAAAGTTCACCGTGGAGGGCAATGCGATCCGCTATGGTATGAATGCGATCAAGGGAATCGGTGCCCCTGTGATGCAGGCGGTGGTGGAAGAGCGAAGCCAGGGGGGACCTTTTCAGAGTCTGAAGAATTTTGTTCAGCGTCTTAGCGGAAAGGAAGTCAACAAGCGCACCATAGAAAGCTTTATCAAAGCGGGAGCCTTTGACTGCTTCGGACCAAGCCGCAGACAGCATATGCTGGTCTATGCTCAGATTATGGATGATGTAAACCGTAATCGGAAAAATGCACTGACCGGTCAGATGAGTCTTTTTGATCTTGTTTCTCCGGAGGAAAAGACAGCCTATGAGGTTCAGATGCCAGATGTGGCTGATTTTACAAAAGAGGAAAAGCTTGCCTATGAAAAAGAAGTAACCGGAATCTACATCAGCGGTCATCCGCTGGAAGAATATCAGGAACGCTGGCGAAGAAACATTTCCGCAGTATCTACAGATTTTCTTCCTGACGATGAGCTGGGTGAAAGTAAGGTTATGGATGGCGCAAAGGAAATTATTGGCGGAATTATCACGGATAAAACCATAAAATATACAAAGAATAATAAGACCATGGCTTTTCTGACAATTGAGGATCTGCTGGGAACGGTGGAGGTTGTGGTATTTCCAAGGGATTATGAGATGAATGCGGCACTGATCAACGTAGACTCCAAGGTCTTTGTCAAGGGGCGTGTGTCAGTGGAGGAGGATAAACCAAGCAAGCTGATCTGTGAGAAGATCTTTGCTTTTGATTCGATTCCAAGAGAGCTATGGATACAGTTTCCGGATCGGGAAGCCTATGAAAAAGAGACTGCAGCACTTTATAATATACTGCAGGAATCTGATGGAAATGACAACGTGGTGCTTTATATTCGAAAGGAAAAATCCATCAAGAGACTTCCACCCAGCCGCAATGTGAAGATTAATGATGCTTTCTTGGCAGAATTGACAAAATATTTTGGCGAGGGCAACGTGAAAACTGTAGAAAAGAGTATTGAAAAACCCAGTGAGATGCATTAGAATAAAACTGTATTTGGGTTTATTGAGATGACAGGATTCAAGAGTTTTTAAATAAAACATACATGATAAAGACGGAGGAGTTCAAAATGGCTGAAAATAGTAAAGTAAAAACAATCGGCGTCCTGACCAGCGGTGGTGATGCACCGGGAATGAATGCAGCAATTCGTGCGGCAGTAAGACGTGGTCTTTCAAAGGGTGTTCAGATGAAGGGCATCCTGAAAGGATATGACGGACTGATCAACGAAGAAATTATTGACATGACAGCCAGAGACGTCTCCGATACAATTGAGCGTGGTGGTACAATCCTGTATACAGCGCGCTGCGCAGAGATGCGTACAGAGGAAGGACAGAAAAGAGCTGCAGAGACCTGTCGTAAGCATGGTATTGACGGACTGGTTGTTATCGGCGGTGACGGATCCTTTGCCGGAGCTCAGAAGCTTGCCAACCTTGGTATCAATGCAGTAGGTGTACCAGGAACCATCGACCTTGATATCGGATGTACAGAGTATACCATCGGTTTTGATACCGCTGTAAATACCGCTATGGAAGCTATCGACAAAGTGCGTGATACATCCACTTCTCATGAGCGCTGCAGTATTATCGAGGTTATGGGAAGAAATGCCGGATATATTGCACTGTGGTGTGGTATTGCCAATGGCGCAGAGGATATTCTGCTTCCTGAAAAATATGATTACGATGAGCAGAAGATCATCGAGAATATTATCGAGAACCGACGCAAAGGCAAAAAGCATCATATCATCATCAATGCAGAGGGTATCGGACATTCTACCAGTATGGCAAGACGTATCGAGGCTGCAACGGGTATGGAGACACGTGCCACAATTCTGGGACATATGCAGCGTGGCGGAAGCCCAACCTGTAAGGATCGTGTATATGCGTCCATCATGGGTGCTTATGCAGTAGATCTGCTGATTGCAGGAAAGACGAAGAGAGTTGTCGGTTATCAGAATGGTGAATATGTTGATTTTGATATCAATGAAGCACTTTCCATGACAAAGACAATTCCGGAATATCAGTATGAAATCGCAAGATCACTTTCTTATAATTATAGTAAGTAATCAGTGGTTGCTGTTAGACGGAATAAGATTAGATGACAGAAAAAAGGGGCTGCGTTCACAGCCCCTTTTTTCTACAGGCAGATAGGAGAAACAGATGATTACCAGCAGCGCAAACGCCCAGGTAAAGGAAGTTATACAATTAAGTAAAAAGGCAAAGGAACGACATAGACAGCAGCTTTTTATTGTAGAGGGGCATAAGATGTTTCTGGAAGCACCGAAAAGCCGGATCCGGAAGATCTTTGTGACGGAAGCTTACGAAAAAGAGCATCCAAAGGAGTTGAGCGATCTCAGATATGAGGTAGTAGAGGAACGAGTATTTGCCCAGATGTCGGACACACAGACACCTCAGGGTGTCCTGTGTCTGATTCAGATGCAGGAGTATTCCATGGAGGAACTTCTTGGGGGAAGCTGTCCGCTGCTTCTGGTACTTGAGGATCTGCAGGACCCGGGCAACGTGGGCACGATCCTTCGAACCGCAGAGGGTGCCGGGGTATCCGGCATTCTCCTGAGCAGGAATTGTGTGGATCTTTTTAATCCAAAGACCATACGCTCTACCATGGGATCTATCTACCGCATGCCATTTCGCTATGTCGATTCTCTGAAAGAGAGTCTGTCAATGCTGAGGGAACGAAACATTCACACGTATGCGGCCCATCTGGAGGGTGCGCATGCCTACGATCAGGAAGATTACAGGACGGGAAGTGCATTTCTCATCGGAAACGAAGGAAATGGATTAAGTCAGGAGATTTCGGCTCTGGCAGATACCTGGATCAGGATTCCCATGTGTGGACAGGTAGAGTCACTGAATGCGGCAATTGCGGCATCCCTGCTTGGCTATGAGGCATTTCGCCAAAGGCGAGATAACAAATAGAAACTCGACATTTTATATAACTTGGGGTACAATAAAGGACAGGTATGTAATTGTTCACAGCTTGAACAGTTTTTTCAAAAATAAAGTATACGAAATTTATGGGAGGTATCATGGAGGAAAAAAGACGTCCATCAAATGGAAATCAAATGAATGCTGCGAAGAGAAAAGCAGCCAGACGTAAGCGAAAACAGAGGCTGTTGATTATCAAATCGGTCATTCTTGTTTTGCTTTTATGTGTGCTGGGGGTAGGCATATTTGCTATCGCAGGAGGATTTAATAAGAAGAAACCGCAAAATTCGGGTGGAACCATCACAGCAGATAATTCCAGCTCTACATCTGGTACCAGCGCAAGCTCTGTGACTGTACAGCCACAGGATGCCAAGACTGTTAAGATGGCGGAAGCGCAGACTCTGGCGGTTCAGTATGATTATGACGGAGCAATGGCAAAGCTTGGTGAGATAGAGAATGCAGATCAGGATGCAGATGTTATCACAAAGATGGCAGAGTATCAGGCGGCGAAGAGTTCCCTGGTAGCCTGGGATCCTGTGAAGGTTACCCATGTATTCTATCATTCTCTGGTAGTAGATCCGGCAAAGGGATTTTCTCTTACGGGGGATGATGGCTGGGATAACGCTACTAAGGGCTGGTGTCAGTGGATGACTACCGTGGAAGAATTCAACCGTATCAATGACCAGATGTATGCCAATGGTTATGTACTGGTAGCTCTTTCTGATCTTTACACAGAAACTACGGATGAGAATGGTACCGTTCATATCACTACCAATCAGATTATGCTGCCGGAAGGCAAGAAACCATTTGTTCTTTCTCTGGATGATCTTTGCTATTATCACAGCTATAATGGCCGTGGTACTGCCACCAGGATGATTGTTGGAGATGACGGAAAGCCAACCTGTGAATATGTGGACGAGAACGGTCAGACCCAGGTGGGTGCTTATGACTGTGTTCCGCTGCTGGATCAGTTTATCGAGACCCATCCGGATTTCTCTTATAAGGGTGCCAAGGGAACGATAGCGCTCACCGGATATAATGGAATTCTGGGCTATCGTACCGATGGTGTTTACCAGACCAGAAATCCAGAAGATCTTGACAGAGATCAGTCAGAATGGCTGGCGGCAAATCCGAATTTTAACTATGATAATGACGTAGCTGAGGCTAAGAAGGTTGCTGAGGCCATAAAGGCAGACGGATGGACCTTTGCAAGTCATACCTGGGGCCATATCAAGATTGGTGACGCATCCATGGAAAGTCTGCAGTCCGATACGCAGAAGTGGCTGACCTATGTTGAACCGCTGGTTGGGGATACTGATGTTATCATCTTTGCTCATGGTCAGGATCTTGCAAACTGGAACGAAGATTACGCTTCTACAGCAAAATTTCAGTATCTGAAGAGCCAGGGCTTCAATGTTTACTGTAATGTAGATTCCTCTCAATATTATGTAGAGTCAGGAGATCTTTATTTCCGCATGGGACGCCGTAATCTGGATGGCTATCGTATGTATCACAGTAAATTTGATAATGACGGAAAGATTGCAGATCTCTTCGATGTAAATGCAGTCTGGGATGACAGACGTCCAACGGATGCCAGTCTTTACACAATATAAGGAAGGCAAGAGAAAAACCTCTGCATTCTGAGAAAAAAGCTTCGACAAAAGCTCGTCTTCTTTGACAAAAAAGAACAGCACAGCAGGTCAAACCGGAAGGAAATACCGGGGACCTGCTGTTTTTTTGTCCATTTTTGTCAAAAACTTCTTGTTGACAAAAAATATTAACAATGATAGAATCAATCCGTAACAAATCGTAACAGAATTGTAATAAATAAAAAACAGGAGGTAAGTATGAGAGTAGATAAGAGAGGTGTAGTAACCGCAATAGGAGCTGCGCTGACACTAACCGCAATCATGGCTTCACCGGTATTTGCTGAGACAGCTTCAGCAGCGACTACAGAAGAGAATTTTTTAAATACAGAAAACTGGAAGAATCTGGCGGCAGCCAATGTTCAGAGCTATGCAAATATTCGTCAGGGTGCAGGCACAGATACGGAAAAGGTGGGAGTTCTTCTTCCCGGACATGAAGTGGAGGTACTTTCCAATGACGGAAGCTGGAGCCACGTACAGTCTGGGGATGTAGAGGGCTATGTAAGGGATGATCTTCTGGTATTTGGAGAAGAGGCAAGAGTGCATTATATAAATGTATGCGGTGAGACAGCAGGATACGTGGCACTGACCGTGGAACAGTATCAGGAGCTTCTCGCCCAGGAAGAAGCAAGGCAGCAGGAAGAAGCCCAGCAGAGGGCGGAAAGCCAGCAGGAAGCGGTTCAGGAAACCATGCAGTCTGCGGGATCCGGGGAGCTGGATCTTCTGGCGGCAATCATCCAGTGCGAGGCCGGCGGTGAGAGCCGAACCGGAAAGGTTGCCGTAGGTGCGGTAATTATGAACCGTGTGAACAGTGGATCATTTCCAAACAGTATCTCAGAGGTGGTTTATGAGAGCGGACAGTTTTCACCGGTGACAAATGGTGCACTGTCCTCGGTACAGGCCAGCGGGGCAAGAAGTGACTGCTACGAAGCAGCGCAGGCGGCTTTGGCAGGTGAGAATCCGGTAGGCAGCTGTCTTTACTTTAACAGCGGATCCGGACAGGGAACACAGATTGGCAATCAGCATTTTTATTAAATAAAACATAGGGACGGTTCCCCAGAATCCGAAACTGAGCAAGGTCAGTTTCGCATCCTGGGGAACCGTCTTACTGTTTACTCTTCTTTCACTTTCTTACGGACTGTGCAGTAAATGCTCAGTCCTTTGTGAACAGTAATGGAACCGTCTTTCCATGCCCACTTTTTCTTGTCTTTTGATGGTGAATATAGTATTATGTGTATATATAGCACACTTTGGGCTGTACTTGTCAGAAAACTCTGTGAGTACAGGAATATAAAAAGTGATTTGCTTGAAAGGAGGAAACCATGGACTTTATCAGTGTTAACAAACCGATTATCTGGTTGATTATCCTTGTGGTACTTCTACTGATTGAGATTTTGACACTTGGTCTTACGACAATCTGGTTTGCAGGTGGTGCGGTGGCAGCATTTATTACGGCTCTGCTGGGTGCCGGCCTTCCGGTACAGATTATCGTGTTTCTTGTGGTTTCAGTACTGCTGTTGCTGTTTACCAGACCTCTGGCGGTACGCTATCTGAACCGAAAGACAACGGCGACGAACGTGGACAGTCTGATAGGAGCGGATGCAGTTGTTACAGAAGAGATACACAATCTGCTTGGAAAAGGGCAGATTACGATTCATGGCGCTGCATGGACAGCGAGAGCATCCCGGGAGGGAGACATTATCCCAAGGGATACGGTGGTACGTGTAGTGAAGATAGACGGTGTGAAGGCAATTGTTGAGAAAGTGAATACCAGCACAGAAAAATAAGGGGGAACTATTATGGCAGGATTAATTTTATTGGGTATTGTGATTGTTCTGGCGCTTTTGATTGTTGCGTCAAGTATTAAGATTGTGCCGCAGGCGCAGGCATATGTTATCGAGACACTGGGTGCTTATCAGGGAACCTGGGGCACCGGCCTTCATTTTAAGATTCCGTTTTTCCAGAGAGTGGCAAAGCGTGTAAACTTAAAAGAGCAGGTGGTGGACTTCCCGCCGCAGCCGGTAATCACCAAAGATAACGTTACGATGAGAATTGATACCGTCGTATTTTTCCAGATTACGGATCCGAAGCTCTTCGCTTATGGAGTCGAGAATCCAATTATGGCAATCGAGAACCTGACAGCTACTACACTGCGTAACATCATCGGTGATATGGAGCTGGATGAAACACTGACCTCCCGTGAGATCATCAACACAAAGATGCGTGCTGCCCTGGATATAGCAACAGATCCCTGGGGTATCAAAGTAAACCGTGTTGAGCTGAAGAATATCATGCCGCCGGCTGCTATTCAGGAGGCGATGGAAAAACAGATGAAGGCAGAGCGTGAGAGACGTGAGTCTATCCTGATTGCAGAAGGTGAGAAACGTTCTACTGTCCTTGTTGCAGAAGGAAAGAAGGAATCTGCAATCCTGGATGCAGAGGCAGAAAAGCAGGCAGCGATCCTGAGAGCGGAAGCTGAGAAGGAAAAGAGAATCCGTGAGGCAGAAGGTCAGGCAGAGGCTATCATCAAGGTTCAGCAGGCGAATGCAGACGGTATCCGTATGCTGAAGGAAGCAGGAGCAGACGAGGCAGTACTGACACTGAAGAGTCTGGAGGCTCTTGGAAAGATGGCAGACGGACAGGCAACAAAGATTGTTGTTCCATCTAATCTGCAGGGGCTGGCAAGTCTGGCAACCACTCTGAAGGAAGTAGTAACCGACAGATAACGATTGGGGTCTGTGCATGTACTGCACAGACCGTAAGAAAGTGATACAAGAATGAGAAAATAAAAGATTTTTGCAGGAGGCAGAAGATGAATTTACGAGGACGCAGTTTTTTGACATTGAAGGATTTTACACCGGAGGAGATTACCGGTCTGCTGGATCTTTCTGCGCAACTGAAGGAGAAGAAAAAGAAGAATATTCCGGTGGATACACTGCGTGGTCGCAATGTTGCTCTGATATTTGAAAAAACCAGCACCAGAACCCGTTGTGCATTCGAAGTAGCTGCACATGATCTGGGCATGGGAACTACCTATCTGGATCCCACAGGATCTCAGATAGGAAAAAAAGAGAGTATCGAGGATACCGCCCGGGTTCTGGGAAGAATGTATGACGGTATTGAGTATCGCGGATTTGGACAGGAAATCGTAGAGGATCTCGCAAAGCATGCAGGAGTTCCGGTGTGGAACGGCCTGACCAATGAGTATCATCCTACCCAGATGCTGGCAGATATGCTGACAGTACGTGAAAACTTTGGAGAATTAAAAGGTCTGAAGTTTGTCTATATGGGAGATGCCCGTTATAATATGGGGAATTCCCTGATGATCGTATGCGCAAAGCTTGGGTTACATTTTGTTGCCTGCGCACCGGAAAAGTATTTCCCAAATCAGGAGCTTGTTGCTCAGTGTGAAGAGTGGGCTGAGGAGAGCGGCGGAACAATTACCCTGACAGAAAATGTTGTGGCAGCCACCTCCCAGGCAGATGTTATTTACACCGATGTATGGGTTTCTATGGGTGAGCCGGATGCAGTATGGGAAGAGCGTATCAAAGATCTGACTCCATATAAAGTAACAAAAGAGGTTATGGAAAATGCAAAGCCGGAGGCGATTTTCCTGCATTGTCTGCCTTCCTTCCACGATCAGAAGACGAAGATTGGCAAAGAGATGAAGGAACGTTACGGAGTTTCTGACATGGAGGTTACAGATGAGGTTTTCGAATCTCCCCAGTCTAAAGTGTTTGATGAAGCCGAAAACCGTATGCATACCATCAAGGCAGTGATGGCGGCAACCTTAGGAGCATAATACGAAGGAACCGGGATAAAACATGAAGATAACAATACACTTTCAGCCAGAAGTTGGTTCTACCAATGACTGGGCGAAGGATCTGGCAGCAGCCGGAGCACCGGAAGGTACTCTGGCTGTTGCTGATACACAGACAGCCGGAAAAGGGCGAAGAGGGCGCAGCTGGAAGACAGCAGAAGGTACGTCCATCGCAATGTCCCTTGTGCTCAGACCACAGATTCAGCCTGAGCATGCATCGATGCTGACTCTGGTCATGGGATTATCGGTAGCTCAGGGTATCCGTGCCGCTACGGGACTGAAGACAGCTATTAAGTGGCCCAATGATGTGGTGGCAAACGGCAGGAAGCTTTGTGGGATCCTGACGGAGATGAGTTCTGATCTCACAGGAATTCGGTATGTGGTGATCGGAACAGGGATTAATGTGAATACACCGGGCTTTCCGGAAGAAATCAGAGAAGTTGCTACTTCTATCTATCTGGAATTGGGACAGAAGCAGGAAAAAGAAAAAGTGATGATGGCGGTGCTTGAGGCATTTACACAGAATTATGCGCTTTTTTTGAAAACAGAGGATCTGCAGGAATTGCAGGCAGATTATGATGCGCTTTTGATTAATCGGGGGAGACAGGTGCGGGTATTGGATCCAAAAGAGCCATTTACAGGGATTGCCCGTGGAATTACCAGCACAGGAGAACTGCTGGTTAAAAAGGAAGACGGTAGTGTTACGGAGGTCTACGCAGGGGAAGTATCCGTGCGGGGGATCCTTAACTATACCTGAGTTTCAAACGTTTCATGTGATGAGAGGAGAAATTATGTATTCGGATCAGGTTGTGTTGTGTGCGTCTAATGCATACGAGCAGAAGTATTATTTTAATCAGGATTTTCATGCACTTCCCCAGTCAATACAGGATGAATTGCACATTATGTGCGTAAAATATACCGTAGAGATCAGTGGCATCTTTACGCTTTTCTTTGATGAAGATGGAAATCTGGAGATGACAACGGAGGCGGCGGAGTCGGATGCCATGTATGATGAGATTGGCGGAGCACTTCGAATTAAGGAGATTCAGCAGGAAAAACGGGAGCTGTTTGAGGCGCTGGAGCTTTTTTATAAGATATTTATGCTGGGCGAGGATGTCCCGGAATGACCATAAGGAGATGACGGTGAAGGAGCTAGTAATTGGAGATGTAAAACTGAAGAATCCGCTGGTACTGGCACCCATGGCAGGGGTTACGGACATGCCCTTTCGAATGCTCTGCAAGGAGCAGGGTGTGGGGCTGATCTGTATGGAGATGGTGAGTGCCAAGGCGGTTCTTTATAAGAATAAGAATACGGAGACACTGCTTACCACGGCACCCGAGGAACGCCCGGTGTCCTTACAGCTGTTTGGTTCAGATCCGGCAATTGTAAGCCGGATTGCTGCGGAGATCGAGGAACGGCCCTTTGATATTCTGGATATTAATATGGGATGTCCCGTTCCGAAGGTGGTTAACAACGGAGAAGGCTCCGCACTGATGAAGAATCCGGCACTGATACGGGAACTGGTAAGTCAGACCGTGCGGGCGGTGAAAAAACCGGTGACCGTAAAGATTCGAAAGGGTTTTGATGATGCGCATGTCAATGCGGTGGAAATTGCAAAAATTATCGAGGATTGTGGTGCGGCGGCAATCGCTGTTCACGGAAGAACCCGGGAGCAGTATTATTCCGGCAAAGCAGATTGGGATATTATCCGACAGGTCAAGGAAGCAGTCTCTATTCCGGTCATCGGAAATGGAGATGCTGACACACCAAAGAAGGTGAAGCAGATGCTGGAACAGACGGGATGTGATGGTGTGATGATTGGAAGAGGTGCCCAGGGAAATCCCTGGATCTTTTCTCAAACCCTGCACTATCTGGAGACAGGAGAGCTTCCTGCCCCTCCGTCCAAGGAAGAAGTAAGGCAGACCATGCTTCGCCATGCCAGAATGCAGTTGGAATTTAAGGGAACCTATACCGGAATCAGGGAGATGCGAAAGCATGTTGCCTGGTATACCGCAGGATTCCCTCATTCCGCCAGACTTCGCGGGCTAATCAATGAGATTGAAACCTATGAAGAGCTGGAAAAACTGCTGGAGCGGTTATGATGAACTGCATCAGTTGGCGAGACATGCTTCTGTCTCGTCGGCAAGCTGCTGCATCAGATCGGCAACGGGAACAATCTGGTTAATTCGTCCTACATTGCTTCCACAGAAAATCAGTCCGTTATCCAGATCGCCTTTTACTGCGTCTATCAGTGCTTTTGTGATGCAGTAAGGGGCGTCTTTTACGTGGCAGGTTTTGATACAGTTATAGCAGTGTGTAATCGGTTCCTTTGCCAGAGCCACACGCTGAATCAGGGAATTGTTGATGGCACGTCCGGGCATACCCACAGGGCTTTTGATAATCGTAATATCCGCTTCGGAAGCGTGGACATAGGCCAGCTTATAAGCCTCTGAGGCATCACACTCATCGGTTGCGACAAAGCGGCTCGCCATCTGTACCCCATCGACGCCAAGCTTTAAAAAGGAAGCGATATCCTGTCCGTCGAAGATACCTCCGGCAGCGATCACCGGAATCTTTTTACCGGTTTTGCTCTCTGTTTCCCGAACCAGCTCCAGAATCTCTCTGGTAATGGTCTCCAGTGAATGATCAGGAGAATCGATCTCTTCCTTGTGAAATCCCAGGTGTCCGCCGGCTTTTGGTCCTTCAATTACGACCATATCCGGAGTATAGTCATATTTCATCTTCCATTTTTTAATCAGAAGAGCCAGAGCCCGTGCAGAGGATACGATAGGAGCAATCTTTGTGTCCGTGCCCAGAACGTACTTTGGCAGATCCATCGGCAATCCTGCACCGGAGATAATAACATCGGCATGACAGGCAACGCAGGCCTTTACGATGGCATCGTAATCTGACAGAGCCACCATCACATTAAAGCCGATGATTCCATCCGGTGCGATTTTGCGGGCGGCAGCAAGCTGGGCAGGAATTGCCCGGAGGTTTGCAGTTGTGGGATCTTTTTCAAAATCAGGTTCCTGATAGCCAATATCCGCAGTGGAAATGACGCCAATTCCTCCATTTTTTGCAATATGTCCTGCCAGTGAATGCAGTGATACTCCGACACCCATACCACCCTGCAGGATGGGAAGGCGGCTGGTTTTATTTCCGATTTTTATTCCGTTCATAATAAATCCCCTTTAAAGTAGTTATCATGTAACTGTTTCGTACCTGACCAGTTACATTTGAAAATCCATTTAAAATCACCATAGGTGATGGAATTTTCTCACTCTTGTATGACTTTCTCACGGTCTTGTGCAGTACATGTACAGACCTGTTGAATAGTTGCGTTGTAAATTCCTTTGAAAGTAGTTTTCAATACTACATAGACAAAGTATACTATCAAAATATTGTAAAGTCAAATAGTTTTATAATAAAAATAAATTGCCGTATAAAATACAGCAGAATGCGCTCGTTCTTGCTTGACAAGCGGGCGTATTTCCTATATAATACTGGAATTGTTAAGATTACCAAGAGTATATCTTCTTATAGGAAAGGAAGCAGTAAAAATGGAGAAGAAAAACATACTGACTTATGCCGGCTTACAGAAATTAGAGGAAGAACTTCATGATTTGAAGGTTAATAGACGAAAAGAAGTTGCAGGAAAAATCAAAGAAGCGAGAGAGCAGGGAGACTTATCCGAGAACGCAGAGTACGACGCAGCAAAGGATGAGCAGCGTGATATCGAAGCTCGTATCGAAGAGATAGAGAAGATTCTGAAGAATGCAGAAGTAGTTGTAGAAGATGAAGTTGATGCGAATAAGATCAATGTTGGCTGTAAGGTCAGCGTTTACGATATGGAATATGATGAAGAGATGCAGTTCTTTATCGTTGGTTCTACTGAAGCCAACAGTCTGCAGAACAAAATTTCCAATGAATCCCCGGTAGGAAAAGCTCTGATCGGACGCAGCGTTGGTGAGGTCGTAGATGTTGAATCACCGGCAGGTGTTATGCAGTACAAGGTTTTGACAATCGAGAGAAACATCTAGATAGAGATCAAAGGAGTGGGAAAATTGGCTGGACAGCAGAAGCAAACACAGGAACCTGATATTAATCAGTTATTGAAAGTACGCCGGGAGAAGCTGCAGGAGCTGCAGGAGAACGGCAAGGATCCATTTGTGATCACAAAATATGATGTGACACATCACAGCATGGAAGTAAAAGAAAATTTTGAAACCCTGGAAGAAAAAGAAGTCACCCTGGCAGGACGTATGATGTCAAAACGTGTGATGGGTAAAGCTTCCTTTTGCAATATCCAGGATCTTCAGGGAAAGATTCAGTGCTACGTTGCAAGAGATAATGTGGGAGAAGATGTTTATAAGGACTTCAAGAAGATGGATATCGGCGATATTATCGGAGTAGTCGGAACTGTCTTTAAGACAAAAACTGAGGAAATATCGATTCATGTAACTGGTATCAAACTGCTTTCCAAGAGTCTCCAGATTCTTCCGGAGAAGTTCCATGGACTGACGAACACAGATCTTCGTTATCGTCAGCGTTATGTAGACCTGATTATGAACGAGGATGTAAAGGATACTTTTATCAAGCGTTCTAAAATCATTTCCGAGATTCGTAAGTTTCTGGATACACAGGGATTTATGGAGGTTGAGACACCGATGCTGGTTTCTAATGCCGGCGGTGCTGCAGCAAGACCATTTGAGACACACTTTAATGCTTTGGATGAGGACGTAAAGCTTCGTATCTCTCTGGAGCTTTATCTGAAACGATTGATCGTGGGCGGTATGGAGCGTGTTTATGAGATTGGACGTGTGTTCCGTAATGAGGGAACCGATACAAGACATAATCCGGAATTCACACTGATGGAGTTATATCAGGCTTACACCGATTATTATGGCATGATGGATCTGACTGAGAGTATGTTCCGTCATCTGGCCGAAGTTGTCTGTGGAACCACAACAATTCCCTATGCGGAGGCAATGATCGACCTGGGCAAGCCATTTGAGCGCATCACCATGGTAGATGCGGTTAAGAAATATGCAGGAATTGATTTTAATGAGATCAAGACTACGGAGGAAGCAAAGGCTCTTGCAAAAGAGAAACATGTGGAATTCGAAGAGCGCCATACAAAGGGCGATATCATCAATCTGTTCTTTGAGGAATTCGTAGAAGAGCACCTTATTCAGCCTACGTTTGTTATGGACCATCCGGTTGAGGTTTCTCCTCTGACGAAGAGAAAACCTTCCGATCCGGATTACGTGGAGCGTTTCGAGCTGTTTATCTATGGACGTGAGATGTGCAATGCATACTCCGAGCTGAATGATCCTATCGATCAGAGAGCACGCTTTGCTGCACAGGAAGAAGCATTTGCCGCAGGAGATGAAGAAGCAAACCATACCGATGAAGATTTCCTGAACGCACTGGAGATCGGTATGCCGCCGACAGGTGGTATCGGATACGGAATTGACCGATTGGTGATGCTGCTGACGAACTCACCGGCAATCAGGGATGTACTGTTGTTCCCGACGATGAA
>JAQUXP010000051.1 GCA_028692395.1 Lachnospiraceae bacterium
TCTAAAGAGATTTGGACAGCTTATTTTATAAGAAATGTATAAAGGGAAACTTTTTGTTTCCTGATAAATGCTTCAAAAATCTGGAACATTTATCAGAAAACAAAAACGTGATAGGGGATGAGAATATGCTTGATGAAGGTACAGTATTGGATGGGACTTACCAGATCGTTCGTGAAATCGGCAGCGGCGGTACTGGAATCGTATATCTTGCTTATCACCTGCGGCTGCAGAAATATGTGGTGGTAAAGAAAATCAGAGAAGATTTTGTCGGAAGTGTAAATACCAGAATTGAAGTTGATATTCTGAAAAAACTGCATCATACCTATCTGCCTCAGGTATATGATTTTCTTCAGCTTGGAACCAAGGTATATACAATCATGGAATATATTCAGGGCTATGATCTGCAGCATTATCAAAGAGAGGGGTATCGTTTTACCGAAGAGCAGCTGGTGTTGTGGCTGGGGCAGCTATGTGAGGTTTTGGAATATATGCATATGCAGTGGCCGCCGGTGCTTCACAGCGATATGAAACCGGCGAATATTATGATTACGCCGGAGGGAAATGTTTGCCTGATTGATTTTAATATTTCGCTGGAGGAAGACGATGCGGAAGGAATCCGGGGACTAAGCCCCTGGTTTGCCGCTCCAGAGCAGTATGAAAAGGCCCATCTGAAAAGTACAGGGCAAAATGCAGGACGTATTCGGCTGGATGGACGTATGGATGTCTACAGTTTGGGAGCAACGATGTATTCTCTGATGACAAGAAGTTATCCAACGGCAGATCCAAAAAAAAGGATACCACTGAATAAGTTTCCCCTGCCTTACAGTAACGGATTGATGAACATTGTAACAAAAGCTATGGAGCTGGATCCCAAAAAAAGATATCAGTCCATGACTGCATTCAGGAAAAGTGTTCAGCATATCGGACGGGCAGACAGTCGTTATCGAACCCTTCGAAATCAGTGTCTTGCATTGGATATCGGATATGGATTTTTATTGTTGATTGGAATTCTTATCACGGTCTATGGAGGAATGCAGATGCACATGGAACAGTTTCGTAGGGATTACCGGGAGATCCTGCAGGCATCGGAACAGATGGAGGATGATACCGTAATTACGGAGGGAAGTGACCTGCTGAACAATCATTCCTATCAAAAGTATCTGAAAGATTTCAAGGAAAAATCAGAATTGTTGTATCTGATTGGAAATAGTTATTATAACAAGGAAAATTATCAGGGAGCCTGTACCTATTATGAATATGCCATAGAGGCGGATCCGAAAGAGATGAATTACTATCGGGATGCGGCAATTGCTGCTGCAAAAGCAGGTGAAATAAAAAAAGCGGAAAATTTTTTATCCAAAGTCAGAACTCTTGGTGCAGAAGATACAGATTTGTGCCTGATTCAGGCAAATGTAGCAGCCCAGTCCGAAGACTGGGAAACCGTAATACAAAATGCAGGACGGGTCAGGGAAGAAAGTCATAGTGTAGAGATTGGTGCCAGGGCGGATTTACTTCTGGCGAAAGCTTATGATGAAACAGGAAACCAGCAGGAGAGAATTGCGGTGTTAACGGATGCCGTGAGACTCACCGGAGATTATGCTACCATCCGAATCCTGGGAAATGAATTCCTTAAGATGGCATATGCTGCCACAGGAAATGAGCAGTCAGCTTTCGTGACACAGGCGGAGGAATGTTATAAAAAATTAGATGGTGTTATTACACTTGGTTATCAGGATCAGTTGAATCAGGCTATTGTTTGGGAGATGCAGGGCAACTATGAGAAAAGCCTGAAAAAGCTGCAAAGTCTTACAGAAAATGCTGCAGCAGATTACCAGTTATATGTCTATCTGGCCTATGTGGGATATATGGTACAGAATCAGAAGGCAGTCGAAATCCGCAGTTACACACAGGTCATGGGATATTTCTCAAAAGCGCAGTCTCTGTATCAGCAGGCCGGGTCCCCACAGGATCCACAGATGGAGAAAATTGCAGATATTATCAGCGGAATCATAACCGGAAGTACAGATGCGAAGGAGGAAACTGCCGATGAGAGGTGAAGATATTATGATAACTGGTATGCTACTAATAGCAACTGCGACTGTATTATTTCTGATATGCAGAATTCTACTCCAGGTCAAAAAGAATCACTTAAGGAAAGAGTTTATGCTATATTACCATCAAAATGAATAGGAGGAAAATAGATGAGATGTCCAAATTGTTTTTCGGAAATCGGAAACAGCAGCGGGTCCTGTCCATGCTGTGGATACGATTTAGGTACAGCCAATACAAGAACAGCCTTTGTGAATCATGGTACTTATGTCCCCGGGTGGAATAAGAATTATGCTTATCCGGAACAGATCCGTCAAGATACGTATGAAAAACCATCTTATAAGTTTGCGATTGGTATAGGGATTTTGTCAGGGATATTAACCTTTCATATGTTATTGATTATTTTGCTTTTGATAATTGGTCTGCGATAAGATACAGATGAAAAAGTGAGGTGGAAGCGATGGCTAAAATATGCAATCAATGTGGTTATAAGAATAACGACAGGGCGATTCAATGTGAACACTGTGGTGCCTTGTTGACGAAGCCAGAAGAAAAAAAAGTTCCCTTTCAGCTTCAGAGGGTACCTTTGAGGCGGGGAAAGAATACACATAGACGGTTAATGATCGTGATTTTGTGCTGTGCGGCAATATTCATCGGAGCAGCAGTATCAGGTGTGATTCTGATCCGGAGTAATATGACGCAGAAAACATATAAAGAACAGATTACGAGCGCTCAAAAATATTTGGATGAGATGGACTATGAACAGGCAGTGACTGCATTTCAGATGGCACTGGAGGTGAATCCAGATAAAGAGGAACCTTATATTGGCCTTTTTCAGACCTATAGCGAACAGAATAATATGACGCTTGCAATATCCTTTTTACAGAAAGGGTGTGAACAGACCGGCAGTCAGAGACTGAAGATCATGTTGGCGAGATATATGAGTAAGACGGAAGCAGTGGTGGATAGCGAAGATTCTGCGCCTTTGACGGAGGATGATCTCCAGAAGCTTTCGGAGGAAGTGGAGATCAACACGGCATTTATTCAGAAATTAAAGAATTATACTTATATGGATTACAAACAAAATTTTGGTACGTCTAATACAAACAGAAAAGAGAGTGCTACACTGGAGGTTACCTGCAGTGATTTTTCCGGAAAACTATATTTTCAGGATACGGATCATAATAAGCAGGTTGTGGATGAAGGTGTTTGGAAACCTTTTGACAGGGCAGTGCCAAATTATGTGGTTCTGGATGATCTTACGAGCATGTTTATGGGATATGCTGGTGGCATTACCACAGATCGGCTGGAAATGATGACCGGAGGAAAGATCACACAGGAATATTCAAAGGATGCCCAGAGTCAGATTATCCGGTTTACATCGGGAGGATGTACGATTGAGGTAGCCTGCGATGAAAACGGCAATGTGAATGGAACTACTGGTATATGGAATCGGATCTATCCACCAGCAGCAGGAGAGGTAGATCAGGAGAAGGGGCATGTGATAGGGGTTGTTGTCAATGCCACGGATGGAAAAGGAATAGACGGTGTCAGTCTCACTGCAAAACCTGTTTCGGGAGGAACACAACAGAATTGGAAGACGGGAACAGATGGAGCTTATGAAGTAGATCTGGAAGAAGGTACCTACAGGGTAGAGGCAGAAAAAGATGGTTTTATGACGGAAGAGTATGATCTGGAAGTTCAGATAGGGGAACAGACAGATGCCGGTACATGGACAATGTCACCGGAACTTGCCAGTGGAGAGATCCGCATTGTCCTGGAGTGGAATGCATCCCCGAGGGATCTTGATTCTTATCTGGATGGATCGACTTCTGATGGTACCAATATATTTATTAATTTCAGGAATGAGATTGTGCTGAAAAATGGAATCACTTATGCAGAACTTGACACGGATGAGACTGGGGGATATGGTCCGGAAACCGTAACGATTCATGATGCGGCAGGATCCTATGATTACTGGGTATGTGATTACCGCCTAACCGGGTCTATCGGAGGCTGTGGTGCAACGGTTAAGATATATATGCCAGGGCAGGCTGTTCAAACTGTGGAGGTGGCTTCAGGTGCCGGCAATTATTGGGATGTATGCCATATCGAGAACGGGGAAGTAACGATTAACAACAACATAACAGACTCGAGTGATTTTACTCATCATACAGGATAATCTATGATATATGGAATGATTTTATTAATGATACTAGGTGCAGCAGCTTTGGTTGGAATCAGCAGCTATTATGTTGCGCAGCATCGCCGGGAAAAGGAAAGAAAGCAATGTTATGAGGCGGCGGAACGGCTGATCCAGGAAGAATATCTGAATTACAGTATACATAATTACAGAAATCATCCGGTGGCACCGCCTGCCAGAAAGAAAATCATGCTGTATCTGAGGGAAGAAACCAATAAAAAAAATGGTTATGTATTTGATCCGCTGCATATCATCCGGATCGGCAGAAGCAGAGATGAGAATGATATTTGTATACAGGAAGCGAGTGTGTCAGGGAATCACTGCAGAATTTATCAGGATAAGACGCAAATCGTCTTACAGGATTTTGGCTCTTCCAACGGCACACTTGTCAAAAGAGGCTGCAAGAAGAGATGGCTGTGTGGAAAAGCCATATATCTACAGGATGGGGATAAGGTCTGTGTAGGTAAAACATGCTTCAAAATCAGTATGTTCTGTTATGATCAGAAATATATGTAAGGACAAGGGGTAGAGATATGATATTGATGATATATGATACAGGAATTTATAAAGAATATCGATTGCCCAATCTTATGGATGCGGATTATCAGATTACGCTGGAAAGCCGGTTTTTCCATGTAAACAAGGATATTCAGCTTTCCCTGGAAGTGGAAAGCAAAGGATGGAAAATCAAAACCGGACCTGGCTATCAGGTAGAAAGAGAAGAAAAGCAGATAGAAAGTTCGTTTCTTAGAGACGGAGATGTTTACAATCTGATCATTCATCAGTATGGAACGATACAGATGGTGGTTCTGGATATAGAAGCTGTATTTCCAGTGCTGGAGAAGATTGATCTTCACGATGCAGAAGAACTGAAGGTGGGAAGAAATCAGGATAATGATATTACCTATCAATTTATGGATTTTATATCAAAATATCACGCTGTTTTTCAGCGTACAGGCGGGCAGTGGTATGTGGAAGATATTAGTACCAATGGTGTATTCTTTCAAGGAAAACGTCTGACGGGAAGAAAGCTTTTGCAACTGGGAGATCAGATCCATATTTTCGGTCTTCATTTTGTATATCTGGGAGACCTGATGGCGGTGGGTGTTTCCTACGGAACTATGGAGCTGAAGGAAAGAATTCGGTTATGGGATATTCCCAGGCACGAAGCCGTAGAATCAGATATCAGATATGAGAAACATTATTATAATCGTTCCCCCAGAAATATTCCGGATATCCATAGGGGAGAGATTGTCATCGATACAGTTCCAGCGAAAAAAAATATGAAACAGAAGCCTGCCTTCTTAGTGATTGGACCGGCTTTTACCATGGCGGTTCCCATGCTTCTTGGATGTCTGATGATGATACTGGCAGCAAAGAGTACCGGGCGTTCCGCAAGTCTGTTCATGTTTACCGGATTAGTTACCGCTGCTGGATCAGCAGTACTGGGCGTTTTCTGGGGTATTATGAATCTGAGATATTCTAAAAGCCAGGCAACGGAAGAAGAGCAGCAAAGGTTTAACGCTTATGGGAATTATCTTGTGAGTACGGCCAAGCGTGTAAAAAAAGAATATGAAGAGAACCAGAGTGCCTTGAACCAGATGTATCCGGATGCAGCAGCCTGTGTACAATACGGATATTCATCAGAACTATGGAACAGAAATATCACACACTCGGATTTTCTGTATGAACGACTGGGACAAGGCGATATGCCCTTTCAGGTTCAGATCAAAACAACGCCAAAGAAATTCACGCTCTATGAAGATGTGTTGGAAGAAAAACCCTATGAAATAGAAGAGGAATATCGAATCCTGCATCAGGTACCGGTTGGTGTGGATTTGCTGAAGCATAGATTTGTGGGTCTCATCGGGGGACCAAAAAGAAAAGGTGCCATAGAATTGATGCATATTCTGACAGCCCAGATTGCGGCAAACAATTGCTATACGGATGTGAAGCTGGTATTTATCTATGAGCGTGACAGGTGTAATGCCAGTGACTGGGAATGCATGAAATGGTTCCCACATGTATGGAGTCAGGGACATAAAACCCGTTATATAGCAGCGGATAAGACAGAATCCAGTGACTTGTTTTACGAACTTTCTGCAATATTTCGAAGACGGGAAGAGGAAACCGGTGTTACAGACAAGAACATAAGGATCAAACCTCATTATATTGTATTTGTGTCAGATCCTGTTTTACTGGAAGGAGAATTGATCCGAAAGTATATCTATAATCCAAAAGAAAAATATGGTCTGACGGCTTTTCTGCTGGCAGATCGTCTGGAAGAACTGCCTAACGAGTGTGAGATGATTGTTCAGAAGGATCAGAACCGTCAGGAATATTATCACACGCAGAAGGGAAATGAGGTGCGCAAGCAGATTGTATTTGATCAGGTTTCACCGGAGATGCTGGAGGGCATGGGAAGAATGCTTTCCGGAATAGAAGTAAATGAAGTGGAGGAAAATACGGATATTCCCAACAGTATGGACTTCTTTGAGATGTATGGTGTCAAAAATCCGGACGAGCTGCAGGTAGCAAATCGCTGGAAGAAGAATCGCACCTATAACAGTATGCGGGCTTTGGTCGGAAAAAAAGCAGGGGAACAGGAGTGTTATCTGGATGTTCACGAGAAGTACCATGGTCCCCATGGGTTGATAGCAGGCACGACCGGTTCTGGAAAAAGTGAAATGCTGCAAAGCTATATTCTGTCACTGGCGATTAATTACAGTCCCGATGATGTGGGGTTCTTTCTTATTGATTTCAAGGGAGGCGGAATGGCAGAGCTTTTTGACCAGCTGCCGCATCTGGTAGGGAAAATATCCAATTTATCGGGCAATCAAGTACGGCGTGCCATGATCTCAATTAAGAGTGAAAACCATAGAAGGCAGCGGATATTCCGTGAATATGGTGTGAATAATATCAATCTCTATACAAGATTGTATAAAAACCATGAATCGTCGATTCCGATTCCTCATCTTTTTATTGTAATTGATGAGTTTGCGGAGCTGAAAAAAGAACAACCAGATTTTATGAGAGAATTAATCAGCGTTGCTCAGGTTGGGCGAAGTCTGGGTGTACATCTGATCCTGGCCACACAGAAGCCAGGCGGTACGGTAGATGATAATATCTGGAGCAACTCCAAATTTCGCATTTGTCTTCGGGTACAGGATAAACAGGACAGTGTGGATATGCTTCACAAGCCGGATGCAGCATTTCTGACACAGGCGGGAAGATGTTATCTTCAGGTGGGCAATGATGAGATTTACGAGCAGTTTCAATCAGGATACAGCGGTGCTGTATATGAAGAAGAAAGCAGTGGGAATGGTCAGTCCGTAAGGATGCTGACACGAACAGGAAAGGCTGCTGTGATAGGGAAGCAGCGAAGAAAAAAGAACACCAATTTTGCTGTGTCCGTAAAGGAAAAGTCGCAGCTGAATGTTACGATTGACTATCTGAAACAGGTGGCATTGCAACATGGATATGGACGTCCCATGGAATTATGGCTGCCTGTGCTGCCGAAAAATCTGATATGCGACGAGATTGTGCAGCTGGCAATTCCACCTTATAAAAAAACGCAGGAGCAGGGATTTTCTCTGCATACCATCGTTGGGTTATGCGATGATCCAGTCAATCAGGCACAGCATCCGCTGGTTGTGGATTTTGCTGCATATGGGCATTACGCAGTATGTGGTGCAGTGGTAAGTGGAAAGAGTACATTTTTGCAGACCCTGGTTTATAGATTATTATCGGACTATACAGCAGAACAGATAAACTTGTATATCCTGGACTTTAGCAGCCGGTTACTGGCTCCGTTCCTTGAAGCCCCTCAGGTGGGAGGCATTATTTTTGAAAATGAGGAAGATCGCATCGGCAAATTCTTCTATATGATGAGATCTCTTATAGAAGAAAGAAAGGAAATCTTAAGAGGTGGTAATTATAGTCAGTTTGTGCGGGCTTATGGGACAAAGCTTCCGGCAATTATGATTGTGATAGACAATATCGCAAATTTTCGTGAGAAGACGGGCAGTATCTATGATGATGAACTGCTCAAAATATCCAGGGAAGGTGTTGGCTACGGGATTTATCTGTTGATATCGTCAGCCGGGTTTGGGTTGACGGAGATTCCCAATCGAATTGGTGATAATATCAGAAATGTTATCTGTCTGGAGATGGGTGACAAATATAAATACATGGATGCCCTTCATACAACCAGGATTCCTATTCTGCCAGAAGCGGATGTGAAAGGAAGAGGCATCGTTTACCATGACGGAGCACTATTGGAGTTTCAGACAGGTCTGTCACTGGAGGCAGAGGATGATTTTGAACGCTGCAGGAAACTGGAAAGCTTCAGCAAAGAACTAAGAACCGTTTATGAAGGAGCAGATGCAAGAAAGATACCGGAAATACCGGAGCATCCGCAGCTTTCGGACATAGAGAACAGGTTGGAGTACCAGCAGGCGTTGGAAAGAGAAGATTTACTGCCATTTGCTTTTAGAAGAGAGGATGCGTCCATCTACAGCATTCCTCTATATGGAACATATTGTTATACGGTTCTTGGTTCTGCGAGAACCGGAAAAAAGAATACGCTGAAGATTTTATTAGAAGCGGCACTGAAAAAAACAGGTGAAGTATGTGTCATGGAGTTTTCCTCCAGAACATTTGCTAAGATTTCGAGGGAACATGAGGTGGAGTATCTGTCTACGCCGGAGGAATTGTTCACATTTCTTCAGAAACTGACACCGGTATTTGTAGAGCGTAATCATACAAAAAGACAGCTGCTGGAACAGGGCATGGAGGAAGAAGAGATCTATAGAATGATGGAAAAGAAGTACACTCCGATCTTTATCTTCCTGACAGATGTGGCTGATTTTTTCAAGACGGTTTATGCAAAGAACACTGGTCTGGGAAGTATGTATGGTTTTGTGGAAAATATCATCGAAAAGGGCAGTCTGCATCATATCTATTTTATCGGAGCCCTGGATGTGGCAGATACTGCAGGAAATTCCCACAAAGCATATCTGGATTTCATAGGGTATAAAAAGGGAATCTGTCTGGGAAAAGCTGCTGGACAGAGAATCTTTAATTTTACTGACCTGTCCTTCACACAGCAGAATCAGTCCATGAAAAAGGGAACCGGGATTGTCTGGGAAGAGGAAGACGGTAAATCACAGTATCTTGTGATTCCTCAGGTGCGGAGGTAAATCATGGTATCGATGCTGCTTGCCTGTTCGGTAAAAAATGAATTGGAAATGATAGAATTATATACAAGAGAAATGGCTGCCAGATATACAGAGGAGCACTGGGTCTATCACCGCTGTCTGGAGGAACAGTCATTGCATAAGTATCTAAGCAGTGTATCAGAAGTAGATTTTGCCTGTATGGATGTGGAGCTTCCCAGAGGAATCCGGTATATACAGGAGATACGCAGCAAAAATCGCCAGGCTTTTCTGATCCTTCTGGCAGGTGCAAAGACGTCACCAATGTCTTATCTGCGTCCAGATATACTGGCAGAATCACTGATACTGCGTCCGATCACAGCTGAGCGGGCACAGGAGGTGCTGAAGGAAGCAGTGCAGGAATTTGCCAGACGATTTGACGCACCAGACGAAAAAAATTCCTTTGTTGTAGAAGGCAGAGAAGGAAAATGGGTGCTGGATTACGAGCAAATCCTTTATTTTGAAGCTCGCGAGAAGAGAATCTATGTTAATACCAGAGATAAAGAGATTGGATTTTATGATACCATAGACCATCTGTCAGATATACTTCCCGAGAAGTTCTTACGCTGTCATAGAAGCTTTCTGATTAATAAGGAGATGGTGGAACGGGTATGGTTGGGGAAAAATATGATTGTACTTCTGGAAGGACGT
>JAQUXP010000031.1 GCA_028692395.1 Lachnospiraceae bacterium
TGGCAGAGGTACAGCGCCATACCATAGAGCTTCTTCGCCAGCCACTGGAAGAAAGACAGATCGTGATCGCAAGAGTCAGCGGTACCTGTATATTTCCGGCGTCATTTATGCTGGTTGGGGCGATGAATCCCTGCCCCTGCGGCTACTATCCGGATATGAACCGCTGTACCTGCAGCAGACAGGAGATTAACAGCTACCTGAATCGTCTGAGTCAGCCGCTTCTGGATCGGATGGACCTTAGTGTGGAGGTTTTGCCCATGTCTTATCAGGAGCTCACAGAGCGGAGAACGGAGGAGCTTACCTCGGCCAGCCTTCGGGAAATTGTGACGCAGGTGCAGGAACTGCAGCGGCAGCGCTACCGGGGAAATAATAATAAAAAGCTTCATTATAACAGTGAACTTTCTGCTCCGGATCTGGAACGTTACTGTCCCATCACGGCCAGTGGAAAGGCACTGTTGAAGCACATCTTCGAGCAGTATCACCTGAGTGCCAGAGCCTATCACAGAATCATAAAAGTATCCAGAACCATAGCAGATATTTCCGGCAGTGAGGAGATTGATGAGCCCCATATTCAGGAGGCCTCATGTTTTCGAAGCTTTGATAAAAATGCATGGAAGCCACAGTGAAGGAGACAGGTATATATGGACGATAAGGTGATATATTATAGGAAAGAAGATGCAGGGTATCCGAAAAGACTTTTGAAGCTGGAACGTATGCCGGTGGGTCTCTATGTGCGAGGACAATTGCCGGAGGAGGAGAGACCTGCAGTGGCCATCGCCGGGGCCAGGATGTGTTCTGCTTATGGAAGAGATCAGGCCTTTTATTTTGGAAAGGTTCTTGCCGAACATGGGGTGCAGATTATCAGTGGTCTGGCCTACGGGGTGGATTCTTATGCCCATGAAGGGGCACTGGCGGGAGGGGGAAAAACCTTTGCCGTGCTGGGGTGTGGAGTAAATATCTGCTATCCGAAAGAAAACTACTCGCTGTTTTGCCGAATTCTGGAACAGGGTGGTGGAGTAATCTCTGAATTTGGGAAAGATGCTGCACCGCAGTCATGGCATTTTCCAATCCGTAACAGGATTATCAGCGGTTTGTCAGAGGGGATACTTATAATAGAAGCAAAACGTCGGAGCGGATCCCTGATCACGGCCGACTATGCGCTGGAACAGGGAAAACTGGTCTTTGCTCTTCCGGGGCGTGCCCAGGATGAGCTGAGCTATGGCTGTAATCATCTGATCTATCAGGGAGCAGGGATCGCTTATTCTCCGGAGGTAATTTTGGAGGAGCTGGGGATACGCTGCAGAGGGAAAAGGGAGATACCGGCAAAGATTAACAAAAGTTTTACAAAGGAAATCCAGAGGGTGTATGAAAGCCTGGAGGTCCTTCCAAAAAGCATCGGAATTCTGCTGGAAGAGACAGACCTGGAAATGCCGGATTTATCAAGGATTCTGCTGCATTTACAGGTGGAGGGATATGCGGTGGAAGGGCCGACAAATTATTATCGAAAAGTGGAAAATAAACAGGAAAGAAATTTAAAATGAATCGAAAATGATGCCGGGTTTTGGACGATGCGGGAAAAATAGCTTGCAACTCAAATTATTTTGGTGTATAGTGGACTCAATTTAGTGTAAACACAGGAGGCAATTCAGGTGGCAAAATATCTGGTTATAGTGGAATCACCAGCGAAAGTAAAAACAGTAAAAAAATTTCTCGGATCAAATTATGAAGTAGCTGCATCCAACGGACATGTGCGGGATTTGCCGAAAAGTCGGTTGGGAATTGATGTGGAAGATGGGTTCGAGCCTAGATATATCACCATTCGGGGAAAGGGAGAGCTACTGGCAGGACTTAGAAAGTCTGCAAAGAAGGCAGATAAAGTGTATCTCGCAACTGACCCTGACCGTGAGGGAGAAGCAATTTCCTGGCATCTTTCCAAGGCGCTGAGTCTGGATGATAAGAAGATGCGCAGAATTACATTCAATGAGATCACCAAGACAGCCGTAAAGGCTTCCATTAAAGAAGCCCGTGATATCGATATGGATCTGGTGGATGAGCAGCAGGCCCGCAGATGTCTGGACCGTATGGTGGGCTATGAGATCAGCCCGCTGCTTTGGAAGAAGATTAAGCGGGGCTTAAGTGCAGGACGTGTACAGTCAGTGACCCTTCGCCTGATTGGAGACCGGGAGGATGAGATTAACGCATTCATCCCGCAGGAATACTGGAGTCTGGATGCGGACTTTGCAGTGGCAGGGGAGAAAAAACCTCTGACGGCACATTTTTACGGAAAAGAGAAGGAAAAGATCAGTATCAGCTCCAAAGAGGAGATGGATCAGATTCTAAAAGAGCTTTCCGGTGCAAGCTTTGCAGTCACTGAAGTGAAGAAGGGGGAGCGAAGCAAGAAAGCCCCGCTTCCATTTACAACCAGTACCCTGCAGCAGGAAGCGGCAAAGGTTTTGAACTTTTCTACCTCCAAGACGATGCGTCTGGCACAGCAGCTGTATGAGGGAATCGATATTAAGGGAAATGGAACCGTGGGTCTGATTTCTTATCTGCGTACAGATTCTACCAGAATCTCAGAGGAAGCGGATGCAGCGGCACGGGCGTATATTACGGAGCAATATGGAGAGGAATATACGGCAAAGACAGGCACGACTGAGAACAAGAACAAGAAAGCGCAGGACGCCCATGAGGCGATTCGTCCTACGGACATCAGCCGGACACCTTTCGCCATGAAGGAATCTCTGAGCAGAGATCAGTTCCGTCTGTATCAGCTGATCTGGAAACGCTTTGCGGCAAGCCGTATGCGTCCCGCCCTTTACGAGACAACTTCGATAAAGATCAAAGGAAATGATTACATCTTCACAGTTGCAGCTTCCCGTGTGCTCTTTGACGGCTTTATGTCTGTCTACACCCAGGACGATGACAACAAGAAGGAAAATAATACACTGGTGCGGGGCATCGATCAGGATTCCAGTCTGACGCTGGAACAGTTTGATCCCCAGCAGCATTTTACACAGCCGCCGGCACATTACACAGAGGCATCTCTGGTAAAAACCCTGGAGGAGCTGGGTATCGGACGTCCAAGTACTTATGCACCTACCATTACTACAATTCTGGCTCGCCGTTATGTGGCAAAGGAGAATAAAAATCTCTATATCACCGAGCTGGGTGAGGTTGTCAACAACATGATGAAGCAGGCATTTCCAACGATTGTGGATGTGAACTTTACTGCCAACATGGAAGGCCTGCTGGATATGGTGGGAAGTGGAAATGTTCCGTGGAAGAGCGTTGTGGCTAACTTCTGGCCGGATCTTAAGGAATCGGTAGACAAAGCAGAAGCCAATCTGGAAAAGGTTGAGATTGCCGATGAGGTGACCGATGTTATCTGTGAGAACTGCGGAAGAAATATGGTGGTCAAATATGGACCTCACGGAAAGTTCCTGGCTTGTCCGGGCTTCCCGGACTGCAAGAACACGAAACCGTATCTGGAGAAGGCTGGTGTTAAGTGCCCCATCTGCGGTGGAGAGATTATTCTGAAAAAGACAAAAAAAGGAAGGCGCTACTTCGGATGTGAGCATAATCCGGAATGTGATTTTATGTCATGGCAGAAGCCTTCAGCGAAGAAATGCCCTGTCTGCGGCGGATATATGCTGGAAAAGGGAAACAAACTGGTCTGTGCTGATAATCAGTGCGGATATCTGGAGAACAAACCAAAAGAAGATTAAGTCAAGCAGGCTGCCACCAAAAGGCGGAGCGGATCTGCGGCGGCTGACGTACTCCCACAAAGGTGTGCGTCAGGCACTGCAGATTGGCTCCGCCTTTTGCTGGCAGCCTGCGCCAATTGAGAAGCCACAGAGATAGAGCGGAGTTCCAAGAGAAGGAGGAAGTCTGTGTGCGAGAGAAAAGAGAGTAATAGCACAGTCCTGTGTAAATAGTAACGAATAGTTATAAATAGTTACAATATTCTGAATATAGTAGTTGTTTCGCTGAGAATTTTGTGATAGACTAATAATAGTTTGATATGTGACTGTGAATATACTGAATTGTGGCAAATATTTGCTACGTAGTAACAATAGAAAGGAGAAAAGATAAGTATGAGTGTTCAGCTGCTGGATAAGACAAGAAAAATTAATAAACTTCTGCATAATAATAACTCCACGAAGGTAGTTTTTAATGATATCTGTGAAGTGATGACGGAGACTTTGGACTCTAATATTCTGGTTATCAGTAAAAAGGGAAAAGTACTGGGTGTCAGCTTTTGCTCGGGTGTGGAAGAGATTACATCTCTGATTGATGATAAGGTTGGCGGATATGTGGACACACTTTTGAATGACCGTTTTTTGAGTGTCCTTTCTACAAAAGAGAATGTGAATCTGGCAACGCTGGGATTTGAAGATCAGTCTTATCAGAAGTATACGGCAATTATTACACCGATTGATATTGCAGGTGAGCGTCTGGGTACGGTATTTATGTATCGCTGTGATCCACAGTATGATATTGATGACATTATTGTCAGTGAATATGGAACAACTGTGGTAGGTCTTGAGATGATGCGTTCTGTCAACGAGGAAAATGTTGAGGAAAACCGTAAGGTACAGGTTGTAAAATCGGCCTTCAGCACGTTGTCATTTTCAGAGCTGGAAGCAATTATTCATATCTTTGACGAACTGGACGGCGATGAGGGAATTCTGGTTGCCAGTAAGATTGCAGACCGTGTGGGTATTACCCGTTCTGTCATCGTAAATGCACTTCGCAAGTTTGAGAGTGCCGGGGTGATCGAATCTCGTTCCAGCGGCATGAAGGGCACTTATATTAAAGTGCTCAATGACTATATCTTTGATGAATTGAAGGAAATCAAGGCAAAGAAGAACTTTAAGAGTACGGATAAAGCCTGATCTGTCTTAGGAAACAGAAGAGAAGTTTTAAAGTATGGCGGAGCTGTCGCACTTGGATTCTGGTACATCGTAAACTAAATACCTACCACATGAAGCTTGTCTATATTTCTGGCTAGTTATTTCGTTTATGATGTACTGGGAAATCCGGGTGTGACAGCTCCGTCATGGTTCTTGCAGATGTGAGATGTCGTATCTACAGTTATAAAAAAAGTATAAAATACAAAAAACTGAGAAAAAACGAGTAAAAAAGAGCATAAATGAGTAAACATGAGAATATAATTGGAAATATGGAAATATCTGAATTTGATTATTACAGCAAGAATCACTAATATAAGAATCACCGAGTAGCACTCGAAAGCAATGAGTGCTAATAATCGAATAAAGACAGTAAAGTCTAAGGAGGTAATATAGAATGAAATTAGTACCATTAGGTGACAGAGTTGTATTAAAACAGATGAAAGCAGAAGAAACCACAAAATCAGGAATCGTGCTTCCTGGACAGGCACAGGAGAAACCACAGCAGGCAGAGGTTGTAGCTGTGGGACCTGGAACCGAGAAAGTTAAGATGGAAGTACAGGTTGGAAATGCAGTTATTTATTCAAAGTACGCAGGTACAGAAGTAAAGCTTGACCAGGATGAATACATTATCGTAAAACAGGATGACATTCTTGCAGTTGTAAAGTAAGTGTAAGTAAAAAAAGAGACAAAATATCAGGAGGTTTTAGTCATGGCAAAGGAAATTAAATACGGCGCAGAAGCAAGAGCAGCTCTGGAAGCCGGTGTAAATCAGTTGGCAAATACGGTTCGTGTAACACTGGGACCGAAGGGAAGAAACGTAGTACTGGACAAACAGTATGGCGCACCATTGATCACAAATGACGGTGTTACCATCGCAAAAGAGATCGAGCTGGAAGACGGATTCGAAAACATGGGCGCACAGCTGATCAAAGAAGTTGCATCCAAGACAAATGATGTAGCAGGAGATGGTACTACCACAGCAACTGTTCTTGCACAGGCTATGGTACATGAAGGTATGAAAAACCTGGCAGCAGGAGCTAACCCGATTATCCTGAGAAAGGGTATGAAAAAAGCAACCGATAAAGCAGTAGAGGTTATTGCTTCCATGAGCAAAAAAGTGAATGGCAAAGAGCAGATCGCAAAGGTTGCAGCTGTTTCTTCCGGAGACGAAGAGGTTGGTCAGCTGGTAGCAGATGCTATGGACAAAGTTTCTAAAGACGGTGTTATTACCATCGAAGAGTCCAAGACCATGAAGACAGAACTGGATCTGGTAGAAGGTATGCAGTTTGATCGTGGATATGTTTCCGCTTATATGTCAACAGATATGGAAAAAATGGTTGCAAATCTTGAAAATCCATATATCCTGATTACAGATAAAAAAATCAGCAACATTCAGGAGATCCTTCCTCTTCTGGAGCAGATCGTACAGTCTGGCGCAAGCCTTCTGATCATCGCTGAGGACGTAGAGGGTGAAGCACTTTCTACTTTGATCGTTAACAAACTGCGTGGAACCTTTAAGGTTGTTGCAGTAAAAGCACCGGGCTATGGTGACAGAAGAAAAGAAATGCTGCAGGATATCGCAATCCTTACAGGCGGCGTGGTAATCTCTGAAGAACTCGGATATGAACTGAAAGATGCTACTATGGAGCAGCTTGGACGTGCAAAATCTGTTAAGGTTGAAAAAGAAAACACAGTTATCGTTGATGGTGTTGGCGAGAAGAACGCTATTGATGCAAGAGTTGGACAGATCCGGGCACAGATCGAGGAGACAACTTCCGAATTCGATAAAGAAAAACTCCAGGAAAGACTTGCAAAGCTGGCAGGCGGCGTAGCTGTTATCCGTGTTGGTGCTGCAACTGAGACGGAGATGAAGGAAGCAAAGCTGCGCATGGAAGATGCTTTAAATGCAACAAGAGCAGCTGTTGAAGAAGGAATCATCGCAGGCGGCGGATCTGCATACATCCACGCAACAAAGGAACTTGAAAAGTACATCGCTGATATGGAAGGCGACGAGAAGACAGGCGCTAAGATTGTTCTGAAAGCTCTGGAAGCTCCACTGTTCCACATCGCTGCAAATGCAGGTCTGGAAGGCTCTGTTATCATCAGCAAAGTAAAAGAGGCAAAGACAGGTACAGGATTTGACGCATATAACGAAGAGTATGTTGATATGGTAGAAGCAGGCATTCTGGATCCGGCAAAAGTAACCAGAAGTGCTCTGCAGAATGCAACCAGCGTTGCATCCACACTTCTCACCACAGAATCCGTAGTATCCACCATCAAAGAGGACACACCACAGATGCCCGCCGGCGCCGGAATGGGCGGAATGATGTAACAAATCGGAAGATGAGCAAGCACGAGCGAAGCGAGTATTTGCTCAGATCCGATTTGTTAACGAAGGATGCGAAGCATTCTGAGTGTATGTACGAAGTACAGAAATCGGAAGATAATTTTGTTTACTTTTTTTTAAGAAAACTAGGAGTCAGCCTCATAGACGCTGGCTCCTTTTTGTGTTAGAATGTAAATATCTTGTAAGTATTCAGCAGGTCTGCGCATTTACTGCACCGATCGTGAGAAAGTGATACAAGGGTGAGAAAATCCCATCACAGAAGATGATTTCAAATGGATTTTCCAATGTAACGGATCAGGCACTGAACAGTTACAATATCTTAATTAGAAGCGGAGAATAGATACACGAATGAGCAAAGAAAAAAACAAAAAAGAGGACCCCGTCGTTCGTCATCGTTATGAATCAGACATGACACGGCAGGAGCGCCGACAGGTTGAAAAAGAAAAACTCAGTTCCATGAACTGGAAAGGAAAGGTCGGTTATCTTTGGACTTATTACAAGTATGTACTTGTAATTGCCATCGGAGTGATTATTGCAATTACAATTATTGCGCAGACTGTGGAAAATGCAAAGTATAAAGACATTTTGTCTGTGGCGGTGAATCAGCCGGGCGTAACCTTTGACAATGATGTATTTACAGAGACGGTCAATCAAGCGATCGGAACCGGAGAGAAGTATGACAGGGTCTCGGTAGACAGTTCTTATTCCATGGCAGATGCGGAATCAGCAGATTATAACATGGTTATGAAGTTTACCACAGTGGTAGCTGCGCAGAGCATCGATGTCTTTTTTACAAATGAAGACATTTATTCTCATTATAATGATCAGGGCATGTTTAAGGATCTGTCGGAGATTCTTACTCCCGAGGAATGTGCGCAGTATGGAATTTCCAAAGGGGATACTTACCTGGATGTTTCAGACTCAGAGTGGATGAAGTCCATGGGAATTGCAGATTATAAGCCGGTTTATCTTACGGTGATCGCAAACAGCGAGCACACGGATAAAATAAAAGAATTTATAAAATTGGTTGAGGAGGGTAAGTGATGAGCGACTTATACACAGAAGTATTAGTTCAGAAGAAATTTACAGGAAAGGATATGGCAATTAAGGTGGGACTGATATTCCTGACAGTGCTTCTGGCTGTTGCGGGCCTGCTGATTATTCCGTGGTTTTTAATCGGAGCAGTTGCGCTGGGTGTAGTTGATTACATCTTTATCCCGCGTCTCAGTGTGGAATTTGAGTACCTTTATGTAAATGGAGAGCTGGATATCGATAAGGTATTTTCCCGTGCCAAGAGAAAGAAAGCGGGAAGATATGATCTGTCTAAGATGGAGATTATGGCACCGGCCAATTCCCACAGACTTGATTCTTACAATAACAACTCAGCTATCAAATTAGTTGATTACAGCTCCGGTATGGAGGATGCCAAGGTATATGCCATGATTATACCGGCAGAGAAAGAACTGCAGAAAGTAATGTTTGAGCCAAATGATGTAATGCTGCAGGATATCCGTATGAAATTACCAAGAAAAGTATTTATGGATTGACAAGAAGCGACAATTTTGGTACACTAAGGGACAAAATCAAAAAAGAAAACATTACAGGAGGAAGAGAGAAAAATGGGAACAATTATTGGTGATGGAATTACCTTTGATGATGTTCTGCTGGTTCCGCAGTATTCCGAAGTTACTCCGGATCTGATCGAACTTGGCACACATCTGACAAAGAGTATCGTACTGAACATTCCTATGATGAGTGCCGGTATGGATACTGTAACCGAACATCGCATGGCTATTGCTATGGCTAGACAGGGTGGTATTGGAATCATTCACAAGAACATGTCTATAGAGCAGCAGGCAGATGAAGTTGATAAGGTTAAACGTTCCGAGAACGGTGTAATCACAGATCCATTTTTCTTGTCCCCTGAGCATACACTGGAAGACGCCAACAACCTGATGTCGAAATTCCGTATTTCCGGAGTGCCGATTACGGAAAATGGCAAGCTGGTAGGTATCATCACAAACCGTGATCTGAAGTTTGAGGAGGATTTCTCCAGAAGGATCAAGGAATGTATGACCTCTGATGAGCTGATCACTGCAAGAGAAGGAGTAACCCTGAAAGAGGCAAAACAGATTCTTGCAAAATCCAGAAAAGAAAAACTTCCGATTGTTGATGAGAACTTTAATCTGAAGGGTCTGATCACCATAAAGGATATTGAAAAGCAGATCAAATACCCATTATCCGCAAAGGATGCACAGGGACGTTTGCTTTGTGGAGCAGCTGTTGGTATTACCGCAAATGTTCTGGATCGTGTAGATGCACTTGTAAAGGCTCACGTAGATGTTATCGTCATTGACTCTGCGCATGGCCATTCCGCTAATATTTTTGCAACTCTGCGCAAGATCAAAAGTTCTTATCCGGAGCTTCAGGTAATTGCAGGAAATGTTGCAACAGCAGAAGCAACAAGAGATCTGATTGCAGCAGGAGCAGATGCAGTCAAAGTAGGTATCGGACCTGGTTCTATCTGTACGACCCGTGTTGTTGCAGGTATCGGTGTTCCGCAGATCACAGCTGTTATGAACTGCTATGAAGAGGCAAAGAAGACTGGTACACCGATTATCGCTGATGGTGGTATTAAGTATTCAGGAGATATGACAAAAGCTATCGCTGCAGGCGCAAACGTATGTATGATGGGAAGCATCTTTGCCGGATGTGATGAGAGCCCGGGAACCTTCGAGCTTTTCCAGGGAAGAAAATACAAAGTATATCGTGGTATGGGATCTATTGCAGCAATGGAGAATGGAAGTAAGGACCGTTATTTCCAGACCAACGCCAAGAAACTTGTTCCGGAAGGCGTAGAAGGACGTGTTGCTTATAAGGGACTGGTAGAAGATACTGTATTTCAGCTGATCGGTGGACTCCGTTCCGGTATGGGATATTGTGGAGCAGGTACAATCGAAACATTGAAGGAAACCGGTAAATTTGTTAAGATTTCTGCAGCATCTCTGAAAGAGTCTCATCCACATGATATTCATATTACGAAGGAAGCACCGAACTACAGTGTAGACGAGTAATATAGCCTGATCTTCGCAGGTTTCAGACTGCGTAGAAGAAGGTATGTAGATAGGCGAGTTATAGACCGTATGGATGGAATTGATGAGTGATTCTGTCTGTGCGGTCTATTCTTTTTGGAATGATTTGTCGGAAAGGAATTAACAGGTAAAAAAGATATGGAGCAGAGACGAAAGAGAAGGAAGACGAAGGCGGAACGACAGAGGGAAGTGCGGCGCAATCGTATCATATTGATTATTATTGTGGTAACACTGATTCTTACGGCAGGAGTGGGCATCTGGAAATCTTTTTTTAAAAAGCAGGCAGTAGAAAGCAGTACGGATAATCCAGACATGCTTCCGGAAGACTCGATTGAATGGATTGGAGCTCCGAATATTACTGCAGATCTTCTGACACCAAATGAAAATTCAAGACCACAGACTGCATTGCATCAAATTAAGGGCATCGTGATTCATTACACGGCCAATCCGGGAAGTACTGCAAAGGATAACAGGGATTATTTTGAATCCTTGAAGGACAGCCAGGAAAATCAGGTCAGCAGCCATTTTATCGTTGGACTGGAAGGAGAGATCATTCAGTGCATTCCAACCAGCGAGGTTGCATATGCATCCAATGACAGAAATTCCGACACTATTTCCATCGAATGCTGCCATCCGGATGAGAGTGGACAATTCAATCAATCCACCTATGCTTCTATGGTACAGCTGACAGGCTGGCTGTGTGTGCGCTTTGATGTACCTGTCACAGAGGTGATACGCCACTATGATGTGACAGGCAAGCTGTGCCCCAAGTATTTTGTGGAGCATGAGGATGCCTGGGCACAGTTTTGTGCCGACGTACAGAGTAAGATCGATGAGATTACCCAGGAGAGAGCCAATCAGTAACAGAGCTGCCTGGGTGCCAGGGAGTCACCAAAGAGGGTCTGCCAGTTTCCGGCTGGCAGCTCTTTTTGCGTTTGTTTATTGAATTTTGCATTTTTATTGTAATGAGGCTTGACATTTTTGAAACTTAATTGTATTATTGTATTAAAGAGCTAATACAGTAATACAGAGGAAAGGAGGAATATACATGCCATGGAATCTTGATTCGAAAAGACCGATCTATGAGCAGCTGATTGAACGGGTTATGCAGGATATCGTAACAGGGAATTATAAACCGGGTGAAAAACTACCGTCAGTTCGGGAGCTTGCCACACTTGCCGCAGTCAATCCGAACACAATGCAGCGGGCACTGGCAGAACTGGAAACCAGTGGACTTATCAATACGCAGAGAACCAGTGGGCGTTTTGTTACGGACGATGCTGGACTGATACAACAGGCAAGACAAAACCTGGCTCTTACCCAGGTCAGAACTTATATTTACCAGATGCAGCAGCTTCAGATTACACCAGATGAGATGCAGCAGCTTTTAGCGAAAACATTGGAGGAGGGAACATTATGAATGAATTATTAACCATGCAGGGACTTTGCAAGCAATATGGCAACCGCTGCGTGTTGTCAGATTTGAACCTGTCATTGGGGCGGGGGAAAATCATCGGTCTGCTGGGACCAAACGGAAGTGGTAAGACTACACTGATGAAGCTGATCAATAATCTGCTGGTACCGTCATCCGGAGAACTTCTGATTGACGGACACAAGCCGGGGATTGAGACAAAGCGGATTGTATCTTATCTTCCGGATCATATGTATCTGGGAAGCTGGATGCGGGTCAGCAATCTGATTGAATATTTTGCGGATTTTTACGAGGATTTTGACAGAAGCCGTGCGATGGATATGTTGCGGAAGCTCAGTATCAGTCCGGCCGATCAGCTGCAGCACATGTCCAAGGGAACGAAAGAAAAGGTTCAGTTGATTATGGTTATGAGTCGCCGTGCAAAGCTTTACTGTCTTGATGAACCCATTGCAGGGGTAGATCCGGCGGCCCGGGACTATATCCTGTCCACCATATTGAACAATTATGATGAAGATGCTACCCTGCTGATTTCCACCCATCTGATTGCAGACATCGAAAATATACTGGATGAAGTCGTGTTTCTCAAGGAAGGACGTATCGTGATGCAATCCTCTGTGGAGGATATTCGTCAGAAGCAGAACACATCCGTAGACAATCTTTTCCGGGAGGTATTCAAATGTTAAAGAAAATGTTAAAGCATGAATGGAAAGCGACCTGGAAGCTTCTTGCGCTTCTTAATATTGTGACGATTGCATTGGCATTGTTTGGAAGAACAGCCATGATCTTTGAAGATAAAATACCCCCAATGGTGGTGGCATTATACATGATTTTCTTTATAATTGTACTGATTGCCTCGGGGTGTATCTCCTTTGTACTTCTGGTAGTTCGCTACTATCGGAATCTGTATACCGATGAGGGTTATCTGACAAACACGCTTCCGGTGAGCAGTGCCTGCAGGCTGAATGCCAAACTGCTGAATTTTCTGGCATGGACGCTGTTGAATGTTGTCAGCATTTTGATCTCTGTTTTGATTTTAGCTTCTACGTCCCAGCCGATTACGGTGCTGATTAGTGATATCGGATCTGTTCTTGTTTCACTTCCCAGGGAAATGGGCGTAAATGCTGTTGCCATGTGGCTGGTAGTCTTTGGACTCATGGTATTGGGAACACTGTCAAGTATCCTGATGTTTTACTTCTCAATCAGTGTGGGCTGCTGTTTTAACACCCATAAGGTTGTGGCTTCTGTTGTGACATTTTTTATTACTTACACAGTGCTCCAGGTTATTAGTCTGATGATGGTGATGGGATTTGGAATGGCAATGTTTAGCAGTCGTACGATAGTCACGCAGAGTACTACTTCCGGTGTAGCTGTCACAGTAACCAGTCCGGCAGGATCAGTTCCACAAAACTTCCTGGCTTCAGAAGGAACTTTTCTGGTAATTACAATGCTGTTTTTACTTGTCCTGTGTGTAGCTTTCTACTTCTCCTGCAAATACTTACTGGAGAAAAAGCTGAATCTGAACTAAATATCAAAATGATAGAAAGGGGGCAGTCGCACTTCGATGTCTGGCAACTCCTTATGAGGGCGGAACACGGTTTCCAAGTCCAAGAGCATACGAAAAAGAATAGATTTTGCTAAAAACGTAAGTATTCAGCACAAACTCGTTTCACTCAAACAGTGTGCTGAATACTTACAACGCAAATTTTATTCTTCTTGTATGCTTAGGACTTCTGCAAATGTGTTCTGCCCTCATAAGGAGTTGCCAGCCACCGAAGTGTGGCTGCCCCCTTGTTTCTGTAAATAATCTGGTGTATACTCACAACAAGAAGTAAGTTATGGACAGGAGATCAGTGATATGGGTAAAAAGAAAGAGAAGCACGTCAATCAGTCTCTTCCGAAGCGTGAGAACATGGATCCGGCTTTTTGCTGGAATATGCAGGATATGTTTCTGGATGATGATAGATGGCAGGCCGCCTATGACAGTCTGCAGGAGCGTCTGCAGGCGTTTCGGGAATATCAGGGAAAACTGAAGAAAAGTGCAGAATCCATGTACGAGATTCTTCAGGAAGGCGATGAGCTTGGCAGACTTTTTGAGCAGGTCTATGTGTATGCAAATCTAAGGTACCATGAGGATATGACGAATCAGCATTATCAGGAGCTGTCCGGGAAGACACAGATGCTGCAGGCAGTCTGCATGGATGCCATGTCGTATGTGGAGCCGGAGCTGATGGAGATTCCGGAGGAAACCATAAGGGAGTATCTGGAAGCGTATGAGCCGCTGCGGCTTTATGAGCGGAGACTGCAGGAGGTTTTGCGCCAGCGTGCGCATATTCTTTCCCGGGAAGAGGAGCAGATTCTTGCCAGAGCGGCAGAACTGGGAAGCGCCCCTCAGCAGATCTTTATGGCATATAATAATGCAGATATTGACTTTGGAAAGATCGAAGACGAAGAGGGGAAGAAAGTAGTTCTCTCCAATGGCCGTTACACTTCCTTTATGGAAAATGAAAGCCGAAAAGTACGAAAAGCCGCATTTAAGCGGATGTATCAGGTCTATGGTGCCCATAAGAATACGCTGGCAGCAGCATTTACAGCGAATCTGAAGCAGGATCAGTTTTTTGCAGAGATGCGTCACTATGATACAACTCTTGCCGCTGCTTTAGACGGCGGTAATATTCCGGAAAGTGTTTACAGCCAGCTGATCGAGGCAGTGCATGAAAAGCTTCCAGCCATGTATCGTTATGTAAAGCTGCGCAGAAAACTGCTGGGACTAAAAAAACTGCATATGTATGATGTGTATGTGCCCATGGTCCAGGGGGGGAACAGGAGTATCTCTTATGATGAGGCGAAGGCACTGGTAAAAAAGGGACTGGCGGTGCTGGGAGATGATTATCTGGCGCTTTTGGATCGGGGATTTTCTGAGGGCTGGATTGATGTTTATGAGAATCAGGGAAAAAGAAGCGGTGCTTATTCCTGGGGCGCTTATGGTACCCATCCTTACGTGCTGCTGAATTACAGTGGGAATCTCAATGCCGTGTTTACCCTGGCTCACGAGATGGGACATGCGCTGCACAGCTACTATTCCGATCAGAAACAGCCGTATGTCTATGCCGGGTATCGTATCTTTGTGGCGGAGGTAGCTTCCACCTGTAATGAGGCACTGCTGATTCGTTATCTGATTGAGCATGCCAAGGACAAGAAGGAAAAGGCGTATCTCATTAATTATTTTCTGGATCAGTTTAAGGGAACCATCTATCGGCAGACGATGTTTGCAGAATTCGAGCAGAAAGTACACGCCAGAATGAAGGCAGAGGGCAGTATCGCTGCTCAGACCCTGTGTGATATGTACTATGAGCTGAATCAACTGTATTTTGGAGAGGGCATGGTGAGTGATCCTGAGATTGGACTGGAATGGATGCGGATTCCACATTTTTACACACCATTTTATGTCTACCAGTATGCTACCGGATTCTCAGCAGCAATCGCAATTGCTTCCAGAATTCTCGCCGGAGAAGAGGGGATTGTGGAAAAATATAAGACCTTCCTAGGTATGGGAAGCAGCAGAGATCCCATCGATCTCTTGAAAATCTGCGGGGTAGATATGACCAGGAAAGAAACGGTGGAAGAAGCCTTATCAGTTTTTGAGGATTACCTTACAGAGCTTGAAAATTTAAACAGCTGATACGGAAAAAACACCTTAGAGGGTATGGAGTATCAATATGCTGTAAAATGTCTTTGTTTTCGAAATAACTTTAGATAAAATTATTTTTATGAATCCCTTGAAAAAAAGTCTGAGTATGTTACAATAATGTTACGGAAAAATTAAGGGTGATGGTATGAACTTATATGAAGCTATTTTTGTGAGAAAATCAGTAAGAAATTTTAATATGGATACACTGAATCCGCAGCTGATGGATAAAATCCGCGCACATTACAGAGAAGTGAGTGGAATGTTCGCCAACATCGATACGGATTATGCGATTCTGGATAACCGCAAGGGACAGCAGAGAATGCTGTCACTGTTTGGGGTGAAAGCACCCTATTATCTGGCATTTTACTCTGAGGAGGCACCTAGGAGTATGATGAATATGGGCTGTATGATGGAGCAGATGGTGCTTTACATGTGCAGTATTGGAGTTGCCACCTGTTTTATCGGAAGTAATAAGGTGAAGCGGAATCAGCAGCAGAAGGACGGAAAAGATCTGGTGGGCATCGTGGCATTTGGAAAGAGCAAGGGTCCCCATATTCGGAAACAGTCGGAGGCAAAACGTATTCCGCTGGAGGAACTCTGTACGTACAAAGAGGTGCCAAGACAGTGGATGAAGCAGCTTCTGGAGGCAGCAAGACTGGCACCTTCCAGCATGAACAGTCAGCCATGGCGTTTTGTGGCTTATGATAACCGGATTCACATCTTTTCCAAGCGTCACAGCCTGGATCAGCTCAAGAAGTGGGATGAAGTGAACTTTGGTATTATGTTTGCGAATATGATGGTGGTTGCAGAAGAACTCTGGCTGGATGTAGACTTTATCCGCCTGGAGGATATTTCTCAGAAAAACTTTCCAAACAGTCAGTATGTTTTAAGTGCTATTTTAAAAGCGTAATATTTTAGGGTTGACAAGTGTGTGAAACTATAGTATTATAAATCCTGCGAGTCGCATTACGACTTGCAGATATGCGCGAGTGGCTCAGGGGTGGAGTACAACCTTGCCAAGGTTGGGGTCGCGGGTTCGAATCCCGTCTCGCGCTTTTATAGATAGAAAAACCGTCCGGATATCCGGGCGGTTTTTTGTGCAGGTACTATTTTCTGTACCGCAATTGATACTTAAAACTGCAGAATCTCCATAAAGTCTTCCTTCGTAGCCAGAGAATCTGTAATGCTTCCATCTGACATAATCTGGTCTGACAGAGAGGCTTTCTTTTCCTGAAGCTTCAGGATCTTTTCTTCCAGCGTGTTCTTGGTAATCAGTTTGTAGACGGTTACGATCTGTTCCTGACCGATACGGTGTACCCGGTCAGTGGCCTGGTTCTGGGCGGCCATGTTCCACCAGGGGTCAAAGTGAATGACAATGTTGGCGGCGGTGAGGTTCAGTCCTGTTCCCCCGGCTTTCAGAGAGATCAAAAATACCGGAGTAGTATCTTCCTGGAAAGCATCTACCAGCTCCTGACGCTTTTCCTTGGAAGTGGATCCGGTGAGACAGTAATAAGAGATCTGTTCCGCCTGCAGCCGTTGCTCGATAATTGCCAGCATAGAGGTAAACTGTGAGAAGACCAGTACCTTATTGCCAGAGGATACCGCACCCGTAAGCAGAGAGATGCAGGTCTCCAGCTTTGCAGAATCACCCTTATAATTCTCATATACCAGAGAAGGATCACAGCAGATCTGGCGGAGTCTCGTAAGCTCGGCAAGAAACTGGATCTTTCCCTGACGGAATTCCTCCGCAGTTTTCTGCGCCAGGGACTGGGTGGTTTTTTTCACCGTTGCCTCATAAAGCTCCCGCTGGGTGCTGTCCATCTTGGAATATACCACCTTTTCCAGCTTATCCGGCAGCTCCTTCAACACATCCTTCTTGAGACGGCGGAGAATAAAGGGGCGGATCATTTTCTTCAGCCGGTTTGAGATCGTTTCATCTGAGGTAGTGGCGATGGGAAATTCGTATTCAGTTTTAAAGTTCTTGTAGCTGTTTAATATCCCGGGCATCAGGAAGTCGAAAATGCTCCAAAGCTCACTTAAGGTGTTCTCGATGGGAGTTCCGGTCAGGGCAAAGCGCACCCGTGCCTGTATTCCTTTCACTGCCCGGGCAGCCTGAGTAGTATGATTTTTGATATTCTGTGCTTCGTCGATGGTGCAGTAATCAAAGGAAAGCTTCTGATATTCCAGGATATCACGCTTTAGCAGGTCGTAGGAGGTAAGATAAATATCCGCCTCCCGGGCCAGGAGTTCTTTTCGTTCCCCAGCCTGACCAACCACCGGAAGTACAGACAGCTCCGGTGCAAAGCGGTTAATCTCACTTTCCCAGTTATAAACCAGAGAAGCCGGGCAGACGATGAGTGCCCGCAGGGCATGCTGCTGTTTCTTTGCAAGGAAAAAGGTGATCATCTGCAGGGTTTTTCCAAGCCCCATGTCATCTGCCAGGATGCCGCCGAAGCTCATCTGATCCAGGGTGCACAGCCAGCGATAGCCAAATTTCTGGTAAGAGCGAAGGTCTGCCTGAAGGGAGTCGGGAATCTCATAATCACTGTCCTCCACATCCTTCAGATTTCGAATAGCGGCTTTGAATTCCTGGGTGCGTTTGACAGAGAGCTCCGAGTCATGCTCCCGAAGAACCTGATCCAGGTAAAACGCACGGTAGCCGGGCAGCTGCAGATGTCCTGAGGTCAGCTGCTCACTGTTCAGATCAAGGCCGTCCGCCAGCTCTGCCAGAGCGGTGATACCATTATCCTCCAATTGCAGGAATTCGCCGTTTGCCAGACGATAGTATTTTTTTCTTCTTCGATAATTCGCAAGAATACCGTCGATATCGGCGGCACTGAGCCCCTCTGAATCGATGCTGAGCTCCAGAAGTCCAGCCTGCAGAGAAACACCTACCTTTAGCTTTGGACGGCGCAGCAGCTGTAAACGTTTGATGGAATCAGACACATACACCGTTCCCAGCTGCTGCAGCTGGTTGATTCCGGTGGAAATGAGCTGATAGATCTGGTCTTCATCTTCCTTCTTCAGATAGAGATAATCTGTCTTTTCCATATAAAGAAAATACTGGCGCAGGGTGTTAAAAGCCTGTACCTCCTGGGCGATATCCCGGTACATACCTTCCACAGATACCGGATCCAGCAGATTAAAGCTGGTTTCGCCATACCAGGCCTGGATGGTGCCTGTCACACGGTTATCCTGCTCATCCAGATAGATACGGATCTCACAGGGTTCGGGAGTAAAGACCTGAACCTGCTGGGGCTTCTTTACTTTTGTATATTTTTCCAAATCGGGAAGAATAACCTGACAAAAGGTGTTCATATCCTTTGCGGAGATGGCATAATTCCGGGAAAAGTCGGAACTGGTAAGCTCCAGAAGTCCTCCCACTCCGTGAAGATACTCTTCGCTGCAGCAGTACATGATATTATCTTTGAGAATACAAAGCTTTTTATTGCCCCGAAACATTTCCACTGCAGGAAGCACCAGCTGGTAGCCGTCCCCATGCTCTGTGAGCTCCAGTTTGATCCGGGGATCCTTATCTACTACCTGAATCGCAGTAGTTTTAGAACCTCGGCCAGCCATCATAATATGAGTGGGACATAAAGAGTAAAGAAGCTCTGTAAGTTCCATATCATTTAAGGAAAGGTTGCGCTTGATCGCACTTTCATAAAAATGATAACGCCCATAGGCATAAGGGCTTTCATTCTGTTCTTTTTGAACCCGCATCGTCAGATAGTCGATCCAGCTTTTTGCTTCCTCGGTGAATACACTGCGTTCATGGATGAAGGAAAGCTTTTTGCCATAGGTGTATTTTTCACGGCCTTCCAGATGCAGGATAAATTCCCGGATATCCTTGAGCACATACTTTTGTTCCGCACCGATGCGGAAGCTGACGCTCCAGCCCTCATAAGGCTTGTAAGAAAAGGTAGGCTCCAGTTCAACCTCACCTGTGATGGCCGGTTGAAAATACTGTGCCTTTTCTGCCATGGACCGGGCATAGAGAAGGTGTTCCAGTTCCGGATCCGTGTTGATCTGAACAGGTTTCATCTTTACCAGCTTCTGCGTCTGCTGCGTGGTATCCGGCATATCAAGACTGCACAAAAGAGCCAGCCCTACACAATGCTTACACATACCGGAGTAGGTGTATGCCGCCGGACAGCTGCAGGAGTAATCTGTAATCTCGTCTGCGTGTTCATCATAGGTAATATCAGTCTCGTAGGGCGTACTGTAGGAGCCATCCACAAGAGCATGAACGGTGAGAACATGGTCATTGAGATAGCTGAATTCCATGTCATGTATTTTCTTATGAAGATAAACCTGATTTCCTCTTGTATAGGAAGGAGCGCTGCTTTTGGAACGTATTTCGCTTAAACTGATCATATTCTCTCCTCATTTTGCTTTCGTAAAAAACTTCACTGCTCTGGCAGCAGGGCAGGAGCTCTGACTGATAACCGTGATGTCTTGTAACAGTTATCGCACCCTTCAGTATAATTGGAAAAGGGGGTTCTGTAAAGCATTTGCAAGAAGAAAAAGACCTCTTGTTTTCCGAGAGATGTCAAATTGAAGCATGATATGTGAAAATGATGCGCAAACAATGAGAGTATGGTATAATGTGATACAGTAAATATGAAAAAATCCGATGAGACATTAAAAGAAAGAGGACTAAGCCTAGTGAATAAAAATGTTGGATATACCGAAACAGGAAAGTTTACGTGTCTGGAAGATTTGGACAATACCGTGGATTATCAGATGTTTAATCCAATAGTGCTTGATTACTGTGGAAAAGAAAACTGCCTTCCGGGACATCAATTCGGACCGTACATCAGAGAAAAATATGTAATTCATTTTGTACTGGAGGGAAAAGGAACCTTCCTCTCCGGGCATAAGAAATATGAGCTTACCAAGGGATCTGCTTTCATAATTCTTCCAGGGGAGGAAGCGACTTATCGTGCGGATATGAAGAAACCCTGGTCTTATGCATGGATTGGATTCCACGGCTATCGTGTTCCGGAGTGGATACATAAGATGGGATTTAGCAGAGAAAATCCGGTGATGGAGCTTTCCAACCTGCCGCATATTCTGCAGATTATCGAAAAAATTCTTGCAGAAAAGCAGCTGACGATGGTAAATGAACTCCGGCGGATGAGTGGTCTGTATGAGATCATGGCTCTGATTATAGAGAGCCAGATGGAAGCCAGAGGAACGAAAAAACATGATTATTCCCAGGGTACCTATGTGAAATGCGCTGTGGATTATATGGCGTGTAATTATGGAAAAAAGATTAAGATTGATGATCTGGCAGAGATGATCGGGATCAGCCGAAGCCATCTTACCTTAAGCTTCAAGAAAGAGCTGAATATCTCTCCCCAGGAGTTTCTTATGAATTTTCGTATGGAGAAAGCCTGTGACCGACTGAAGAATACCAATGACCCTATTAATGTAATTGCTGCCGAGGTTGGCTACAACGATTCTCTGGCGTTTTCCAAGGCTTTTAAGCAGCGAATGGGTGAGAGTCCGAAAGCATATCGGGAAACCAAGATCGAATTGATTGACCGGCACGAAAAGGGTGACTATGACGGTGCCTGCCCACTGTAAAGGCGCTGTCGTACACCGAAGTACGACAGCGCCATAGCCATGTCTGATTGATAAGTTAAAATTAATGTTATAGATATGGTTTGAAGATGCGATAGAAGAGGAAGGAATTCAGGTAGGCGGTCAGGGCAAAGCCGCAGGTGATCCAGAGAATCAGCGTCATCAGGAGTGTCTGTAAGGTCTGAAGGGTCAAAAGGACAGGAACGATAATGATGGCGGCGATCAGGACTGCCCACAGAATATTCTTCGCAGCGAGGAAAAATGCCTGAATCCACAGATTTTTCAAAGTGTTCGAAAAGGAAACGATGACCGGGAACACGAAGATTGCCCAAAGTGCGATCACTGTTGCGATGGCGCAGAACATGTAAAAAAGGGAGGTGTTCGGCATCATTCCCCTGGAGGAAAACATGGACAGATCCACCACTGTTACCAGCGCCAGAAAAAGCGTCAGAAGCCAGGTCAGGGTACTGTTTTTGAAGTTTTCCTTAAATGCACGCAGGAATGTCCGGTATATAGCGGTGTCATTGTGATGCAGTTTTGTGAGAAATGCATAATACATGGCACTGTAGGAAGCCCCAATCGTTACAATGGGGATGGAACACAGGATAAAAAGCAGATTTACCAGAATAATATCACCCACCTGTCCAAAAAAACGTCCGAATAAGCTGTCATTGCTTAATATTTTCATAGCTGTCAAATCCTCCTTGTCAAATAACTATCCCATATTGTAGTATGTCATGCGAAAAAATACAACATATAATATGAAAATAATTGGTTGAAACATGCAAAAACACATTTTGGAATATAAAGCCGCTATTTTGACATGTACAAAACAACGGAAAACATATAATATTTAACTCACGAAGACAACAGTTTAGACAAAGTCGACAGTCAAAACCCATGTTGTCTGTCACGTATGTGTCAGGACTGCAGCATAGACACACAAATCGAAGGGAGATTGAATTTATGAAAAAGAAAGCAATAGCATTATTTTTATCAACGATGATGGTTGGTTCCTTAGCAGCATGTGGAGGATCAGGAAATTCAAGTACGGGAACATCTACAGATACAAGTAAAGCAGCATCTACAAGTTCATCCGCAGCTTCTACCAGCGGAACAGCTTCTTCAGGAAGCTCCAAACCTCTGGAGGTTGTTATCTGGGATACAAACCAGCAGGCAGGTTTACAGCAGATTGCAGATCTTTTTACAGAGGAGACCGGAATCAAGGTTGATATCCAGGTAAAAGACTGGGACAGCTATTGGACCTTGCTTGAGGCAGGTGCTACCGGCGGAGATATGCCAGACGTATTCTGGATGCATTCCAACAACTCTCAGATGTATATGAAGAATGATATTCTTCTGAAGCTGGATGATTATATTGAAAAGAGCGATACAATTAACCTTGACAATTATATGCCGGAAGTTACAGAGCTGTATCAGCGTGACGGTTCTACCTACGCAATTCCGAAGGATTATGATACCATCGCACTGTGGTACAACAAGACCATGTTTGATGCAGCCGGTCTTTCCTATCCGGATGATACCTGGACATGGGATGATATGTATGATGCTGCAGTAAAACTGACAAAAGCAGATGGCAGCCAGTACGGATTCGCTATGAACCCGTCAAACGACCAGGATACATATTACAATATGGTTTACTCTATGGGCGGTTACATCGTATCTGATGATCACAAGAGCTCAGGATATGATGATCCTAATACCTTAAAAGCCATGGATTATGTAGGAAAACTTCTTACGGATGCATGCCCGAGTGCAACAACAATGTCTGAGACAGGTACAGATGTTATGATGCAGTCCGGAACAGTTGCCATGATTATGCAGGGCTCCTGGATGACAGCTGGCTTCCTTGCAAATGATTATATGAAGGAAAACTGTGATGTTGCAATTCTTCCATATGATGCTACAACAGGAAAAAGAGCTTCTATCTGTAATGGACTTGGATGGGCAGCATATTCAGGAACAGATCGTCCGGATGACTGCTGGAAACTGTTAGAGTGGTTCGGCAGCGAAGCAATGCAGAAAAAACAGGCAGAGCTTGGTGTAACCATGTCTGCATACAATAACACCTCTGATGCATGGGTAAACTGCACAGACGTATTCAACCTGAAGCCATATCTTGACATTGCAAAAGAATCTACAAGCGATGTAAAGAATGAGCTGATCTTAAGACCATATACCTATAACTCAACAGTATGGTCCATGGGAGCATCTACAGCATTGGTAAATGCATGGTCTGACCCGACTCAGATGGAAAAAGTTTGTACTGATTTTGCAGCTGAGATGAATAAGGCAATTGCAGCTGAAAATAAATAATTAAAAGCAGCACGGTAAATTTCAGTTTAGAAACATGGACAAGTGAAAACTTGTCCATCGTTTCTGTAAGTAAGGAGGAGAATATATGGCAGGAAAGACAAAAAAGGTCAAGGCACCTGTGACCAGTTGGGAGAGAAACCAGAATATATGGGGCTGGCTCTTCATTCTTCCAACCATGCTGGGCCTGATCATCTTGAATATATATCCGATGTTTTCCACACTCTATCAGTCTTTTTTTAAGACTGGAGATTTTGGCAAGGGAAATATGTTTGTAGGATTAGAAAATTATACAACGTTAATTCAGGATTCTGAGGTGTGGCGTTCTTTATGGAACACCTTCAAGTATGCAATTATTGAGGTACCGTTTTCGATTGCTATCGCACTGGTACTGGCAGTATTTTTGAATCGTAAGATGGCTGGTCGAAGCACTTATCGTGCAATCTTCTTCCTTCCGATGGTTGCAGCACCGGCTGCCGTTGCCATGGTATGGAAATGGCTGTACAACTCCAAGTTTGGTCTTTTGAACCATGTCTTTGGAGGAAACACAGAGTGGATCTCCAATCCAAAGATTGCCTGGATCAGTATTGCGGTAATTGGTGTCTGGTCGATTCTTGGTTATAATATCGTGTTATTTATCTCAGGTCTGCAGGAAATTCCAAAGGACTACTATGAGGCAGCAGATATTGACGGCGCTTCCGGACCGGCCGCATTTTTCAAGATTACACTGCCGCTGCTCTCGCCCACAATTTTCTTTGTGTTGATTACAAGAGTAATCGGTTCACTGCAGGTATTTGATCTGGTGTACATGGTTATGGATGAGAACAATCCGGCTATGAAGAGCACACAGTCTATTGTATATCTGTTCTATCAGTATTCCTTTAAATATGGAAACAAGGGATATGGTTCCGCTATCGTCTTATTGCTGTTGCTGGTCATTATGATCATTACCATATTCCAGATGATCGCACAGAAAAAATGGGTTTACTACAATTAGAAAGGGGTGCTGATATATGTCATTAAAGACGAAGAGAAATACACAAAAGATTCTTGTTCATGTTATATTGATTATCTTCTCCATTATTATGTTGGTTCCCTTTATTTGGATGATGCTTACAGCATTCAAGTCTGTAGGAGAAGCAACCTCGGTAAATCCATTTGTCATTTTCCCAAGTGAATGGAAAACAGATGCATTTACGGCGGTATGGAAGAATATGAACTTCTTCCTGTTATATAAGAACACACTGCTGTTAATCTTCTGGCGCGTTGTCTGTGCCTGCCTGACAGCTACCATGGCAGGTTATGCCTTTGGCCGTCTGCAGTTTAAAGGAAAGAACTTTATGTTTTCCCTGGTTCTTTTTCAGATGATGATTCCTGGACAGCTTTTTATCATCCCGCAGTACATCATGGTCAGCGGAATGAAGATGACAAACTCTATATTCGCCCTGGTATTCCCGGGACTGGTTACTGCGTTTGGTACCTTCCTGCTGAAACAGGCTTATATGAGTCTGCCAAAGGATCTGGAAGAGGCTGCCAGACTGGATGGCTGTAATATATTCCAGACCTTCCTGCGAATTATGGCACCGCTTACAAAATCATCCATGATTGCACTTGGAATCTTTACAGCAGTATTTGCCTATAAAGATCTGATGTGGCCGCTGGTTGTAAACACCAGCGCAGCAAAGATGCCTCTGTCCGCAGCACTTGCTACGATGCAGGGACAGTATTCTTCGAATTATCCGCAGTTGATGGCAGCGTCTCTGATTGCCTGTGTACCTATGATCGTTCTGTATCTGATCTTCCAGAAGCAGTTTATCGAAGGTATCGCAACATCAGGAGGAAAGCTGTAAAGCGAAAAACTTCATTTTGAGAAAAAAGAAGCTCTGTGGGGTACAGTACCTTCATAATGAAAGGTGGTACCCCACTTTTTCAATGAAAGGGGATCGCAAAGATCCATAAGGGAAAGGAGCGGAAAGGCAGAGGATGATGAGAATGGAACAGGATCACAAAGAAGGCAGTAAGAGCTGGAAAAAATGTTTACAGTATATCTGGGATTATTACAAGCTGTGGATCATAGGGGCTGTTGTTCTGGTGGGCCTGATCTGCTATTTTGCTTCTATCTTTGTGAATCGTCCCAAGGATGAGATTCTGGATGTGGCATTCGTGAATTTCTATGATGATGTATCGGAGAAATCAGATTTTTACAGGGATTTTCTAAGCTTCGAAGAGCAGAAGGAGGGGGAGGTACAGGAGGGAAGTATTGTGTTTGACAGCAATTACTTCTTTGACCTGAGCACTCCATCGGGCTCAGCGAACACGTATTTTCAAAAGCTGGTGGCCGTGCTGGAAGCCGGAACCTGTGATGCTCTGATCTGTGAGAAGGATAATCTGGATGGCATCGGTGAGAGCGGACGGCTGCTGGATCTGAGAGATGAGCGGGTGGATGCGATTTACCAACGCTTTCAGGACCGCACGGTGACAGTGGAAAAGGATGGACAGGTGGTGCCGGTTGGGATTGATATCTCAGACAGTCCGGTGCTTGCCCGTATGAATGGTTATGGGGATGCCTGTTATCTGGGGATTTCCAGCAATGCGAAACATGTAGAAATGGTGGAACTTTTATTAAACTATCTTCTGGAGGAGTGATCCGGAAGGAACCATGTAAATACAAAGGAGGGGAAGTCTCATGGCAATTATATATAAGGAAGAAAATAAGACATTTACACTACATACAAGGAAGACAACATATCAGATGAAGGTTGCCTCCTATGGATACCTGCTTCATACTTATTATGGAAAAAAGACAGAGGGTGACATGAGCTACCTGATTCAAAGGCGGGACAGAGGATTCTCCGGGAATCCTTATGAGGCGGAGTCAGACAGGACATTCTCTCTGGATACACTTCCCCAGGAATATTCCTGCCAGGGAAACGGTGATTTTCGAAGTGTAGCTTTTAATGTGCGAAATGCACAGGGTGTCTACGGCTGTGATCTGAGATTCAGGAATTACAGAATCTATCAGGGAAAATATGAGCTTCCGGGACTCCCGGGTGTCTACGGAACGGAAGAGGAGCTGGAAACGCTGGAGATTACGCTGGCAGATGAGAACGTCGGGGTAGAGGTGGTACTGTGCTACAGTGTGCTGGAAGCCCTGGACGTGATCACAAGAGCTGTTCGGGTGAAAAATACAGGAGCAGAAGTGCTTACGGTGACTAAGGCGGCCAGTGCAGAGCTTGATTTTGTGTGTGGTGATTATGATGTACTGCATTTCCATGGAAGACATGGCATGGAACATGTGATGGAACGCACACCGGTATTCCACGGAAACCAGTCATTTGGCAGTATTCGAGGGGCATCCAGTCATCAGCATAATCCATTTTTGATACTGGCGCAGCAGAATACTACAGAAGACAAGGGAGAGTGCTACGGTATTTCCTTTGTATACAGCGGAAACTTTCACGGTGAGGTGGAGAAGGATCAGACGGCTCAGACGAGAATGCTGATGGGGATTCAAGATCAGATGTTTGCCTATGATCTGGCAGCAGGCGAGACATTTACAGCACCGGAGGCTGCGCTGTCCTGTTCCTCAGAGGGTCTTTCCAGTCTGTCACAGAACTTTCACAGGCTGATTCGCTATCATATCTGCCGGGGAAAATTTCAGAAGGTACGCAGACCGATTTTGATTAATAACTGGGAAGCAACCTACTTTGATTTTGATGGTGAGAAGATCTGTAATATCGCCCGTCAGGCATCGGAGCTGGGAGTGGAGATGCTGGTGCTGGATGACGGATGGTTTGGACAGCGAGACGGTGATGTCAGCGGTCTTGGTGACTGGGTGGTAAATGAAGAAAAACTGGGCTGCACGATGGGGGAACTCAGTGAGAAGATTAATCAGATCGGGATGAAATTCGGACTTTGGATCGAACCGGAGATGATTTCGGAGAACAGCGATCTGTACCGGGCACATCCAGACTGGGCATTTGCGATTCCGGGGAAGAATCCGGTGCGCAGCCGTCATCAGCTGGTACTGGACTTTTCCAGAGAGGAGGTTGTGGATTATATCTACAGCAGTCTGGAGAAGGTGATCTCTCATGCAAATATTTCTTATCTGAAGATGGATATGAACCGCAGTATCACCGATGTTTACACGGCAGTAAGCGGATATCAGAATCACGGTAAGATCCTGTACCAGTTTGTGCTGGGGGTCTATCGTTTTCTGGATAAGATCAACACAAGATTTCCGGATCTGTTCGTAGAGGGATGCTCCGGCGGCGGCGGACGTTTTGACGCAGGAATGCTTTATTATACCCCGCAGATCTGGTGCAGTGATAACACAGATGCTGTGGAGCGTCTTGCAATTCAGAAGGGAACCTCCTACGGATATCCGATCTCAGCGGTTGGCTCTCACGTATCTATCGTACCAAACCATCAGACCGGACGTGTTACTTCCCTCAAAACCAGGGGCGTGGTGGCTATGGCAGGAAGCTTTGGCTACGAGCTGGACCTTGGGGTGTTAAGCGAGGAAGAGAAGGAGCTTGTAAAACAGCAGATCGCTGATTACAGGAAATACTGGAACCTGATTCAAAATGGGGACTATTACCGTCTGGAAGTAGCCGGTAAGGACACGGCTTTGGAGGCGTGGATGTTTGTGGCCGAGGATGCCAGCGAAGCACTTGTCAATGTAGTGACCCTGGAAGCGAGATGCAATGGTCCGGTGGCTTATGTGAAGCTTCGGGGACTGAAGGAAGCAGGCAGCTATCGTCTGGAGGGAACCCACCAGGTACTCAGCGGAAGTGCACTGATGTATGGCGGGCTTCCGGTGCCTCATATGAATGGGGAGTATCAGGCATGGCAGGTACATCTTACGGAGATTGGCGAATCAGCGGAAGCTATATGAGAAAATTGAACGCATTATTTGGAGGATTCGTGCATTGCTTTTTCTGACAAAAAGTTCTATATTATACTTATGGTTAAGAACCAAACATAAGTAGAGGGAAAAGAGGAAGAGAGATGGACGTAAAGAATTATACAACAGGAATTCAGCATATCGGAATTCCGACGAATGACATGGATGCAACCGTAGCATTTTATCAGAAGCTGGGATTTGAGATTGCATTTCAGACGATCAATAAAGAGGCAGATGAGAAGGTAACATTTTTGAAAATGAAGACTCTGGTAGTTGAAACCTATGAGAATCATCAGGCAAAGATGGAAGCCGGAGCTATCGATCATGTGGCACTGGATGTCTGTGATATTCAGGAGACCTATGAGTTTATCAATGAAGCAGGTTTAAACAACACGAAGGATACCATTCATTTCCTGCCATTTTGGGATAACGGAGTGAAGTTCTTTACAATTGAAGGACCAAACAAAGAAAAGGTAGAATTCAGCCAGTTCCTGTAAGGATAAGAACAGGGGATGGGGCTGTTGCACTTCGCTGGTTGCAAGTCTCTTCGGAGGCCTGAACACGGTTTCGAAGTCCAAGAGTATACAAAAAAACAACCGATTTTGCTAAAATCATAAGAAATCAGCATAAACTCGCTGTGCGCAGACAGTATGCTGATTTCTTATAACGCAAAATCGGTTGTTTTGGTATATTTAGGACTTTTACAAATCCTACTGTTCTTTTTCTATCTTTTTTCGGTTCAAAGTAATCCAGTATTTTAAAACCATATTGATGTATTGGCTAAAACTACGGTCATCATTTTCAGCTAACTGGCGTACATCTGCAACGATGTTAGAATCCAGAGTAATACTTACTTTTTCTTTTAATGGTCTGTCGGACATAAGCCACCTCACTTTTTTATAAACATACCATTTTGGAGGAGTAAATACCGCATAGTAGTATAAAGTAGGATAAAATAGGACGAAGACTTTGGCGGAGCTGGTCCCCTGCGCAGGCCTGGATGCGTCTGCTGCTTTTGTACACTGTTTCAAAGCCCAAGAGTATACACAGAATTATATCTTTTGCTAAAAACGCAGGCCTTCGGCATAAACTCGCTGCGCTCAGACAGTATGCCGGATGCCTGCAATGCAAAATATATAGTTCTGGTATACTTAGGGCTTTTGCAAATGTGTACAAAAGCAGCAGACGCATCCAGGCCTGCGCAGGGGGCCAGCCCCTTTGGGGTGATATTATAGTATGTTGTGGGATTGGAAAATATGAGAAAAAATAAGTCCCCACTGCCAGGAATGCATGGCAGCGGAGACTTGTTTTTGCAGGATTGGTTGCTTATTTAAATTCTCGTGTGATGTTTTTGAGCCATTTGTAGCTTTTGTAGTGTTTGTAGATGAAGGGCATCTTTACAAATTCATCCGTGCAGATTAAAAAGTAGACCCACATGGGAGGGAGTTTTAGTACAAAGGCAGTGATGAATCCAAGGGGGACGGCATAGCCCCACATATCGATGCAGTCACAGAGGAAGCCCCATCTTGCATCGCCGCCGGAGCGGAAGACGCCGCAGATTACGGTGGTGTTCATCGCCTGACCCAGGACGTAATACATGTTGATGTAAAGCATAATGCTCAGGTAGGAGATGGCGGTGGGGGTCAGGTCTGCCATCTGGAAGAATACCGGACGAAGCAGGAATATCAGGATTCCTCCGGCAATTCCGCTGATGAAGGTGACTCTGCAGAAGCGGGAGGCATCCCCTTTGACATCCTCCATACGACCGGAACCGATGGTTTTACCCAGGATAATGGCACCGGCATTCGCAAGACCAAAGCAGACCACGGTTCCCAGATTACGTGCCACAACCACCACTGCATTTGCAGCGACCATATCACTTCCCAGGTGTCCCATGATGACAGAATACATAGAAAATGCCAGTCCCCAGCAGACTTCATTTCCAAAAGCCGGAAGGGAATAGTGGAAGAAATCGTGGAAAAGAATCGAATTTCTTGTCATCAATGTGGATAACCGAAAACGTATGGTTTTAAAGTGTGCGGCATCCACCAGACAGATGGCAAGTTCAATGGCCCGTGCGATGGTGGTAGCCACGGCAGCACCCAGCATTCCCATACGGGGAATGCCGAAGAGTCCGAAGATAAAGAGGGAATTTAGCGCAATGTTCAGCACAAGGGCGGAGGTGTTGGCAATCATGGAGAAGACAACCCGCTCGATAGCACGCATGGTACAAAGATAAACCTGTGAAATTCCCATAAACAGGTAGGAAACTCCTACCATGCGAAGATAGGGGATTCCTGCGGTAATCAGATCATTTTCCGAGGTGAAGATGAGCAGTACCTGCCGGGGAAATATCGTGGCAATCAGGAAGAATAAAAAGGATACCAGCATGGAGATTCGCATACCAATTCCCATGATCTGTTCTATCGTTCGAGTGTCCTTTTTTCCCCAGTACTGAGCTGCCAGCATAGTGACGCCGGAGGCAATTCCACAGTACATAAGATTTAGCACAAACATCAGCTGATTTGCCAGTGAACTGGCGGAAAGAGCAGTCTGACTGACCCAGCCCAGCATGATAACGTCCGCAGATCCAACGGCAGTGCTCATCAGGTTCTGCATGACAATCGGAAATGCGAGCTTCAGGATAGACTTATAAAAATTTGAGGGTGGTAATGTTTTCTGGTGCATAAGTATAAACTCCTTTTCGATCCTGCAGTACTTTATCATAGTGCCTGCAGGGAATGTAAAGATCTGCCCAAGTAAAGGCAAGTCTGTTCAGTATATCGGATTTCAAACAAAAGTGGTATGGAATAAATTGCTCAAAACATGGAGAATCCTGCACAAATGATTGCGAATTAGGTCTTTCGGAAGTATAATAGTTACTGTTCACACAGGACTGAGCAGTAACATATAACAGGCTACAGAGAAAAATCCAGACTGAGACAGACAAAGACATTTATGAGACTCTTTGAGCAATAAAAAGGATGGAAGATGAGATGAAATATAAGATAAACAAACCAATTCTGGAGGAAGAGTATCTTCAGCCGATAAACCTATTACGCTGGCGAAAGACCAGTGAGGAAGAGGATATTCTCAAAGAATTTTTGGTGCAAAACGAGGAATTATCCGAGGAGGACTTTTATAAAACAGATGCCGCAAACGGAAAATTTGTGCGGTGTCGTTTCCTGCATTGTAACTTTGAGAAGGCTTCCTTTGTGGATGTGATATTCGATCATTGTGATCTGTCAAACAGCAGCTTCAGTGAAGCATACTTTAGCCGGTGCGAATTTCGCAGCTGTAAATGCATGGGTACGGATCTGCATGAGACAATTCTAAAGCATGTGCTGATAACAGAATGCCAGTTTTCTTATGCCAACATGAGCGGTGTGTTTTTGGAAAAAGCCCAGATGCAGCAGAGTGACTTTACGGAGGCAGCATTTGTAGAATCCAGGTATAAAAGCTGGACAGCCATCGGATGCAAATTTATCCGTACCAATTTTTTCCATACCATGCTGCGGGGATTCGATTTCTCGGAAAATGAGATGTCAGATATCCTTGTATCGGACAGTATGGAGGAGGTGCAGGGCTGTAAGATATCGGCAGTTCAGGCACTGGAAGCGGCACGGCTTTTGAAAATGAAGGTGATGTGAAGAGGAGATTTAGTATGTCAGTAGAAAAAGTAAAAGCATATTTTAGAAACTATCAGATGGAGGACCGTGTTCTGGAGTTTGACGTATCCAGCGCCACTGTTGAGCTGGCGGCCAGGGCCCTGCAGTGCGAGCCAGGAAGAATAGCAAAAACGCTCTCTTTTAAGGTAAATGACACCCCGATTTTAGTTGTAACGGCGGGAGATGTCAAGATTGATAATGCAAAGTACAAGGCCCAGTTTGGAAAGAAAGCAAAGATGCTTACCCCGGAGGAAGTAGTCAGCCTGATTGGACACGCAATCGGTGGTGTCTGTCCTTTTGCGGTAAAAGATGGAACTGCTATCTATCTCGACTGCTCCCTGAGACGATATGCCACAGTATTTCCGGCCTGTGGAAGCAGCAACAGTGCCATAGAACTGACTCTGGAAGAGCTGGAACAATACGCGAATCCGGTCTGCTGGATAGATGTTTGCAAGGGGTTTGAAGTATAGCTCTTGCAAATCAAAAAGAAAAAGCGTATACTGAATCTACATTGACGAGAGAGGTGCAATAATGAGGATCTAGTACATCGTAAACTAAATAACTACCCAGAAAGCGCAGGATAGATTTTCGAAAGTGACAGCCCAAAAACGCAGGCGTAGCGGGCTACGCTGAGGCTTTTGGGCTGGTGCTATCGGAAATACAGACAAGCTTAATGTGGTAGTTATTTAGGAAACGATGTACTGGAAGGCTTTTGAAAACATGAGACAGAAAAGCAGATACAGTTTTTGGGCAGGAAAATCTGGTGCTTTGTCATGTGGTCAAAAGTGGATTATGATACTCATAACCTCTCTTTTTTTGTATGTAAAAATGTAATGGGGGAATTACCAAATGAAGAAAAATCCGATTGGAAAATACATCAGTCAGAAGTGGTACCGCTATCTGATTGCAATGGTGTGTATGCTGATCAGTATTGGGCTTGATATGTGTGCACCGATGGTGACAAAGAGAATTATCGATAATGTAATTGTGGCAGGTCAGGAGACTCTTTTAATGGGGTATCTTTTTATGCTGCTGGGGATAGGAGTGGGACGATCTGTGACGCAGTACGTCAAACAGGTGATGTTTGATCTTGCGGGGGTGGAGATTGCCTGTAAGATGAGGAAGAATCTGTTCTCTCATATTCAGAAGCTGTCTATGAATTTCTTCCATAATAATAATACCGGAGAACTCCTGGCCAGAACCAAGGACGATGTGGATCATGTATGGGATGTGCTGGGATTTGTGGGAATGCTGATTATAGAGGGTGTGATTCACACGGTCAGCATTTTGATCTGTATGTTCCAGTTAAGTCCGTATCTGACCGTGATTCCGGTACTGATTCTTCCGGTGATTGGCTGGATTGCAGTCAGTCTGGAGAAAAGGCTGGACGGTATCTATGGAGAGATCAGTGAGCAGAATGCAGAGCTTAATACGGTGGCGCAGGAGAACCTGTCAGGTGTTCGTACGGTAAAGGCGTTTGCAAGAGAAGAGTATGAGATTGAAAAGTTTACCCGCCATAATCAGAGATTCTATGATTTGAATATGGAGCAGGCGAAAACCCAGGCAAAGTATGAGCCTAATATTACGTTTTTGACGAAAACACTGTTGATACTGGTGCTGCTTGCAGGCGGAATCTTTGTTATGACAGGAAGCCTGACTCTGGGTGCACTGGGTGCATTTATGCAGTATGCCAACAGCATTCTGTGGCCTATGGAGAACATCGGATGGCTCAGTAACTGTCTGGCATCAGCGATAGCGTCGAACCGAAAGATTAATAAGATTCTCATGGAGGAGCCGGAGATTCAGGATCCCGAGAAAGAGCCAAAAGCGTCACAACTGCCAGATGGTGACATGCAGCTGGAATTTTCTCATGTGAATTTTACTCTGGATGGAAATGAGATCCTGGAGGACATTACATTTACACTGCCCCAGGGAAAGACCCTTGGAATTATGGGGATGACCGGAACGGGAAAGACCACAATTGTGAATCTGATGCAGCGTTTCTACGATGTGACCTCCGGAGTGATTCTGCTGAATGGGAAGGATATCCGGGAACTTCCTTTGCAGACAGTCCGGGGAGCCTGTGAGACTGTGATGCAGGACATCTTCCTGTTCTCAGATACCATCGAGGGAAATATCCGACTGGGAAATCGAGCCGATATGGAAAGTCAGACGGTAAAGGAAGCAGCCAGGACGGCACACGCCGCTTCCTTTGTGGAGCGGATGAACCAGAAGTATGATACTGTGATTGGGGAACGTGGGGTAGGCTTGTCCGGCGGGCAGAAGCAGAGAATCTCTCTGGCCCGTGCACTTGCCAAACAGGCACCGATTCTGATTATGGATGATGCCACCTCGGCACTGGATATGGAGACAGAACACGCCATCTGGCAGGAACTGCAGACAAAGGAGCATTGCTCTAAGGTAATTATTGCCCATCGTATCTCTGCAGTGAAAAATGCAGATGAGATTATAGTGCTTAAGAATGGAAGAATTGCAGAGCGCGGTACCCATGAGGAACTGATGCAGCAGCAGGAGCTTTATTATTCTACCTGGGAAGCACAGTACGGCGATTATCATAAGGCCCTTGAGGTCATAGGGGAGGAGGAACTGATATGTCAGTAAATACATCCAGACAGGATGAGTTTCAAAAAGAGACAGTAAAATCAGATGTTTTGAAGCATCTGCTGCATTATATGACAGGGTATAAAAAGCAGATTGCCCTGGTACTGCTGGTAATGTTTGTGACAGTGGCCATCGCAGCGGTGAATCCTCTCCTGATTGAGCATGCGATCAATGTGGAGATAGCCGGAAAAGATTACTGGGGATTGGGAAAGATTGTCCTGCTGGCCCTGGTGCTGAATATCATACTGGTTGCAGGAATTAAATACCGATTGATTCTGATGGCACGGATTGCCAATCATGTACTGCTGGAAATCAGAGATGAATTGTATGAGCATATTCAGACCTTAAGCTTCAGCTTTTTTGACAGCCGCCCTACCGGAAAGATTCTGGCCCGGGTGATCGGAGATGTGAACAGCCTAAAGGAGGTATTTTCCGACAGCGTGACAAAGCTGATTCCAGATCTTTTGACCATCGTGGCAGTTCTGGGGATTATGCTGGCGAGAAACTGGAGACTTGCCATGTCGGCAGTGCTGGTGCTGCCGCTGCTGGCAGGAGGACTCTATGTGATTCAGATCTTCTCCCATCGCAGATGGCAGGTGGTGCGAAAGAAAACCTCGAATCTTACCGGATATATCTTTGAAGATTATTCCGGCATTCAGGTTGTGCAAAGTTTTGGTGCAGAGACAGAATCCGAGGAAGAATTCACCGGAATGCTGAAGGAACAGAGAAATGCCTTCCGCAATGCAATCCTGGTGGATAACGGCTATTCTACGGTGCTTGAGATTACAGGAGGACTTGGAAGCTTTCTTTTGTACTTTATCGGTATTCATCTAATGGGAGTGGGAACAGTAGAAGTGGGAACCTTTGTTGCGTTTGCAACCTATCTCACCATGTTCTGGAATCCACTGCAAAACCTTTCAGAATTCTACAGCAAGCTGGTGACGAATATCTCAGCGGCAGAGAGAATCTTTGATATTCTGGATACCAAGCCGGAGGTAAAGGACAGGGAAGGGGCACAGGAGCTTCCGGATATTGAAGGAGCAGTTCGCTTTGATCAGGTTTCCTTTGCCTATTCCGATGAGCCGGAAAGAAAGGTGTTAAAGGAGGTAAGCTTTGCAGTAAATCCCGGAGAGACAGTGGCACTGGTGGGACCCACCGGCGCAGGAAAGACAACGATTGTCAATCTGATCAGCCGTTTTTATAACATTACCTCAGGACACATCTATGTGGATGACTATGATCTGGAACAGGTTACGATTCAGAGTCTGCGCAGGCAGATGGGAGTTATGACCCAGGATAATTATCTGTTTTCCGGAACAATCCGTGACAACATCCGTTATGGAAGACTGGATGCCACGGAGGAGGAAATCATAGCAGCGGCAAAGGCGGTTCATGCCCATGAATTTATTATGCAGATGGAGAAGGGTTACGATTCCGAGATTAGTGAGAGAGGTGTGCGCCTGTCTATCGGACAGCGGCAGCTGATCGCATTTGCCCGGACCTTTGTATCGAATCCCAGGATACTGATTCTGGATGAGGCTACCTCAAGTATTGATACCCATACAGAGATACTGGTGCAGCAGGGAATCGAATCCCTGCTGGCGGATCGAACCTCTTTTGTGATTGCTCACCGGCTCTCAACCATCCGCCATGCGGACCGGATATTTGTCATCGATGACGGAAAAATCCAGGAAGCGGGCAACCACGAAGAACTAATGGCAAAAAAAGGTGCCTATTATGACCTGTACCAGGCACAATTCTGCTGAGATTGATTGCGCAATGCAGGAAGTTTTGGTATACTGGTAACAGTTCAGAAAAGGTAACTATTCAGCAGGTCTGTGCATTTACTGCACAGTTACCAAAAAAGTGAATATCAGGAGGACTAATTAATGAATAAAGTAGATGCAGGTATCGTAGCACAGATTCGGTCATTGACAGAGCAGGTAGATGCAGCGTCTGTTGTGAAAGCAATTCGTTATTTTCCATCTTTAGATGATGCGGAAATTGCGGAGGTGGTTGACAAGGTGCTTGAGATGTGTGAAAAATGTCAGGCCGTACCGGAAGAGGTTCTGGAAGTTGTCTATGAGTATGTACGCAAGGATGAATTTGGAGAAGAAAATACAAGAAGTGAGCAGGAAGAGCGTGTCCGTTATTTGTATGGACTTAACAGCATCGAGTTCATGGACTTTATCAATACGAGTGCAATGAAAGACTTTTAACTATTCGGCAGGTCGGTGTATTTACTGCACAGATCGCAAGAGAGTGATACAAAGACGTTTAAGAAACAGAGGGATGAGAGATGAAGAAAATAGATGTAACAGCACTTGGAGAGCTGCTGATTGATTTTACGGAAAACGGTGTGAGCGCACAGGGAAATCCTCTTTTTGAGGCAAACCCAGGCGGAGCTCCCTGTAATGTTCTGGCTATTTTGACAAAGCTGGGACATAAGACAGCATTTATCGGAAAGGTCGGAGACGATTTCTTCGGCAGACAGTTAAAGGAGACACTGGAGGAGGTCGGTATCGATGCCGCAGGCCTTCGGATGGATGAAGAAGTGCATACCACTCTGGCACTGGTACACACCTTTGCTGATGGTGACCGTGACTTTTCCTTCTATCGGAATCCCGGTGCAGATATGATGCTGACAGAGGATGAGGTTGAGGAGGAGCTGATTCGTGATGCGAAGATCTTCCACTTTGGAACACTCTCCATGACCCACGAAGCAGTACGAAAAGCAACAAAGAAAGCAATTCAGATCGCAGAAGAGGCTGGAGCAATTATTTCCTTTGATCCCAATCTTCGCCCACCACTCTGGAACTCTCTGGATGATGCCAAAGAACAGGTACTGTACGGTCTGGGACATTGCCAGATCTTAAAGATCTCGGACAATGAGATTCAGTGGCTGACTGGAGAGGAAGACTTTACGGCAGGTGTCGACTGGATTCGAAACAGATATCAGATTCCACTGATTCTGGTGTCTATGGGACGTGATGGAAGTCGTGCTTATTATGGACAGCAGATGGTAGAAGCTGCACCATTTCTGCAGGAGAATACCATCGAGACTACAGGAGCAGGAGATACCTTCGGAGGCTGCGTTTTGCATTATGTGACAGAGCATGGTCTGGAAGGACTGACGGATGAGAATCTCAAGGAGATGCTGACCTTTGCAAATGCAGCAGCCTCCATCGTTACTACTAGGAAGGGCGCTCTGCGTGTCATGCCTGCAAAAGAAGAGATAGAGAGCCTGATTACAGGCAGAAGCTAGAAAGGCGGCAGGCAATGAATTGGTTTCGCAGGATGAGGCCAGCCCGCCTCATAGCCCTTGGGTTTTTGATGGTAATACTGATCGGATCCATACTTTTAGTGCTGCCGATTTCAGTGAAATCCGGGCAGCAGTTATGCTATCTGGATGCACTTTTTACCGCAACCAGTGCAGTGTGTGTGACAGGGCTGGTTGTGGTGGATACCTATACAACTTATACGGTATTCGGACAGCTGGTAATCGCAGTATTGATTCAGATTGGTGGTCTGGGCGTGGCCTCCATGAGCGTAGGAATTATGCTTGCAGTGAAGAGAAAAGTCGACATGAAGACCAGAAATCTTGTCAGAGAGTCCATGAATGTGGATTCCATGCAGGGGATGGTAAAACTTGTAATTAGTATCTTATATACGACACTTTTCTTTGAAAGCGTTGGTGCGGTACTGAATTTCTGCGTGTTTGCGCAGGATTATCCTTTGGGCCGCGCATTGTGGATGAGTGTGTTTCATGCGGTGGCAACATTTAATAATGCCGGATTTGATATTATAGGCGGTATGGTGAGTCTGATACCCTACCGGGATAATGTATTGCTGAATCTTTCTACGGCAGGGTTGATTCTGTGCGGCAGCATCGGCTTTTTTGTTATCCGTGACGTGAAGCTGAATCGTTCTTTTAAGAAGCTGCAGCTGCATTCAAAGGTTGTAATCTCAGTAACTGTGGCACTTACGGTGTTTGGTACTCTGCTTTTAAAGCTTGCCCAGCCCGATATCACCTGGCTTGGTGCGTTTTTCCAGAGTGTTACTACGAGAACAGCCGGTTTTGCAACCTATGATTTTAGTGGCTTTGCACAGGGAGCCTTGTGTGTGCTGTGCCTGCTGATGTTTATCGGCGCATCACCGGGATCTACCGGAGGCGGTATCAAGACAACAACAGCATTTGTACTGTTTCATGCGGTGAAAGAGGCTACATCCAGTCACAGAGCCACGGCATTTCACTATCGGATCTCAAAAGATTCTTATTATAAAGCGTCAGTGAATGCAATTCTTGCCCTGAGCTTTGTGGTGACAGGAGTGTTTTTGATGTCCCTGATGGAACCTCAGCTTGCCCTGTCGGATATGATCTTTGAGCTGGTATCCGCATTTAGTACAACCGGACTTTCCACAGGAATTACCACAGAACTCTGTGCAGGAAGTAAGGTACTTGAGATTATTATGATGTATGGCGGACGAGTGGGAGTTCTGACTTTGGTATCGGTTCTTTCCTTCCGCAAAGAAGGCAGTGTAATGTATCCAGAAGGGAACATCACCATCGGGTAGGAGAGGAAGAACAATGTTTAAATCAAAAAAGAGTATAGATAAGACCTATGGTATCATAGGACTCGGAAGATTCGGTATGGCACTGGCTGTATCTCTGGTAAAGGCCGGAAAAGAGATCATTGCCATGGATTATGACGAGGAACGTACCCGGGAAATTCGGGAGTATACGGAAAATGCCTATGTGGTGACAAAGCTGGATAAGAAAGCGCTGGAAGAGACAGGGATTGCAAATTGCGATGTGGTGGTAATCTGCATAGGCGAGAGTATTGATACCAGTATTCTGACCACACTGAATGTCATAGATCTGGGAGTGAGGCGGGTTATCGCAAAAGCAAGTACCCAGGATCAAGGTAAGGTACTGCAGAAAATCGGGGCTGAGGTAGTATACCCGGAGAGGGATATGGCTGTCCGGCTGGCCCAGCGTCTGGTATCGGAACGGCTGATGAATTACTTTGAACTTTATGGAAATATCAATCTTTCAGAATTGCTGCTTTCCAAAAGGGTAGTGGGAAAAACGGTAGCCGAGCTGGATATCCGGAAAAAATATGGTTTGAATATTATCGCAGTGGAACGGGGACAGCAGATTATCACCGACATTTTGCCGGACTTTGTATTCGGAGAGCGAGACACAGTCATCGTGATTGGAAAAGAAGAGAAGATCAGAGAATTCGAAGGCTCACTGGAAGAAAGAGAATAGTATTGACTTTTTTTTGTATGGATCTTACAATATAACATGTAAATAAGATAACTGATCAGGTACTGAACAGTTACAAATGAAGTTAAAAGTGCCAGCTTTTAGTACAAATACTGTACTGGACTGGGTAAAAGAGAAACAGGTGAGAATCCTGTGCTGTCCCGCAACTGTAAGCAGGAAACAGCTTCTATTATGCCACTGGAAGACCGGGAAGGCGGAAGGCTGTAAAAAACTGTGAGTCAGGAAACCTGCTTTTAACATATTATCATTTGTCACGAGAGATGACAGCGATAGTAGATAACAGAGAATAAGACGGTGCTTAAGTGAAACGTCTTATTTCGTTTGATATGAATCCTGTTTTCTCGAAAACAGGATTTTATTTGCCCATACACAAGGAGGATGAGATGAGAGGATTATATTCATCAAAGACAAAGATTCGACACCAGATATTCACAGAGATTGCACGCATGGCTTATGATGGAGATGACACATCCATATTGGAGGAGCTTCCCTACCGGATTGTTCCCGGAGAGATCGCAACCTATCGGGACAGTATCTTTCTGGAGCGGGCAGTAGTGGGAGAACGTCTTCGGGTGGCTATGGGAATGTCCCTGCGCTCGGTGGCTGAGCATGCTCCGATTTCTCAGGGGGTAAAGGCCAGCGAGATAGAAGAAAAATACTATGAGCCACCGCTCATTAATGTGATCAAATTCGCCTGTAATTCCTGCCCGGAAAAACGAGTGATGGTTACGGAAGGCTGCCAGGGCTGTCTGGAGCATCCCTGCGTAGAGGTTTGTCCCAAGGGAGCAATTTCCATGGTGGATGGAAAGTCCCATATTGATGAGGAGAAGTGTATCAAATGTGGAAAATGTGTCAGCGTCTGTCCTTATAATGCTATCATTAAGCAGGAACGCCCCTGCTCACAGGCCTGTGGCATGGGGGCCATTCATTCGGACGAATATGGAAGAGCAGAGATTGATCAGGAAAAATGTGTGTCCTGCGGTATGTGTCTGGTAAGCTGTCCTTTCAGCGCAATCGTGGATAAGGGCCAGATCTATCAGACAATTATGGCTCTGAAAAGCGAGACTCCGGTCTACGCAATCGTCGCCCCTGCTGTGGCGGGACAGTTTGCAGGACTAAAGAATACACAGATCCGGGAGGCATTTAAGGCGATCGGATTTACCGATCTGCTGGAGGTAGCAGTAGGTGCAGACCTGTGTACCATAGAGGAGGCAAAGGACTTTATGGAAGAGGTACCGGAGAAGCTTCCCTTTATGGCCACCTCCTGCTGTCCGGCATGGTCTATGATGGCAAAGAAAATGTTTCCCAAGCAGGCTGACTGTATCTCCATGGCACTGACTCCCATGGTTTTGACTGCCCGGGTAATCAAGCAGAAGGAGCCGGACTGTAAGATCGTCTTTGTGGGTCCCTGTGCAGCGAAGAAGCTGGAGGCCAGCAGAAAGAGCATTCGAAGTTACGTGGATTTTGTACTTACCTTTGAGGAGGTTGCCGGTATGTTCGAGGCCAGATCCATAGATTTTGCATCCCTGCCGGAGGGAGCGCCGCTGGTGAAAGCCAGCTCCGACGGAAGAGGCTTTGCGGCCAGCGGTGGTGTGGCTGCGGCAGTTGTAAAAGCTGTGAAACGTCTGGATCCTGCCAGAGAAGTAAAGGTAGTAAGCGCAGACGGGCTTGTAAACTGCAAGAAGATGCTCCAGATGGCAAAAGCCGGAAAGTATAATGGGTATCTCCTCGAAGGCATGGCATGCCCCGGAGGATGCATCGCAGGTGCCGGAACCATCCAGCCTCTGAAAAAGTCTGCTGTCTCCCTGGAGCAGATGAAAAAAGAGGCAATTTTCGAAGAATCTCTGGATACAGCCTATGAGAACCGCCTGGGAGAACTGGAAAAACTGTAGATAAAAAGTTTATAAGAAAATGAAATTTGTATTAAAGAAGTGCCGGTTTGGTTGACCGGCACTTTTTTTAGCAGTATAGTTTTACTATTGACAGGGGAAGTGCTGAAAGCCCCTAGTACATAAATTTGGAGGAAAGTCAGAATGAGTAAGGTTATTGGTATAGATCTTGGAACTACAAACAGCTGTGTGGCGGTGATGGAGGGTGGCGAACCCATCGTCATTGCGAATGCAGAGGGGGAGAGAACCACTCCGTCTGTAGTTGCATTTACAAAGAATAAAGAACGTCTGGTGGGTGCAGTGGCCAAACGTCAGGCAGCAACTAATATCAATCGAACGATCAGCTCCGTGAAAAGGGAGATGGGTTCCAATTATCGGGTGAAAATTGACGGAAAGAATTATACACCGCAGGAAATCTCTGCATTTATCCTGATGAAACTGAAGAAGGATGCAGAAAGCTATCTGGGAGAGAGTGTCAGTGAGGCTGTAATTACAGTTCCGGCGTACTTTAATGATGCACAGCGCCAGGCAACCAAGGATGCCGGAAAAATTGCCGGATTGAATGTTCTTCGTATTATCAATGAGCCTACTTCGGCGGCACTGGCTTACGGGTTGGATCATGGTCAGGCTCAGAAGATTATGGTCTATGATCTTGGCGGTGGAACCTTTGACGTATCTCTGATTGAAATCGGAGATAATCTGATTGAGGTTCTGGCGACAGCGGGAGATAATCATCTGGGTGGAGATGATTTTGATGAACGCCTTGCACAGTACATCGCAGATACCTTTAAGCAGAGGGAGCGAGTGAGTCTGGATAAGGATCTGGTTGCCATGCAGCGGGTGCGGGAAGCAGCAGAGGAAGCAAAGAAGAATCTGTCAGCCCAGACAGTTGTATCCATCAACCTGCCCTTTATCTGTACGGTAAAGGGGGAGCCAAAGCACCTGGAGATGGAGATTACCAGGGCCAAGTTTGAAGAACTCACACAGGATCTGGTGGAGCGCACAGAGGTTCCGGTACAGAAGGTGCTGTCGGATGCGAATGTGAAGCCTTCCGAGCTTGGGATGGTTCTTCTGGTAGGCGGCTCTACAAGGATGCCTGCTGTTCAGGATAAGGTTCGCTCCATGACAGGAAAGGATCCCTCTAAGAATATGAATCCTGATGAATGTGTTGCAATCGGTGCCTGTATTCAGGGAGGAAAGCTGGGCGGAGAGATTACCACCGGAAATGCAGCAGAGATTATCTTGATGGATGTTACACCACTTTCCCTGTCCATCGAGACTGTTGGAGGCGTAGCTACCAGACTGATAGAGCGTAATACTACCATTCCGGCAAGACACAGCCAGGTGTTTTCCACAGCGGGAAACTTCCAGACTTCAGTAGAAATCAAGGTTTTGCAGGGTGAAAGACAGTTTGCCAAGGACAATACCCTGCTTGGAAACTTTAAGCTGAACGGAATTAAGCGTGCTCCGGCAGGCGTGCCGCAGATTGAGGTTACCTTCGATATTGATGCCAACGGAATTGTAAATGTTTCCGCTAAGGATCTGGGAACTGGAAAACAGCAAAGCATCACCATCACCACCAGCTCCAACATGTCTGATGCCGAAATTGAGCAGGCAATCCGGGATGCAGCGGCTTACGAAAGCGAAGACTCCCATAAGATGGAGCAGATGGATGTATTAGGAGAAGCCCAGAAGGAAACCATCCAGGCACAGCAGTATCTCTCAGAGAACAAGAAAACCATCGATAAAGAGAAGAAAAAGAGCATCAAAGCACAGATTGCAGTGGTACAGAAGGCGACCCGCATGAAAAAAGCAGAAAAACTCACAGATGATGAGGCAACGTATATTAAAGAAGAGACTGAAAAGTTAAAAGGAATGCTGTAAGAATGCTGGTAACTATTCAGCAGGTATGTGCATTTACTGCACATACCGTAAGAAAGTGATTCAGGAGTGAAGAAATCAGTTAGCCTATAACCCCAGAAACTTTCGGCTGCACAGATAGATTCCCCCCAACAAAATGGCTGTATCCTGTAATTTGGACGGTACCAGATTGCAGTACGGAGCCATTTTGTTTTTAATCTGGCTCTGGATGGAGCTGGTGGTTTTTGGAAAGTTCATCGTGAAGGAACTGTTCAGGACGATGATTTCCGGGTTAAAGGTAGTCAGCAGGTTGCTGATGGCAACAGACATATATTTGATGAACAGCTGCATGGTGTAGCAGGCGTCGGAATCGTGTTTCAGATAGAGAATCTGAAAACCTTCGGCGTCTATTTTTTTACCCTTTTTTTCAGACAATTCTCCCAGCAAAACACGCTCGGAGCTGTACTGCTCCAGACAGCCATGGTTGCCGCAGGGGCAGGGACGTCCATCCACAGAGATGATAGAGTGACCAAACTCACCGGCGTAGCCGTTCTGCCCGCTGATCAGCTGATCATTCATAATAATTCCAACACCGATACCGGAGTGTACACTGATACTAAGCATGTTGTGCGTGTGGAAGCAATACGCCCATTCACCAAGGACAGAGAGGTTTGCTTCATTTTCCACAAGAACCGGAACCTGAAAGATGGCCTCCAGACAGCAGGCGTAATCCACCTCCTGATAGGCGGCATACGGAACAAAGACGGGCTGATTTTTATGAACAACACCGTGAATACCGATACAGATACCGATCAGTCCATAGATACTTCCGGGAAGCTGAGCCTGCACCTCTTTAGTCAGCCGGGTAAGGCCTGGAAGCAGTGTGTTCGCATCAAAGGTATTGGGAAAACGCTTCAGCGTACAGTTCTCCCCCATGAGATTGGCTGTAAAAAAGGTAATGTAATCGTTGGAAAGATCGATGGAAATGCTGTAGCCGCAGCCCTTGTTGATCTCCAGCAGGATGGGCTTGCGGCCACGCCTGGTGTCATCACTTCCAATCTCTACTACCAGACTTCGGTCCAGCAGAATCTGCACCAGGGCAGAAACAGTTGCCTTGGTCAGTCCAAGCCTCTGGGATACTGCAGCGCGGGAGATGGGGCCTTCTTCCATAATGGTCTGAAGGACAAGCTTTGTATTCATATCACGGATTAATTCTTTACTTCCGGTTATCATAGACGGTTACCTCATAGGGAATAGCGTAGTTATATGTTATCTGATTGCAGTTATTTGGCAGGTCGGTGCATGCACCGCACCGACCGTAAGAAAGTGATACATCTGGTTTAGTATAGCACATCCTGCCACATCGTGAAACCGCACTTTGGGAAAAACACGGCCTTCCCAAAAAACATGTTGCATTTTTCAGAAGTATGGGTTATTAT
>JAQUXP010000032.1 GCA_028692395.1 Lachnospiraceae bacterium
CTCAAAGACAGTTGGCGGTATTTGGTGAGGAAAAGAAAAAAGAACTTGCTGAAAAACGCCGTGAACTTGCAAAATTCCAAAAGCGTGTCCGGGAAATTGACGGCCTAATACAAAAAATTTATGAGGATAACGTAGTTGGGAAAATCTCTGATGAGCGTTTTGCTACCTTGTCAATGGCTTTTGAAAAAGAACAGCAACAGTTAAAGGCTGCCATTCCTGAAATGAAAGATTATCTTGAGTGTGAAACGGATAAGAGTGATAGCCTGCAACGATTCATCGACAAGGCAAAGCGTGTTACGCAGCTTACAGAACTGACGCCTGAAATCGTACATGAGTTTATAGAAAAGTTAGTCGTCTCCAAGCCAGAACGGGTAGGCGGCAAACGAACGCAAACTATAGATATCTATTACAATGGTGTGGGCATTGTCCGAGAGCCAACGCCGGAAGATATGGAAGAACTGTTTCAGGAACATTTACAGAACAGGAAATCTAAACAGGCAGTAAAAACGGCATAGCCATAGGCTACACCGTTCCAAACTAAAAATTATTAAATTCACATACAGAGCCACCTTGGGGCACCTTCCTTACGGAGGGTGCCCCAAGGGTGCTTCTTTTTTATCTCTTATAGTAATTAGTTGTTATCTTCGTCAGCGAGATCTTCTGCATCCATCAGTTCGTCAAATGCATCAGATGCGATGTCGTATTCTTCATCTGTCTCAATGTTATCCAGAGAGGGCTGTCCGCCTTCATTTTCCTGATAACGATACAGATATACTTCGCCGTCTTCATTTTCGCCTTCTTCATTCAGAGGGAGAAGAGCAATATATTCTTTTTCTCCGGCTGGGAAGATGGTCAATACTGCACAGGTTACTTCGGTATCATCATCCAGAGTAAGTGTTACAGTAGGCTGATCCAGATCGACATCACAGTCGCTTCCGCAGGACGCACAGTCTCCGCTGCAGCCTTCAATATCTTTTTTCATTTCGTCACTCATAATTGTACCTTTTCCTTTCAAGATATAGTAAGAAGTTTGAACTCACAAACAGTGTAGCAGATGTCAGTAGGAAAAGCAATCGTAGAAATATGTTTTTCCAAGCTGTTTTTTTCGCTATGTTTCTTGAAAAAATCTTATAAGGGTGTATAATGGTAACTATTCAGCAGGTCTGTGTATTTACTGCACAGTTACTAGAATAAACGTGATTGTTACTGAAAGGGGATAAAATTATTATGGAAAAAAAGGATATTGACTGGAGCAAACTTGGATTTGCATATCAGCAGACAGATATGCGTTATGTGTCCAATTATAAAGATGGGGCATGGGATGAGGGTGTTCTTACCGCAGATGCCAACATTACACTGAATGAATGTGCATGTATCTTTCAGTACTGTCAGGAGTGCTTTGAGGGATTGAAGGCTTATACAACAGAAGACGGACGTATCGTAACATTTCGCCCGGATCTGAACGCAGAGCGTATGATGGATTCAGCAGCAAGACTTGAGATGCCGCAGTTTCCAAAGGAGCGTTTTATCGATGCAGTGAACCAGGTAGTAAAAGCCAACGCTGCCTATGTACCGCCATTTGGTTCCGGTGCAACCTTGTACATCCGTCCTTATATGATGGGAACGAATCCTGTTATCGGTGTGAAGCCGGCAGATGAGTTCCAGTTCCGTATGTTTACAACGCCGGTTGGTCCCTACTTTAAGGGCGGCGCAAAGCCGATTACCATCCGTGTATCTGATTTTGATCGTGCGGCACCGCATGGAACAGGTCACATCAAAGCGGGCCTTAATTATGCCATGAGCCTTCATGCAATCGTAGATGCACATCAGCAGGGATACGATGAGAATATGTATCTGGATGCTGCTACCAGAACCAAGGTAGAGGAGACAGGCGGTGCAAACTTTATCTTTGTCACAAAGGACAATAAAGTGGTTACTCCTAAGTCCAGAAGTATTCTTCCGTCTATCACCCGCCGTTCTCTGATGTACGTTGCAAAAGAGTATCTGGGTCTGGAAGCAGAAGAGCGTGAGGTAACCTTAGAGGAAGTCAAGGATTTTGCTGAGTGTGGACTCTGCGGAACAGCTGCTGTTATTTCACCGGTTGGAAAGATTGTTGACCATGGAAAAGAGATCCTTCTGCCAAGTGGTATGGACGATATGGGTCCGGTAATCAAGAAACTGTATGATACCCTAACCGGTATTCAGATGGGAAGAATCGAGCCGCCTAAGGGCTGGATTCATGTAATAGAGTAAAGTAACAGATGATGGCTGGGCAGGCACTGGGAATTCTCCAATGTCCTGTCCATTTTTTATAGAGAGGAACAGGGATGACAGACATTCATACAAGGCAGCAGGAGACACCACTTCTGGATGCAATCACAAAATTCCAGGAGCAGGAACCGGCATATTTTCGAATTCCGGCCCATCGGTTCCAAAGGGGTATAAACAGCAGATTTACTGAGGCAGTGGGGGAAAAGGTATTTCGATATGATCTCTCAGAAGCAGAGGGGCTGGACGATCTTCATCATGCCCAGGGACCGATTCAGGAGGCACAGGAGCTGGCAGCAGATCTCTGGAAGGCAAAAAAGAGCTTTTTTCTGGTAAATGGAACCACCTGTGGCAATGAGGCCATGATGCTTTCCGTAGTGAATCCAGGAGAAAAAGTAATGGTTATGCGCAATATGCACAAATCTGTATTGATGGGACTGATCATGGGTGGCGCAGTTCCCTGCTATATCAATCCGGAATATTACAGCAGCTGGAAGCTTGACGGCAGTGTAACACCAGAAGCTGTAGAACGGGGATTTTTGGAGAATCCGGACTGCAGGGCCGTCTTTCTTGTCAGTCCCAATTATTATGGAATAGCCAGCAATCTTGAGAAAATTGCAGAGATCTGTCATGCGCACGGAGCAATTCTTGGGGTGGATGAGGCCCATGGGGGACATACCTATTTTTCGGAAATGCTGCCGAAGGGGGCATTGCAGCAGGGCGTGGATCTCTGTGCGCAGAGCATTCATAAAACTGCCGGAAGTATGACCCAGAGTTCACTGCTTCATATAGGAAGTGAACGTGTGGATCCACTGAGAGTGGCAGCAAATCTGCAGCTGGTACAAAGCACCAGCCCTTCTTACATTCTGATGGCGTCTCTGGATGCGGCAAGACAGGAGCTGGCAGTACATGGACAGGAAATGATGAAAAAAGCCATCTGCCTTTCTGTAGAGGCACGTCAAAAGCTGAGCAGGATTCCCGGGATACAGGTGCTGGAACGTCCTGCTCAGGCAAAAAGGGAGATTTACGATCTGGACCTTACCCGGGTTGTATTCTCTGCCAGAGAACTTCAGATTACCGGATATCGGCTGCAGGAGCTCCTGTATGAGCGGGGCGGTGTCAGTACAGAGCTTGCGGATGAAGAAAATGTGGTATGTGTGATTACCTTTGCCAATACAGAGGAGGATATCAGCCGCCTGGTGCAGACTCTCGCAGAAATTGCAAAGTCTCTGGGAGAGTCAACGGAAGATATTCACGAAAAGAAAGAAAAGACCCGGGAAGAAATCAGAGAGAACCATGAGATCCCTCCCATGGTTCTGACACCCAGGGAAGCATATTTCCACGAAAAGAAAACGATATGCTGGAAGGATGCTGTAGATTGTATTGCAGGTGAGATGATTGTTCCATATCCTCCCGGGATTCCTCTGATTTATCCGGGAGAGCGCATTACTGCGGAAATTATGCGTGAAATAAACAGATTTTGGACAAATGGATGCGTTTTACATGGACCAAAAGATGATACACTGGAGACTTTTCAGATAATTGAGTAGAAGGAGACTGTGAGTTGTGCTATACTGGAATTAATTATAACAAATGACAGACAAGGAGAACACGATGAAACTGATTTCATGGAATGTTAATGGACTTCGCGCCTGTGTAACGAAGGGATTCGAGGAATATTTCCATCAGGCAGATGCAGATATTTTCTGCATTCAGGAAAGTAAGCTGCAGGAAGGACAGATTGATCTGAAGCTTACCGGCTATCATCAGTATTGGAACTATGCCGAAAAGAAAGGCTACTCCGGGACGGCGGTATTTTCCAAAGAGGAGCCGCTGCAGGTTACTTATGGAATGGGGATAGAAAAACACGACACAGAAGGGCGTATTATCACCTGTGAGTACCCCGGGTTTTACCTGGTAACTGTCTATACGCCCAATTCGCAAAATGAACTTGCAAGACTTCCTTACCGCTGTGAGTGGGAGGATGATTTCCGGACCTATCTGAAACAGCTGGAACAAAAAAAACCGGTTGTATTTTGTGGCGACCTCAATGTTGCACATCAGGAAATCGATCTAAAAAATCCAAAAACAAATCGTAAAAATGCCGGTTTTACAGACGAGGAACGGCAAAAGTTTACGGAACTGCTGGAGACAGGATTTATCGATACGTTTCGTTATTTCTATCCGGAGCAGGCAGGAATCTATTCCTGGTGGTCTTATCGGTTTAAGGCAAGGGAAAAAAATGCAGGATGGCGGATTGATTATTTTTGTGTATCCAAGATATTGAAAGAAAAGTTAAAAGATGCAGTGATTCATACAGAAGTGATGGGCTCGGATCATTGCCCGGTAGAACTACTAATCGAAATGTGACAGCAAAAAGAGGGGAAGAGAATAATGAACCAGAAGAATACATGGCAGGCATTGCCGGGAGACCCAACAAAGCCCGGAATTTCCAGAACAGCACAGGGATTTAATTTTACGGTTCATATACCGACAGGAGCCAGCGCCAGTCTGCTGCTCTATAAAAAAGGAAACTCTGCGGTTACATGTGAGATTCCTCTTCCGGAAAATATCCGTGTAGGTGAGGTCAGTGCCATAAAACTGGAACCCATGGAGCCACAGAAGTGGGAGTATAATTATTGTATTGATGGAAAAGTGTGTCAGGATGAATATGCGCAGAAAATCATCGGACGGGAAAAGTTTGGTGCACCTATGTCAACCGTTGAGCAGGAGCATGGCATTCGGTGTGGGATGATTGAACTTCCAACCAGAAAGACAGCACCACTTCAGATTCCCTATGAGGACAGCATCATATATAAGATTCATGTGCGTGGATTTACGAAGCACACCTCCTCAAAGGTGCGGAAAAAAGGTACATTTTCCGGAATTATAGAAAAAATCCCATATCTGAAGGAGCTTGGAGTTACTGCGCTTGAGCTGATGCCGGCTTATGAGTTTTTTGAACTCCCAAGATGGTCGGAGCCTGCAAGTAATTATCGTATGGATCCAACGCAGCCGGCCAGAGTGAACTACTGGGGCTACGGACCTGCACTATACTTTGCTCCGAAAGCATCCTTTGCGGCAACGGCAGATCCCTGCGGAGAATTCAGTGCCATGGTGGATGCACTGCATGAGGCGGGGATAGAGTGTATTATGGAATTTTACTTTCCGGAACATACGGAGGCACAGTTAGTACTGGATGTGCTTCATTTCTGGCAGCTTACCTATGGGATTGACGGCTTTCATCTTTTGGGAGATGGAAACTGGCTTGAGATGACAGCCAGGGATTCCCTACTCAAAAAGACGAAACTTAGTTATGTGGGATTTGATACAGAACGAATCTATGGAAATGATAAGAGACCTTATTATCGTAATCTCTGCGAGCATAACCTTGCATTTCAGCAGGATATGCGTAAGTTCCTGAAGGGGGACGAGGGCTGTCTGGAGGCGGCTTCCTACCGGATGCGCCGTAATCCGGTGGGAAATGCTGTGCTGAACTTCTTTGCAGATCACGATGGCTATACGATGCAGGATATGGTGTCCTATGAGCAGAAGCATAATCTTGAGAATGGAGAAGATAACTCAGACGGAAGTAATCTGAATTACAGCTGGAATTGCGGTGTTGAGGGTGAAACCCGAAAGCACAGCATCCGCAGAATGCGGGAACGCCAGTTAAGAAATGCCTGGGTGATGCTGCTTGGTTCTCAGGGAACTCCCATGATCTATGGAGGGGATGAGCTTTGCAATACAGCACATGGTAATAATAATCCCTACTGCCAGGACAATGAAATCGGGTGGCAGGAGTGGAATCAGAACAAAGTAAATCTGCAGATGCTGGACTTTGTAAAACAGGCCATTGCATTTCGAAAGAAACATCCGGTGCTGCATCAGACATCTGAGCTGAAGATGATGGATTACAAGTCTTACGGATGTCCGGATCTTTCCTATCATGGAAGCCGGGCATGGTTTAATCAGATGGAATACAACTGTCGTTTCTTTGGCGCAATGTACTGTGGCGATTATGTTCTAAAGGAGGACGAAAGTAAAGACTGCTATCTGTTCTTTGCTTATAATATGCACTGGGAGGAGCACGAGATTGCGCTTCCCACCCTTCCCAAAAAGCAGCAGTGGCATCTGGCAGCGGATACTGGCAGTGAGAGGGGATTTTTTGCAGAAGGAGAAGAGGAACTTCTGACAGATCAGAGAAACGTTCTGGTACCTCCAAGAACCATCTATATTTTAACAGGCAGGCAGGAGTGAGGTCATGTATATCTGGCAGCATTTTAAAACAATTACAAAACACAAGCTTCTGGTTATGAAGTATTGCTTCCGTATAGGACTTTACAGGCAGGGACTGCTGCATGACCTTTCCAAGTATTCCTGGGTGGAATTTTCCAGAGGATGCAGGTATTATCAGGGATATCGAAGCCCGAACAATGAAGAACGGGCGCAGACCGGAGTCTCTATGGCGTGGCTTCATCACAAAGGACGTAATAAGCACCACTTTGAATATTGGATTGATTACAGTTTGAAACAGCCTGGAAAGCTGGAGGGTATGCTGATGCCCAGGCGCTATGTGGCTGAGATGATTATGGACCGTATCAGTGCCTCCAGAACGTATCTGGGGGAGGAGTATACCCAGCATGAACCGCTGCAGTATTTTCTGCGGAGCCGGGATGCGTTGTGGTATGTTCACCCGGAAGTGCTGAAACAGATGGAATATATGCTCAGAATGTTGGATGAACAGGGCGAGCAGACCACTCTGGATTATATTAAACATGTATTTTTGAAGGAAGGAAATTTAACATCATGCAGTTTTCCAAGCGAATGAATCATTTTGGTGAGAATATCTTTACAACCCTGCTGAGTATGAAGCAGGAACTGGAGACCAGTGGAACAAAGGTGATAGATTTAAGCATCGGAGCACCGAATATTCCACCGGCCCAGCATGTGATCGATGCACTGGTTGAAGCAGCAAAGGATCCGGATAATTATATCTATGCAATCAAGGATCTGGAGGAACTGCATGAGGCAGTGGCTGCGTGGTATCAGAGAAGATATCAGGTGAAGATTGATCCCGCACAGGAGGTAGTATCACTTTTGGGTTCCCAGGAAGGACTGGCACATTTTGCCCTCTCGATGATCGATGAGGGAGATCTGGTGCTGGTTCCGGATCCATGTTATCCGGTATTTGGTGACGGTCCGCTGATTGCAGGAGCTGATCTGTATCCCATGAAGCTTCGAAAGGAAAACCAGTATCTGATTGATTTTGATGAAATCCCGGAGGAGATTGCACGGAAAGCCAGGTTTATGGTGGTATCCTATCCCAATAATCCGACGACAGCTACAGCACCACCGGAGTTTTACGATCGGCTGATTGCATTTGCTAAAAAGTATGATATTATTGTGCTCCATGACAATGCCTACAGTGAGCTTGTATTTGATACGGAACCTGGACGAAGCTTTCTGGAATATCCCGGTGCAAGGGAAGTGGGAGTAGAGTTTAACTCTCTGTCGAAAACCTATGGCCTTGCAGGAGCCAGAATCGGTTTTTGTATTGGAAATGCTCAGATTGTTGCCCAGGTGGCAAAGCTGAAGTCCAATATGGATTATGGAATGTTTCTCCCTATCCAGAAAGCAGCTATCGCCGCCATTACCGGTGATCAAAGCTGCGTAGAAAAAACCCGTGAGGCTTATCGCAGAAGAAGAGATGTCTTCTGCGACGGATTTACCGAGATTGGCTGGAAGATTGACCGCTGCCCGGCAACGATGTTTGTGTGGGCGAAGATTCCGGATGGCTTTGCTTCCTCAGAGGAATTCGTGAAAACACTGCTGGTAAAGGGCGGTGTGCTTGTCACACCAGGAAGTGCTTTTGGCAAATCAGGAGAGGGCTATGTGCGGATTGCACTGGTCAAGGATGAGGAAGATATCCGTCTTGCGATTCGACAGGTGAAGGAAAGTGGAATATTGAAGTAACAGGCGGCTGTTGACATACAGTCAGAGGGCACGAGATACGCTGCAGGACACAATTTGGAGGTCCGGCGGTATCTTGTGCCCTTTGTTAGTTATTACTTGAAAATACAACTTGTAAAGAGGAACGTACAAGTTGTAAGATAAAATTTGTAAAGGGGTATGGAATATGGAAAATGATAATGGAAAGGCAAAGTATTTTACGCTGATGGAGCAGCTGAAGGAAGATATTCTATCGGGAAAGATTCGGGCGGGGGAAAAGCTTCCATCGGAGAATCAGCTGGCAGAGCAGTATCAGATCAGCAGGCATACCGTGCGAAAGGCTTTATCAATCCTGGAAAATGAGAATTATATTAACGCCCATCACGGGAAGGGAACTTTTTGCTCGGAGCGTATGATTCACCGGCATGATTCTCATAATATTGCGGTGGTGACCACATATATCTCTGATTATATTTTCCCGCGGCTTATCCAGGGGATGGATCGGGTGCTGGGGGAGAATGGGTATAGTATTATCCTGAAAAATACAGGCAATTCCAGAACAAATGAGATTCGGGTTTTGCAGGAAATGCTGACGAAGCCCATCGATGGTCTGATTATAGAACCCAGCAAGAGTCAGATTCTCTGTAAGCATCTGAACTTGTATGAAATGCTGGATAAGTATGAGATCCCCTATGTATTTATTCAAGGAACCTATCCTCAGATGCTGGAGAAGCCCCGGATTGTAATGGATGATGCCAGGGGCGGCTACCTTCTGACAAAGTATCTGATTGAGACCGGACATGAGAATATTGCAGGAATCTTTAAGGCAGATGACAGCCAGGGCGCACAGCGTCATCTAGGTTACACCAGAGCCCTCCAGGAGGCAGGCTTTCCCTATGATCCGGAGAAGGTAATCTGGTTTCATACGGAGGATCGAAAACAAAAACCTCCGCTGATACTGAATCAGCTGCTGGACCGGAAGATCCCGGTAGATGCGATAGTCAGTTATAATGATCAGATTGCAAATCTCGTGATTCAGACTCTGCGGGACAGAGGACTGTCAATACCGGAGGATATCTCTGTTACAGGGTATGACAATTCTACGATTGCCGAGGCGGGACAGATCGGGCTTACCACCATCGCTCATCCCCAGGAGCGTCTGGGAGAGATGGCGGCGGAGCTGATTCTGGAGCAGATTCACCATGTACCGGAATCGGAAAGCCAAGTGGAGCGGCTGATTCAGCCGGAACTGATTGTCCGTCAGTCCACAAGGAACAGAAAACATATAAAATCGTAAGTATAAAGGAGAACAAAGATGAAAGCAGCAAAGAATTATCAATTTTGGTTTTGCACAGGTTCACAGGATCTTTATGGAGATGAGTGCCTGGCGCATGTGGCGGAGCATTCACAAATCATCGTGGAGGCCCTGAACAAATCCGGCATGCTTCCCTTTGAAGTAGTATGGAAACCAACACTGATCACAAATGAACTGATTCGAAGAACCTTCCAGGAGGCTAACACTGATGAGAACTGTGCAGGTGTTATTACCTGGATGCATACCTTCTCACCAGCCAAATCCTGGATTCTGGGATTGCAGGAGTATCGGAAACCGCTGCTTCATCTGCACACACAGTACAATCGTGAAATCCCCTATGACACCATCGATATGGACTTTATGAATGAGAATCAGGCTGCTCACGGGGATCGTGAATATGGACATATCTTTACCCGTATGCATATAGAACGCAAGGTAATCATGGGATTTTGGGAAGATGAAGAAGTTCAGGCACGTATCGGAAGCTGGATGAGAACTGCTGTTGGAACGATGGAAAGCAGCCATATCCGGGTATGCCGTATCGCAGATAATATGAGAAATGTTGCCGTGACAGAGGGTGATAAGGTAGAAGCACAGATTAAATTCGGATGGGAAGTAGATGCTTACCCGGTAAATGAAATTGCTGCCTGTGTGAAAGAGGTAAAGCAGGCAGATATTGATACTCTGGTGGAAGAATATTACAGCAAATATCAGATCCTGCTGGAGGAAAGAGATCCGGAAGAATTCAGAAAACATGTAGCTGTTCAGGCGGGAATTGAGATTGGATTTGAAAGGTTCCTGGAAGAGAAAAACTATCAGGCTGTCGTTACTCACTTTGGCGATCTGGGCTCCTTACAGCAGCTGCCGGGACTGGCAATTCAAAGACTGATGGAAAAGGGCTATGGATTTGGTGGAGAAGGTGACTGGAAAACAGCAGCGATGGTTCGTGTTATGAAGATTATGACCCAGGGCATGAGAAATGCCAAGGGAACTTCTTTTATGGAAGATTACACTTACAATCTTGTTCCAGGGAAGGAAGGCGTTCTGGAGTCCCATATGCTGGAGGTTTGCCCTACTATTGCTGAGGGACCAATCGCCATCAAGTGTCAGCCGCTTTCCATGGGAGACAGAGAGGATCCGGCTCGTCTGGTCTTCACCTCCAAAGAAGGACATGGTGTTGCTGCTTCCCTGATTGATCTGGGAAATCGCTTCCGCCTGATCCTCAACGATGTAGACTGTAAAAAGACAGAGAAACCGATGCCGAAGCTTCCGGTTGCCACAAACTTCTGGGTTCCCCAGCCAAATCTTCAGATTGGTGCCGAGGCCTGGATCTATGCCGGGGGCGCACATCATACTGCATTTTCCTATGATCTTACTTCTGAGCAGATGTGTGACTGGGCAGATGCCATGGGAATCGAGAGCGTTGTAATTGACAACAATACAGAGATCCGCAGCTTCCGCAATGAACTGAAATGGAATTCTATGTACTATAAATAAGGAATGATGATCGGGACCAGCAGATTCCCGCCAGGAGGAGAAGGAGAGTTTTTACATGAGTATGGATGCAAATGAAGTAAAAAGACAGATTGAAGAGGGGAGAACAGCTCTTGGAATCGAGTTTGGTTCTACCCGGATTAAAGCGGTGCTGGTAGGTGCCGACAATACGCCTATCGCCTCCGGAGATCACGGATGGGAAAACCGTTATGCAGATAATATCTGGACCTATACGCTGGAGGATATCTGGAATGGCCTGCAGGACAGCTACGCAAAGATGGCAGCAGATGTGAAAACCCGATACGGGGTAACCCTTACTAAGATCGGAGCCATCGGATTCTCCGCCATGATGCATGGATATATGGCATTTGACAAGGACGGAGAGCTTCTGGTACCTTTTCGCACCTGGAGAAATAATATTACAGAGGAAGCCTCCGAGCAGCTGACAGAGCTGTTTCAGTATCATATTCCACAGAGATGGACCATCGCCCATCTGCAGCAGGCAATCTTAAATGGGGAGGAGCATGTAGGCTCCATCGATTATCTGACAACGCTGGCGGGTTATGTGCATTGGAAAATGACGGGAAATCGTGTGCTCGGTATCGGGGAGGCTTCCGGTGTATTTCCTATTGATTCACAGAAGAAGGATTACCGGGAAGATATGATAGAAAAGTTTGATGCACTGACGGCATCAAAGCATTTTCCATGGACCTTCCGGGACATATTCCCAAAGGTTCTTGTGGCAGGAGAGAAAGCAGGACAACTCAGTGAAGAGGGTGCAAAGCTTCTTGATGTTTCAGGCAGTCTTCAGGCGGGAATTCCCATCTGTCCTCCGGAGGGAGATGCAGGTACCGGTATGGCAGCAACGAACAGTGTGGCAAAGCGAACCGGTAATGTCTCAGCAGGCACCTCTGTGTTTGCCATGATTGTACTGGAGAAAGAGCTTTCCAGAGTGTATCCGGAGATTGATCTGGTTACCACTCCATCCGGAAATCTGGTCGCTATGGTGCATTCTCAAAACTGTACTTCCGATTTGAATGCCTGGGTGAACCTGTTCCGGGAATTTACCGAAAGCTTTGGCATGAAAGTGGATATGAATGAGCTTTATGGCACCTTATACCGCAAAGCCCTGGAAGGGGATGCAGACTGCGGCGGGCTGCTGTCCTACTGTTATTTTTCCGGTGAGCATATTACCAATTTTGAGGAGGGGCGTCCTCTCTTTGTAAGAAATGCAGACAGTAAGTTCACTCTCGCAAACTTTATGCGTTCTCACCTGTTTACCTCTCTTGGTGCATTGAAGCTGGGACTTGATATCCTTCTGAAGGAGGAAGATGTTGCTATCGATAAGATCTTTGGACACGGTGGCCTCTTTAAGACAAAAGGTGTGGGACAGAAGATTCTGGCAGCAGCCATCGATGCACCGGTATCTGTCATGGAAACAGCAGGGGAAGGCGGCGCATGGGGAATTGCACTGCTTGCTTCTTATATGCTGCAGAAAAAGTCCGGGGAAACCCTGGATGATTACCTGGCTGGAAGTGTATTTGGCGGTGAGGAAGGCGAAAGTGTTGCGCCAGATCCAGAAGATGTTGCCGGCTTTGAAGCATTTATGGAGCGTTACAAGAAAGGACTTGCCATCGAGCGGGCAGCAGTTGCAAATTTGAAATAATATAGAAAGCTGTCTGTTTCGGATACTCAGATGCGGCAGCTTTATAAAGAATAAATTGGGGATAAGGAGTGAAGGAATATGTTAGAAGAGTTGAAAAAACGTGTATATGAAGCAAATATGCTTCTGCCCAAATATGGCCTTGTTACTTTTACATGGGGAAATGTCAGTGAGATTGATCGGAAAACGGGAATCTTTGCTATTAAACCCAGTGGGGTAGATTATGACAAGCTGACCTGGGAGGATATGGTACTGGTTGATCTGGAGGGTAACCAGGTAGAAGGAAAGTATCATCCTTCCTCCGATACTGCGACCCATCTGGAGCTGTACAAGGCATTTCCAGAAATTGGCGGGGTGGTACATACCCATTCTTCTTATGCCACAAGCTGGGCACAGGCAGGAAGAAGTATTCCCTGTTATGGTACGACCCATGCGGATTATATCTATGGAGAGGTTCCCTGTCTGCGCTGCCTGACTCAGGAGGAGATTGCAGATGCTTATGAGGAGAATACCGGACATCTCATCGTAGATGAATTCCGGCGTATGGAAAAGGATGTGAGGGCGGTACCTGCAGTTCTCTGTAAAAATCATGGCCCCTTTGCATGGGGAAAGGATGCATGCGAAGCTGTTCATAACGCAGTTGTTCTGGAAGAGGTTGCCAAGATGGCATATCGCGGGGAGATAATTAATCCCAAAATTCAGCCTGCACCGCAGGAACTGCAGGATAAACATTACTTCCGAAAACATGGAGCGAATGCATACTACGGACAGTAAACAAAGGGATGGAGCTGCCGCACTTGGGTGGTGGGGGATCCCCTCTGAGGTCTGAACACATTTGCAGAAGTCCTAAGTATACCAAAACAACCAATTTTGCGTTATAAGAAATCAGCATACTGTCTGAGCACAGCGAGTTTATGCTGATTTCTTATGATTTTAGCAAAATCGGTTGTTTTTGTATACTCTTGGACTTCGAAACCGTGTTCAGACCTCAGAGGGGATCCCCCACCACCCAAGTGCGGCAGCTCTTTTTCATATGATAAAAGGCTTGACGAAGCGGAAAGAATGCGATAAATTATTAAACAGAGTTGTAGAGCAGAAATACTGTCACAAAAGGAGAATAGATAAGATGAAGAAGGTTGTGAAGTTCGGAGGAAGCTCTCTGGCAAGTGCCCAGCAGTTTGAGAAGGTAGGAAAGATTATCCGTGCAGATGAGACAAGACGATATGTGGTACCAAGTGCACCGGGAAAACGCTTTGACGGTGACATTAAGGTTACAGATATGTTATATGATTGTTATCACACTGCAGAAGCAGGTAAGAATTTTGATGAAAAGCTGCAGAATATTCATGTGCGGTATCGTGAGATTATCGATGGCTTAAAGCTGGAGCTTTCTCTGGAATCACAGTTTGCAGAAATCAGCAAAAACTTTAAGGAAAAAGCGGGTGAGAATTATGCTGCTTCCAGAGGTGAGTTTTTGAATGGTATTATCATGGCTGAATATCTGGGCTATGAATTCGTAGATGCAGCAGAGGTGATCTTCTTTGATGAAGAGGGCAATTTTAATGAAGAAAAGACAAATGCATGTCTCTCAGAACGTCTTTCTCATATTGAGCGTGCAGTAGTTCCGGGATTCTATGGATGTGCGGCAGACGGTAAGGTTAAAACCTTTTCCCGAGGCGGTTCTGATATCACCGGTTCCATCGTAGCCCGTGCCGTTCATGCAGATCTCTACGAGAACTGGACAGACGTTTCAGGATTCCTTGTTACAGATCCCAGAATCGTGAAGGATCCCGCTGTCATTTCTACGATCACCTACAAGGAGCTCCGGGAGCTTTCCTATATGGGAGCCACTGTTTTACACGAGGATTCTATCTTCCCGCTGCGCCAGGAGGGAATTCCCATCAATGTAAGAAATACCAACAAGCCGGAGGATAATGGAACTCTGATCGTGGAAAGTACCTGCAGTAAACCAAGATATACGATCACCGGTATTGCAGGTAAGAAAGGTTTTGCTTCTATCAATATAGAAAAAGATATGATGAATACCGAGATCGGTTTTGGCAGAAAGGTTCTTCAGGTATTTGAGGAGAATGGCCTTTCCTTTGAACATACACCTTCCGGTATCGATACATTTACCGTATATGTGCATCAGGATGAATTCGAAGCTAAGGAACAGCAGATCATCGCAGGCCTTCACCGGGCAGTTCATCCGGATTCCATCGATTTGGAGTCAGATCTCGCACTGATCGCTGTTGTGGGACGTGGTATGAGACGTACTCGTGGTACTGCAGGAAGAATCTTTTCAGCGCTTGCTCATGCCCATGTAAATGTTAAGATGATCGATCAGGGATCTTCTGAACTGAATATTATCATCGGTGTTGAAAACCGCGATTTTGAGGCGGCAACCCGTGCAATTTATGATATTTTCGTAACCTCCCAGCTGTAAAATCACAGGTTTGCCGCAATGGACATGTGACAGCCAGTGTGCTATAATGGAGAAAGTGAAAGCATACAGTTGTTCAGGTACTGAACAGTTGTGAACAAAGACAGAAACGAGGATATCCGGATGAAGAGAGTATTATTAAAGTTAAGCGGTGAGGCTCTTGCAGGTGAGAAGAAGACAGGCTTTGATGAACCGACTGTAATCAAGGTTGCCAAACAGGTAAAGGCAATTGTGGAAGAAGGCGTTCAGGTGGGAATCGTCATCGGCGGCGGTAACTTCTGGAGAGGAAGAAGCAGCAAGAACATTGACCGTACTAAGGCAGATCAGATTGGGATGCTTGCCACGATTATGAACTGTATCTATGTTTCTGAGATTTTCCGTTCCCAGGGCATGATGACATCGGTACTGACACCATTTGCCTGTGGCGAGTTCACAAAAGGCTTTTCAAAGGATCGTGTAACAAAGTATTTTGATCATAATATGGTGGTATTCTTTGCCGGTGGTACAGGTCATCCGTATTTTTCAACCGATACGGCGACAGTTCTTCGGGCAGTTGAGATTGAAGCAGAGACAATCCTGCTGGCAAAGGCTGTGGACGGTGTCTATGACAGCGATCCGAAGGACAATCCGAATGCAAAAAAATATGAAGAAGTTTCTATTCAGGAAGTAATTGATAAAAAACTCGCAGTTGTCGATCTTACTGCCTCCATCATGTGTATGGAGAATAAGATGCCGATGCAGGTGTTCAGCCTGAATGAAGAGAACAGCATTATCGATGCTGCACATGGAATCAACAACGGCACCTATGTGACCGTATAAGCCAGAAGGAGGATATTTTTGAATATGGATCAGAGAACAGAAGTTTATAACAGTAAGATGGAAAAAACAATAGGAAGTCTTGAAAAGGAGCTTGCTGCTATCCGGGCAGGACGTGCGAATCCTCATGTGCTGGACCGTATTACCGTAGATTATTATGGAACTCCTACCTCACTGCAGCAGGTGGCGAATGTTTCCGTACCGGAACCACGTATGATTCAGATTCAGCCATGGGAAGCATCTCTGGTAAAAGAAATCTGTAAGGCAATCCAGGTTTCTGAGCTTGGAATCAATCCAAACACAGATGGAAAGGTGATCCGTCTGGTATTCCCGGAGCTTACTGAGGAACGAAGAAAAGAACTGGTGAAGGATGTTAAGAAAAAAGGAGAAGCTGCGAAAGTGGCAATTCGTAATATCCGTCGTGATGCCAATGATGCATTTAAGAAGCTTGCAAAGGAAGATGTTTCCGAGGACGAGATCAAAGAGCTTGAAGACAGTATTCAGAAAATGACTGACAAGCATATTAAGACCATCGATACAACCATCGAAGAAAAATCCAAAGAGATTCTTACTGTATAACATAATGATAGAAAGAAATGCAGTTTCTGACGGGCATTTCTTTCTATTCTTTTATAAAGGAGAACAAAACGATGAATGTGCCAAATCATGTTGCCATTATCCTGGATGGAAATGGAAGATGGGCTAAGGCAAAGCATATGCCAAGATCCTACGGGCATGTAGTAGGATGTGACAATCTGGAGAAAGTATGTTATGTGGCAAGAGATCTGGGAATCCGTTATCTGACGGTTTACGCATTTTCTACGGAAAACTGGAAAAGATCTAAAGATGAAGTGGAAGCACTGATGAATCTTTTCCGCAGATATCTGAAACGCTGTATTAAAAGCTCCAGGGAGAATGAGATGCGTGTTCGAGTGATCGGAGATGCCAGTGCCTTCGCACCGGACATACAGGAGAGTATCCGTGCACTGGAGGACTTTTCCAAAGACTATGATAAGCTGCATTTTCAGATTGCATTAAATTATGGTGGACGGGATGAGATTCTTCGTGCCGTTACCCAGATTGCCCAGGATGCAAAAGAAGGAAAGGTTCCGGAGGGGAAAATGACGGAGGAATTCTTTGAATCCTATCTGGATACGGCAGGTATTCCGGATCCGGATCTTCTGATTCGAACCAGCGGTGAGCAGCGGCTGTCCAACTATCTTCTATGGCAGCTGGCATATACGGAATTTTATTTTACCGATATTGCATGGCCGGATTTTCATAAACCGGAATTGATTCAGGCTATCGAGCAATATAATAGAAGAGATCGCCGTTATGGAGATGCGAAGGAGGAGACTAATGTTTAAGACACGTTTAATCAGCGGAATCGTACTGGTGCTGATTGCACTTCTTACAATCGGAACCGGAGGCTGGGTTTTATTTGGAACGCTTCTGATCATATCTTTGATTGGTGCTTTCGAGCTTTATCGGGCAATGCATGTGCATGAGGGAAAACTCAATTCTCTTGAGATCATCAGCTACCTTGGCATTGTACTTTATTATCTGAGTATTACCATGCAGGAGAGCCGGTATCACACCTGTGCCATGATTCTTTGCCTGATACTGATTCTGTTTATTTATGTTTTTTCTTACCCGAAATATCATGCGAATCAGATTATGGCAGCGTTTTTCGGTATCATCTATGTAGCGGTGATGCTGTCCTATATTTATCAGATCCGCAGGCTGCCGGATGGAAAGTTTATGGTTTGGCTGGTGTTTCTGTGTTCCTGGGGATGCGATACCTGTGCCTACTGCGTGGGTGTTTTGTTTGGAAAACACAAGATGGCACCGGTGCTCAGCCCAAAGAAATCCATAGAGGGTGCGGTAGGCGGTGTTGTGGGAGCTGCGCTGCTTGGGTTTATCTTCCAGTGGATTACCGTGGGAATGTCTTATGAATATGCAGTGATCTGCGCCATCGGCGGACTGATCTCCATGATTGGCGATCTGGCTGCTTCGGCAATCAAGAGAAATATGGATATCAAGGATTACGGAAAACTGATTCCGGGTCATGGCGGTATTCTTGACCGGTTTGACAGCGTAATCATCACAGCACCGATTATTTATTATCTGGCTGTATTTCTTTTTTAGAGGAGAATAGGGATTTATGAAAACCATAGCGATTTTAGGATCTACAGGTTCTATCGGTACGCAGACTTTGGACGTTGTCCGTGCAAATGGAGATATTCAGGTTTGTGCCGTCAGCGCAGGCAGCAACATCCGGATGCTGGAGAGCCAGATCCGTGAATTTCATCCAAAGCTTGCAGCCGTATGGGAGGAAAGCTATGCCCGTGAACTGAAAGACAGAGTTGCGGATACCCCTACAAAGATTGTATGGGGGATGGATGGTCTTCTGGAGCTGGCAGCGATGCCGGAAAGTGAGATCCTGGTGACGGCAATTGTAGGCATGATTGGTATTCAGCCCACGATAGCCGCAATTAAAGCAGGAAAAGATATTGCTCTTGCCAACAAGGAAACACTGGTTACTGCAGGACATCTTATCATGCCTCTGGCAGAAAAATACAAGGTTCGCATACTTCCGGTAGACAGTGAGCACAGTGCAATCTTTCAGTGTCTCCATGGAGAAGAATCAAAAACCATAGAGAAGCTTTTAATTACCGCTTCCGGTGGACCTTTCCGGGGCAGAACCAGAGAAGAACTGAAAAGTGTTACGGTGGAGGATGCTCTGAAGCACCCGAACTGGTCCATGGGAAGCAAAATCACCATAGATTCTGCAACCATGGTGAATAAGGGGCTGGAAGTCATGGAAGCAAGATGGCTGTTTGGCGTTGATCTGGATCAGATTCAGGTAGTGGTCCAGCCTAAAAGCATCATTCACTCCATGGTGGAGTTCCAGGATGGGGCTGTGATGGCACAGCTTGGAACGCCGGATATGAAGCTTCCGATCCAGTACGCACTTTATTATCCACAAAGGAGATTTTTGGCCGGAGATCGTCTGGATTTTTCTGCGCTGACTCAGATCGAATTCGCCAATCCGGACCAGGAGACATTTCGTGGCCTTCCCATGGCAATCGAAGCTGCAAAGGCAGGAGGATCTATGCCTACTGTATTCAATGCAGCAAATGAGCGGGCAGTGGCACTTTTTCTCGCCAGAAAGATTCATTTTCTGGATATATATGATATTATCGCAGGGGCGATGGAACAGCACAAGGTGGTGCAGGCCCCTGATTTGGCAAAGATACTTGAAGTTGAGGCGGGGACTTATGAATGGATTGAAAGCAGGTGGCATTTTTGAAAATAATTCTTGCGATACTCATATTCAGTATTGTTGTAATCTTACATGAGCTGGGACATTTTCTTCTGGCTAAGGCAAACCATATTATAGTGACAGAATTTTCTCTTGGCATGGGACCAACCCTTTTGTCCAGAGTCAGTCACGGAACAAAGTATTCTCTGAAGCTGCTGCCTTTTGGCGGCTCCTGTCAGATGCTGGGGGAGGAAGGCGGCGAGGTCTTCGAGGGCACCTTTGCCAGCAAGTCTGTGTGGGCGCGGATGTCAGTTGTTCTGGCAGGTCCGGTCTTTAACTTTATCCTGGCCTTTTTTGTTGCAATTATTGTAATCTCCATAGCCGGTTCGGATCCTTCCTATGTGACTTCCGTGGAAAAAGGTTCTCCGGCAGAGGCAGCAGGGCTTCAGGAAGGGGATGTGGTTACTACCTATGAGGGATCCGGAATTTCCTTTGGGCGGGAGCTTTACACGAAAACCAGTCTGGATGGAATTCCCTCCGATACCATCTCACTTACGGTCAGCCGGAATGGCGAAAAGCAGAAGATTGATTATGTACCTGTCTCAGAAGATCGCTATATGCTGGGTTACAGTTACTATCCGGAGACCGAGGGAAAAGCAGAAATTGTATCACTTTCCGCAGGATACCCCATGGCAAAGGCAGGTCTGCAGGTGGGAGATGTAATTCTGGAGGTGAACGGAACCGTTATCAATACCAATCAGGAACTGGCCACCTACTTTACGGATCACCCGATGGGAACGGAAGAGATTAACCTTACCTATCAGCATGGAAGTAAGATCAAGGAAGCTACGGTAACACCGAAGCTTGTAAAATATGCAACCCTGGGATTCTCCTATAACATGGTTCGGGAAAAGCAGTCAGCACTGGGGATCCTGAAGTACAGCGTGCTGGAGATTAAATACTGGATCAAGACTACCTTGAAGAGTCTTTCCATGCTTATCACAGGAAAGTTTTCTGTCAATGACCTGAGTGGCCCGGTAGGAGTTGTGGAACAGATCGGAAAAACCTACGATGAGGCAAAGTCGGACGGTGCTTTATATGTGTGGCTAAACATGCTGAACTTTATGATTCTTCTGTCAGCAAACCTTGGTGTTATGAATCTGATTCCATTTCCGGCACTGGATGGGGGAAGATTTGTCTTTCTGATTGTAGAAGCAATCAGGGGAAAGGCAATCAAGCAGGAGATCGAGGGTATGGTGAATTTTGCAGGCTTAATGCTTTTGATGGCACTGATGGTATTCGTGATGTTCAATGATATAAGAAAGATATTCTAGTATAAGTGACATTAAATACCTTTCTGTTTCACCCAGAATGCTTTCACAAGAGTGCATATAAAAAAACGCAGGCGTAGCGGGCTACGCCTGCGTTTTTTGGCTGTCACTCTCGAAAATCTATCCTGCGCTTTCCGGGTAGTTATTTCGTTTATGATGTACTAGTTTGTGCCTGCAACGGCAGAGTCATTGTAAAAATTTGCAATTGCACAAAAAATTATAAAAATTTCCAAATCAGGGTTGACGAATGAAAACGTTAATGCTATAATATCACTTGTCGCATGGGAAACACAAAACATGAGACGAAAAAAATATATGCGCGAGTGTCGGAATTGGCAGACGAGCTAGACTAAGGATCTAGTGATTATTGCAATCGTACGGGTTCAAGTCCCGTCTCGCGCAGACCTAAGGAACCTGTAGAAATTACAGGTTCTTTTTTTTCTTCAAAGTTCTGCGATTCGTGTAATTCCAACATAGATTTCCTGAATTTTATACCAGGTGGGATAATCTACAATTCCGCTCGAAGGAAGACCAAAGATAGATTGAAAATCAGAGACGGCTTGTTTGGTTTCCTCGTCGTAGATGCCATCCACAGAAACAGTAGGAACAGCGGTATAGACCTCTGCGATAGTATTCAGCTGTTCTTGAAGCTGTCGGACTTTTGCCCCGGAGGACCCAATATCCAGATCATAACCGGGCCAGGAGGCAGGAACACCGGAGATCTCTTCGGCAGTATTAATATACATATCCTGTCCGTAGTAATTCCGGATAATCTGTATCGCATTGTAGCCCTGATCTCCCAGGGTCTTTGATCCCCACTGCTGCATCCAGTTTGGACAGGACACCCTCTGACCATCACAATACTGGGTGAGAATCGGCTGACGAACATTTGGACGTGAGAGGTAGTTGGTAAAAATCTCATCTACAATTACAGAGATGCTGTCAAAGATATTTCTGCCTCTCATCCATTTGTGATCGAAAGCTGTGGAAGAAGTAATCGTAAAATCATAGCCCTTGTTCCTGTACCACTCGGTATACACGCGGTTTAGAGTAAATGACATGATTGCCAGCACGTTTGCCCGTATGGTGGATTCTGGCCAGGTTGCATAGATTTCACTGGAAGCAACATTTTTAATATAGTCCCGATAGCGGACATAATGATCCTGGGCAGTGGAGTCGGAAGGAGCACCATCATGGACAATGACATACTCCGGGATTACCACACGGCTTAGGACAATCTCTCCGGTTTCATTTGTAGGCTTGATCTCGGCCTCCGGTATTTTTTCCGGATAGTTGCCAAACAGTGTGTGTGCCGGAATTACAATATCCTCAAAGGGAAGCTGTGGCTGTACAGGAGCCATGCGGATGGGCTGTACGGAAAGCAGCCCGGAGAGAAGTTCACTTCCGCTGACGTCAATAGGTGCAAATCCCGGTGCATTGACCCGGACGGTATATTCGGAATAGGGCTGATTCTCGCTGGGTATCATACTGTATTCCAGAGGGGGTGTGGGAAGATCAAGAACCGGTGTCTGACCATTCGCATCTGTTCGCAGTTCCTCCAGGATTTCTCCGGGAGTTCCGGTGTATGAGATCTGTACTACAGCGTCCGGGATAGGACGTATCGGTGTGGCAGAGTTGACGACAACCTGAAGTCTGCCTGTATCAACCTGATTCGTGTCCTGCTTTTTCATAACGACCTCTGTTCTAATATCTATTTAGTATATGAGTAAAGTTAGGAAAAAATCATAAGAAATATGGGAGAACCTCTGAGGGGTAAGACGTGATGGAAAATCCAGGGTTATATCAGGCTAACTGAAAAAAGTTTGAAATAAAAAAGGAAATAGCAAGACCACAGGGTATAACTATATATAAGGGAACCTGTTGATTCAGGGAGGTGCATGATGAATATACGTGAAAGCTTTGAAGAAAAGGAATTACTGGAACTGAGTCCTTTTGCAGCCTATAGCCGTAATTCAAAAGGACGTGATGTGTATGAATCTGAATGCGATATCCGCACGGTTTACCAAAGAGACCGTGACCGTATCCTGCATTCCAAGTCATTTCGGAGACTGAAGGACAAAACACAGGTGTTTTTGTCTCCACAGGGAGATCATTACCGGACTCGTCTGACCCATACCCTGGAGGTCTCGCAGACGGCCAGGACCATTGCGAAAGCGCTGCGTCTGAATGATGATCTGGTGGAGGCCATAGCACTGGGGCATGACCTGGGGCATACACCCTTTGGACATGCAGGAGAAGCGGCACTGGATGCTGTCTGCCCGGAAGGATTTGCTCATTATAAGCAGAGTATCCGGGTGGTGGAGCTTTTGGAGCGGGATGGCAGAGGCTTGAATCTGACCTGGGAGGTAAGGGATGGAATCCTGAATCATCGAACTTCGGGTACCCCCCATACACTGGAGGGACAGATTGTAAGACTTTGTGACAAGATCTCCTATATTCACCATGACATGGATGATGCCCAGCGAGCCGGAATTATCAGTGAAGATGACATTCCCATTACGCTTCGTGTTGTGCTGGGAGGTACGACACGGGAACGGCTGAATACCCTGATACATGATATTGTAGAGCACAGTATGGGAAAAGACTGTATTCAGCAGTCTTCTGAGATTGCTGAGGCTATGAAAGAACTGCGTCAGCTGATGTTTGATAATGTATATCGAAGTCAGGTGGCAAAGAAAGAAGAAAAGAAAGCAAAACAAATGCTTACCCGGTTATATGAGTATTACAGTGACAGACCGGAAAAGCTTTCAAAAGAATACCAGGAGTTAATCCGGCGAGGCGAGAAAAAAGAACGTGTCGTGTGTGATTATATCTCCGGCATGACGGATCAGTATTCGATACATAAGTTTGAAGAGCTTTTTGTGCCGAAAGCATGGTCTGTCTATTAATGATAATAGACACAGAGAGGCGATAAGATGCGTTATTCAGACGAACTGGTGGAAGAGATACGTCTAAAAAACGATATTGTGGATGTGATAGGCGGTTATGTGAAGCTGCAGCGAAAAGGCAGTTCCTACTTTGGATTATGTCCTTTCCACAATGAAAAATCCCCTTCCTTTTCCGTAAGTCCCGGAAAACAGATGTATTATTGTTTTGGCTGCGGCGCAGGCGGTAATGTATTTACATTTATTATGGAATATGAGAATTATACATTCATGGAAGCGCTGAAGCTTCTGGCCGAACGTGCAGGAGTGGAGCTGCCAGAACTGGAGTATTCCAAAGAGGCGAAGGAACAGGCAGATAAGAAGGCGGTACTGCTGCAGATGAATAAGGAGGCAGCAAAGTATTATTATGTACAGCTGCGTACCCCCGCGGCAAAACCGGCCATGGATTATCTGAAGGGAAGAGGGTTGACGGATGAGACCATCCAGAAGTTCGGTCTTGGATTCTCAGACAAATTCGGTAACGGTCTCTATCGCTATCTGAAGGAGAAGAACTACTCCGATGAACTGCTTCACGAATCCGGTCTGTTTAATGTGGATGAAAAACACGGAATGTACGACAAGTTCTGGAATCGTGTTATTTATCCGATTATGGATGTGAATAACAAGGTGATCGGCTTTGGAGGCCGGGTGATGGGAGACGGAAAGCCCAAATACCTGAATTCACCGGAGACGAAGATCTTCGACAAAAGCAGAAATCTTTACGGGTTAAATGCAGCACGGATCTCCAGAAAGAGAAATCTGATTATCTGCGAGGGCTACATGGATGTAATATCCATGCATCAGGCAGGGTTCAATAATGCTGTTGCATCTCTGGGAACTGCACTTACGTCCCTGCAGGCAAGTCTTTTAAAACGTTATACGGAAGAGGTACTTATCATCTATGACAGCGATGGTGCCGGTGTAAAGGCAGCGCTGCGTGCGATTCCCATGCTGAAGGGGGTGGGACTTTCCACGAAGGTTGTGAACCTGCGTCCCTATAAGGATCCGGATGAATTCATCCAGCATGAGGGACATGATGCCTTTCAACAGAGACTTCTTGAGGCAGAAAACAGTTTTCTGTATGAAATCCGAATGTCCGAGCAGAATTATGATATGAAGGATCCTCAGGGCAAGACGGATTTCTTCCATGAAGTGGCAGCCAGGCTTCTTGGCTTTGAGGATGAGATTGAGCGGAATAATTACATCGATTCGGTTGCCCGGGTGTACGGAATTGAGAGTGACACCCTCAGGAAGCTGGTAAACAGACTGGCACTTAAGAGCGTTGGTATCGCTGAGGTTCGAAAGCCAAAATCCGGTATCAACAGTACAAGGGAGAAGGAAAGCGCTTCAGAAAAGGTACAGAAGCTGATGCTGACCTGGATTGTGACATATCCCTTTGTAATGCCGGATCTGGAGCAGTTTATTACACCGGAGGATTTTACGAATACACTTTACCAGCGGATCGCCCGGATGATCTATGATCAGGCGCATCAGGGCCAGATTAGTCCGGCAACACTGCTGAATCAGTTTGTGGATAGCGAGGAGCAGAGCCGTGTGGCGGCACTGTTCAATGCGGTCATTCCTCTTGAAGCAGATGAGGGAAGAGAAAAAGCATTTAACGATGTGATCTGCAGCATGAAGGAGAACAGCATTTCTTCTCAGACTGCACAGCTTTCCCCTACTGATATGGTCGGACTTCAAAAGCTGATGAATGATAAAAAAATGTTGGATACCTGGAAAATCAGTGGAGTACCGCTGCATGTTTCTTTTGAATGATGAATAGATAGATGGAAGGATGGAAAACCTATGGAATTTGATAAGGCTAAATTCTTAGAAAAACTGAAAGTACTGGAGGAGCTTGCCAAAAAGAAGAAAAATGTCCTGGAGTATAAGGAAATCAATGATTTCTTTAAAGACATGCCTCTGGAAGCTGAGCAGATGGACAGCGTATTCGAGTATCTGGATCAGAAGAATATCGATGTCTTAAAAATGACGGAAAATGAAACCGAGGCAGATGATGACGTCCTTCTTATAAATGATGAGGATGCTGTTATCGAGGAGGAAGAGGAAGTAGATCTGGAAACAATTGATCTTTCTGTTCCGGAAGGAATCAGCATCGAGGATCCGGTTCGTATGTATCTGAAGGAAATCGGTAAGGTTCCGCTTCTGTCGGCAGAGGAAGAGATTGATCTTGCACAGCGCATGGAGGATGGTGACGAGGAGGCGAAAAAACGTCTGGCAGAAGCCAATCTGCGTCTGGTTGTCTCCATTGCAAAGCGCTATGTAGGGCGTGGTATGCTGTTTTTAGACCTGATTCAGGAGGGAAACCTTGGTTTGATTAAGGCAGTTGAAAAGTTTGATTACCGTAAGGGTTATAAATTCTCCACCTATGCAACATGGTGGATTCGTCAGGCCATCACCCGTGCTATCGCTGATCAGGCCCGGACGATCCGTATACCGGTTCATATGGTTGAGACGATTAACAAACTGATTCGTGTATCCAGACAGCTTTTGCAGGAGCTGGGACGGGAACCTACCCCGGAAGAGATTGCAAAAGAGATGAGTATGTCCGTAGAGCGTGTTCGCGAAATACTGAAGATTTCCCAGGAGCCAGTCTCCCTGGAAACCCCTATCGGCGAGGAGGAAGACAGCCATCTCGGTGATTTTATACAGGATGATAATGTGCCGGTTCCAGCAGATGCAGCAGCATTTACCATGTTGAAGGAACAGCTGGAAGAGGTTCTTGGAACCCTGACAGAGAGAGAACAGAAGGTACTGCGTCTCCGGTTCGGACTGGATGACGGACGTGCAAGAACTCTGGAAGAGGTAGGCAAGGAGTTTAATGTTACCCGTGAGCGAATTCGTCAGATTGAGGCCAAGGCACTGCGCAAGCTTCGTCATCCAAGCAGAAGCAGAAAACTGAAGGATTATCTGGATTAATAAAGGAAAAGATGATGCAATTATCAAAGAGAATGCTTGCCATCGCAGAGATGGTGAGCCCGGGCAGTCGGGTTGCGGACGTGGGATGCGATCATGGTTACCTGCCGATCTGGCTGGTCAGTCAACAGATCAGTCCACGGGCAGTTGCCATGGATATCGGTGATGGGCCCCTGGAACGTGCCAGGGAAAATATCAGACAGCATGGTCTTTTGGAATACATAGAAACCAGAAAGTCAGACGGAACAGAAGCGTTGCAGGCAGGGGAATGTGATACCCTGATTATCGCCGGCATGGGCGGACCTTTGATGGAGCGGATTTTGTCTGATCACTGGGATATTACCCGGGGATTTCGGGAGATAATTCTGGAACCCCAGTCAGATGTGAGACATATGCGTATTTTTTTGCAGCAAAATGGATATCGTATTACAGATGAGAATATGATATACGAGGATGGTAAATATTATCCGGTGCTTCGGGTGACAGAGGGGAAGATGGAACGCCTCACGCCAGTGCAGTATCAGTATGGTCCCTGCCTGCTTCAAAATCGCAATCCGGTATTGAAAAGCTTCCTGAAATGGGAGGAGAATCTGAAGGCTCAGCTTTTGGAGAAACTGCGAAAGACTTCCGGAGAACGGGCAGAAGGGCGGGTACAGCAGCTGACGGAAGAACTTTTACTTATTCGCCAGGCTATTGCCCTGTATGAGTCATAACAGGCATCGGAAGTTATAAAGGAGAGCAGCATGAGTGAGAAGAAGTATCAGGTTACTATAGATGGGACAAGCTGTGAGTACCCGGAAGGTACGCCCTACGGTGAGATTCTAGAGGCGTATGATCGCAAATTTCAAAGAGTCAGCGTACTCGTTCTGGTGAACGGAAGGCTGCGGGAGCTTCATAAAAAGCTGAAAGAAAACTGTGTATTGGAGCCAGTGGATATTACTACGGACATTGGGCATAAAACCTACAAGCGAAGTATGTCTCTATTGCTTTTGAAGGCAATCTATCATATCAGTGGCCAGGAAAATGTTGACAAGGTAGTGCTCCATTATTCTGTAAGCTCCGGCTATTATTATACAATAAAGGGACGTGTTGCACTGAATGAATCCTATCTGGAAGAGCTTAAAAGCTATATGATGAGTCTGGTGAAACAGAACCTTCCTATTATGAAGCGAAGCGTCAGTACTGCCGAGGCGAGAGAGCTTTTTGCCTCCCATCGAATGTACGATAAAGAAAAGCTGTTCCGTTACCGCCGGGTTTCCAAGGTGAATATCTATAGTCTGGAAGATTTTGAAGATTATTTTTATGGCTTTATGTGCTGGCATACGGGATTTTTGAAGTACTTTGACCTGAAGCTGTATGACGAGGGACTGGTACTGCAGATGCCGGAGAAAGATCAGCCAACGGTAATACCGGCTTTTGCACCATCTCCAAAGATTTTTAAGGTGCAGCAGGAGTCGGAGCGCTGGGGTGAGAAACTCCAGGTAGATATGGTAGGTGCATTGAATGAATGCATCGGAACCGGAAACATCAAGAATCTGATTCTGATCTCCGAGGCACTTCAGGAGGCGAACATTTCAAAAATTGCAGAGAAGATTGCAGGGAAACCGAAAGTAAAATTCGTAATGATAGCCGGTCCCTCATCCTCCGGAAAGACAACATTTTCCCATAGACTTTCTGTTCAGCTATCGGTACATGGGCTGCAGCCTCATCCAATTGGAATGGACAATTTTTATAGGAATCGTGTGGAAACGCCCAGAGATGCCAATGGTAACTATGATTTTGAATGTCTGGAGGCACTGGATATTGAATTATTCAATGAAAAGATGACTGCTCTTCTAAACGGTCAACGTGTAGAACTTCCCTATTATAATTTTAAGACCGGCAAGCGGGAATACAAAGGGGAAATGCTTCAGATCGGAGAGAATGATATTCTTGTGATCGAAGGAATTCACGGATTGAATGATAAACTCAGCTATATGCTTCCGGCAGAAAGTAAATTCAAGGTTTATATCAGTGCACTGACCCAGTTAAACATTGATGAGCATAACCGTATTCCTACCACAGACGGAAGACTGATCAGGCGAATTGTACGCGATAACCGTACCAGAGGTACCTCAGCCCAGGAGACTATTGCCATGTGGGCATCCGTGCGACGGGGAGAAGACAACAATATCTTTCCTTTTCAGGAGGAAGCGGATGTAATGTTCAACTCTGCATTAATTTATGAACTGGCAGTGCTGAAGCTGTATGCGGAGCCGATTCTTTTTCAAATTGCAGAAGACACACCAGAGTATCAGGAGGCAAAAAGATTGTTGAAATTTCTGGATTATTTTGTGGGAGTTCCCAGCGAAGGGATTCTTTGTAATTCTATTTTGCGGGAATTTATCGGCGGCAGCTGTTTTGACGTGTAGACAAAAACGTGAAAGCATGTTAGAATAAAAAACTGTTGATACAAGTAGAGTATGTAATCGCGGCTGACAATACCGAAAGGTGTCAGGTGAGGAAAGTCCGGGCTTCGCAGGGCAGGATGCCGGATAACGTCCGGTGGAGGTGACTCCAAGGATAGTGCAACAGAGATATACCGCCGAAAAGGACAGATCTTCGGATCCTCTTTTTGGGTAAGGGTGGAAAGGCAGTGTAAGAGACTACCGTCCCTCTGGTAACAGAGGGAGCCATGTAAACCCCATCCGAAGCAAGACCGAACAAAAAGCTATGTGGCTGCCCGTCACGCTTTTAGGTGGGTCGCTAGAGATTATCGGTAACGATAATACTGGATAGATGATTACACACGACATAACCCGGCTTATCGCTCTGCTTGTATCATTAAAAAAACAATATGACAGTTTACAGATAAAAAAGGATTAGAAGATGGAATTGACTTATACAATCAGACCTGTACAGGAATCAGAACTAGAGACAATTGCAGAAATTGAAAAAGCATGCTTTCCGGCATTGGAGGCAGCGGGCCTTGCAGATTTTAAAGAGCGCTTTAAGACCTGTCAGGGCAGTTTTTTTGTGGCCGAGAAGGAAGACGGAACAATTATGGGCTTTTGCAATGGCTGCTCCAGCAACAGTGAAGAGCTGACGGATGACTTCTATCACGAGACAGCAAAACATGATCCAGATGGAAAATATCAGATGATTTTCGGATTAGATACACTTCCGGCATACCAGGGACATGGTGTTGGACGTGCGCTGATGCTCCAGATGATAAAAAGCGCCAAACAGCGAGGAAAGAAAGCGGTGATTCTTACCTGCAAGGAGCATATGATTCCGTTTTATGAAAAAATCGGATATCAATGGATGAAAAAGGCGGATTCCAGTCATGGTGGAGCAGTCTGGTACAAGATGGTCTATACAATAGACTGAAAAAGGCAGTAAAAAGAAAATCTATCTATTGAACTATGAGAAAAAGTGTTATATTATGTAACACAGAGTAAAAACAAAATTGTAACTGTTCAGTAAATGCACAGACCTGCTGAATAGTTACCCCAAATTACATAGTACAGCAGGAGGTAGTATATGCGGCATTTGATGAGCCCTTTGGATTTTACGGTAGAAGAACTGGATCACCTGATGGATCTTGCATCTGACATTGAGAAGAATCCCAAGAAGTATGCACACATGTGTGACGGAAAGAAGATTGCGACACTCTTTTATGAGCCAAGTACGAGGACAAGACTGAGTTTTGAGACAGCGATGATTAATCTTGGCGGTTCGGTAATCGGATTTGCTTCCGAAGATTCCAGCTCGGCATCTAAGGGAGAGAGCGTTTCTGATACGATACGTGTGATCAGCTGCTTTGCAGACATCTGTGCCATGCGCCATCCCAAAGAAGGTGCACCGCTGGTTGCTTCAACCGTATCAAAAATTCCGGTGATCAATGCAGGTGATGGTGGCCATCAGCATCCCACACAGACACTGACAGACCTTCTTACCATTCGTTCTATGAAGGGGCGCCTTTCCGATATGACCATCGGTCTTTGCGGAGACCTGAAATTTGGACGTACGGTTCACTCCCTGATCAGCGCACTGGTGCGTTATACAGGCATAAAGTTTGTGCTGATTTCCCCGGAGGAACTTCAGATTCCGGATTATATCCGGGATGATGTACTGCGTGCAAATCATATAGAATTCGAGGAAGTAAGCAGACTGGAAGAAGCAATTCCAAAACTGGACATCCTTTATATGACCCGCGTACAGAAAGAACGCTTCTTCAATGAAGAGGACTATGTACGGATGAAAGATTTCTACATCCTGGATAAAGCAAAGCTGAAGCTGGCCAAAGAGGATATGTATGTACTGCATCCACTTCCACGTGTGAATGAGATCTCTGTTGAAGTTGATAATGACCCTCGTGCAGCGTACTTTAACCAGGTACAATATGGTGTTTATGCACGGATGGCTTTGATTCTTACACTTCTGGAGGTGAAAGTATGTTAAATGTTGGACGTATAGAAGAAGGATTTGTTCTGGATCATATCAATGCAGGAAATGCAATGACAATTTATCGCAATCTTTGTCTGGACAAGCTGGACTGCACAGTAGCAATTATCAAGAATGCCAGAAGCAGTAAGCTTGGAAAAAAGGATATTATCAAAGTGGAGTGTCCGGTTGATATGCTGGATCTTGATATTCTCGGATTCATCGATCATACAATCACGGTAAATGTAATCGAGCATGGTGAGATTACCTCTAAGAAGGAACTTCATCTGCCTCAGCAGGTGGTAAATGTGATTCGCTGCAAGAATCCCAGATGTATTACCTCCATTGAGCAGGAACTGGATCAGGTATTCATTCTGGCAGATCCGGAGAAGGAAGTTTACCGCTGTAAGTACTGTGAAGAGAAATTCAGTGGCAAAATAAAGTAAATAAAAAAATCCAAAACAACCGGTTTTGCTTATGATTTTAGCAAAATCGGTTGTTTTTTTGTATACTCTTGGACTTCGAAACCGTGTTCCGCCCTCATAAGGGACTCCCGTCCACCGAAGTGCGACAATCACTTTTTTTCTACACGCTTGAAATGTACCTGGTTTTATTGTAATATAATAGGCAAAGGCTTTTTACAGGAGATAAGAAAATGGAATACAGTGAAGCTAGAGCATTTATTGAAGAAAAACAGCGTTATGGCCAAGAGATGCGCCTGGATGCAATCCGAGCGCTGCTTGCCGAATGCGGGCATCCGGATGAGGCACTTAAATTTATTCATATTGCAGGAACCAATGGAAAAGGTTCTCTGCTTGCTTATATATCGACAACACTTACCTGTGCAGGTTATCGGACAGGCAGGTATATTTCCCCCACTCTTTATTCTTATCGGGAACGCATTCAGATTGACGGAGAGCCAATCAGTGCTGCGGATTTCACCCGTCTTACGGAAGTACTTTATCAGGCAGTTTCTGTGATGAAACAAAGAGGTATCCCTAAACCATCCCCATTTGAACTTGAGACCGTGCTGGGTCTGTTGTATTTTCGACAACGCCAGTGTGATTTTGTTGTGCTGGAATGTGGTATGGGGGGACGTGACGATGCCACGAATGTGATAGATCCGTCACGAAAGTGTCTTGCAGTGCTGACTTCCGTAAGTCTGGATCATACAGAATATCTGGGCAATACGCTGACTGAGATCGCAGCAGTGAAGGCGGCCATCGCAGCGGAGCAGGTGCCACTTGTTATGGCACCTCAAAAAGAGGAGACTGTGCGTTCTGTACAGCGTTACTGTAAAGAGCATCACAACCCACTGATCACTGCCAGCCTGTCAGAGGTTTCCGGACATACCGACACCTTAACGCAGCAAAGCTTTTGGTATAAGGGGGAGCAGGTGATCCTTCATCTGGCAGGTGCTGCCCAGGTTGAAAATGCAATCACTGCCTGGGAGGCATTGCATTACCTGTCTGAGCATGGGGTGTCACTATCTGGGGAACAGATTCTGGAGGGACTTGCAAAGACCAGCTGGAATGGAAGATTCACGGTCCTTGAAAATCATCCGGTATTTGTTGTGGATGGTGCACATAATCCGGATGCGGCAGAAAAGCTGAAGGCTTCTGCTGCACATTATTTCAAAGGAAAAAAAATAGTATTTATAATGGGGGTTCTGGCGGATAAGGATTACACAGGGGTATTAAAGCTGATGCTTCCACTGGCTTCAGAAGTCTTTACCATCACGCCTCCGGATAACCCGAGAGCACTTTCGGCAGTGGAGCTTGCAAAAACAGTGGAAAAATATGAAAAAACTGCATTTCCCTGTGCCAGTTTGAAGCAGGCTGTTATATCAGCTGTGAAGAGTGCAGGAGAAGATGGCGTAGTGTTAGCCTTTGGGTCTTTGTCCTTTATCGGACCCCTCACACAGATTTTAAAGGAAAAGGGCGGTGCAGCCGCTGATAAGGAGAATACAGATGCTTGATTTAGGAAAGATAAGAAATGAAATTGATCAGACAGATGAAGAAATTCTCAGGCTGTTTGAACGCAGGATGGAGCTGACCGGAGAGGTGGCCTCTTATAAGATACAGACTGGAAAGCCGGTATTTGATCCGGAACGGGAGATTTCAAAGCTGCAAAAACTTGGAAATGCTGCTCACAGTGAGTTTAATTCCAGGGGAATTCAGGAAATCTTCCGTCAGGTGATGTCCATCAGCCGGAAGCGACAGTATCAGCTGCTCACCGAGCAGGGAGCAGAGATGCCCACCGATTATCAGCAGGTGGAAAAGCTTCCTACCAGCGGGGCGAAGGTGATCTTTCAGGGGGTGGAGGGTGCTTACAGCTTTGAAGCCATGAAGACCTTCTTCGGTCCGGATATTATCAGTGATCATGTGGAAACATTTAAGGAAGCGGTGAAATTGATAGCAGATAGAAAAGCAGATTACGCCGTGCTTCCCATCGAGAATTCCACTGCGGGGATTGTACAGGATATCTATGACCTTATGGCAGAATATCCGGTTTATATAGTGGGCGAACAAGTGATCCGCATCGATCATAAGCTGATGGGACTTCCGGGAACTAAGCTTTCAGATGTCCATAAGGTGTATTCCCATCCCCAGGGTCTGGCGCAGTGCAGACAGTATCTGGAACAATATCCTTCCTGGGAGCAGGAAGCGGTTTTGAATACAGCCATAGCAGCACAGAAGGTTGCCAGAGAAAAGGATAAAGGCCAGGCGGCGATCGCCAGCCGGTTCGCAGCCGAGCATTTTCAACTGCAGATTCTGGAGGAGAAACCGCTGACCGGGGAGACCAATGCCACCCGCTTTATCGTGATATCCAATCAGAAAAGATTTGTAAAATCAGCGAAGAAGATCAGCATTTCCTTCGAGATACCCCATGAGAGTGGTTCCTTATATAACACACTTTCCCATTTTATCTATAATGATCTGAATATGACAAAGATTGAATCCCGGCCAATTCCGGGACGGAACTGGGAGTATCGTTTTTTCCTGGATTTTGAAGGGAATCTCAGCGCAGCGGCAGTTAAAAATGCAATGCTGGGGCTGGATGCTGAAACAAGTTATCTAAGAATACTGGGCAATTATTAACAGGACGGAGAGAAGACAATGACAAGAATTGAAGAGTGTATCTTATATCGTGATTTTGAAAACCAGGAAGTGCTGGATGAAGTCACAGCAATGATTAATGATTATCAGACAAAGAAACTGGATGAAAGTGACAAGGAAAAGTTTTATGCATGTCTGAACCAACTGGTGGAGATGGCCAATGCATATGGACTTTCCGGAAATCTCTGGCATGCATACCTTACCTATCTTCTGATTAATAAGGAAAATGCATTTTCAACCTCCTGTGAGATTGTGGGACATGTAGGTGGAAGTATCAATCAGATGGCAAAGCATGACTTTGCGCGGTTCAAGGAACTGTTTGATTTTGACATCCGTGTATTCGATCAGGCATTTCACTCAGGAGACTGTGATATTATCTGTAATTACGAGAATACGGACAGGACCAATAAACTTTATAATCAACGTGTCCGGGACAGAATTATGGAGCTTAGTGAAAAGCTGTCGGCGGCATTGGACACTGAGGAATTTATGGAACAGATGATTCAGTTCTATAAAGAATTTGGCGTTGGCAAGCTGGGATTACATAAAGCATTTCGTATTGACCATGTAGATGGTGAAGTGGAAATTGTGCCTATTACTAATATTGCTCATGTGCATCTGGATGATCTGGTGGGATATGAGATTGCGAAGCAGAAGCTGATTGATAACACCGAAGCCTTTGTAAAAGGGAAAAAAGCCAATAACTGTCTGCTGTTTGGAGATGCCGGAACCGGTAAATCTTCCAGCATCAAAGGAATCTTAAATGAATATTATGATCAGGGACTTCGTATTATCGAGGTTTACAAGCACCAGTTTCAGGATCTGAATGCTCTGATCGCACAGATTAAAAACAGGAATTACAAGTTTATCATTTACATGGATGATCTCTCCTTTGAGGAGTTTGAAATCGAATATAAATATCTGAAGGCAGTGATCGAGGGTGGACTGGAGAAAAAGCCAGATAATATCCTGATCTATGCCACCTCAAACCGTCGTCATCTGATCAAGGAGAATGCAGACGATAAAGGGGGAACCCGTCAGGATATGCATACCTCCGACACGGTACAGGAGAAATTGTCACTGGTTTACCGCTTTGGTGTTACAATTTACTTTGGAGCGCCAAACAAAAAGGAATTCCAGCAGATTGTGCAGACGCTGGCAGATCGTTATCAGCTAAAGTTGTCCACGGAGGAGCTTCTGGCAGAAGCAAATAAGTGGGAGCTGCAGCATGGTGGACTTTCCGGACGTACTGCACAGCAGTTTATCGATCATCTGCTGGGGAAGACAGAAGATAAGTAGAAAAGGAAACGGAGGCGAAGAGATGCAGGCAACAACATTTGCAGCAATTGATATTGGTACTTATGATGTAACGCTGGAAATCTTTGAGATGACCAGAAAAAACGGAATCAACAGCTTGAATAATGTAAAACATCGTATGGAACTTGGAAAGGATGTATTCGCATCCGGGAAAATCGGACAGGAAATGGCAGATGAGCTTTGCACGGTGTTAAGCGATTTTGTGCGTTTTATGGAGGAATACCGGGTAACCAGTTATCGTGCAGTTGCCACCAGTTCTCTTCGGGAAGCAGAAAACAATCAGTTTATTCTTCGAAAGATCTTGCAGCGCACGGGACTTCGGGTAGAGATTCTAAGTAATTCTGAGCAGCGTTTTATCGGTTATAAAGCCATTGCATCCATGGAGACAGACTTTAACAAGATGATTGAGAAGGGAACTGCCATCATTGATCTGGACGGAGGAAGTGTACAGATTTCTCTGTTTGATAAGGATGCCCTGGTAACAACCCAGAATATTCGTATGGGCAGTCTTCGAATCAGGGAGCGTCTGGCATCCGTTGCAGGAGACACCACACATTATGACACCCTGGTGGAAGAACTGATTCAAAATGAAATTCTGAGCTTTAAAAAGATGTATCTAAAGGACCGAAAAATCGAGAATATCGTACTGGTGGGAGATCTTTTCACAGACAGTATTCTGGTCAATGCACCGGAGAAATTCAGTAAAACACTGACCCGTGAGGAATTCCAGAGCTGGTATCAGATTATCGTTCATTCCTCAGCCATGGAACTGGCAGTTAAGATTGGTATTCCCGTAGAATCGGCATCTCTTCTTGTTCCCTCCGTCATCATTTACAAGCGACTGATTGAGGAGCTGGATGCAAAGCTGATCTGGACCCCGGGAACACGTCTTGCCAGTGGTCTTGCTTATGAATTCGGAGAACAGAAAAAGCTGATTCGTATCAAGCATAACTTTGAAAATGATATTCTTATGGCAGCAAGAAATATAGGTAAACGTTATGCGGTCAGCAAGCCTCACATAGATAATATGGAGATGGTAGCTCTTGGCATCTTTGATTCTATGAAGAAGGTTCATGGATTTCAGAACCGGGAGCGCCTGCTGCTTCGAATCGCAGTAATGCTTCACGATGTTGGAAAGTATATTAGTCTGAACTTTGTGGCAGATTCTTCCTACAATATTATCATGTCCAATGAAATTATCGGTTTATCTCACAGCGAGCGGGAGATGATTGCCCTTGTGGCTCAATACAATACAAAACGTCTCCCTCAATATGAGGTATTTGCCAGCCGCAGCAGTCTGAACCGTGATGAATATCTGATTGTGGCTGGTCTTACCGCTATTGTACGGCTGGCCAATGCACTGGATCGCAGTCATCTGCAGAAGATTCAGACAATACGTTCGGTACTGAAGGAAAATGAACTGGTTTTATCCTTGAGTGTGAATAAAGATTTTACGCTGGAGGAGGGACTTTCCAGGGAAAAGCAGGAGTTTTTCCATGAAGTCTTTAATGTGACACCTGTGATTCGGATCAGAAGGCAATTATAGGAGGAGAACAACAGTGGAATTTGATTATACAGCATTTGAAAAACCAGAATATTACAGAAATCGTGAACTCAGCTGGATCAGCTTTAATGAGCGAATCTTAAGTGAAGCCCGGGACAAAACCATCCCGCTTTTTGAAAGAATTAAGTTTTTAAGTATCACGGCGTCCAATCTGGATGAGTTTAACATGATTCGTGTGGCATCTCTGAAGGATATGGTTCATACGAATTACACAAAACCGGATATTGCCGGTATGGCTCCTAAGATTCAGTTGGAGAAGATCTGCGGGAAGCTGCATGAATTTGCTCAGCTGCAATACAGTACCTACAATCGCTCTCTGGTTCCAACACTGAAAAAAGCAGGTCTTCAGGTCATTGACTGCCATGAAAAATTAAGCAGCAGGCAGGGACAGTTTGTGGATGAATTTTTTGAGGAAAATGTGTATCCGGTGCTTACTCCCATGGCTATGGATTCTTCCAGACCATTTCCGCTGGTGCGCAATAAGACCCTGAATATTGGTGCATTGATTATTAAAAATGATAAGAAGGGCAAGGAGGAGCTGGAATTTGCCACTGTTCAGGTTCCTTCCGTACTGTCTCGTATTGTAGAGCTTCCCTCAGATGAGGATGGCGTGCGCAATGTCATCTTACTGGAGGAGATTATAGAACGCAACATCTCCAAGCTGTTCCTGAGTTATCAGGTGGTATGTGCGCATCCTTACCGCATTATGCGTAATGCCGATCTTACCATCGATGAGGATGAGGCTGCCGATCTTCTGATTGAGATTCAAAAACAGTTGAAAAAACGTCAGTGGGGAGAGGTTATCCGTCTGGAGGTGGAAGAAGGGATGGATAAACGTCTGCTTAAGATACTGAAAAGTGAATTTGAGATTCACGATGATGATATTTACCAGATTGCAGGACCTTTGGATCTTACATTTCTGATGAAGATGTATGGACTGGACGGCTTTGATGCATACAAGGTCCCACGCTATATTCCGGCACAGGTTCCTGCACTTAACAATGATGATGATATCTTTACCAATATCCGAAAGGGAGATATCCTGCTGCATCATCCATACATGACCTTTGACCCGGTTGTCAACTTTGTAAAACAGGCGGCCAAGGATCCGGATGTACTGGCAATTAAGCAGACGCTGTATCGTGTCAGCGGCAATTCTCCGATTATCGCTGCTCTTGCCCAGGCAGCGGAGAACGGCAAACAGGTAACGGTACTTGTGGAGCTGAAAGCAAGATTTGACGAGGAAAATAATATTGTATGGGCGAAAATGCTGGAGAAAGCAGGATGCCATGTGATCTACGGTCTGTTAGGATTAAAGACCCACAGTAAGATTACACTGGTTGTAAGAAGTGAGGAAACAGGAATTCGCCGTTATGTGCATCTTGGAACCGGAAACTATAATGACTCTACAGCGAAGCTCTACACCGACTGTGGACTTCTGACCTGTGATGCAAGAATTGGAGAAGACGCAACGGCAGCATTTAATATGCTTTCCGGATATTCCGAGCCGGAAAGCTGGAATAAGCTGGTTGTTGCCCCGATCTGGATGCGTGGATATTTCCTGCATCTGATTCAGCTGGAGGAGGAGCATGCCAGAAAAGGACAGAAGGCGCAGATTATTGCCAAGATGAACTCCCTTTGTGATAAGGAGATTATTGCGGCACTTTACAGTGCGGCGGCAGCAGGCGTTAAGATTGAACTGATTATCCGGGGAATTTGTTGCCTGAAGACAGGAATTTGCGGTGTCAGTGAGAATATTATAGTTCGTTCTATCGTTGGTAATTTCCTGGAGCATGCGAGAATCTTTTACTTCTATGCCAATGGAAAAGAGGAGATTTACATGGGAAGCGCAGACTGGATGCCAAGAAATCTTGACAAGCGTGTAGAGATCGTATTCCCTGTAGAGGATCCGATCTGTAAGGCAGGGGCCAAGCATATCCTGGATATCCAGCTTGCAGATACCATGAAGGCACATATTCTGCAGGAAGATGGAACCTATGAAAAAGTAGATAAGAGGGGTAAGGCACTGCTTTGTGCGCAGGATTACTTCTGTCAGGAAGCAACCATGCAGGCAAAGACAGAGCAGGAGACCGGAGATAACCGGGTATTTATTCCTGCTGAGCCGGTGGAGTAGCCTTAAGGATATCCCAGAACTCATAAGATATTTTTAAATCACCTTTTCCGGTACCAAGATCGATAGCGGGCTTGTTGGCACCGTGAAAATCAGATCCGCCGGTGATAGAAAGCCCATGGCGGCCTGCCAGCTGCTTCATCCTGGATTCATCGGAAAAACGATAGGTGGAGTAGATTGCCTCGATACCATCCAGCCCATGCTGACATAATTCATCTACCAGAATCTCCAGATTGGAATCGCTGAGATGGTAGAGCAGGGGATGGGCGAGGATGGCATAGCCGCCGGCATTGTGAATCAGTTCGATGGCCTGCAGTGGTGTGACCTTTTCCCGTGGAACAAAGCAGGGAGCGTGATCGCCAAGATAACGGTCAAAAGCTTCCGTAAGTGAGCCCACATACCCGTGTTCCAGCAGAAAACGTGCGAAGTGAGCCCTCGTCCACACGCAGTTGGGAAATGCAGCCAGCATATCATCAGCGGTAATTGCAATCTGATATTCCTGAAGCCTTGCAATCATTTTATCATTTCGAATATTTCTGGAGTTCTGAAAGTGTTTCAGTTCCTCCAGAAATATTTGATTATAGATATTAATTCCAAGTCCAAGAATATGGATATCTTTTTTCCAGTGCTCGGTGGAAAGTTCAATTCCCGGAATAAGCTCCAGTCCGGTGTTCTCAGCAGCAGTCTGCGCACGGCTGATTCCGTCCACGGTGTCGTGATCGGTTAATGCCATGGCAGATAAGTTTTTTTCCAGTGCATAAGCCACTAGCTCCTCCGGTGAGAGCGTACCATCAGAACAGTTGGAATGTACATGGAGATCAATTAGTTTTTCCATAAGGACTCCTTTTCGGTTTTTGTTTATCATACCACATATTGCGGTAAACAATCACGATCTGATTTAAAATATTTCTGTATGCCTCTGATAGGTCAGAAAATGGAAGATGTTCGAAATTTCAGATTTTTAAAAAAATTTAAAAAAAAGGGTTGCATTTTACTGCGAAGGGTGTTATTATAATTGAGCAAGGTCAAACAAGCCAAGCGATCAACCTGGTAGATTGGTCAAGGGGTTAAGACGCCGCCCTCTCACGGCGGAAACAGGGGTTCGATTCCCCTATCTACTGCTCAAAGGAAATCCAAATGGATTTCCTTTTTTGCATGTCAGAGAACTCGTACATCGTTTCCTAAATAACTACCACATTAAGCTTGTCTATATTTCCGATAGCACCAGCCAAAAAGCCTCAGCGTAGCCCGCTACGCCTGCGTTTTTTGACTGTTACTCTCGAAAATTTATCCTGCGCTTTCTGGGCAGTTATTTAGTTTACGATGTACTAGGTTAGTAAGAGAAAGGAAATTTTTATGCCAAAACAACAATCCAGCTGTGACAGCTGCCTGTATTATAATTATGACGAAGAATATGAATGTTACTGCTGCGACATGAGCCTTGATGAGGATGAGATGGCTCATTTCGTAGCAGATACCTTTTACAACTGCCCCTATTATCGTCTGGGTGATGAATATGCAGTGGTTCGAAAACAGATGTAAGGCTTATGGAAGCTCCCGCATAATCTGATGAAACTGTCCACCGCATCTTTCTATTTCCCCAAGTACGATGTCGATGCCACGTTCACTGTTCATCCAGTTGGTACGGTTGATTCCGGTATCCGAGGGGATAACCAGAAACTCGGTTTCAGGAAAGAGCAGCTGATAGTAGAGCAGACATCTTCTGGCATGGTAGGAATTGCAGCAGAGGAGTGCACGCTTGATCTCCATATGCCGCTGATCGGTGATTGCCCGGGAGTAAATTGCATTTTCATAGGTGTAGGAGGCCTGACGTTCAGTCAGGATGGCATGCCTTGGTACACCCCCGGCAATCAGGATGTGGCTTAGATAATCAGCCTCTGTCTCAAATACTCCTGGATAGGTTCCGGTAATATCGGTGACCCCATGGAAATCCTCCTGTAAAAGCGCATGCTGACCGGAGACCAGAATATAGGGTGCAAATTTATCTTTCCAGAGAGAAGCAGCACTTTCAGCCATCTGGGGAAAGCGATTACCCGGGACAAAGATAATATCAGATACCTGGGGGATGTTTTCTACAAATATATAGTCAGTAAATTGACTCCAAAATCTTTCGTACATAGATAATTCCTTTCATATAGAACAAATAACTGTCAAATTAGCATTTTTTTGGTTCTGAATAATTTCTTTAAAAAATTTCAAAATACTGTTGACAAAACCAGCACTCAATTGTATAATAACAAAGTCGGTTGCGAAAAGCAACAGTGATCCGGGATCTTAGCTCAGCTGGGAGAGCATCTGCCTTACAAGCAGAGGGTCACAGGTTCGAGCCCTGTAGGTCCCATTCTTCTAAATATAGAAGAAATTAATTTCATATGGCGAAATAGCTCAGTTGGCTAGAGCACACGGTTCATACCCGTGGTGTCGAGGGTTCGAATCCCCCTTTCGCTATCGGAGAAAAGCTTTGGAATAGTAATATATTTCAAAGCTTTTTTTGATATATTTGGATGAAATTTTATGCTTTGTTTTTCTGAAACTGTGGTAAAATAATTATAGATGTGATATACTAAAATAAGCACAAAATATGTGAACGGAAAGGGTGGTGCATGGCATGAATAAGATAGATGAAGTATTAGAGATGTTAAAGAAAAAAGATGTGAAGAATGAAAAGTCTAAAAATACACTTCTGTGGGTTTTAGCTATCATAGGTGCAGTTGCGGCAGTAGCTGGTATCGCATATGCAGTATATCGTTTCTTTACACCGGATTATCTGGAAGACTTTGAAGATGATTTTGATGATGACTTCGATGATTATTTCGAAGATGATGATCAGGAAGAAGAGCCAGAGGAATAATCAAGAGCGAAGGTTAGAAAAACTAAGAGCTTCGGTGCACGATTGATGTACCGGAGCTTTTTTTGCGCAAACAAACAGTAAAGGAACAGAACTGCCAGACAGGGATGTATGTTTTGAAACATTTGATTTTTATGGGTGAAATTGGGAGGATTTATGGCACAGATTAAAGACATGACAAAGGGTTCACCAGCGAAATTGCTTTTGCTTTTTGCAATTCCGCTGATGCTTGGAAACCTTTTTCAACAGCTGTACACCATGGTGGATACGATTATCGTTGGGCAGGGTGTCGGCGTGGAGGCATTAGCCTCTCTTGGTTCATCAGACTGGCTGAACTGGCTTTTTTTAGGTCTGGTAACAGGAATCACACAGGGATTTTCTATTCTTTTTTCTCAGTTTTTCGGGGCGGGAAAGACAGAGCAATTGAAAAAATCTATTGGAAATGCTATCATATTAACAGCTATTTCTGCAGTTGTTATGACGCTGGTTGGGGAGCTTGCAATTACACCGATCCTGAAGCTTCTGCAGACCCCGGAAAATATTTTTGGAGGGGCCGTGCAATATCTGCGTGTGATCTTCGCAGGGCTTCCGATTATCTTACTGTATAATCTTGAGGCTTCTATTCTGCGTGCTCTTGGCAACAGCAAGTCACCGCTGATTGCCATGATTATAGCAGCCCTTACGAATATTGTGCTGGATCTTTTGTTCGTGCTGGTATTTCACTGGGGTATTATCGGAGCAGCAGTGGCAACGGTTATTGCACAGTGCGTTTCTATGCTCTACTGCCTCCGGGTGCTTAAAAAGATTGACTGTATTATTCCGGAAAAAGAGGATTATAAACTGGATGCTTCCATGTGCAGCCAGCTCTTCAAGCTTGGTATGCCGGTGATGTTTCAGAACACGGTAATCAGTGTAGGCGGTATGGTGGTGCAGTATGTGATCAACGGATTTGGATTCCTGTTCGTGGCTGGATTCACAGCAACGAATAAGCTGTATGGACTTCTGGAAACAGCTGCAATTTCCTATGGCTTTTCCATGACCACCTACACAGCGCAGAATCTGGGTGCGGGAAGATATGACCGTATACGCATAGGGATGAAGAAGGCGATGCTGATGGCAGTTGCTACATCCCTGGTGATCTCCGCAGTGATGCTGCTCTTTGGAAAGGAGCTGCTGCTTCTGTTTATATCGGGAAATGGAGAGCAGACCCAGGAGGTACTTAAAATCGCATATCATTATCTCAGTATTATGAGTTATTTCCTGATCGTATTGTATGTATTGCACGTTTTTCGGTGTGCCCTGCAGGGACTCGGGGATACAGTCACCCCCATGTTGTCTGGTATCGCAGAATTTGTGATGCGTGTAGCAGCTGCCATGCTTCTTCCTGTGCTGTTTGGTCAGGAAGGAATCTATTATGCAGAAATTCTGGCATGGATTGGTGCCAATGTGATATTGGTGCCTTCTTTTTATCGCAGGTCCAGAAAATTGTTTCATTTATAAGTGAGTTTAAAGAGAAGGGAATTATAGAATCAATGAAAAAAGGTGAGATATATACAGGTATCGTGGAGAAGATTGATTTTCCAAACAAGGGAAGAGTAAAGGTAGATGGTGAAACTGTTATTGTCAAAAATGCGGTTCCCGGACAAAAAATCAAATTTATGATTCATAAAAAACGTAAAAATAAAGCAGAGGGACGACTGCTGGAGGTAGAGGAAAGGTCTGCTCTTGAAAAGCGCAATCCCCTTTGCAGCATTTACCCTTCCTGTGGTGGATGTATGTATCAGTCGATGCTGTATCAGGATCAGCTGGAAATGAAGAAGAATCAGGTGAAGGAACTGATGGATGAAGCGATCAAGGCGGCAGGTCAGGTAGATGCAGAGGCTAATCCGGATTATTCCTTCGAGGGAATCAAAGGAAGTCCCAGTGAACTTGCTTACCGCAATAAGATGGAATACTCCTTTGGGGATGCCTGTAAGGACGGTCCGCTGACACTTGGACTGCATAAAAAGGGAAGCACCTATGATGTGCTTTTGGCTCAGGACTGCAGGATTGTGCAGGAGGATATGAACCGGATTCTCAGCTGTGTCCATGCATATTTTTTGGAAAAAAAGCTTCCATTTTATCACAAAATCAGCCACGAAGGGTATCTGCGCCATCTGCTTTTACGCCGGGCTGAGACTACAGGAGAGATACTTGTCAATCTTGTAACCACCAGCCAGATGGAATGTGAGCTTCAGCCATTAACAGACCAGCTTCTTGACCTGCATCTGGACGGAAAGATTGTAGGAATCCTTCATATTATCAATGATTCCCTGGCAGATGTGGTGCAGAGCGATGAGACGAGACTGCTCTATGGACAGGATTATTTTTATGAGGAGATCCTTGGACTTCGTTTTAAGATTTCTCCATTTTCCTTCTTTCAGACGAATTCCAGAGGGGCAGAAGTACTGTATGATACCGCCAGGTCCTATATCGGTGATACGAAGGACATGACCATCTTCGATCTCTACAGTGGAACCGGAACCATCGCACAGATCCTTGCACCGGTGGCAAAAAATGTAATCGGTGTTGAAATTGTAGAAGAAGCAGTCCTGGCGGCCTGTGAAAATGCAAAAGAAAATGCTCTGAATAATTGCAGCTTTATCGCCGGTGACGTGCTGAAGGTCATCGATGACATAGAAGAAAAACCGGACTTGATCGTGCTGGATCCGCCCAGAGACGGCATACACCCAAAGGCATTACCGAAGATCATCTCTTATGGTGTGGATCGAATGATCTATATCTCCTGTAAGCCCACCAGCCTGGCGAGAGATCTGGAAGTATTGATTGAGAGTGGATATCGGGTGGAGAAAATTTGTTGTGTGGATATGTTTCCACAAACGGTGCACGTTGA
>JAQUXP010000003.1 GCA_028692395.1 Lachnospiraceae bacterium
TATACCACAATAGACGATGAAAGACAATGACAATATGACATAAAATGGAAATAAAAAATGCTCGGAAGCCTTATTACTAGAGACTTTCGAGCTAATCTACGTTAAAAGCAACTGCAAAACTGTGGAGTAAGGTGCTGCTGCTCAAAAAGAAAGCATCAGAGTTTTGGAGACTCTGGTGCTTTTTAGGTGCTGAATTCTTCCCTAAACATAGGAAGGGCCAGTGCTGAGGGGGGTTAGCACTGGCTGAGTATGAAAAAAATTATTTTTTTAAGAAAGCGTTTGTCGCATTTCTTAATTATTACTATACAGGGAATATATGAATAGACCGTGATGAAAATGTGAAAAAAGTGTGTTTTTCTATTCTACATTTTTGAAAAATCCTTCAGGAGCCGCTTCAAGCTGCGGGAATCCTTCTTTGCAGGAAAGCATGGATGTGTTATACTGTACGTGAGAACAATGCGGAATTGTACATCCATGGGGATGGCATGAAAAAAGAATGTTAAAGAGAGGCAGCCGATCAATTCGGATTATAAAGAGGGTGAAGTAGATGGAGAGTGACGTAAAATTTGCAGTATTAATAGACGCCGATAACATTTCGGACAAATATATAAAGATTATTATGGATGAGATTGCAAACAGTGGAATTGCAACCTATAAGAGAATCTATGGAGATTGGACCAGTCCAAATCTCGTATCATGGAAGTCGGTGCTTTTGGATAATTCCATTACACCCATGCAGCAGTACAGCTATACTTCCGGAAAGAATTCCACGGATTCCGCTATGATTATTGATGCGATGGATATCTTATATTCCGGAACGGTGGGAGGGTTTTGTATTGCATCCTCAGACAGCGATTTTACCAGGCTTGCGGCCAGACTCAGAGAATCGGGTATGCAGGTCATCGGTATGGGAGAGAGCAAGACTCCGAAGCCTTTTATCTCTGCCTGTAATCAGTTCAAATATCTGGATCTTCTGTACAATAACCAGGTTAAGAAAGAAAAGGAAGAGCTGGCAATACAAAAACAGAAGCAGCAGGTCAAGACTACTGTCAAATCAGGCTTAGGTATGAAGATTACTACTGTAAAGAAGAATCGTAAGGTAAGCGTACCAGTCAAAGAGGAAACGGTGAAACTGCCAAGCGAACAGGAAAAGATCTGTATTGTGATCAATGCAATTATCGAGAAATTCTCCGATGAAGATGGCTGGCTGTTTTCCGGAAAGCTGGGTGATCAGCTGTCCAAACGTCTGCCGGATTTTGATGTGAGAAATTTTGGATTTTCCAAGCTTACTCCCTTTATCAGTTCACTTGGTGAGTATGAGCTGGACAAGGTTTCCGATGCGAACAACCAGAAGCAGATTTATGTGCGGATGAAGGATAAAAAAGAGACAGGAGAGAGTGACCGATGAAATTTACGAAGATGCATGGCTGCGGAAATGACTATGTATACGTGAACTGTTTTAAGGAAAAAATAGAAAATCCAGGGGAGACAGCAAAGTTTGTCAGTGATCGTCATTTTGGTATCGGATCTGATGGTATGATTCTTATTAAACCATCAGAAACTGCAGATTTTGAGATGGATATGTACAACGCAGATGGTTCTCAGGGAGCTATGTGCGGAAATGGTATCCGCTGTGTGGCAAAGTATGTGTATGATTATGGTCTGACAGATCAGACAAGCATTCGTATCAGCACAAAAAGTGGAATCAAGCATCTGGAATTGACCGTGGAAGCAGGAAAGGTTTCTCAGGTTCGTGTCAATATGGGTGCTCCGGAATTCATGGCAGCGAAGATCCCGATTCTGTCAGAGCAGGAAATGGTGACAGAAGAAGCAATTGAGGTGGATGGGAAGACCTATCATATGACAGGAGTTTCCATGGGCAATCCCCATGCGGTGGTACCTTTGGAGGATGTCACGAACCTTAATATAGAAGAAATCGGTCCTGATTTTGAACATCACAAGCGTTTTCCGGACCGTATCAATACGGAATTTGTTAAGGTACTGGATGATCATACGATTCAGATGAGGGTCTGGGAGCGAGGCTCCGGTGAGACGCTTGCCTGCGGAACAGGTGCCTGTGCAGTTGCAGTGGCAGCTCTGAAGAATGGCTGGGTGAAGCCAGGACCTGTCACCATAAAGCTGCTTGGAGGAACACTGCAGATTGAGTGGAATCAGGAAGAGAATCTTGTGTACATGACGGGACCGGCCACAGTGGTATTTGATGGTGAGATTTTTTTGTAGACCGGTCAGTAAGAAAATGATGGAAGTGTACAATAATTTCGGATAAAAGGGACTATCTTTTTATGAAAATGCGTGATACAATATGTTGTGACCAAAAGTTGAAAAAACGATAAAAAACACAACATATAGATTTTAAGGAGGTACTATGGTTTATATTATTAAAAAAGATGGAACGAAAGAAGCTTTTGATGCTTCCAAGATTGTTCGTGCGGTGAACAAGTCAGCCAGCCGAATCCTATATACATTTACAGATGAGGAAATTGATTTTATCTGTAAGTTTGCCACGGAGCATGCAGAATCACTGGGTAAAGAGGTGCTTCCTATCGCAGATATTCACAATATCGTTGAGGGGGCTCTGGAAAAGGTGAATCCGGCAGTTGCAAAGAGCTACCGCGATTACAGAAACTATAAGGTTGATTTTATCCATATGATGGATGAGGTTTATACAAAAAGCCAGTCTATCCGTTATATTGGTGATAAGAGCAATGCCAACACGGACAGTGCTTTGGTTGCCACGAAGCGCAGCCTGATCTTCAATGAGCTGAATAAAGAGCTGTATCGGAAGTTCTTTATGAATCGAAATGAGCTTCAGGCCTGCAAGGACGGCTACATCTATATTCACGATCAGTCTGCCCGCCTTGATACCATGAACTGCTGTCTTTTCGATGTGGGAAGCGTTTTAAAAGGTGGCTTTGAGATGGGAAATGTCTGGTACAATGAGCCAAAATCTCTGGATACGGCATTTGATGTTATGGGAGATATTATCCTGAGCACCGCTGCCCAGCAGTACGGCGGATTCACGGTACCGGAGGTGGATAAGATACTTGCCCCTTATGCGCAGAGAAGCTATGATAAATATGTAAAAGAATTTCTGAAATATGCAGATGAATCCTGGAAGGGAAGAGAAGAAAAGGCAGTGGAGTATGCGCTGGACAAAGTGCGAAGAGACTGTGACCAGGGATGGCAGGGGATCGAATACAAGCTGAATACAGTAGGTTCCTCCCGTGGAGACTATCCATTTGTTACCATTACTCTGGGCCTTGGAACAAGTGCATTTGAGAAGATGATCTCTATCTCTCTTTTACAGGTACATCAGGAGGGACAGGGCAAAGAAGGCCATAAGAAACCGGTTCTGTTTCCGAAGATTGTATTCCTGTTTGATAAAGAGATTCATAATCCGGGCTGCGTCAGTGAGGATGTTTTTGAGGCGGGAATTGAGTGTTCCTCTAAGACAATGTATCCGGACTGGCTGTCTATGAGCGGGGAGGGTTATATCTCCAGCATGTATCAGAAATATAAGAGAGTCATCAGCCCCATGGGCTGTCGGGCGTTCTTAAGCCCCTGGTATGAACGTGGCGGTATGAAGCCTGCAGACGATCAGGATAAGCCGGTATTTGTCGGACGTTTTAATATTGGAGCGGTCTCTCTTCATTTACCGATGATTCTTGCAAAATCAAGAAATGAGAATACAGATTTTTACGAAACACTGGATGTCTATCTGGAGATGATCCGCAAGCTGCATCAGAGAACCTATGATTATCTGGGTGAGATGCGTGCTTCCACGAATCCACTGGGCTATTGTGAGGGCGGTTTCTATGGTGGAACATTGAATCCCCATGATAAGATTCGTCCGCTGTTAAAGCCTATGACAGCATCATTTGGCATCACTGCCCTGAACGAGCTTCAGGAGCTCTATAATGGAAAGTCTATCGCAGAGGATGGCCAGTTTGCTCTGGATGTGCTGACCTATATTAATGACAAAGTAAATGAATTCAAGGAAGCGGACGGTATTTTGTATGCCATCTACGGCACACCGGCAGAGTCTCTGTGTGGACTGCAGGTGGAACAGTTCCGCAAAATGTACGGAATCATCCATAATGTATCGGATCGTCCCTATGTCAGCAACAGCTTTCACTGTCATGTTACCGAGGATATTACCCCCATCGAAAAGCAGGACAAAGAGGGAAGATTCTGGGAGCTTTGCAATGGAGGAAAGATCCAGTATGTCAGATATCCGGTAGGATATAATATCGGTGCAATTAAGACGCTGGTACGAAGAGCCATGGATAAAGGCTTTTATGAAGGTGTGAATCTGTCCCTGGCTTACTGTGATGACTGTGGCCATCAGGAACTGGAGATGGAGGTCTGCCCGGTATGTGGTTCTAAGAACCTGACAAAGATTGATCGTATGAATGGATATCTCTCCTACAGCCGCGTACACGGGGATACCCGTCTGAATGAGGCAAAGATGGCAGAGATCGCAGAAAGAAAGTCCATGTAGGAACAAAAAAGGCGGGCAGTGACGCACTGCCTTTTTGGCTTTTGGGAGCCGTTGTTAGTTTTCCTTTCGATTTACAATATAGATACCGATACAGACAAGAACCAGGGAGATCAGTCCTACCAGACTGAATGCCTGGTTTTTTTCATGGAGCAGCAGTGCGGAAAGGATGACACCGCAGACTGGGTTCATGAAGCCGTATACAGAGATTTTGCTGACTGGGTTGTACTTTAAGAGCAATCCCCACAGCGTGTAGGCGACAGCGGAGATCACAGCCATGTAAAGAAGCAGCAGCACGGATGAGATCGTGAAGTTTTGCAGACGCCCACCTGCGGTAATGCCGAAGATACTCATTACGATACCTCCCAGCAAAAACTGATAACCGCTGAGTACTACCGGGTTTTCTTTCTGGGAATACTTTTTGATCAGTACTGCGGAAAAGGAAGCGGAAAGTGCCGAAAGCAGGATGGCACCTTCTCCGGAAATGCTCATATGCAGATCCAGCGCACTGCCACCGCCCATATTAATCAGTACAACGCCTGCAAAGCCGGCGATACAGCCCAGGAGTTTTTGTCTGGTGAATTTTTCGTAACGAAAGATTAAGCTGGCAACCAGGATGGCAAAAAACACGTTGGAGGCCTCGATGATGGAGGACTTTACACCGGTTGTATGAGCCAGTCCAATATAAAAGAGCAGATACTGGATTACCGTTTGCAGCATGGAGAGCTTCAAAACAGAGGGAAGAGATTCCTTCTTTGGCAGAAGAAGCCTTCGTGTGGTCAGGCTGCCAAGCAGGATAACCAGAAGTCCGGCAAGGGTAAAACGTACGCCGGCAAAGAGAATCTGGCTTCCGGTATCGGCGGAGTCTATGGCAAAAAGCCGATAGCCGATTTTAATACAGGGAAATGCACTGCCCCAGAGAAAGCAGCACAGCATAGCCGTCAGGCACACAATCAGGGTGCGGGTCAGCAGTGGCCGGGTGGGGGTTTCAGAAGTATTCATAATCATATGCTCCTCTTTACATAAAAGATAGGGCTGTCGCAACAGCCCTATCAATGCTTTTCTTAAGATTAAATTTTATCGGATGATTAGAACAGACCAGTGATCGTTCCGTCTGCTTCAACATCGATACGCTCAGCTGCCGGACGTTTTGGAAGTCCAGGCATGGTCATAATTTCACCAGTCAGAGCAACGATAAAGCCAGCACCTGCAGAAATCTTCAGATTTCTAACAGTAACCTCGAAGTCTTTTGGAGCACCCAGCTTTGTCTGATCGTCTGTCAGGGAGTACTGTGTTTTTGCTACACAGATCGGGCAGTTGCCATATCCCATATCTTCCAGCTGTTTTGCCTGTTTTACTGCATTGCCGGTAAGAACAACGCCTTTTCCACCATATACTTTCTGTACAATCTGATTCAGTTTGTCTTCAATGCTTCCTTCCAGTTCGTAAGAGAAGCTGAAGTTGCTGCTGTCTTCCTCACAGAGACGAATAACTTCTTCTGCAAGCTTCAGGCCGCCTTCGCTGCCTTTTGCCCATACTTCAGAAAGAGCAACATTTACGCCCAGTTCTTTACATCTTGCTTCTACAAGATCAAGCTCTGCTTTTGTATCAGTTGGGAAAGCATTGATTGCAACAACACATGGAAGATGATATACATCTTTGATGTTGCTGACATGCTTCAGAAGGTTTGGAAGTCCTTTTTCCAGAGCATCCAGGTTCTCGTTGTTCAAGTCAGCTTTTGCAACGCCGCCGTTGTACTTCAGAGCTCTTACAGTAGCTACGATAACAACTGCGTTTGGATGCAGGTTCGCCATACGACACTTGATATCAAGGAACTTCTCAGCACCAAGGTCTGCACCGAATCCAGCCTCTGTGATTGCGTAGTCACCAAGCTTTAATGCCATCTTTGTAGCGGTTACGGAGTTACATCCATGAGCGATGTTTGCGAATGGTCCGCCGTGAACGATAGCAGGAGCATGCTCCAGAGTCTGTACCAGGTTTGGTTTCAGAGCATCCTTCAGCAGTGCACACATAGCACCTTCAGCGTGAAGATCACCTGCTGTTACAGGTTTCTGCTCAGCAATCTTTCCGTATGTATAACCGATGATCAGTTTGGAAAGACGGTCCTTCAGGTCTGTGATGTCATTAGCAAGACAAAGAACTGCCATGATCTCAGATGCAACAGTGATGTCATATCCGTCTTCACGAGGCATACCATTGGTCTTTCCACCCATACCGTCTACGATATTACGAAGCTGACGATCATTCATATCCACACATCTTCTCCAGGTGATCTTTCTTGGATCGATGTGTAAGTCATTTCCCTGGAAAATATGGTTATCAATCATAGCTGCAAGCAGGTTGTTTGCTGCGCCGATTGCATGGAAGTCACCGGTAAAATGAAGGTTGATATCTTCCATAGGAACTACCTGTGCATATCCACCGCCGGCAGCACCACCCTTAACACCAAATACCGGTCCAAGAGATGGCTCACGAAGAGCAACCATAACATTCTTTCCCATCTTCTGCATAGCATCTGCAAGACCAACGGTTGTTGTAGTCTTTCCTTCACCTGCCGGTGTAGGGTTGATAGCAGTAACAAGAATCAATTTTCCGTCCGGAGCATCATTTTCTTTTAACAGATTGTAATCAATCTTAGCTTTGTACTTACCATACTGCTCCAGATATTTATCATCGATACCTGCCTTTTCTGCAATGCCTATAATTGGCTGCATCTCAGTCTCCTGAGCAATCTCAATGTCTGATTTGAAACCCATAATTTAAAATCTCCTTTCATTATACCCTTTGATTTGGGAGTTCTGTTGTGAGGAAAACCGTCTTCTGTGACAGTGAGCGGAAACACACGTCAGCAGTAGGATAAAAAAGGGCAACACTTGTAAGGATACAAATGTTGCCCAGACGGTCGGCATCACGATATTCTGCTTCCCTTGTGGTACTCCACAACTCCGTCAGTAAACAGAACCCTCTTAGTTATTGATAAAGATATCATAGCATAATCGCACATAAAAATCAATCAAATTTTCGGCTTTTAAGTAAAAATTCTGACAGTTCCGTGTAAAGCTTCTGGTTGGGTGCAAACGCATCTAAATATGCCCTAATACGCCAGAGTATAACTTCCACTATGGAATCGTCAGATAAGAATAGGAAAGTAAAAATTTTATAAAAAGAAAGTGCCAGGAAGCTGACTGGAAAAATCCCCAATAAATACATAATATGAGAAAAAAAGGTTGCAAAAATGACTAAATTATGCTAGGATATAAAGGAATTGATAAAAAGATTACAGAAATGTTACAGACAAATTGAGGAATTGTTTTTTTGAAAAGAGGTTCTGAAAATGAAAAGAAAGATATTGGCATTAAGTATGGCAATTGTTATAGGTTGTGCTCCGATGATGACTGTTCATGCGGATACTATAGAAGGTTTGCAGCAACAGCAGCAGCAGACATCAGCACAGCTGAATAATACAGAAAGCCAGATTAACAATCTGGAGGATCAGAAGAATGAATTGACTGGAGAGATCGACACGCTGGATGCACAGCTGATCGAGACAATTGCAGCTATTAATTCTTTGAAAGACAGTATTGCCAACAAGCAGGTTGAGATCGATGAGACCAATGTACAGCTGCAGGCTGCACAGGCAGATAAAGATTCTCAGTATGCTGCCATGAAAAAAAGAATTCAGTACATATATGAAAAGGGCGGAGACATCGGCTGGGCTACTATGCTTCTGGAAGATGGCAATATCTCTGATTTCCTGAGTAATGCTGAGAACACTCAGAAGTTATATGATTATGATAAGAAAGCACTGGAAGCATATGCAGCAGTAGTACAGCAGGTTACCGATCTTGGAAATCAGCTGGAAACTGAGAAAAGCGATCTGGTGAGCATGCAGTCTGAGCAGGAAGCACAGCAGCAGTCACTGGAAGGCCTGATCGAAGAAAAGAAAGCAACCTGTGATGATTACGAGGTACAGATTGCAGCAGCTGAGCAGGTTGCAGCACAGTATCAGGATCTGATTAATCAGCAGAATGCAAAGATTCAGGAGCTGGTTGAAGAGCAGCAAAGAGCTGCCGCTGCAGCCGCTGCACAGAAAGCAGCAGAAGAACAGGCAGCAGCACAGCAACAGCAGGCAGCAGCACAACAGCAGGCGACAGTACAGCAGCAGGAACCACAACAGCAGGCACCGGCTTACCAGGAACCACAGCAGCAGGCACCGGCTTCTAATGACAATAATAATAATAATAATAATAATAATTATGAAGACAATACGCCACAGGGAAATGGTGGTGGATCCGCTAATGTTGATACCACACCATCTTACCAGGAACCGGCACAGGATACTTCATCAGGTTCAGGCAGTTCATCATCCAGTAACAGTTCTCTTGGACAGGCAGTCATTGATTATGCATGCCAGTTTGTTGGAAACCCATATGTATGGGGCGGAACCAGCTTGACGAACGGAGCAGATTGTTCAGGATTTATCCTGTCGGTATATGCTAATTTCGGATATTCCCTTCCACATTCTTCCGCAGCTATGCGTGGATGCGGTACAGGCGTTTCTTATTCAGAAGCACAGCCTGGAGATATCATCTGCTATGATGGTCATGTAGCTCTCTACATGGGTGGCGGAGCAATTGTTCATGCCAGCGATGAAAGAACCGGTATCAAGATCAGCGGAAATGCAGCATACAGAACAATCCTTGCTGTAAGACGTATCGTATAAAAAATAAAAAGCAAATCAAAAGGAATGCCATCTGGCATTCCTTTTTTAATACGCCTGGCGTTACACGATTAGATCACTATATACGGCATTTTCACCGGAATCTTTCAGAGAGGATTGTTTTTGCACTGCAGGTCATGTATACTTAAATTGTTATCAGGAAAAAGGATAACAGAAAAGGATACAGTGAACGCAAGCAGTAAATCGGGGTCAGAAATACACCGAATGGACGGATGAGGACAGAAGATGAAAAAAAACAGAAAAAACAAACACTTATTATATAGAAGAAAGAGGATATTTTCAGCATTTGTTTCCGCAGGAATTTTAGCAGCAGCTTTGGCTTTTGGCGGCTGTGGAAAGAGCAGTAACGATGTGGAGATTGCATTGGTCACGGATGGAGCCGGAGTGGATGATCAGTCCTTTAATCAGGCGGCATGGGAAGCGGTGGAGCAGTATGCGAAGGAGACCCAGCAGAAGGATGCCTATTATCAACCGGAGGAGGTTTCCAGAAAGGGCTATGCGGCGGCAATTGAAAAAGCTTTAAAGGCAGGCGCAGAGGTGGTAATATGTCCGGGAGAAGGCTTCGAGACGGTTGTGTATGAGTACCAGAGAGAAAACCTGAGTACAAAGTTTATCCTTCTGGACGGGGTACCTCATGCTGTGGACGGAGATGTGGAAAAGCTCCGGGGAAATACGCATGCCGTATTATTTTCAAAAACAGATGAGGGATTTCTGGCAGGGTATGTGGCAGTAAAGGAAGGATACACGAATCTGGGGTATATAGGTTCTCTCAGTGAGAGCAGCAGCGCAAAGGAGTATGGAGCAGGATTTATCAAGGGAGCGGATGCGGCAGCTGGGGAGCTTGGACTTACGCCGGAACAGGTACAGCTGAGACTGACCTATTCCGAAAGGACGAATGCAGCCCCGGCATTGACGGATCAGGCGGCAGCATGGTATGCCCAGGGCGTACAGGTTTTATTTTCAGACAATACCTCCATTATCAACTGCATCGGAAAAGCAGCGACAGCGGCAGGAACGAGATTTATCTCTGTGGATCAGGCAGGCAGTGCATTTTCCTCTCAGAGACTTATGAATATACAGGCAAATTATCACACCGCAGTTTATCAGACATTGTTAAGCCTGAAAGAGGATAAGTATCAGGGCGGAGAGAAAGAGACGATAGGTTTACAGATAGGAGCGGTGGAACCATCCTGGAGCAGCTCCGGTCTGCAGACATTCAACCAGGATCAGTATACAGCGCTGGTATCAGCAATTCAGGGAGGAACGATTGTGATGCCGGAAAACCCGGATGGGGATAAACTTCCCCAGGTTCAGAATCTGACTTTAAGTGTGGAGTAGATATTCAACAAAGGTTTTCAGAACTGAAATTCCCGATAAATTACTTCGAGAAACAATCTCAAATAAATCGGAAAGGGGGTTGCAATATTACAATAATCATGCTAAGATGTAAAGGAAATTACAAAAAAGATTACAGAAATGTTACAGAATGATTGTGAAAGTGTTTTGTAAGAAGGGAATTTAGAATGAAAAAGAAAGTATTGGCATTGAGCTTAGCGATTATTGTAGGTTGTGCCCCGATGATGACTGTTCATGCAGATACCATAGAGGGCTTGCAGCAGCAGCAGCAGGAAACTTCTGCGAAGCTGAACAACACGGAGAGTCAGATCAATGACCTCGAGGATCAGAAGAATGAACTGACAGGAGAGATTGATACCCTGGATGCACAGCTGATCGAGACAATTGCATCGATTAATTCACTGAAAGAAAGCATTGCGAATAAGCAGGTTGAGATCGATGAGACTAATGTACAGCTGCAGGCTGCACAGGCGGATAAGGATTCTCAGTATGCAGCAATGAAAAAGAGAATTCAGTACATATATGAAAAAGGTGGAGACATCGGCTGGGCTACCATGCTTTTGGAAAATGGTAATATCTCCGATTTCCTCAGCAACGCTGAGAATACCCAGAAGCTGTATGACTATGATAAGAAGGCACTGGAAGCTTATGTCGCAGTAGTACAGCAGGTTACAGATCTTGGCAATCAGCTTGCAACCGAGAAAAGTGACCTGGAAGGCATGGAGGCTGAGCAGGAGTCACAGCAGCAGAGCCTTGAAGTTTTGATTGAAGAGAAAAAAGCGACCTGTAGTGATTATGAGGTACAGATTGCAGCAGCCGAGCATGTTGCAGCACAATATCAGGATCTGATCCAGCAGCAGAATGCAAAGATTCAGGAATTAGTAGAAGAGCAGCAGAGGGCAGCAGCGGCAGCTGCAGCGGCTGAAGCAGCACGTCAGGCAGAGGCGCAGGCGCAGGCGGCAGCACAGCAGCAGGCGGAAGCAGAGCGGCAGCAGGCAGCTTCCAATAATAACTCCTCTAATAATGATTACTCAGATAATAATTCTAATAATAATAATTCAAATCCGACACCTGAGACACCATCTTATACCCCTCCGGTTGAGGAGATTGTGTCTCCACCGTCAGGAAACAGTTCGCTGGGCCAGTCGGTAATAGATTATGCATGCCAGTTTGTTGGAAACCCATATGTATGGGGCGGCACCAGCCTGACCAACGGAGCTGACTGTTCTGGATTTGTTATGAGCGTATATGCTCATTTCGGATATTCATTACCGCGTACTTCCGCATCGCAGCGTTCTGCAGGCAGAGGTGTTTCCTATTCAGAAGCACAGCCGGGAGATTTGATCTGCTATGATGGACATGTAGCTCTCTACATGGGCGGCGGAGCAATCGTTCATGCAAGTGATGAAAAATCAGGTATTAAGATTAGTGGAAATGCAGCATACAGACCAATTCTTTCCGTAAGACGTATCGTCTAAAAAGATAGGAGTCTGTGGCATAAAAAAATACTGGCATGGTGCCTGTATGAGATTAACGGCAGTAGAAAGACCTGGAAGAGTATACTTTTCCCTTCAGGCTTTCTACTGCCGTTATTTTTTTGCCCGGAAACAGCCGGAATAAAAACACATGGATTATAGGAAATGAAATCTTAAAATGTCAAAATAACCATTATCCTTATTGAAACCAATAAAAAACTATTCGATATGACGAAAAAATCTTAAAAAATTCAATGAATAGAAAAAAATATTCTATGTTTTATTCAGAAAAGATTAGTTATACTATACACAGTGACATAAGAACGAAAGCAATATTAAAGGAGGAAATGAAATGAAAAAGAGAATGGCATTATTGGCAATGGCAACAGTACTGGGACTTTCCATGACAGCATGTGGTGGAGGTGGTGCAAAGGGTGGATCTGCTACTTCCACATCAGGCGGAACAGACAAAGCAACATCAACATCAGCTGCCTCAGCAGGAAGCACAACCGCTTCAGGCGATGTGGCAAACAAGGACAAACCATTAGTATGGTTTAACCGTCAGCCATCCAACAGTTCTACCGGAGCACTTGATATGACAGCACTTTCCTACAATGACAAAACTTATTATGTAGGATTTGATGCGAATCAGGGTGCAGAACTTCAGGGTACTATGGTAAAAGATTATATCGAGAAAAACATCGCTACAATTGATCGTAATGGTGATGGAACCATAGGTTATGTTCTTGCAATCGGCGATATCGGACACAATGATTCTATTGCACGTACCAGAGGAGTTCGTAAAGCACTGGGTACCGGTGTTGAAAAAGACGGCGATATCAACAGTGAGCCAATCGGAACAAACTCCGATGGATCTGCTTCCATCGTACAGGATGGATCAATCGAAGTAAATGGAAAGACTTATGTGGTTCGTGAGCTTGCTTCACAGGAGATGAAGAACTCCGCAGGTGCTACATGGGATGCAGCTACAGCTGGTAATACCATCGGTACATGGACCTCTTCTTTTGGTGAGGCAATTGATGTTGTTGTTTCTAACAATGATGGTATGGGAATGTCCATGTTCAACGCATGGTCAAAAGATAACCAGGTTCCTACCTTCGGTTATGATGCAAACAGTGATGCAGTAGCAGCTATCGCAGAAGGCTACGGCGGAACAATCAGCCAGCATGCTGATATCCAGGCATATCTGACACTTCGTGTTCTTCGTAACGCATTAGACGGCGCTGATATTGATACAGGTATCGGAACAGCAGATGATGCAGGAAATGTTTTGACAGATGATGTTTATGTATACAAAGCAGATGAGCGTTCTTACTACGCATTAAATGTTGCAGTTACAGCTGATAACTATCAGGAATTCACAGATTCTACAAAGGTTTACGATGGAGCTTCCAAACAGCTTGATGCAGGAACACATGCTTCCAAGAAAGTATGGCTTGATATCTACAACTCTTCCGACAACTTCCTGAGTGCAACTTATCAGCCACTGCTTCAGAACTATGATGATCTGCTGAACCTCGAAGTTGATTACATCGGTGGTGACGGACAGACAGAGTCTAACATCACAAATCGTCTTGGAAACCCAAGCCAGTATGATGCATTTGCAATCAACATGGTTAAGACGGATAATGCAGCTTCTTACACATCCTTACTTGATCAGTAATATAGCGTAACTGCTCGGGTCTTGAGCGGCTGCGAAATAGAGATAAATGGGTTGTTAGGGGGAATCATCTCCCTAACAACTTATTTTAAAATGATCGTAACGGTGAGAGTCTGATACCGAAAATAAAAAGCGAATACAGGAGTGAAATATGGAAGATAAGAAAGATGATATTGTCTTATCGATATCTGGTATGAGCAAGTCCTTTGGCCGAAATCGTGTTTTGGACCACATCAGTCTGAATGTAAAGCGTGGAACGGTTATGGGGCTTATGGGGGAGAATGGTGCCGGTAAGTCCACCATGATGAAGTGCCTGTTTGGTACCTATCAGAAGGATGAGGGCACGATCTTTCTGGAAGGCAAAGAAGTAAGCTTTTCAGGACCCAAGGAAGCTCTTGAAAATGGTATTGCCATGGTGCATCAGGAACTGAATCAATGTCTGGAACGAAATGTTATCGACAATCTGTTCCTGGGACGTTATCCACGCAATTCCATGGGAATCATCGATGAAGGCAGAATGAAAAAAGAAGCTTCTGATCTTTTCAGAAAGCTGGGTATGACAGTGAATGTGACACAGCCTATGCGTAATATGTCTGTATCTCAGAGACAGATGTGTGAGATTGCCAAGGCAATTTCCTATAATTCAAGAGTAATTGTTTTGGATGAGCCTACCTCCTCTTTGACAGTGCAGGAGGTTGACAAGCTTTTCCAGATGATGAGAATGTTGAAGGCGCAGGGTATTTCTCTGATCTACATTTCCCATAAGATGGATGAAATCTTTGAAATCTGTGACGAGGTATCCGTACTTCGAGATGGAAATCTTGTTATGACAAAGGGCATCGAGGAAACCAACATGAACGAGCTGATCGCAGCGATGGTTGGTCGTTCTCTGGAAAATCGTTTTCCACCGGTTGATAATAAACCCCAGGATGTAATCTTCTCAGTTCAGAATCTTTCTACAAAGTTTGAACCCCATCTGCAGGATATCTCTTTTGATGTGCGAAAGGGTGAGATCTTTGGATTATATGGACTGGTAGGTGCAGGGCGCACGGAGCTTCTGGAGACAATCTTTGGTGTGCGTACCAGAGCGGCGGGCCGAGTTTATCTGAACCATCGTCTGATGAATTTCAGCAGTGCCAGAGAAGCAATGGAGCAGGGATTTGCCATGATCACAGAGGAAAGAAAGGCAAATGGTCTCTTCCTGAAGGGCGATCTTACCTTTAACACTACGATTGCAAATCTGGAAAGCTACAAGTCAGGAGTGGCAATCTCTGATGCAAAGATGGTGAACGCCACGGCAAAAGAGATTAAAATCATGCATACAAAATGTATGGGTCCAGAGGATATGATCTCAAGCTTGTCCGGCGGCAATCAGCAGAAGGTTATCTTTGGAAAATGGCTGGAGCGGGAGCCGCAGATCTTTATGATGGATGAACCGACACGAGGAATTGATGTAGGTGCAAAATATGAAATCTATGAGTTGATTATCAATATGGCAAAGCAGGGAAAAACCGTAATTGTTGTTTCCTCTGAGATGCCGGAGATTTTAGGAATTACGAATCGTATTGGTGTTATGTCCAATGGACATCTTTCCGGTATTGTCAATACAAAAGAGACAAACCAGGAGGAACTCTTAAGACTTAGTGCGAAATACCTATAATGAGGGAGATGAATGGATATGGCGAACGGAAATAATAAAATTCTTACGGCTGAGCAGGAAATGGAGCTGCGCAGACCAATCGAGGATTATATCGGTAAGATACAAAAGCAGATCGATATCCTCAGAATAGATGGAACAGACAAGGTTATCTCTCTTCAGAACAGTATTGACAGCACAAAGAGAGACCGTTCTATCACCAAGGAAGAGAAGGTATCCAGACTCGCCGAGATGAAGGCGGAGCTGGAGAAAGCAAAAGCAGTTGAAGTCAAAAATAAAGATGAAATCGCAAAACTGATCGCAGATGCAGATGCTTATCTGAAAGCCCATGCAGATAATGAATATTATCAGCCGGTAAAAGAAAGCTGTGAGCAGGAAAAGGTAAAAGCAAAGGAAAGATACGATCAAAAGATTGCGGAATTGAAGACAGAGCATCAGAAAATTATCGAAAAACTTTCTGATCACAAGGAAATTAAGGATGAAAACTATGTCTACAAGAATAGGCGTTTTGATGCAAAGATGCAGAGAGACAAGACGCTTCAGGAGATTAAGGACAGGGCTCATGCGGCTTATGTTTACAAATATCATCTGATTGATCTGCTGCGTATGTCAAGATTCACCTTTGCAGAGTCCAGAGCACAGAAGTGGGAGAACTATAAGTATACCTTCAACCGCAGGACATTCCTTTTGAATAATGGTTTGTATATTGCGATTATCCTGATCTTTGTGGCACTGTGTATGATCACACCTGTAGTAAAGAATACTCCACTGCTGACATACAACAATGTACTGAATATTCTGCAGCAGGCTTCCCCGAGGATGTTCCTTGCACTTGGTGTAGCTGGATTGATTCTTCTTACCGGTACCGATCTTTCCATCGGACGTATGGTTGGTATGGGTATGACTACAGCAACAATTATTATGCATCAGGGAATTAATACCGGTGCAGTTTTCGGACATGTGTTTGACTTTACCGGCATGCCGGTAGGACTCCGCGTGATACTGGCGCTGCTGGTATGTATCCTCTTGTGTACCGTATTTACGGCGATTGCAGGTTTCTTTACTGCAAAGTTCAAGATGCATCCATTTATATCAACGATGGCAAACATGCTGGTAATCTTTGGTCTTGTTACTTACGCTACCAAGGGCGTATCCTTCGGAGCAATCGAATCAACAATTCCAAACATGATCATCCCGAAGCTGAATGGTTTCCCAACCATTATTCTCTGGGCAGTAGCAGCGATAGCCATTATCTGGTTTATCTGGAATAAGACAACCTTTGGTAAAAATCTGTACGCTGTTGGTGGTAACCCGGAGGCAGCAGCAGTTTCCGGTATTTCTGTATTCCGTGTAACAGTTGGAGCATTTATCCTCGCCGGTATTCTCTATGGATTTGGTTCCTGGCTGGAATGTGCAAGAATGGTTGGTTCCGGATCAGCAGCATATGGTCAGGGCTGGGAGATGGATGCCATCGCAGCCTGCGTAGTAGGTGGTGTATCCTTTACCGGTGGTATTGGTAAAATCTCAGGTGTTGTAGTAGGTGTATTAATCTTTACATCCCTGACCTATTCCCTTACGATTCTTGGTATCGATACAAATCTTCAGTTTGTATTCGAGGGTATTATCATCCTCGTTGCAGTAACACTTGACTGTCTGAAATATGTTCAGAAGAAATAACAGAGATCAAGTAATGAAATTAAAAAGCCAGATTGCAGGATCTGGCTTTTTTTTAATTAGCGTATTTGCTATAATACTAATAAACACGGCAGAGTAGATGGAGAATGAAGGATGGAAAAATATACAGTTCTTTTGGTGGATGACGAGGAAGAAGTAATACAGGTCATTATGAAAAAAATTAATTGGGAAGGTCTTGGGTTTTCTGTGATCGGGTACGCCACCAACGGGGCAAATGCGCTGGAAATGGTTGAAGATTTTCAGCCGGATGTGGTTATGACGGATATCAAAATGCCCTATATGGATGGTATGGAGCTGGCACATCATATTAAGGCAGATTACCCCATTACCAAGATTTTGCTTCTTTCTGGTTTTGATGAATTCGAATACGCAAAAGAAGCAATTCATCTTGAAGTGGAGGAGTATATTCTAAAACCGGTGAATTCCATAGAGCTGACGGAGGTATTTACCCAGCTGAAGACCAAGCTGGATCAGGAAATCAGTGAAAAGCGCAACATCCAGGTGCTGCAGAAAAACTACATGGACTCGCTGCCATTTTTGCAGACAAACTTCTATGCCTCTTTGATGGAGGGAAGAATTCCCCGGGAAGACATTCCCAAGTATCTTACCGATTATCAGATCTCATTTCAGGGGCCCTATTACTGCTGTATCGTGGTTCATACCTCTTTTCGGCAGATTGGAGAGAACATGACAGCCCCTCTTTTACTTACCTTTGTTCAGAAGCAGGCCCAGGAGCGGCTGGGAGAAAAGTGGCAGGCAAAATGTTTTTCTTATCTGGGAAATACCATATTGATTGCGCAGCTGAACCATGAAAATGATGTCTCAGAGCTTACGGATGAGTGTGACCGGTTCTGCGGATATGCACATCGTATCGTAGGTGCTGTTGTTGTGGTTGGAATCGGAAGTGTATGTGAGGATATTCTGAATCTGCCGCAGTCTTATGCAGATGCAAGGGAGGCTGTATCCTATCGGGCAATCTATGGAACCTCCAGGGCAATTAACATGAAAGAGATTGCGCCCCGGGAGATGAATCAAAGAGAAGAAACCCATGAGGTGGAGCTGGCAAATCTGTTCAAGATGATCCGGGTGAATACGGAGGAGGCTATTACAGGGGCGGTGGACAGTTATCTGGCTCACATCTCATTTCCAGACAAGTCCCTGCAGCAGCACCATATTGATATCATGGAGCTGGTAAGTGAACTGTATCGGTTTACGATAAACAATGACATTACGGTAGGGGATTTCCTGGGAGATGTAAGAACCCTGTATGGCGGTCTTCTGGATCTGGAGCCGGAGGCTCTGCGCAGATGGCTGCTTGATATCAGCATGTCCTTCCATGAGGAGCTGCTCAGTGCCAGAAACAGGTCTACAAAATCCTTTGTGGCGAGAGCCAAGGAATACGTGCGTAATAACTATGCCAATGAGGAGCTTTCCCTAAACAGTATCTGTGATGTCCTGGGAGTGTCCAATTCCTACTTTTCCACTGTCTTTAAAAAGGAGACAGGGGATTCCTTTATCGGATATGTGACAGACTATCGTATGGAGCAGGCATCACGCCAGTTGATTGAAACCAATGAAAAAAGCCATGTTATCGCAAAAAATGTAGGATATACCGATCCGAATTATTTCAGTTATGTATTTAAACGACGCTATGGTGTGTCACCCTCAAAATACAGAACGGAGTATGCAGAAAGTGAAAAATAAGTATTTCAGGCATCTGAAGAATATTATGCCAAAAGGCATGCAGCCCATGATTATGTTTGCCTTTTCCATCATTTCAATTATTCTCATGCTGATTCTGGGAAGTGTGCTGTATATCCGATTTTCCTCGGTATCCAGACAGGAGATTACCCAGGGGACGCAAAAACTCATCGAGCAGACGGGAGAGAGTCTGGAGGATTATCTGGTCAGAATGCGCCAGATATCGGACACCATCTATTATAATGCAGTCAAGGAGAATGATCTGTCCCATCAGGACCGGGATCTCCAGCGGGAGATGAACCTGTTATATGAAGCAAATCAGGATTATCTGCGCAGCATCGCCATATACAATAGCTCCGGAAGTCTCGTGGCGGCAGAACCTGTGGCAGTCCAGAAGGAGGATCCGGATATTACCAGACAGGACTGGTACACACAGGCGATGCAGGAAGTGGAAAATATGCATTTTTCTACACCGCACATTCAGAATCTGTTTAATGATGCAACCTTTCGCTATTATTGGGTGATTTCTCTGAGCCGCATGGTAGAACTGACGGATAAGGGTGATACACAGACGGGAGTTTTGCTTGTAGATATGGATTATTCCAATATTTCCCGGATGATGAAACAGATCAATACCCTGAATAATGGACAATATTACTATCTTTGTGACAGCAGCGGCAAGATCATCTATCATCCCAGGCAGACGCAGATTGTAAAGGGAATCTCCAGTGAAAACAGCAAAGTGGCAGCACAATATAAGGATGGCAGCTGCGATGAGACATTTGAGGGGGAGCAGCGGAAGGTGATCGTCAATACCATCAGCTATACCGGATGGAAGCTGGTGGGCGTGATTCCATTTTCCACGTTTAATCAGGGCATGGTGAATATCAAATATTTTGTTGTTGCCCTGATGCTGCTTCTTGTTGGAATGCTGATTATTATAAACCGTATTGTTTCGAAAAGAATATCCAGACCGATTCTGGCATTGAATCATTCGGTTATGGAGTATGAGGCAGGGGAAAAGCCCAGGATCTATATTGGCGGTTCGCCGGAGATCCGTCATCTGGCCCATTCCATACAAAACTCTTATGAAGAAAATGAGATGCTGATGAATAAAATTGTTCTGGAGCAGAATGAGCGGCGCAAAAGTGAGCTGGACGCACTGCAAAGTCAGATCAATCCTCATTTTCTGTACAATACGCTGGAATCTATTACCTGGATGATAGAGGGGGAGCGAAATGATGAGGCGGTCTTTATGATTTCCCAGCTTGCAAAGCTCTTCCGTATCAGTTTGTCCAAAGGGTGCACGGTAATCAGCGTGAAGGATGAGCTGCAGCATGCCCAGAGCTATATGAATATTCAGAAGGTTCGCTACAAGAATACCTTTTCTGTTGTTTTTGATGTTGATCCCATTATTTGCACCTGTTGTACCGTAAAGCTGATTCTGCAGCCGATCCTGGAAAATGCCATTAATTATGGAGTGGGCGGTATGGAGGAGTGTGGAGAGATTCGGGTGGAAGGAAGACTGGAGCAGGATCAGATTGTCCTCACAGTCATTGACAATGGGCTGGGTATCGCAGAGGAGGAAGTGGCGTATCTTCTTACGGACAGTACACGGGTACACACGAAGGGCTCCGGTGTGGGTCTGGTGAATGTCAATAACCGGATTCAACTCCTCTTTGGTAAAGAATATGGACTTCGTGTGGAGAGTGAACTGGATAAGGGAACACGGATTACTATCTGTATGCCTGCAGTGCCCTACACGGAGGAAAACAGGAAGATCCTTGAGAAGGGATATCTGTTCAGCAAAGAAGAAATTGTGGATAAGAAGATAAAGGCAGGTAAAGATGAAGACGAGTAAAAAAATAGTGATTTTGCTGGGAGCTGTACTGGCTGTGGCGATTGTTGTCTTGACTTTTATCACTCTTGGAGGAAGAACAGAACAGAGGATTCATAAGGTTTCTGTGATTATTCCCAATTCCGAGGATGCGCAGTGGTCCTCCTTCAAATATGGACTTCGAATGGCCGCAGAGGACAGTGAAATGGAAGTATTTGTGACCAGTACCGGTGAATCCATGACTGTGGAGGAGGAACAGGCGGTCATTACACAGGAACTGAAAAACGGAGCGGATGCAGTGATTGTACAGCCGGTGGCAGGAACTGACGCAGAAGATATGCTGAGGAAAATCGAAAAAAAGGTCCCGGTTATGCTGACAGGACAAACCGAAACCAGGGAGCAGGACACATCTTCCTTTCCGGTTACCGAAGCGGACAATTATGCAATCGGTGAAGAGCTGGCGAAGGAAATACTGCAGGATTATAATGGTAATATCAAGGAAAAGACCGTAGGGATCCTTATGAGCTCGGAAGGCTCCGAGGCGGCAGCCAGTCGGAAACAGGGCTTTTTGGACAGCTTAAAGGATACAGGAGCCGTGCAGATATGGGAGCTGACAGAGGCGGAGGAAAACGTGCTGGAGGAGCAGAAGGCAGTGGACTTTTTGATTGCTCTGGATGATGACAGCATGGCAGCAGCAGGAAAATGTGCAGCGGCTAATAATCTGCACGGAGCACTGGTATATGGGGTAGGAAGTTCTACAGAATCGGTCTACTATCTGGATACAGGCAGTATCGAATGTATGGTGGTACCAGATGCTTTTAATGTGGGTTACCAAAGTCTTACGGAGATTGCTAAAAGGCTGGAGCATCCTTTTTACAAGATGAAAAGCAGTGAAGTATCCCATACCGTTATGCGCAGAAGTAATCTGTTTTCCGAGGAAAATCAGAATGTATTGTATACCATGAATCAGTAATATTGAGAACCAGAGGTAGAGAATGAAAGTGAAGAAGATATTGACGTCGGGAATCATCTTGTGTATGTGTGTGTGTCTGTTGGATGCATGTCAGAAAGAGCAGCCGGAGGAATCAAAGAAACTATATGTAGGCGTTGCGTGCTATGATCAAAGTGATACCTTTCTAAGTGAAATGCTTGACAGTATGAAGGAGCAGATGAACGATCTTGGCGATCATCAGTTTGAGACAACTCTTGCACTTCGGGAAGCAGCGGGATCTCAGAGAACCCAGGATGATCAGGTGAAGGAACTGATCAATGCAGGGTGTAATATTCTTTGCGTGAATCTGGTGGAACGGGCAGATCCTTCAGAGATCATAGATCTGGCCAGAGAACATGACGTTCCCATCATATTTTTTAACCGTGAGCCTGTGCCGGAGGATCTGATGCAGTGGGATAAGCTGTATTATGTGGGTGCGGATGCAAAGCAGTCCGGAGTGATGCAGGGCGAGCTGGCAGCCGCAGCCATACAGGCGGACAGTCAGATTGACCGTAACGGCGATGGAAAGATTCAGTATGTGGTACTGGAAGGGGAACAGGGGCATCAGGATGCGATTATCCGTACGGAAAATGCAGTAAATACCCTGAAGGACCAGGGAATTGTCCTTGAGAAGTTGAGTTATCGGATTGCAAACTGGAATCGTGCACAGGCACAGAATCAGATGGAGCAGATCCTCAGCCAGTATTCCAATAAAATTGAACTTGTTCTGGCTAATAATGACGACATGGCACTGGGAGCCATCGATGCTTACGAAAAATCAAATTTTACGAGATCAGCCTTTCCTGTATTTGTGGGAATTGATGGAACCGATGTGGGACTGCAGGCGGTTGTAGATGGAAAGATGGCTGGAACGGTATACAACGATAAGGAGGGCCAGGCAGCGGCAATGCTCCAGCTGGGGGCGGCCCTTGTATCCGGTAAGGGGATGGATAAAATCCAGTTTGAAAATAACAAATACATCTATCTTCCTTATCTGAAGGTTACCCAGGAAAATGTGGGAGACTTTTTGAAAAAATAAGAAAGAAAATATTATTTGAGTCTTTCTTTATTTGATCGTAGTGCCACCATATTCATAGGTGACAGGCAAGAGAGTCAGAGTGGGAAGTGGCTCATTTTCCGCATTGAGGATCATTTCTACACATTTTTTTGCAAGTGCAGGTAGAGGCTGTACGATCGTGGACACAATATACTCATCAATCGGTAAAAACTTTTTGGTGCCATCGAAGCCGATAATCTGTACGTCTGCCGGAACAGAATAGTTCAAATCATCGAGGATGCGGACGGCGGCACAGGCTTCGAGATCTGTATTGGCAAAAATCCCGTCAAAATCTAGAGTATGGGTGTCTTTATCTTGATGTGAAACAATAAAATTATATAGTGTTTCATAAGAATCATTGTCATCCGATTCATAGAGGAATGTTGGCTTGAGTTCAAATTTCTTGCAGGCAGCTTGAAATCCTTCAAAACGTTTGTCTGCCTCGCCGGGAAAGTCAGAGTGATATCCGATAAATATTGGATGTGTACAGCCAAATTCCAGAAGTTTTTCTATTGCAAGAAATCCCCCCGCAAAGTTGTCAGACGCAATACGTGGAACGGAACGATTCTCGAAGTGACGATCAAATACAATCAACGGTATATCTTCAGGGACCTGATTACTGATATCTGAATACGTCAGAGCAATAATGCCGTCGGTTTTACTCTGGGATGCTAATGATATATAATCTATTTCTTTTTCAGGAATTCCATTGGAACAGCACAGAATCAATTTTCGTCCGTGCTGATAGGTCTGCTGTTCAATCTCATATGCAAAATTCGCATAAAAAGGAAGCGCAAGAGAAGGAATAATCAGAGTAAGTGTCTTGGTCTGAGAAGTCTTCAGACCACGTGCATAGGTATTGACCTGATAATTCAGCTTCTTAATCGCTGCCTCAACTTTCTTTTTGTATTCATCACCTACAGTGATGCCATTGATTACCCTTGAGACTGTTCCGAGTGCAACGCCAGCTTCTCGTGCAACATCTTTCATCGTAGGTGCCTGGTGCTTCGCCATGTAAAACCTCCACTAAAAAATATACTATTAATTAATATACAACGAATCTGAGAAAAGTCAATCCCAATTACATGAAACGTTACACATCTAAACATATTAACAGTGTGGACTGGCATTTTATGCAAGTTCATAAGGCACTAGCATGTAACGTTATACTGTGCATTGTGCATAATATTAGTATGCTATATTATGCTGATATGACGAAAACGTGTGCAAACATGAAAAAAGATTGACGTATATTAGAATGAGTTGTATGATGTTCATAGAAAGATATGAAACGTTTCACGAAACATAAAAAGAAGCATCAACTTAGTACACAACAGGAAACGTAAAAAGTATGAGAAAGAGAGGGAAAATACAAAATGAAAATTCCGGGAGAAAGAAAAGGGGCGATAGCCCATCATGGTAAGCCGCTGTGGAAAAGAATTATATCCTGTTGGGAATTGTATTTACTGTTGATACCTGGAATAGTGCTAACCATTATATATAAATACATTCCGATGTATGGTGTTCAGATTGCATTTCGTGATTACAATCCAACACTTGGATTTAGCGGTAGCCCATGGGTTGGATTGAAATGGTTCACCAAATTTTTTACAAACTATAAGAGCATGGAGATGATTAAAAACACGCTGCTTTTAAGCTTGTATACAATATTGTGGACATTTCCGATTCCGATTATTTTCTCTTTGCTGATGAATCAGCTACGATTCAAAAGATTCAAAAAGCTGGCACAGACAATTTTATATGCACCACATTTTGTATCAATCATGATTGTGTGTGGTATGCTTCGTATTTTTTTATCACCATATGGTGGATTGATTACTATGATTGCTTCAGCATTCGGTGCGGATACCTCCATAGGATTGTTAGATCAGCCAGGGAACTTCAGAAGTATATACATTGCTTCAGCAATTTGGCAGGATGCGGGATGGGGTATGATTATCTATATGGCTTCATTATCCAGCGTGGATGCTTCTTTGCATGAGGCTGCGAAGGTGGATGGAGCAAATACATGGAAGCGAATTATACATATTGATCTGCCGGCACTAGTTCCGATGATTATGATTAATTTAATTATGTCCTTTGGTAATCTTATGAATGTTGGATTTGAAAAAGCATTTTTGTTACAGACTGATCTGAATACAGCAACTTCAGAGATTATTGCAACATATGTGTATGAACAGGGTATGTTGAAATCAATGTATAGTTTCTCAACGGCCGTTGGTTTATTTAACACAGCAGTCAACATTCTGCTTCTGATCGTTGTCAATAAGATTGCGAAGAAGACGGCAGATATCAGCTTTATATAGGAGGGAGAGAGGACAGATGCGCAAAAATAAGAATAAAACAGGAAGCGTGGTTCGAGGCTCCGATCGTGCAATGGAAATTGGAATGGTAATTATTATTACAATATTCGTGCTGATGGTACTATATCCACTGTATTATGTGGTAATTGCTTCTATATCAGACCCATATGACGTATATGCAGGCAAAACATTTTTATTCCCATCTGGATTTACGCTGGAGGGTTATGCAAGAGTATTTAAGGAAAAGGCAATTGTAACTGGATATCTGAACAGTATTTTGTATACAGTAGTTGGAACAATTGTAGCGACCGCACTTGTAGTGATGACGGCTTATCCACTATCCAGAAAAGATATGCCTGGAAGAAAAACAATTATGATCTTCTTCATTATTACCATGTATTTTACAGGTGGTCTGATTCCTACTTATTTGGTTGTTGCAAAGACTGGATTATTGAATAGCATGTGGGCATTGATTCTGCCTGGTGGAGTATCTGTATTTAATGTGATTGTAGCAAGAACTTATTTTGAGAGCAGTATTCCACAGGAGATGTATGAGGCGGCGAAAATAGATGGATGTGGCAATCTGAAAACATTTGTAAAGATTGTGCTGCCATTATCGAAACCAATTATTGCAGTAATGGTCATATTTGCAATGGTTGCTTTTTGGAATGACTGGTTTACTGCATTGATTTATATGAATGACAAAGATAGATATCCATTGCAGCTGGCATTACGTCAGATCATGATACAGAGTCAGGCTTCTGCAAATGCATTGAGCGGTATGGATGGGGGTTACGCAGAGGCAAATCGTATTACTGAATTAATTAAATTTGCATCTATGGTAGTGGGTGCAGTTCCAATGTTAATCGCATATCCATTTGTACAGAAACATTTTGAAAAGGGCTTAATGGTTGGCGCTGTCAAGGGTTAATCAATAATCTATAGATATCAAGCAATTAGAACGAAGCAGGTTGTGAAAGGAAAAAGGAGAATAAAAGAGTATGAAAAAGAGGATGAGTAAAGTAGTAAGTTTACTACTGATTAGCTCCATGGTAGCGTCCATGACAGCATGTGGAAAAAACAATGGTAACAAAGTGAATGGGGATACTGAGACAGGAGCTGTACAGACAGATTTTGAGATTTTTGCAGGTATTAGTGCATTATCACCAGATAATGCAGAAAAACCGATTGTAAAACAGATGAATGAGGCGATGGGCGTAACGGTTGATTGGAACTGTATTTCAGGAGATACGCTGATAGAGAAGAAAAACCTTGTGCTTAATTCCGGAACTGATATGCCTGACGCATTTATGGGAGCATCTCTGTCCGACTATGAAATTATTACAAATGGAAGCAATGGTGTATTTATTCCTTTAGAGAATTATATCAATGAGGATACGATGCCTAATTTCAGTAAATTAGTAGCAGAACGTCCGGAATTGCTTGCTACCTGTACAATGCCTGACGGACATATCTATACACTGCCTACGATCTCAGAGATGGGATTTACTTATAATGATGGTAATGATTACTACATCGGAGCTATCCCACAGTTTATGGGAATCAACAAAGAATGGCTTGCAGCTGTAAATATGGAGATGCCTACGACCATTGAGGAACTTCATGACGTGCTGGTGGCATTCAAGGAAAATGACTGCAACGGCAATGGAGATGCAACAGATGAGATTCCATTATCTTTTGAGTGGGGACATTGGTGTGCAGATATGACATCGTTATTCTCTGCATTTGGCTTCACAGATTATAATGCGGATCATAGAGCAATTAAGGATGGAAAAGTTTACTATCAGGCAAGTTCTGACAATTATAGAGAAGCAATTAAATATTTCCATGATTGGTATGCAGAGGGTCTGATTGATATGGAAGCATTTTCACAGGATGATAGCCAGTATATTGCAAAAGGATCTGGAGCAGATGCAAGACTTGGTGTGTTCTCCTGGTGGGAGATTCCAGAAGTAACAGGTGACCATGCAGACGAATATGAGTATCTTACGTTCCTTTCCGGAGAAGATGGAACAATTGGTGTGAACTTAAACGAGCAGGGAACTACCGGACATGATCGTTTTGCCATCACAAATGCCTGCCAGAACCCGGAGCTTTTGATGAAATGGATTGACCAGTGCTATGATCCGGTTTTAAGTATGCAGATCATCTATGGACCAATTGGTGAATATTTTGAGTCTGAACCAAATGCAGATGGTGTATACCTGGAGACAGCAGAGGCAGGTGGAGATCTGAAAGCAAAGACAGAGCTTTGGGCGCCATACAGACAGCTCAGCACAGATTTTGGAACCTATTACAATATGGAAGAAAGAGCACAGCAGAGACGGGACGATCTAAATAATGTATGGTTCGAGAAGGTAAGCAATTTTGAGTACTATCCCAGTGTTGTATATTCTCTGGAAGAGACAGATGTCATCAACGAAAATCTGCAGGATATCAAGGATTACACATCTGAGAAAGTTGCAAACTGGCTGATTAATGGTGGTGTAGATAAAGAGTGGGATGCTTATGTAGCCCAGTTAGAGAATATGGGATTGAATGATGTAGTAGATGCCTGGCAGTCTGCATACGATCGTTACGAAAAAGAAACAAGTGCAAAATAGTAATATACAGGAACAGAAATACGAATCAGGGAGAATAAGACACATGGAAAGACAGATAGAAATCAGCGAAAAACTGCAAAAGGCGAGAACATATGAAGAGCAGGCACTTAAAAAGGATACAATGGCACCAAAACAGCTGTTTCACGTATGTGCACCGGTAGGATGGATCAACGATCCCAACGGATTCTCTGAGTATCAGGGCGAAAAACATCTGTTTTTCCAGTATTATCCTTATGATACTGTATGGGGACCGATGCATTGGGGTCATGTAAAAACTTCAGATTTTATCAAGTGGGAGCACCTTCCGGTGGTAATGGCACCAGATGAAACCTATGATGGTTTTGGATGCTTCTCCGGCAGTGCACTTGAATGGAAGGGACAACACGTACTGGTATATACCGGAGTTGAGCGTGAGGAAAAAGATGGGAAAACAACAGACTATCAGAGACAGTGCGTTGCTGTCGGAGATGGAATTAATTATGAGAAAACCCAAAAAAACCCGGTAATCACGAGCGATATGATACCACAAGGTGGCAGTAAGCTGGATTTTAGAGACCCCAAAGTATGGACAGAGGACAAGTACATCTATATGGTAGTCGGTAATCGAGCAGAAGATGGAAGTGGACAGATTCTTATGTATCGCACAAAGGATCTTGCAACGTGGGAATTTGTTACTATTTTAGATCGATGCGCAAATCGATATGGAAAAATGTGGGAATGTCCAGATTTCTTCGCATTGGAAGAAAAATATGTATTGATGGTGTCTCCGCAGGAGATGCAGGCGCAGGAAAATGAGTTCCATGCTGGAGATGGAAGTCTTGCAATTATTGGAAAGTATGATAGACAGACGCATCAGTTTGTAGAGGAGGATTTTCAGTCAGTGGATCAGGGACTGGATTTCTATGCACCACAGACAATGCTCACCTCCGACGGAAGACGTATTATGATTGGTTGGATGCAGGCATGGTGTGAAAGCTGGTTTACACCGGAAGATGGTTTCTGCGGCATGATGACAATACCAAGAGAACTACAACTAAAAGATGGTAGACTCTGTCAGACTCCGGTAAGGGAATTGGCAGATTACTACATAGGAAAGCACGAACTAAAGCGACAACAGGTACCGCAAATATTCCAAAAGTATGATAAACTCAGCGGCAGAACACAGATGCTGGAATTGAATGTAGATGGTGAGGGAGATTATAGATTTGAGCTAAAACTTGCTGCGAATGATCAGTACTATACTTCCGTCTGTTATGATAACAGAGATAAGCTTCTGACCTTCGACCGCAGTTATTCTGGCGTTAGACGAGATGCAGCACACACACGCAGCATAAATGTTTTATCTAATCAAGAATCGATAAAGCTGCAGATATTGATGGATCGATATTCGATTGAGCTGTTTGTCAACGATGGGGTACAGACCATGACATCTGTAATTCGTACTCCGGAGGAGATAGATGGTGTCTACATGAAGGCAACAGGGCTTGCTTTTGTGCAGGCGCAAAAAAATAATATTTGCATGAAATAAAAGGAAGTGCCAGAGAAAGCTGCAAGTGATTGTGTGTGGAATCTACGAATTCAAGGCGAGGAAATAGGTACAGTTAGAAAGGCATGGTAGTTGGTATGAGAAAAGAGTATGAGCTCGAGTTCGATGGTTATTCCAATTATATAGTAGAACAGCACGACGAGGTGACATTAGTGGATTTTACATTGACAATTGTCTGTACTCCATATACTTATGAATCCTGCGAGAGTGGATTGCTTAGCTGTTATGATGAAAAAGAGCAGGGTGGCATCGCTGTTACAATTGGAAAACGAGGAATTGTACGTGTGAAAATTGGTACAATGCAACAGATTATTTTGTGTGAGAGCCTAAAGGAACACCTACGCTTTCAGCAGAAGAATATAATCACAGTTGCATTTTGGGGAACAGCCGGATGGATGGATCTCTATGTAAATGGAGTATTGTCGAATCGCAGACAGTTTGGCAGACATAGCAGTGCACACATTCAGACAGGGAGATGGTATATTGGTAAATATGTCAATGGAACGGATGATGCGCAGACGGCAAAGCATGGGATTTTTCATGGAATGCTTAGGTCAATCGATTTTGAACAGCGATATCTGGAGTATGATGCCGTCTGCAGATTACATGAGAAGGAACTGGGAGAAACGGTGGGAACAGATATACAAGTAGAAGGAGAGAAACAGGAAATTGATTTGTATGCGGGTCTGGACTTTCGTAATGATTGGTATCGTCCGGTCTATCATCTGATGGCACCTGGAAAATGGATGAATGAACCACATGCACCTTTCTATTACCATGGCAGATATCATATCTTTTATCAGGCGAACCCACACGCACCTGTGTGGGATAACCTGAGCTGGGGACATCTGGTGAGTGACGATATGGTTAAATGGAGGGATGGCGGAATTGCGATGTATCCAGATACGGTAGGGTTGGATATCGATGGTGTATGGTCTGGAAGTGCCTGTCTTGATCAGAATGGAGATCCGGTTCTGTTTTATACAGCCGGTAACAACGAAGAACTGCCAAATCAAAGTGTTGCAATTGCCAGAGCAGTTAATTTACAGGATCCAATGTTGAGAAAATGGAGTAAACAGGGCATTGTGGTGCGACAAAAACAAGGAGAGGGCTTTATAGGCGAGTTCCGTGATCCATTTGTATGGCGGCATGAGAACATATATTACATGCTGGTTGGAACTGGAGATGCACACAATGGTGGTGGAAATGCACTATTATATACAAGCATGGATTTGAAAAATTATAGTTGTCATGGTTTTGTGATGGAGTACGATTATGAGAGTTGCACCAAGGGTGGACATGTATGGGAATTACCTGTTTTACTGCCTTTAAAAAATGAAGGGGGAGAATTCGTTTGCGATATCTTACTCTTTTGCGCCTGCCAGGTTGAACAAGAAGAAGTTGAGACCTATTACTATCTGGGAAAATTTGATTATGAGAGAGGAAAATTTCAAAAATACCATGAGAAACCCAGGCTGTTAGATGTTGGACGTGGCGTATTCACTGGACCCAGTGGATTTGTTACATGCGATGGAAGAAGTGTAGTGTTTACCATTGCGCAGGGAAAAAGAGATTACGAATCGGAATATCAGTCTGGCTGGGCGCATAATGGTGGTATGCCAGTTGAACTGAGTATCTGTAAGGATGAATTACATGTAAGACCAATTCGTGAAATTAAACAGTATTTTAATCAGCTTGTATTGCGTGAACAGATTGCAGAACAGGATTACGATAGGAATGTAAGTTTTCATCAGATGCTCATTGCACATCGACTTACACTTAAATCATCCGGAACCTATCTGGAGTGGAAGATTCGTATGAGCCATGGGGAAATCTGTGTCTCATATGACAAAGCCAGCAGCGAATTTATCAGGCGAAATACTGCAGGAGAAATCGAGAGTACTACGTTAGACCAGGAACATATTATTGAGATCGGTGAGGAGGATATTCGCATGGAATGCTATGTGGACCATTCGCTGGTAGAAATTTATTTGAATGACAGAAAGAGCATGACGTTTCGCAGTTATCTGATGTGTGAAGGTAATACATTTTTAGTCAGAACAGATGGAAATTGTACGGTTACGTTAGACGAATGGGATGCAAAAATCATCTGAAAATATTAGCACCGTCCTCTTGTTAATGTTTGCTTATTACTGACACATGTAGTCAATAGTGGCGCATTGCACAAAAATAGACTTTCTTGCAGTATGCCGCTATTTTTTGCTGCTATCGATAGTTGACTTCTGAACATCATTCTCATATAATGAAATCAGCTAAGAAAAGTAATAAGTTCCATCAAGTAAAATGAAAACCCTAAGAGCGGCTACTCTTAGGGTTTTCTATTCCGTTTATGTAAGGTGGCTTAAACCTTTAGGCTGTGCTGTCATTTGTCACCATTCAACCATTTGCAAATGTAGTAGCTAGCTCTACACTTGCCGCAACAGTAACAAGAAAAGTAATAATTTGTTATATTTGTTGGCGCAGGGACATCAAAGCCATCAGGAATGCCAGTGTGGAGCGAAGCTGTCAATGTGTTTAATTCTAGGTTGAAAAAGGAAAAAGCTCCGCATATGGATACTCTGAAAATACCGCAAATTTATTACAATACCAGAGGTGAAAAAGAGTATGTTGAGACTCTCTTTCTTTTGAAAATTTGACAGATTGGCACTTTCGGAAGATGTAGCTATTTTAAAATTACATTTTGCGGAAACTCAAGTCTCTTGTTCGCTATATTTTTGCATTTTTTAAAGACAACTTCATGTTCCTAAAAAATATTAATTAACAGCTATCCACCTATTTTCTTCAAAAAACTTACTTGGTAACATGGAATTGAAATTTGCCGGATAAAAACCAATTTCCAAGTTGTTTGCACTGCCCATAGGGGCCATATACCATGTACCATCGTAATACATCATACTTGTGTTAGAATGGTTGGTCTTATCCGTTCCAAAACGTGATGCATCTTCCGTATAATAATACACAATTGTCCCATCCTTCAGTACATATGGAGCAACCGTCAGTTCGCTGTTTGCATATTTCTGTAAGACTGACCTTATCTGTGTTTCCGTATAACCAGGCTGCTTTTCATTCATGCTTTTTGCTAATTTCTCTATCTGATCTTCCGTCAATACATCCGAAACTTTCTCTTTTTTCAAATAATCCTCAGAGTTATTGTTCTTAAAGAAGTTCTGCAAGAACGCCGTATTGTTCTTTTGATTATTTTTATCATTATCCTTTATATAAGACTCCCACGCATCCTGTAATGCATCCTGTAGATTTTTCAAAGCAGAACCTGTTCCTGTTAAATTTTCTTCTTCATCCCCCGGTTTTTTACCATCATCATGATAGGTACAACGAAACGAAACGTTTCCAGCCTTAATACTGTTTTTGTCTGCATAGATTGTCCCGCCAGACTGACATTCAAACTCCTCAATCAAACCCATGTCCTTTAATTTCGCAATGACTGCCGCAGAATCATGATACGTTGTCCAATCAATGTCATCTGTCAACGTCGCCATTGCCGCTGCCCGGCGCATCGTATCACGCTCATTCAAACACACCGCTCTTCTGGCTTTTTCCAATTGATTTATAAATATAGGAATGGATACCGCAACCAGGACTGCAATGATTGCCACAACAATCAGTAATTCAGCCAATGTAAATCCTCGATTACTCCTTTTTGGTTGTCTCTCTTTTCTATCCATATTCTTCTCACAATCCATTTTGACACAAAATTTTTAAGATATATACATTTTAACAGTTTTACCATATAATATCAACTTGAGTTTCCGCAGTTTTATCCACGCAACCTTGATTTTAGCTGTGCTCTTATGAACAACTTTCATAAAATGCCCAAAACATAAGGAATCTTCATTCTTTTTGATGTAAAATTAAATCACCACAATAAAACCTTACTAAACAAAAAAGAAGGAGATTCCCTATGGCTAATTTTACATCAAATACCTACAAAATGAAACGTGAAATTTTAACTTTTACAAATAAAATTTCCAAGCATCTTCCCAAACCTGAGCGTAAATTTACTGCTGACATTACTTATGGCATGTTGGCTTCCGGCAGTTGCCTTCTGACTGATGTTGTGGACCAGCTTCATGAAGACTCAAAAAAGATAAACATCGTTGACCGTCTTTCCAGACATCTGGAGAAAGGTACTCCTGCAAAGGCTGCTGTTCCTTATCTTCAGATGGTAAAAAAGTGGGTTCCTTCTGAACCCGTGATTCATATCGATGACAGCGATGTTGCAAAACCTGACGGGTATAAATTCGAAGCTCTTGGTATTGTACGAGACGGTTCTGAAAGTACCTACACGAAAAACGTGTATAAAAAAGGATATCATGTCACAGAAGCCTGCGTTCTCACCACCAGCAATCATCCGGTTAGTATTTTTTCTCGAATCCATTCATCTTCCGAAAAGGATTATAAATCTGCAAACGCTATTACCTTTGATGCCATGACTCAAGGTGCGGCTCTCTTTGAAAAAGCAGCCTTCTGCATGGATCGCGGCTATGATGTCTATAAAGTCAGAAACAAATACCCTTAAGGTTTCCAGTATAAAAACTGCAGATCCAGTAAAAGTAAAAGTTTTCTTCTGCTATTACCGATTAGCGAAAGGTATGTCAGATTATGAAAGAACGAGCTTCAGTTTTTGATTTGCCAGAATTGTTTGACTGCTATGACCATGATATTTTATTCTTGTTCAAGGGATTATTAAATGAAAAAGCAGGTGTGAATATAAGAAATAATATAGCACACGGAATATTGAAAGAGTATGGAAAATATGGGGTAAGTCTATATTTTATTGTTGCAGTAATTAAACTTTTAACGTATATATCTAATTTATAATCCTTTGAATGGTAGAAAACAAAAATCAATTAAAGCGTCAATAAAACAAAAATCTGGTTTACAAACACTATTATTGGTGTATAATAGTATAAAAAGAAGAAGGGAAGTGCAAAAATGCTACTTTACTATGAATTCAATAATTATTGTTCATTTAACACAGAAAGTGAATTCTCAATGGAGGCTCCAACTGGAAAAGTAAAGAATCGCTTTCCAAACAATTATTATTCAAATGACACAGGATATGATGTGCTAAAAACAGCAGTCATTGTTGGGGAAAATGCCGGTGGTAAATCAAACTTTATTAATAGTATCAAATTTGTAAAATCATTATTTGATAACAATGCTCCAGTAAAGACTATTCGTTCATATGTTAATTCACATAGTTTGACAAAGAATCAGAATCCTATACAGACATATGAAATGACATTTTTGCATCAAAATAACGTAATATACACATATGGGCTTTCCATAGATAAGGATGGCATTATTTCTGAGAGATTAGAGAAACAGGCAAAAAGAAAGGGTACTTCTATCACTGTATTTCAGATTGATAGAGGTGAGAATGGAAAATATTCATTCATAAAGGGAAACGCTGAAAGAGAAGGTAAAGCAACCACGCAAAATAGTAATAATAGCTATGGTCTGTTTGTTTCTAAACTTGCATTATTGGGAAACATAGATGCTCAGAATACCATAGAATGGTTCCTGACAAAACTATATCCTGGAGCGGTACAGACGGATCAGGAATCAGATATAAAAAAGAGAGAAACTGATTTTGAAATTTTAAAAACAGATAAATATTTAGAAATATTCCGTATGGTTGACTACAGTATATGTGGAATAGAATTAGATGAAGAAAAGCCGTTTAGTAAAACCCTGATTATAAGAAAAGATGCATCTGGAAATGAATATCGTAGAGAACTACAGGAAGATTCAACAGGTGTGCGTGAATTCTTTGCGTGGGCAGTGCAGATTTATAGAGTAGTAGAGGAAAATAAGATTGTATTTGCAGACGAGATGGATCGTGTATTAAACCCAGTGCTTTCAGATAGAGTGATTGCTTATATTAATGGTTGCGAGCATAATGGACAGTTTATTTTTTCGACTCATAATGTGCTGCATCTGGATTTAAAGAGATATATGAAGGAACAGATCTATTTCATAACAAAAGATGAAGGGAGTCTGACATCTGAATTATATTCACTTGCAGATTTTCCAGAGGTTCGTTATGAATTAACAAAAATTTATGAGTTTTATATGAAAGGAATTCTGGGAGGGACTGCCAGTGAGTAGACCAACAAGAATTCTACAAAAAAGATTTGTTGTATTCTGTGAAGGCGATACGGAGTACAACTACATAGATCGAATGAGAAAGAACCAAGGAGTGCAATTGGTTCTGAAACCAATCAATATGCATGGTGGTGGGTATTCCAACTTCCTGAAGAAGATTAGGACAGAGGCATCTTCAAACTGTTTAGCCAAGTTTATAATTGTTGATGCTGATAGAATTATGAGCAATGAGGGGGAAATGGTTTGGTGTAGTAATGGTGTAGTCCCCCAAAAAACACACTTTATAAAGATTTTAGAAACCTGCAAAGCCAGTAAAATCAAGACTTTGCAAAAAATATCTGAAAATATTAGCACTCTCCTATTGACAGTGCTAATAACGAGTGTTATATTACAGATAGCACAAGTAAATGAAACCCTTACACAAGCTATTTACCTGTGTTGAATGATAGAAAAAGAGGAGGATTAGGTTATGAATATAGCAAAATTCACACAGAAATCGCAGGAAGCGGTTCAGAATCTTGAAAAAGCGGCCTATGATTTCGGAAATCAGGAAATTGAGCAGGAACATCTGCTTTATGTACTTTATCAGCAGGAGGACAGTCTGATAAAGAAAATGATAGAGAAGATGGAGATTAACACAGAGCATTTCTTCGGAACCCTGGAGAGTGCGTTGAAGGCACGGGTGAAGGTTTCCGGAGGACAGCCCTACGTGGGACAGTACCTGAATCAGGCACTGATTCATGCGGAGGATGAGGCAAAGTCCATGGGAGATGAATATGTATCCGTGGAGCATCTGTTCCTGGCACTTCTGAAGTATGCCAGCCCATCCATGAAGAAAATCTGGAAGGAATATGGCATTACAGGAGACCGGTTTTTGAAGGCTTTAAGTACCGTGCGGGGTAACCAGAGAGTAACCTCGGATAACCCGGAGGCGACCTATGATACACTGAAAAAATATGGTGTTGATCTGGTGGAGAAGGCAAGAAATCAAAAGCTGGATCCGGTGATCGGGCGAGATGAGGAGATCAGAAATGTAATCCGTATTCTGTCCCGTAAGACTAAGAACAACCCGGTGCTGATTGGTGAGGCAGGTGTTGGTAAGACAGCAGCGGTGGAAGGCTTAAGTCAGCGTATCGTCAAGGGCGATGTGCCGGAGGGACTGAAGGACAAGACCATCTTTTCCCTGGATATGGGCGCACTGGTTGCCGGTGCCAAATACCGGGGTGAATTCGAGGAACGTCTGAAGGCGGTACTGGAGGAGATCCGAAAAAGTGATGGCAAGATTATCCTGTTTATCGACGAGCTGCATCTGATTGTAGGGGCAGGAAAGACGGACGGTGCCATGGATGCCGGAAATATGCTGAAACCTATGCTGGCCAGGGGGGAACTGCACTGTATCGGCGCTACCACCCTGGATGAATACCGGGAATATATCGAAAAGGATGCGGCGCTGGAGCGGCGTTTTCAGCCGGTGCTGGTGGATGAGCCCAGTGTGGAGGATACCATCTCCATTCTTCGTGGTCTGAAAGAACGCTATGAGGTTTATCACGGAGTTAAGATTACAGATGGTGCTCTTGTGGCAGCTGCGACACTTTCGGATCGATATATCAGTGACCGGTTCCTGCCGGATAAGGCAATTGACCTGGTGGATGAAGCCTGTGCACTGATTAAGACAGAGCTGGATTCCATGCCCACCGAGCTGGATGAGCAGAGACGTAAAATCATGCAGATGGAGATTGAAGAGGCAGCACTGAAAAAAGAGACGGATAATCTCAGTCGGGAACGTCTGGAGGATCTTCAGAAAGAGCTGGCGGAGCTTCGGGACACCTTCAATGTGCAGAAAGCACAGTGGGAAAATGAAAAGACCTCGGTGGAAAAGCTGTCCGTACTGCGTGAGCAGATTGAGGACGTGAATCAGCAGATTGAGCACGCAAAGCAGATCAGTGATCTGAATAAGGCAGCCGAGCTGCAGTATGGGGAGCTGCCAAGATTACAGCGGCAGCTGGCAATCGAGGAAGAGCGTGTAAGCAAGGCAGATCTTTCTCTGGTACATGAAAGTGTCACAGATGATGAGATTGCCAGAATTGTATCCAACTGGACTGGAATTCCGGTGGCAAAGCTGACAGAAGGGGAGAGGAATAAGATCCTGAATCTGGAAGATGAGCTGCATCTGCGGGTTGTAGGGCAGGAGGAAGCAGTTTCTCTGGTATCGGATGCGATTATCCGTTCCAAAGCAGGGATCAAGGATCCCAGAAAACCCATCGGCTCATTTCTGTTTCTGGGACCTACCGGAGTGGGTAAGACGGAGCTAGCGAAAACCCTGGCTCAGCAGTTATTTGACGATGAGAACAATATAGTCCGCATCGATATGAGCGAATATATGGAGAAATACTCCGTGTCCAGACTGATCGGAGCGCCTCCGGGATATGTAGGCTACGAGGAGGGCGGTCAGCTGACAGAAGCGGTGCGCCGGAAACCATATTCGGTGGTTTTATTCGATGAGATTGAGAAAGCTCATCCGGATGTGTTTAATGTTTTGCTGCAGGTGCTGGATGATGGCCGTGTGACGGATTCTCAGGGCAGAACCGTGGACTTTAAGAACACGATTCTGATTATGACCTCCAATATTGGTTCTACCTATCTGCTGGATGGCATCGATGAGGACGGAAATATTCGCGAGGATGCGAAAAATATGGTAATGCAGGATCTGCGGAATCATTTTCGTCCGGAATTTCTGAATCGTCTGGATGAGACGATTTTGTTTAAACCATTGACAAAAGCGAATATTGGTAATATTGTAGATCTGTTGGTGAAAGACCTGAACAAACGGCTGAATATGCAGGAGCTTTCCATCACTCTGACACCGGAGGCGAAGGACTTTATCGTAGAACATGGGTATGACCCGGTTTACGGAGCCCGTCCGCTGAAGCGTTATCTGCAGAAGCATGTGGAAACTCTGACTGCGAAACTGATTCTGGGTGGAAATGTCAGCATTGGCAGCACCGTACAGATTACAGTGGATCAGGATACATTGAAAGCCGAAATAATTTCGGAGGAAAAGTAAAGCTATGATACCAAAAGATCCGGTCATGCTGCTTAGCTATATTAACACAAAGCTGAGAGATTTCTATCCGTCCCTGGCAGCTTTGTGCGAAGACTGCCAGGAATCTGAGGAAGAAATCAAGGATAAGCTGCTTGGCATCGATTATACTTATGATGAAGCTTTGAACAGATTTATGTAAATGCATCGTAATCAAAAAGGAATGCAAAACGTCCGGGAAGCCCCTGAGAAATCTACAGGGATTCCCGGGCGTTTTTTCTGCTTAAGACTATACAGAAAACCAGAATCTATGCTACAATAAAGTTTGGAAATAAGGAGAGCAACCGAAAAAACTGCAATTACAGGAAAGTAGAGTTTTATGATGGATAGAGAAGAAAAGGACGATGCGCTGGAATCCTATCAGAGCTTTGCCAAAGTATATGATTTATTTATGAATGATGTGCCTTATGAAGAGTGGGGCGTTTATCTTACCGGGCTTCTGAGAGAATATGGGATTACCGACGGACTGGTGCTGGAGCTGGGATGCGGAACCGGAAGTATGACGGAGCTGCTGGCAGATGCGGGATATGATATGATCGGTGTTGATAATTCTGAGGATATGCTGGAAATCGCCATGGAAAAGCGGCTGGTTACCGGACAGGAGATCCTGTATCTGTATCAGGATATGCGGGAATTCGAGCTTTACGGAACAGTCCGGGCAGTGGTGAGCATCTGTGATTCCATGAATTATCTGCTGGAGGAGCAGGAGCTTCTGACGGTATTTCGGCTGGTAAATAATTACCTGGATCCCGGTGGATATTTTATCTTTGACCTGAATACAATCTATAAGTATCAGCAGATTGGCGAGTCCACCATTGCAGAGAATCGCCAGGAAGCCAGCTTTATCTGGGATAATTATTACGATGAGGATACGCAGATCAATGAATACGAGCTGGCAATCTTTCTTCCGGAGGGGGAAGAGGGCCTGTATCGAAAATACGAGGAAATCCATGAGCAGCGGGGATATTCTCTCGAGACAGTGAAGAGACTCATAGAACAGTCCGGGCTGCAGTATGTGACCGCCTATGATGCATTTACACGGGAACCACCGAGAGCGGAAAGTGAGCGCATCTATGTGGTTGCCCGGGAATCCGGAAAATAGACGGATCGATTGATAGAAGAGAACAGGAGAGATTTGAATATGAAAGATTATATCGTAAGAGCCACAGCAGCTGACGGGCAGATCCGTGCATTTGCTGCAACAACAAGAGAACTGGTAGAGACAGCCAGAGTGGATCATAACACAAGCCCGGTGGCAACGGCAGCGCTTGGAAGAACACTGACTGCAGGTGCCATGATGGGAATTATGATGAAAGGGGATCGTGATATCCTTACCATTCAGATTAAGGGAGACGGACCTCTTGGGGGAATTACTGTAACGGGAGACTCCCATGGAAGAGTAAAAGGTTATGTAAACCAACCGGAGGTGCTGATTCCTGCAAATGGGGCGGGAAAGCTGGATGTGGGTGCCGCTGTAGGCTACGGAACCTTACAGGTGATCAAGGATCTGGGACTGAAGGAGCCTTATACCGGACAGGTGCAGCTGCAGACCAGTGAAATCGCAGATGATCTGACCTATTATTTTGCAGTCAGTGAGCAGGTTCCTTCCTCAGTGGGACTGGGTGTGCTGATGGAAAAGAACAATACCGTAAAGCAGGCCGGTGGATTTATCCTGCAGCTGATGCCAGGAACAGAGGAAGAAGTGATTGAGAAGTTGGAGAAGAATCTGTCCGGGGTATCTTCGGTCACCTCAATGCTGGAAGCTGGTGATACTCCGGAGGAGATACTGGCAAAACTCCTGGTGGATCTGAAGCCTGAGATCAATGACCGCATTGTTCCGGAGTTTTACTGTAATTGTGACAAGCAGCGTGTGGCGAAGGCCCTGATCAGTATCGGAAAGAAAGAACTGGAGAACATGATTGCAGATGGCGAGCCGGTGGAATTGAACTGCCATTTTTGCAACAGCAATTATGAGTTTACCATAGACGAGCTGAAGGAGCTTTTGGAGCTGGCTCAGTAGCCAGAAGACGATACAGGAGCATGAGAGGTAGAAGATGAGACAGGGATTTGTAAAAGTAGGAGCAGCGACACCGAAGATTCAGGTTGCCGACTGTGTGGAAAATGCAGACCGGATTGTGGAAAAGATTCAGGAAATGGCGCAGGAGGGTGCAAAGGTATGCGTCCTTCCAGAATTATGTCTGACCGGATATACGAATAGTGATTTATTCTGGCAGGAGCGGCTTTTGAAGGAATCCCTTCGGCAGCTGGGAGCGATTGCGAAGCGTACCAAACAGGTGGATGCCCTGATTTTTATAGGACTTCCCATGGAGGAGCGGGGCAAGCTGTATAATGTGGCGGCGGTTCTGAATCATGGAAGAATTCTGGGAATTGTGCCTAAGCGTTACCTTCCCAATTATAATGAATTCTATGAGATGCGTCATTTTACCGAAGCAGGAACGGAAGTTCATATGACGAAGGTGTGCGGACAGGAAGTCCCATTTGGAAGCCATATCCTCTTTGCCTGTGAGGAAATGCCTCATCTGGTGGTGGGAGCAGAGATTTGTGAGGACCTCTGGGTGCCGAATCCGCCAAGCACGGAACATGCCCTGGCGGGAGCCACAGTGATTGTGAATCTTTCTGCCAGTGACGAGATGACGGGAAAGGACGTTTACCGCAGAAATCTGATTAATACTACTGCAGCCCGGCTGATCTGCGGATATATCTATGCCACCGCAGGGGAGGGAGAGTCTTCCACGGATCTGGTATTCGGCGGTCACAATCTGATCAGTGAGAATGGTTCTCTGCTTGCTGAGGCAAAGCGCTTTGGAAATCAGAGCGTCTATGCGGACCTGGATGTGGATCGTCTGGTCAGTGAACGGCGCAGGATGACAACCTATCCCAGTCAGAATCCCTGTGATTACCAGGTCGTATCATTTTCTGTAAGGCTGGAAGACACCAGACTTACTCGTACTTTTGCCCCCCAGCCCTTTGTGCCGTCTGATATGACAAGAAGGAAGGAGCGGTGTGATGAGATCCTGAATATTCAGGCTCTGGGACTGAAGAAACGTCTGGAACACACCCACTGTCAGACGGCAGTCATCGGAATCTCAGGCGGACTGGATTCTACGCTGGCACTGCTGGTGACAAGAAGAGCGTTTGATATGCTGGGGATGGACAGAAGTCAGATTTTGTGTGTGACCATGCCCTGTTTTGGCACAACAGACAGGACCTATGCCAATGCCTGTGAACTGACAAAATCAATCGGTGCCACATTAATCGAAGTGGATATTAAGGAAGCGGTGACACTGCATTTTCGGGATATTGGTCAGGATATAGAAAAGCATGATGTTACTTATGAGAATGGCCAGGCCAGAGAGCGGACACAGGTACTGATGGATATTGCCAATCAGCGGGGCGGCATGGTGATTGGAACAGGAGATCTCTCGGAGCTGGCTCTTGGCTGGGCTACCTATAATGGGGACCACATGTCCATGTATGCGGTAAATGTCTCGGTTCCCAAGACGCTGGTGCGTCATCTGGTACAGTATTATGCAGATACCTGTGGGGAGGAAAAGCTTTCTAAAATTCTGCTGGATGTGCTGGACACGCCGGTAAGTCCGGAGCTTCTTCCCCCAAAGGACGGAGTCATCTCTCAGAAGACAGAGGATCTGGTGGGACCCTATGAGCTTCACGACTTTTTCCTGTATTATATGCTCAGGGCCGGCTATGAGCCACTTAAGATCTACCGAATTGCCAGGGTGGCATTTGCAGGTATTTATGAGGATAAGACGATTCTGAAATGGCTGAAAACCTTTTATCGGCGGTTCTTTATGCAGCAGTTTAAGCGTTCCTGTCTGCCGGACGGACCAAAGGTTGGATCCGTGGCAGTTTCTCCCCGGGGAGACCTCAGGATGCCAAGTGATGCCTGTGTCAGAATCTGGCTGGACACTCTGGATGAGGCAGAGGTGTAGTCAAAAACATCAGGCCGCAGCCTTGTCGAGGGCGGCGTTGATGGCATCCAGAAGCAGGATAGAGGTATACTTGTTATTATCAGAATAAGTGATATTATCCGTGGACTGCGTCAGGTAGATCTGACTGGCCATGTCTTCCAGGGTGGGCTCCATCAGAGGGTACATGACGGTGGCGGTTTCACTTAAGTTTACAAGCTCGATGGCGTTGATGTGATTGGAATCTACGGTGACCTGGACATCGAAGGTCTGATCGCTTAATTCCACAGAGGAGGTGTAGACGCCGGGAACATAGACCGCTGCCTCGGCTGCTGTCTGATCAGCGTCTGCACTCTGTTTTTCTTTTCCACCGAACATTACGAAGATTAACGTAATGGTTACGGCAGCCAGGATCAGGAAAATTGCGGTATAGATGATTTCCTTCATATGTAACACGATAATTTTTGTTTTTGAACTCATGGATGCTCCTTTGCTCTGTGCGCGGACGGTGTGCAGCCAGCAATCTGCCTTTGTAATAGGATATTCGAAGGGGCCGGATTTTATGAATAGGTGGTGGGAAGTACATTATGTCTTTACAGCTTTATATGGGAAGTGCCGGTACAGGGAAATCCTACCAGGCATATACAAGAATCATAGAGGAGTCAAAAAAACATCCGGAGTTCAATTATCTTGTCATTGTTCCGGAGCAGTTTACCATGCAGACACAGAAGGAACTGGTGTCCCTCCATCCGGATAAGGGAATTCTGAATATAGATGTCTTAAGCTTTGAGCGTCTGGCTTATCGCGTGTTTGAAGAGGTAGGAGGCGGTGTTGCACCTCTTTTGGAGGAGACAGGAAAGAGTCTGGTGCTGCAGAGAGTCGTACAGGAAAAGCAAAAAGAGCTTACTGTGCTGGGATCGAATCTGCAGCGGACCGGTTCCATAGCGCAGATGAAATCCCTGCTGTCGGAGCTGATGCAGTATCAGGTGGACGATGCACTTTTGGAGGAGTGGATTCTGGATGCCAGGGATAAACCGCTGCTGGCCTGTAAATTACAGGATGTGCGGAAGATATACCAGGGCTTTACAGAGTTTCTCCAGGGAAAATATATCACCGGAGAGGAAGTTCTGGATGTGCTCTGTGAGCGGATTGAGCAGTCGGAAAAGCTGAAAAACAGTGTGGTTTTGCTGGATGGCTTCACAGGATTTACACCGATTCAGAATCAGGTTGCAGGTCAGCTTTTGCGTCTTTGCAGGAAGGTTATGGTTACCGTTACCATCGATAACAGAGAAGATGCTTATGCCTATGACGGTCCCCACCGTCTTTTTTCTATGTCAAAAAAGATGATTCATAAGCTTTTGGAACTGTGCAGGCAGTTTCAGGTAGAGATTGAGGAGCCCTGTCATTTTACCCACAGTCCAAACAGCAGATATGCGGGAACAGAAGCCTTGCAGTTTTTGGAAGAGAATCTGTTTCGTTACCACGCAAAGACATTTACCGGGGAGCAGGATCAGATTCAGATGTGGGTGTGTGAAAACCCCACAAAGGAGATGGAGGTGACAGCACAGACGATTCACCGTCTTGTGCGGATGGAAGGATATCGCTATAAGGATTTTGCTGTGGTAACCGGGGATCTTCCCACTTATGGGCATGGGGCAAGACAGCTGTTTGCACGCTATGGAATTCCCTGCTTTATCGATGAAAAACACTCGGTGCTTCTGAATCCCTTTGTGGAGTTTGTCCGGGCCTCAGTGGATCTTGGGGCACAGAGATTTTCCTATGATGCCATGTTTCGCTTTCTGCGCTGTGGACTGACTTCCCTGCAGCCTGAAGAGATTGATGAACTGGAAAATTATGTAATTGCACTGGGAATACGGGGATGGAAGCAGTATAATCAGCCCTGGATACGCACCTATCACGGGATGGATCCGGATCGTATTCTGGTTGTAAACGCCATGCGTCAGACGTTGGCGGAGGAGCTGCAGGAGTTTGCCCAGGGGTTTTCGGGGAGAAATCTTACGGTATCAGCCAGAACGAAGGTACTGTATGATTTTATCTGCAAAAATGAGATACAAAAGAAGCTGAAGGTGATGGAGGAACGCTTCGAAAGGGAGGGCGCCACAGCACTTTCCCGGGAATATGCACAGATCTACGGGATTGTGATGGGACTGCTTGACAAACTGGGGGAGGTTCTGGGTGAGGAGCAGATGAGTGCTCGGCATTATCAGGAGATACTGGAGGCAGGTCTTTTGGAGGCCCAGGTTGGAGTGATTCCTCCTTCGGCAGATCAGGTACTGATTGGAGACATTGAACGTACACGACTAAAGGCTGTTAAGGTGTTGTTTTTTGTGGGAATCAATGACGGAATTATCCCAAAACCGGTGAACAAAGCAGGCATTTTATCAGAGCTAGACCGGGAGTTTTTAAGCGGCAAAGCAGAGGCAGATCAGCTTGCACCCACTGCAAGAATTGAGATGTATATGCAGCGTTTTTACCTGTATCTGAGCATGACAAAACCCTCCGAAAAACTGTATCTTTCTTACAGCAAAGCCTCCAGCCAGGGGACGGCACTGCTTCCCGCTTATCTGATTACACTGGTGGGAAAGCAGTTTCCAAAGCTTGCTGTCCGGGACTGGGAGCAGGAGAAGGATCCACTTTTGAGGATAGAAACTGCGGAGGGAACACTGGAACTAATGATTGGAAAACTACGGGAAATTGTGGATGGAACCATGCCGGAGGAGGAAGCACTGTGGAAAGAACTGTATCGATGGTACCGTAAGGATTCCAGATTTTCCGCTCAGCTTCTGCGTCTGGTGGAGGCTGCTTATTACCATAATCCAAAGGATGTTATCAGCGCAGCAGTGGCAAAAGCTCTGTATGGAAATGAGCTGGTGAACTCCGCCACCAGGCTGGAGCAGTTTGCAGCCTGTGCTTTTGCACATTTTTTAAAGTATGGACTTCAGCTTTCCCAGCGTCAGACCTATGAATTCACAGGGGCAGATATGGGAAACATCATGCATGAGGCACTGGAACATTTTTCTAATAAAATGAATGAAAAGGGACTGAAGTGGCGTGATCTGGAGGAGGATGTCAGGGAAGAGCTGATTGACGAATGTGTGGAGGAACTGGTGCACGATTACGGTAACACGATTCTGCACAGCAGCAGCCGTAATGCTTATCTCATCGCCAGAGTCAAGCGTATCCTGCGAAGAACTGTCTGGGCATTGCAGAATCAGGTACAGGCTGGAGCGTTTGAGCCGGGAGGCTTTGAGGTATCCTTTGCCATGGAGGAACGTCTGGATGCAGTAAACTTTGATCTGTCTCCGGATGTGAAACTGAAGCTTCGGGGACGGATTGACCGTGTGGATCTCTGCGAAAAGGATGATAAGGTTTATGTGAAAATCATCGATTATAAGTCGGGTAATACCTCTTTGGATCTGGTGGAATTATATCACGGACTGCAGCTGCAGCTGGTGGTTTATATGAATGCAGCCATGGAATGGCAGCAGAAAAAACAACCGGATAAAACAGTGGAGCCGGCGGGAATTTTCTATTATAAAATCAATGATCCTCTTGTGACAAGAGAGAAGCAGGAAAGCAGGGAAGTCCTGGAGCAAAAGCTGCTTGGAACCTTGAAACCGGATGGTCTGGTAAGGGCAGAGCCGGAGGTTGTGGAGCTGATGGACAGTACTTTGGGAGCGGGAATCAGCTCTTCCGTGATTCCGGTAGGCTATACAAAAAGTGGAGCTTTATCCAGCTATTCTCATGTGGCAGCAGAAGAGGATTTTACAACACTGTCCAGCTTTGTGAATCATAAGATCAAAGAGCTTGGAGGAGAGATCCTGAGAGGAAATGCAGAGGTATCCCCCTATCAGACGGAGAAAAAGGATGCCTGCGGGTTCTGTCCTTATCATGGGATCTGCAGCTTTGATGAACGGGTGGACGGCTATGAATTCCGGAAACTGAAAAAAGAAGATCAGGAAGTAATTCTGGAGAAGATGCGCAGGGAGGTGTGACAGCTGTGGGTATGAAGTGGACAAAGGAGCAGGAGCAGGTGATCAGCCTGCGGGACCGGAATATTCTGGTCAGTGCGGCGGCGGGTTCAGGTAAAACCGCAGTGCTCGTAGCGAGAATTCTGGCTATGGTTACGGATCCGGTACATCCCGTCAATATTGATGAACTGCTGGTAGTAACATTTACAAAAGCGGCAGCGGCAGAGATGAAGGAACGTGTCCGTAAAGCCCTGGAGGATCAACTTCTGGTAGATCCGGAAAATGAGCATCTGCAGAGGCAGAGTGCCCTGATTCATCATGCGCAGATTACTACGATTGACGGATTTTGCGGCTATGTAATCCAGAATTATTTTCACACCATCGACCTGGACCCGGTGTATCGGATTGCAGATGAAGGGGAGATGAAGCTTCTAGAGGCCGATGTTGTAAATGAGGTTTTAGAGGACACTTACGAGGAAAAATCAGAGAGCTTTCTAAACTTTACAGAACAGATAGCGCCGGGAAAAAGTGATAAACAGCTGGAAAGTCTTGTGCTGCGTCTTTATCACTTTGCCCTCAGTGACCCTTATCCCAGTGAGTGGCTGAAGCGTTGTCTAAAGCTATATGAGCCGGGGAATTTTGAGGATTTTTCGGAGATTCCCTGGGTGCAGCTGCAGCTGGAGCAGGCGCATCTGGAGCTGGTAGCAGCCAGGCTTTTGACAGGACAAAACCAGAAGCTGGCAGAGATGTCCGGTGGTCCTCATATGTATCTGGAGATGCTGGAATCAGATGCTGCTCTGATAGAAAAATTGATTCATATCGATGATTATGATAGTTTTGTGGAGGCTTTGACTCAGTCAAAATTTCAGGCATTATCACGAAAAAAAGATGATTCTGTAGATCCCGCATTAAAGGAAAAAGTGAAAAAACAGAGGGATGAGGTAAAGAAAATCATCTCCGAGCTGGCACAGAAACGCTTTCCCCTTTCCTCACGAGAGATTATGGAACAGATGTGTCAATGCCAGGAACCGGTGAAGGAACTGGTAGAGCTTACAACGATATTTATGCAGCGGATTGCGGAGAAAAAGAGAGAAAAAAATCTCATGGACTTCTCGGATCTGGAGCATTTTGCCCTGGAGATTCTGGTGGAAAAACAGGGAGATTCCTATGTGCGTACAGATGCAGCAAGAGAGCTTTCCCAGCATTACAGGGAGGTTATGATTGATGAATATCAGGATAGTAATTATATCCAGGAGTATCTGTTAAAGGCTGTATCCAGGGTAGAAGATGGCATCAATAACCGATTTATGGTAGGGGATGTAAAGCAGAGTATCTATGGATTTCGTATGGCAAAGCCTCAGCTTTTTCTGGAAAAACAACATGCTTATTCTCAGGAGGATGCCCCTGAACAGAGGATTGATCTCCATAAAAACTTTCGAAGCAGGGAGAATATTCTTCATACCACAAACTATCTGTTTCGGCAGCTGATGATGGGGGGAATGGGTGGAATTGAGTACGATGAAAGTGAGGCACTTTACCCCGGTGCCGACTATCCTGATTCGCAGGATGATTCCTTCCTGGAGACGGAAGTACTGCTGATTGACAAGAATTCTCCGGAGTTTGAAGATCAAAAAAGCAAGGCGGAGATGATTGAGACAGAAGCCATGGCGGTGGCCCAGCACATGCGAGGTGTGGTAGGTCACAAGCAGGTCTGGGATAAGGATCTGGGTTCCATGCGTCTGGCAAAATACCGGGATTGTGTGATTTTGCTTCGTACCGTCAGTGAGTGGGCAGACATCTTTTCCCGGGTGCTGCAAAGCCAGGGAATACCAGCCTATGCAACCTCGAAGACAGGATATTTTTCCACGGTTGAAGTGGAAACCGTTATGAATTATCTTCACATCTGTGATAATCCGCTGCAGGAGATTCCATTTACAGCGGTACTTCATTCGCCGATTGGAGGATTCGATGCAGAGGAGCTGGCGTTGATTCGAAGCAGCTTTCCGGAGGGAAAAATCTACGCTGCCTGTGAGGCTTACGAGCAGGCTGGAGCCGATGAAAAGCTGCAGGAAAAGCTGAGAAAATTTCTTGCCCAGCTTCGTGATATCCGAAGCCGGATTACCTACACCACCATTCACGAACTTCTGGAGGAGATTCTGGAAGAGACTGGTTATGGTGCCTGTGCGGCAGTGATGCCAGGTGGACAGCAGAGACAGGCGAATCTGCAGATGCTGGTAGAAAAAGCCATAGAATTCGAGAAAACCAGTTATCGCGGGCTGTTTAATTTTATTCGCTACATGGAGCAGATTCAAAAGTACGAGGTGGACTTTGGGGAGGTGAATATCTACGGAGAGACTGCGGATACGGTGCGTCTGATGAGTATTCATAAGAGTAAAGGACTGGAATTCCCCGTGGTCTATGTGTGTGGTCTGGGGAAGCAGTTTAACTTTATGGACAGCCATGCCTCCGTGCTGATGCATGCGGAGCTTGGGATCGGAATGGACCTGGTGGATGTGAACCTTCGCAGCAAGACACCCACTCAGCTGAAACGGGCAATTGCCAGTCAGATGACCCAGGAGACCTTGAGCGAGGAGCTTCGTGTGCTGTATGTTGCTCTCACCAGGGCCAAAGAAAAACTGATACTGACTGCTCTTGGAAAGGCTGACAAGTGGGGAGATACCTGCAGCCATGTAATGCGGGATGAGAAAGGGCACCTGACATTTTCCGCTCTGGCAGGTGCAAAGTCTTATATGGACTGGATTCTTCCGGCTTTGGTGGGACACCACTGCTTTGATGCCCTGGAGGAATATTATCAGATGGAAAATCCGAAAAACACCTGGTGTTATCAGGATCCCTCCCGCATTAAAATCCACGTTCTTACCCCCGGCAATCTGGCACTGGAAGAGATGGATCAACGGATTGGCCAGACGATGCAAAAGGAGCAGCTGCTTGCCTGGGATGAAGAAACAGGAGGGGATAAATCCCTTGCAGGAGAGCTGGAAAAAAGATTTTCTTACGAATATCCCTATGAAAAGCTTGCAGCAATTCCTGTGAAAATGACGGTATCGGAACTGAAAAAAGCCGGGGAAGAAGAGCCGGGTCAGGAACTCTTTTTTGAGCCGGATATTGTTCCTCTGATTCCTAAGTTCATGCAGGAAGAGGACAGCGTTCAGCATGGCGCTGCCCGAGGCAGCGTGTATCATCGCATGTTTGAATGTATGGACTATCAGTCCATCTCTCAGGTGATGAAGGAGGGCAAACATGCCGTACTTCAAACGCTGAAGGAGCAGGCAGATGCCATGGTGAGACAAGGAAAAATAGCGGAAAGGGATGTCTCTGCGATTCGCTTTCAGGACTTTTTTGATTTCCTGGAGACGCCTCTTGGGGTGCGGATGCAGCAGGCGGCATACAAAAAAACGTTAAAGAGAGAGCAGCCATTTGTGATTCAGATCCCAGCTGTCCAGGCGAACGAGAGCTGGCCCGAGGAGGAAACTATTCTGGTGCAGGGAATCATAGATGCATATTTTGAAGAGGAAGGTTCTCTGATTATCGTAGATTATAAGACGGACCGTGTAACAGATGGTACCGGTCGCGAGCTGGTAGAAAGATATCAGAAACAGCTGCAGTATTACCGAAAAGCTTTGATACAGCTCACAGGAAAACCAGTCAGAGAAATGTTGATTTATTCCGTGACACTGGGAAAGATTCTGCGCTGCGAGCCCTAGACGGACGGAGCAGCGACTGTTTAAAACCAACAGATTTTGCAAAACGTAAGCAGTCTGCATAAGGTTGTTATATTCTGACAACAGACAGACTGCCTGGGGTGCAGGGCTGTTGGTTTTTGTATAAAATAGTGTTGACGAATAAGAAAATGTATGCTAAATTCAAGTTGTCCGATGTTGTCTCTATACAATATCGTATTCAAGTAATATCTGACGGTCACTTGACCGGAGTTTCCCATTGATTTATGAAAAAGTAACGTAACGATTCAGCAGATTTGCGCATTTTTTGTGGGCTGTTACACGCTGGTACATCGTTTCCTAAATACCTGCCACAGGAAGCTTGTCTAGATTTCTGTCCGGTTATTTAGTTTCTGATGTACGAAAAGTGGCAGTCTCTGTTCGAGTAACAATCAAAGTACTATCTGGCAAAATAATCAGAAAAATAAAACAGGAGCGATAACTATGATGAGAAAACATAAATTTAGAAAAAGTATTGCATTTTTGACAGCTATGCTGCTTAGTCTTTCTGCTATTCTTTTTTCTCTTCCCGCATATGGGGAAGAAGCAGAAAATCAGGCAGGAATGGAAGAACAGGAGGAGGTTTTGCCTGAGGACGCCAGTGAGGAACCTACAACGCCTATGACATCCACAGTAGCCTCGGGTGCTCCGGCACCTGGACTGGTGGAAAGTTATGCTGCGGAATCTTCACGGGCAGCCAGGCTCACCTTTTCAGATACATTTGGATTCACCAGAGAGGCCCTGGTGAACTATCTGAATGCAAATAAAACATTATTTTTAAATACGCCCTACCAGGTGATGGATCCTGTGCCGGGGACGGGGATGCAGTGTACCGGATTCGTGTGGTATGTGCTGAATGCAGTGGCAACGCAGAATAAAGAGTGGATTCCCTGCAGCGAGGTGTTAAGGAGTCAGCCTACCTGGACGAAGGCGCTGAATCATTTTGGCGGAGAAGGAAACTTCGAGGTGCGGGAATTTGGCTCCAAAGAGGAAATGTTAAGCTCCGGTTATCTGGAAAAGGGCGATATCCTCTGGATCTACTGTGATCCGGCGAAGATCGGAACCAGCGACTACTATGATTTTCACTGCGGTATTTTCTGGGGAGACAGTTCCTCCGATGATAAGTTCTGGCATTCCTCAAACTCCAGTCATACGAATACCATCGAGGGAACACCGATCCATAACAGAATCTCCGGGGTGGAAGGAAAGGTGGAATTCAAGGATGTAGTTTCCTATAAGGTCTATAAATTAGCTAATAAATCTTATGGAAATATCCAGCTGACCAAGGTATCTGCTAACCCATCTATTACCGAAGGAAACAGCTGTTACAGTCTGGAGGGAGCGCAATATGGTGTTTATTCGGACGCTGGCTGCACCAGTCAGATTGGAACCCTTACTACGGATGCCACCGGTACTGCAAATCTTGTGAATGTTGAAATCGGTACCTATTACGTAAAAGAAATACAGATGCCTATGGGATACCTGAGGGATGAACAGGTGTACAGTGTAACAGTAACAGCAGATAGCACTGCCCAGGTCAGTGTACAGGAGATTCCCGGCACGGCAGCAGTACAGCTTCTGCTGATGAAAAAGGATGCGGAAACAGACACACCTCAGGGCAGCGCCAGCCTGGAAGGGGCAGAGTATACGGTGAAATATTATGATGTCTCCGGGGATGAGGATCCTGAAGAAGAAGGAAAAGAAGCCAAATACACCTGGGTTATGAAAACAGATGCCCAGGGACGGATTGAACTGAAGGACACCTACCGGGTGGGCGGTGATGATTTTTCTTCTGTTACCATCGATGGAAACGTTGTTCTTCCTATCGGTATACTCACGATCCGGGAGACCAAAGCTCCACAGGGATATGTGCTAAATGAAACAGTATATACATCCAATATGCTGCTGCAATCAGGGACTTCAGTAGTTGTAGAGAATCTGCCGGATACCGATGAGAAAGCTGTCCGTGAGCAGGTGATAAGGGGAGATCTGGAGTTTAAAAAAGCGGATCAGAGCACCGGAAATCCTATGGCGGAGATTCCATTTATCATTACATCTAAAACAACAGGAGAAACTCATAAGGTTTTTTCAAACCAGGAAGGTGTGGTATCTACAGGGGCGATTGCGCATACACTTCATACCAACGAAGGAAACAGCAGCGCCGATGGAATCTGGTTTGGCAGTGGGAAACCACAGGATCAGCTTGGTGCGCTTCCATATGATACCTATATTCTGGAGGAACTGCAGTGTGCGGCAAACCAGGGAAAGGATCTTCTGGAGCTGGAGTTTGCGGTTTCCCAGGAAAGTATGGTGGTGCAGCTGGGAACCTTAACGAATTATACAATTGACCTGCATACCACTGCTGTGGATCAGGAATCTGGGACGAAGACTGTCCGTGCCAGAGAGCAGGCAGTGGTGGTGGATCAGGTTGCCTACGATCATCTGACTGCAGGACGTGAGTACACCATAAAGGGTGTATTGATGAGGAAGGAAACCGGTGAACCACTGGAATCTGCCGGAGCGCCGGTTACAGCAGAAAAGACATTTACGCCGGATCAGCCAAAGGGTATGGTAGAGTTAAGCTTCACCTTTGATGCCTCCGCCCTGGCAGGAAGTACTCTGGTTGCGGGAGAAACTCTTTACTGGAAGGGGATTACAGAGGCGGTTCATGCCGATCTGGAGGACGAAGCTCAGACGGTATATGTACCAAAGATAGAAACAAATGCGGCGGATCCCACAACCGGTGACCATATGGGAGCTGTCACAGCAAAGACAAAGATTTGTGACGAAGTGCGTTATACAGGGCTGACACCCGGAAAGGAATATACCGTAAAGGGTGTCCTGATGATGCAGGAGACAGGGGAAGCACTGGAGATAGATGGAAAACCGGTTACAGCAGAAAAAACCTTTCTTCCGGAGGCACCCACAGGAAGTATAGAATTAGTTTTTACCTTTGATGCTTCCACTTTGCAGGGAAAAACTGTGGTTGTGTTTGAGGATATCTATGATGGAGTTCTTCACGTAGCTGCTCATGGAGATATCAACGATGCCGCCCAGACCATCTTCTATCCGAAGCTTCAGACTATGGCAAAGGATCAGAAAACAGGAGGACAGCAGGTAGCGGCGGTGGAGCAGACAACCCTGATTGATACCGTCTCTTACAGCAATCTTATCGCCGGTGAATATCTGGTAAAGGGAATACTGATGAATCAGAAAACCGGGGAACCGATACAGATTGACGGAAAAAATGTCACGGCAGAAGCAGCATTTACAGCGGAACAGGCCGAGGGCAGCGTAGAGGTGACCTATAGCTTTGATGGAAGAAAGGTTTCGGGGGAAACTATAGTGGTGTTTGAGGACCTGCTTCATGGCGGAAGCGTGATAGCATCGCACAGGGATCTTAAGGATGAAGCGCAGACAGTATGGATTGAAAAGCTAAAAACACCCACAACAACACCCACAACAACACCCACAGAAAAGCCAGTGAAAACTCCGGATCAGACAGTAACTGCACCCGTAAAGACAGGGGATGCGACGCAGATCACAGGAATGCTCGCAGTTCTTATCTGCGCAGCAGCACTTGGTGGTGTGCTGCTATGGAGAAAAAAAGCGCACAAGGGCGACGGCTCCTGTTAAAGTTATTTCTTAAGATATCTTAAAGACTATTGACTTTATGACAAAAATACAATATTATACAACATATAATATAGCACAGGAAATAACGTGCTGACTCTTGAACAGAAGGGAGCGATTATATGGTTTTTAATACAGGTGCAGCATTGCTGGACGCAATTGTCCTTTCGGTTGTATCTCGGGAAAAAGAAGGCACTTATGGATACAAGATTACGCAGGATGTACGTTTGGCCCTGGACGTATCAGAGTCCACTCTTTACCCGGTGCTGCGGCGGCTGCAAAAGGATGATTGTCTGATGGTTTACGATATGGAATTCGGTGGAAGAAACCGGAGGTATTACAAATTAACGGAGAAAGGCGAGGTGCAGCTTCGATTGTATCAGATGGAGTGGAAGAGCTACTCCGGAAAGATCTCGAAGTTATTTGATGAGGGGAGGTCATTTGCATGAACAGAGTAGAATTTATGGGACAGCTGGAACGCCTGCTCTATAATCTGCCGGATGAGGAAAGACAGGATGCTTTAGATTATTACAATGACTATTTTGATGAAGCAGGAAATGAGCATGAGGCAGAGGTACTTCGTGAACTGGGAAGTCCGGGAAGAGTGGCAGCTCTGATCCGTGCAGGATATCAGAATGGTGCAGAGGCATCTCAGGATGGAGAGTATACGGAAAATGGTTATCAGGAAACAAGGTTTGCTGAGCATGCTCAGACGCCGGCACGCTATGGAACTTCTTCCGGACAGCAGGAAGGAAAAAGAACCTCTGCTTCCGAATTCGCAGAGGCAGCAGCCGATAAAGCACGTTCCTGGAAAGCAGAGCAGGACCGCAGACGCAGCGCTGCCCGTGAAAATGCCTCAAATACCAGTGAAAAGGATGAAACGAATACAGGTACAGGACATGATAACTTCTATCAGCGGCCAGTAAGACACCGAAGAGGTGTCGGCGGATGGGTTCTGATTATTATTCTTATCATCTTTGCAGCACCGATTTTTGCGGGGACACTGGGTGGTGTCTTTGGTATTGCAGGTGGGCTGCTTGGCGGTGCTTTCGGGATATTCGGAGCCTGCATCGGACTTTTTACCGGTGGTGTGATCAGCATTGTCAGGGGATGTGTGATTCTTTTGACTTCGCCGGGAACAGGGCTTGCGGCGATTGGAATCGGCTGTCTTTTCCTTGCGGTGGGGATTTTACTCCTGTTGTTCGTTGTATGGCTTGCATTTAAAGTTTTGCCGTGGTTTGTAAGGCTTGTTGTAAATCTGATTTCTCGTATTACGCATCATGGTCAGAGTCAAAGGGAAGGCGGTGATCAGTCATGAAAGTATGGAAAAGAGTGATGTGGATTCTGTGTGGTGTGCTGGTGGTGTTTGGAGTCTGTGCTTTGATTACCGGTGCGGTGCTTGGTATTGATCAGAACAAGCTTCATGAGCAGATTAACTTTGGACCATTTCGGGTTGGAAGCACCAGCATTGGCATCGGTCCTTTCCATGTTGGAACAGGAGACGATGAGGAAACGACAGAGCTTGAAGAGACAGGCGATGTAGCGGACATATCTGACAGTGCACAAGACGAAGAAACCTATTCTTATTCAGACATCAGGGAACTGCAAATTGATATCCGCTACGGAACGCTTAAGATTCAGTCAACAAATGGAAAATCAATTACGGTGCACGCACAAAAAACGGATGAAAAGACCTTTTCAGCTGAACAATCTGGTGATAAACTGATTATAGCAGACAGAAGTGTTAAAAAAGCGCCCGGTGAAGCACCGGTGATTCTTATCGACGTACCGGTGAACTATCAGTTTGACAAAGCTGAACTTCTGGTGAAAGCCGGAACCATGAAGCTTGACAGTCTGTATGTAGATGAACTGGATGCCGAGGTTCAGGCAGGAGTCATGTCCGTATCCCAAAAGATTACAGCTGATCAGGCGGACATCAGCGTGGGTGCAGGAAGTATCACCCTTGCTCTGCTGGATGCAAAGGAGATTGATTTTTCCTGTGATGCAGGGAAGATTACAGCAACCCTTGCGGGGAAAGCTTCCGATTATTCCTTCGATGGTGAATGTGGCGCCGGGACGATAAAGTTCGGGGAAGAATCCTACGGTATGTTTGACCACGATATGGAGCATAATGGAGGCAGCCGCAGTGTGGATGCGGACTGCGGAATCGGAACCATCAAGATTGATTTTTAAACAGGATATGCATGATCCATGCAACTGCTAATAAAGGAGGATTTTATTATGGATAACAATAAGAGATTATATCGTTCATCTACCAATTATATGATTTGCGGCGTATGCGGAGGAATCGCAGAGTATTTTAACCTTGATCCTACGCTGGTACGTCTTGGCTGGGTACTATTCAGCTGCCTTGGCGGCTCAGGAATTCTGGCGTACATCGTTGCGGCAATTATTATTCCCAAATAGCTGCGAATAGATTTTTTTAACACGGCTATACTTTCAGTGAAGGGAGTGTGGCCTTTTTGAACAAAGAGAAAAGAATTAACCTGAACAATCTTACAGAAGAAGAAAGTTTGAAATACGAGATTGCCGGAGAACTGGGACTCCTGGACCGGGTGCTGGAGCACGGCTGGAAAACCCTGACAGCAAAGGAGACAGGGCGTATCGGAGGACTGATGACAAAGAGAAAGCGGGAGAAAACCGTTGACAAATGACACAAAAAGCGGTAACATACAAAACATCAAAGAGGATAGAAGCCATCTGGCTGCTATCCTCTTTTGCGTATAGACAAGAAAAGAACTTATAAAACCCTTACGAAAAATACCAGGAGGTAAGCCATGGAATATTTATCAAAAAATATAGCGATTAACTTGAAGGGGATTCGTAAATCTAAAAATATGAGCCTGGATATGGTGGCAGAGCAGACCGGTGTCAGCAAGAGCATGCTTGCGCAGATTGAAAGAGGGGAAGCGAATCCCACTATCGGTACACTGGGGCGTATTGTCAGCGGAATGAGAGTTGAATTTGATACGCTGATCACAGCACCGAAGGTCTCCGGCTATCAGATGCAGCGTTCTAAGATGATTCCCACCAAGGAGCTTTCGGGACAATATCAGGTATATACCTGCTTTCCTTATGAAACAGATCGAAGATTCGAGATCTATGAGATAGAAGTGGAGCCGGGGAAGAAGTATCTCTCCGGTGCACATGGAGAACATACAGAGGAATATATCAGTGTGACAAGAGGCGAGCTGACTATAGAACTGTCTGGCGAACGGTACACCATCCAGGAGAAGGATGGCTTTTGCTTTCACTCGGACAAGGAACATGAATATTGTAATTATGGAGAAGAACGACTGGAATTTCTGGTGTACTTTATTTTTTGACACCGGCATATATCTTCTATTTACACCACAGGATATATTAAGTATAATTGAAACGTGGTCATTTAGCGGGACTGCAGCAGAGAAACTTAATAAGAAAGTGGGGTTACACATGAAACAGATTACATTGGGAGCAAGTACAAGGAAAGTACCGTCAGTTATAGTGGGATGTATGCGTCTGGGAGAGTTAAGCACAGCGGATATGACTCATTATATTCACACAGCTATGGAGCAGGGAGCAAACTTCTTTGATCATGCAGATATTTACGGCGCAGGAAAATGTGAGGAAGTGTTTGGAACTGCATGTAAAGCAGATTCATCCCTGAAAAGAGAAGATATGATTATTCAGTCCAAATGTGGAATTAGACAGGGTCTTTATGATCTGTCCAAGGAGCATATTCTCCGGTCAGTAGATGGAATTCTGCAGCGTCTGCAGATGGAGTATCTGGATATTTTACTTTTGCACAGACCGGATGCTCTGATGGAGCCGGAGGAAGTGGCAGAGGCCTTTGATCTGCTGCAGCAGAGTGGAAAGGTACGTGCATTTGGCGTGTCCAACGAGAAACCCATGCAGATGGAGCTGCTGAAAAAATATGTGAAGCAGCCACTGCTGGTGAATCAGCTGCAGTTTAGTATTCCGGTATCGAACATGGTGGCAAATGGATTGGAAGTCAACATGGAGACACCAGGTGCTGTCGACTATGATGGCAGTGTGCTGGATTACTGCAGACTGCATGATATTACGATTCAGGCATGGTCACCATTTCAGATGCCGGCATGGAGAGGGGTATTCCTTGGAAGTGAGGATTACGCAGAGCTGAACGGAAAGATTAAAGTTCTGGCAGAAAAGTATCAGGTTAGTGATACAGCCATCGCAGCCAGCTGGATCCTGAGACACCCGGCCAATATGCAGATTATCGCAGGAACCTCGAATGAAAAGAGACTGCAGGAAATCATAGCAGCAGGGGATATCGCACTGACACGGGAAGAGTGGTATGGTCTGTATCTTGCAGCGGGACATCCACTTCCGTAAGTGCAGGAAAATGGAAAAATAAAAAAAATATTGACAATATAATGCACAGGCAGTATACTTCACTCATAAATAAACAGCAAGTATAAACATGAAGCGATGATGGTTCATATCCCTACTCAGGGGATGCCATCATCGCTTATTTTATTTCAAGGAGGAAAAACAGGATGAGATTGAAGGATTGTGGAAAAACAAAGGAAGATATTAAGGCATTAGTGGATAAGTATATGATTGATACCTACGAGCGCTTTGATCTGCTGGCTGAAACTGCAAAGGACATGTATATCTACGATGAGAATGGAGAGGGTTATCTTGACTTTTATGCCGGCATCGCAGTTAACAGTGCAGGAAGCTGTAATGAAAAAGTAGTTGCAGCCATTAAGGATCAGGTGTCAGATATTATGCACACATTTAACTATCCATACACGATCCCTCAGGCATTACTGGCAGAAAAGGTCTGTACAACCATCGGTATGGACAAGATCTTTTATCAGAACAGTGGTACAGAAGCAAATGAAGCCATGATCAAGATGGCAAGAAAGTATGGTGTTGAGAAGTATGGTCCGGAAAGATATAACATTGTCACTGCCCGGGATGGTTTTCACGGAAGAACCTACGGTGCAATGTCCGCTACAGGACAGCCGGATAATGGATGCCAGATCGGATTTAAGCCCATGGTTCCCGGATTTACCTATGCCAAATATAATGATCTGGAAGCTTTTAAAGCAGCCTGCACAAAAAACACAATTGCAATTATGATTGAGCCAGTACAAGGTGAAGGTGGTGTGCACCCTGCAACACCGGAATTTATGAAGGGTCTTCGGACGTTTTGTGATGAGAATGAGATGCTACTTCTTCTGGATGAGGTTCAGACCGGATGGTGCAGAACTGGAGCACCCATGTCCTACATGAATTATGGTGTAAAACCGGATATTGTATCTATGGCAAAGGCACTGGGTGGTGGGATGCCAATCGGAGCGATCTGCGCAACTGCCGAGGTAGCGAAAGCATTTACCCCAGGTTCCCACGGAACAACCTTTGGTGGACATCCCGTCAGCTGTGCAGCAGCACTGGCCGAGGTAAATGAACTGATGGACCGGGATCTTGCAGGGAATGCAAAGAAGATGGGAGATTATTTCGCAGGTCTGTTACAGGGACTGCCCCATGTAAAAGAGGTGAGATGGCAGGGACTTTTAGTCGGTGTAGAATTTGACGAGCATGTTGGCGGCGCTGATGTCAAGCATGCAGCCTTTGACCGCAGACTGCTGATCACAGCCATCGGTGCATCTACCATTCGTATGGTACCACCGCTGATCCTGACAGAGGCTGACTGTGATAAAGCCTTTGCAATCCTGAAGGACGCAGTGGAGGCAGTAGAAAAGTAAACAGTAGAAAAGTAAACAGGCGTTCCCGTAAAAGGTGTGACCCATGGAATCTGGCAGCCAGATTCCATGGGCCACACCTTTTATGGAAAAGCCTGTTTTTTGTATTGTGATTTTGTGTGAATTGAGAGATAATTATAACAGATATTAGATGGGAATGGATTTGGTCTGCCCGTGAAGGAAGGGACCGCAAAAACAGGAGGAAAAGGAAGATGGAACAGATGACACTTTTTGGTAATTCTGTGATGCAGCCCCTTGCGGCGAGACTCAGACCCAGGACACTGGAGGAATTCGCAGGGCAGAGGCACCTGTTGGGAGAGGGAAAGGTTCTTCGGCGGCTGATTGAAAATGATCAGATTTCTTCTATGATTTTCTGGGGACCGCCAGGTGTGGGAAAGACAACCCTTGCCCGTATTATTGCCAACTATACCAGATCGGAATTTATCGACTTCTCGGCGGTGACAAGTGGAATTAAGGAGATTCGTACGGTGATGCAGCAGGCGGAGAGCAATCGTTTCTCGGGATCGAAAACCATTGTATTTGTGGACGAGATTCACCGTTTCAACAAGGCACAGCAGGACGCATTTTTACCATTTGTGGAAAAGGGCAGTATCGTGCTGATTGGTGCCACCACGGAGAATCCTTCCTTTGAGATTAACAGCGCTTTGCTGTCCCGCTGTAAGGTGTTTGTGCTGCAGGCCCTGAAGACGGAGGAATTGACCAGTCTTCTGGAACGGGCATTAAAAAGTCCCAGGGGCTTTGGAGATCAGAAGATTCAGATCTCCTCTGAAATGTTGGAAATGATTGCAAACTTTTCCAATGGAGATGCACGCAATGCCCTCTCTACACTGGAGATGGTGATCCTAAATGGTGATCTGGATAGCGCAGGAACGGTGACAGTGACAAAAGAAACACTGGAGCAGTGTATTTCCAAAAAGTCATTGCTTTATGATAAGAACGGAGAGGAGCACTATAATCTGATCTCTGCACTGCATAAATCCATGCGAAATTCCGACCCGGATGCAGCCGTTTACTGGCTGGCAAGAATGCTGGAAGCAGGGGAGGATCCACTGTATGTTGCCCGGAGAGTGACACGGTTTGCCAGTGAGGATGTGGGGCTGGCAGATCCCAGGGCACTGGAAATTGCGGTGGCGGCTTATCAGGCCTGTCATTTTATCGGGATGCCGGAATGCTCGGTGCATCTGACTCAGGCGGTAGTGTATCTGTCTCTGGCACCCAAGTCAAATTCTCTTTATATGGCTTATGAACATGCCAGGACAGATGCGGTCCGGCAATTGGCGGAGCCGGTTCCCCTTGTAATTCGTAATGCGCCCACAGGTCTGATGAAGGATCTTTCCTATGGAAAGGGCTATCAGTATGCCCATGATACCCAAGACAAGCTGACGAATATGCAGTGTCTGCCGGATTCTCTTCTTGGCACACAGTATTATGATCCTGCAGGGGAAGGGGAGGAGAAAGAGTACCGCAGACGACTGGAGCAGATCAAAGAATGGAAGAAAAACCACTGAGTCCTCCCCAAAAAGCAGCATGTACAGCCCTTTACTTCTTTATGGAAAGTTATTATAATGAGCCATAGGAAACAAAAGTAAGGAAGGCGAAAAGGGACAGCTATGAAAATATTGATTTTATCCTGCAATACCGGTGAAGGTCACAACGCAGCAGGGCGTGCAGTGAAGGCCTGTCTGGAACGAAGGGGACACCAGGCGGAGCTGCTTGACATGATGGCGCTTCGCGGACGGGGTACAACGAAGGTCGTGGGCGGTGCTTACGTGAACCTGGTAAAATACACTCCCCGGGCATTTGGCCTCTTGTACCGTGCGGGGGAGGCTATCCGCTCTGACAAAAGAAAGTCCCCGGTGTATCTGGCTAACAAGCTGCTGGCGAAGCCTCTTTGGAAGCTTTTGCAGGAACAGCAGTTTGATGCGATTGTCACACCACATCTGTATCCGGCAGAAACACTTACTTATATGAAGAAAAAGTATGGGCTGAAGCTTCCGGTGATCGCCATTGCCACGGACTATACCTGTATTCCGTTCTGGGAAGAGACGAATTGCGATTATTACGTGATTCCCCATGAGGATCTGATTTCCGAGTTTGCAGGATATGGGATTCCACGGGAAAAGATTATACCGATTGGGATACCTGTGCATCCTGATTTTATGACGCAGGCAAAGCAGGAGAAGGCAAGAGGTGTCTGCCAGCTGCCGCCGGATAAACCCGCATATCTGCTGATGAGCGGAAGCATGGGCTTTGGCAAGATTCATCTGTTTGCCGGGCAGCTGGCCAGTCAGTGTACCAGAGGGGAGCAGCTGATTATTATATGTGGCAACAACAAGAAGAGAGAATATGCCATGAAGCTGCAGTTCTTTAAGAATCCCAATGTCCATGTGCTGGGATTTACCAGATATGTTGCTGTCTATATGGAGGCCTGTGATGTGATCTTTACAAAGCCAGGTGGATTGAGCAGTACCGAGGCAGCGGTAAAGGGAATTCCTATAGTACACACAGCCCCAATTCCTGGATGTGAGACGAAAAATGTGGCTTTTTTCACGAAACATGGTATGTCGGTGGCTGCCGATACGGTGGCGGATCAAATCGCAGCGGGAGAAAGTCTTATGGATTCTACTGAAAAAAGGGAAATGATGCGAAAGGCGCAGAAGATACATGTAAATGCCAACGCTGGTTTTGATATTGTAAAGCTTTTGGAACAGGCGATAGAAGACAGGAGATGAAACAGTTCCTGGAAAGGCAGATGTGAGAGGGTGAAAGTTGATTGAGAGAATATTTATTTTTTATCATACTGGGCTACCTCTGCGGAAGTATCCGTTTTGGATATCTTCTCCCAAAGGTATTCTGTAATGTTGATGTGACAGCATTAAGCGATGACGGTAATCCTGGTGTTGCCAATGCATTTCAATTTGGAGGAATTCCGGTTGGAATCGTCACGCTGCTTGGAGAACTGGCGAAGGGAGCATTACCGGTGAGCATGGCTGTGCGGGCAGGGCTTGGAGGTCAGATGGCATTTGCCCTGGTGCTGCTTGCACCGGTGCTGGGACATGCTTATCCGATTTTTTGTCTGTCCGGAGGGGGAAAGGCCATAGCGGTCACCTTTGGAACCCTGATTGGACTGCTTCCACTGTGGAAGCCGCTGGAGATCCTGATTTTCTGGTATCTGGTTTTCTCTCTGGTGTTTATTATTACGCCGCATCTGCAAAGGTCTATCGTTACCTTCACAGCATTTGCGATACATACAGCATTTACAGTTCCGGACATGGCAGTGGTAGTGGGATGCATCCTGATATCCGGCATCGTGATCTGGAAGCATGCGATAAAATACCAGGGTGAAAAGATGGAATATCATCCGGTGTGGCACAGAAAATAGTAATACTGTGACTGCGGAAAGAAAAGTTAAGGCTAGATAATAGATAAGCAAAAAAATGGAGGATGGAATATGATAGCAGAAGATATGGTGGCACTTGGGATGCATAAGTCGGTGATTCGGGAGATTTTTGAATATAGTAAGAAGCGGGGAGCCCAGATCGGGCCGGAACATGTTTTTGATTTTAGTATTGGCAATCCCAACGTGCCCGCACCCCAGAGTGTGCATCAGGCAATCCGGGAACTGCTGGAGCGCGAGGATGATATCTACCTGCATGGCTACACCTCTGCCCAGGGAGATATGGAGACAAGGAAGGCAATTGCAGAGAACCTCAATGAACGCTTTGGCACTCATTTTCATCAGGATAATCTGTATATGACCTGCGGAGCAGCGGCGTCTCTTCGTATTATATTGGAGGCCATACATGAGGAGGGAGATGAGATTATTACATTTACTCCATTTTTTCCGGAATATCGTGTGTTTGTGGAAAACTCCGGAGCAAAGCTTGTGCCGGTCCATACGAATCCGGATACCTTCCAGATTGATTTTGATAAGCTGGAGTGTGCTTTCAGTGAACATACAAAAGCGGTTATCGTTAATTCACCGAATAATCCATCGGGTGTGATTTTCCCTGAGGAAGCAATTCAAAAGCTGGCTGCTGTGCTGGAGGAGAAGGAAAAGATCTATGGACATGCCATCTGTCTCATCGCAGATGAGCCTTACCGGGAGCTGGTTTACGATGGAAGAGAAGTACCTTACATAACAAAATACTATAAAAATACGGTTGTCTGCTATTCCTATAGTAAATCCCTGTCATTGCCTGGAGAACGAATCGGCTATCTGCTGATTCCAGATGAGATGGAGCAGGCAAAGGAGCTTTATGCAGCTGTCTGCGGTGCAGGACGTGCCCTGGGCTTCGTCTGTGCTCCAAGCCTGTTTCAGCATGTGGTCAGACGCTGTACAGGACAGGTGTCAGATTTAAGCATCTATAAGAAAAATAGAGACCTTTTGTATCATGCGCTGACCGAATATGGGTATTCCTGTGTTTATCCGGACGGAGCTTTCTATCTCTTCGTGAAGTCTATGGAAGCAGATACGGATGCTTTCTGCGAACGCGCAAAGAAGTACGAGCTTCTTGTGGTACCATCGGAGAGCTTTGGATGCTCCGGCTATGTGCGGATTGCCTATTGTGTTTCTACAGCTCAGATTGAAAATGCCTTACCGGCCTTTAAAAAGCTGGCAGAGGAATACAAGGCAGCAAAGTAAATGATGCGATAAGCGGAATAAAAAGAGTCGAAAATAAATAAGGTGGGGGAAGAAAAAAATATGTGGATACTCTTTGCTATGGGGTCAGCAGTATTTGCGGGAATTACATCAATACTTGCCAAATGTGGAATTCGAAAGACAGATTCTAATGTTGCCACGGCGATTCGTACTATCGTGGTGCTGATTTTTTCCTGGATTATGGTATTTGTGGCGGGGTCACAGAATACCATATCTGAAATCTCCCAAAAGACCCTGGTTTTCCTGATCTTGTCAGGACTTGCCACGGGTGCCTCCTGGCTTTGTTACTTCCGTGCGCTTGCAATTGGAAATGTCAACAAGGTGGTACCGATTGATAAGTTTAGCACCGTTCTTACGATTGTGCTGGCATTGATTTTTCTGGGTGAGCCGGTGGGAATCTGGAAAGCAATTGGGATTGTGGCAATTTCTATTGGAACAGGTCTGATGATTCAGAAAAAAGAAGTGAAACCGGAAGAGGAAAAAGAGGGGAGAGGCTGGTTTTTCTATGCGATTCTTTCTGCTGTATTTGCCAGTCTGACAGCCATCCTGGGAAAAGTTGGAATCTCAGGCGTAGAGTCTAATCTTGGAACTGCAATCCGTACCATCGTAGTACTTGCGATGGCGTGGGTGGTAGTGTTTGTCACCAAAAAACAGCATACCATCAAGGACGTCCCACCCCGGGAGCTGCTTTTCATCTGTCTGTCCGGTCTTGCCACAGGAGCTTCCTGGCTTTGCTATTACCGTGCCCTGCAGGCGGGACCTGCAAGTGCTGTAGTTCCCATAGACAAGCTGAGTATTCTGGTGACAATTGCATTTTCTTACATCGTCTTTAAAGAAAAGCTTACACGAAATGCAGCCGTGGGCCTGCTGTTTTTGACAGCAGGAACCCTGGTTATGCTGCTGTAGCGTACATCGTTTTCTAAATAAGGGAAGCTTGTCTATCGTTCTTTAAATAAAGGATTCCCCCTCCACCTGATCATAAGGAGTCTGGCGAAGATTTGGGATTCCCAGGGCCATAGCCTGGGGAGCTTTCTTTGGCTGCTGATTCTGGATCAGGTGCATGATTGCCACAGAAAGCAGAACACCTGTAATCATCAATAGCAGCTGGACAAAGAAATTCTGAAAGAGCGCAGCATCAAGCTGTGTGAGTATGGTACCACAGAAGTTAAACACTGCATGAAGGGTCATGCTGGCAAGCAAGGTGCGGTAACGGTTTGCCAGATAGCCCAGAAACAGTCCCAGTAAAGCGGCATAGATTCCCTGTATCAGATTCATGTGATAAAGACCGAACAGAACCGCCTGTAAAATATTTGCCATAAAAAATGGAACTCCGGAGCGGCGGAATAACCGCAGGGTCAGACCGCGAAATACCAGCTCCTCCACAACAGGTGCCAGAATAACTGTTGTAATAATAGCCAGAAAAGACAATTCTCCCAAGTTAGAACTCTCTATAAGATCAGAGTAATTCTTCATAGCCTGCGGCATCACTGCCGAGAGGAAGATCATCAGAAGATCTACGGCCTTGTAAAGCCCCAGACCAAGTAATGCGATAAGCCCAAAAGATGAAGGGCGTATCCAGGTATTTGTTCTGAGGGCTTTTCCTTTTCGGTAAAAGCCAAAGTAATACCACAGTGCAGCAGGGATTGCTCCGCATAGGTACATAATAAAGGTCAGCATAGTGGTGTGATTCATCATATTCTGGAGAGAACTGAAAAGAGAATCGTACCCTCCGGTGATAAAGGAACCAGCCATAAAAAGCAAAATCGAGACTATCTCAGAACCGAAGAAAATAGTCAGTATCATAATAACAGGCACGAATGCCAGCATAAATTTTCCAAAGTTTTTCAAAATATCTACTCCTTTCAGGTGCAGCAGACGCTGAATAGTTGCCACAGAACTTTAATTATTGTGTAACTGTTCAGTAGCTGACCAGTTACATTCGAAAATCCATTTGGATAGTTACATTATTGTAACATAGAAATATGAATTTTTAAAGAAAATAACAGAATTTCCAGGACAAATTTCTTTGGTTGTGGTAAAATTTTTGTTAGATATAGCTGATAATTTGGGGAAGAACAAGGAGGTTTTTATGCAAAAGTATATAATGGCTCTCGATGCGGGAACTACCAGCAACCGCTGTATTTTGTTCAATGAAAAAGGGGAGATGTGCTCCGTGGCCCAGAAGGAATTTACCCAGTATTTTCCAAAACCGGGATGGGTGGAGCATGATGCGTCGGAGATCTGGTCCACGCAGCTTGGAGTGGCTGTGGAAGCCATGCAGATGATCAGCGCATCGGCGGAGGATATTGCAGCCATCGGAATTACCAATCAGAGGGAAACAACGATTGTCTGGGATAAGGAGACAGGAGATCCCATCTGTCCTGCAATTGTGTGGCAGTGCCGCAGAACCTCGGAATATTGTGATACACTGAAGGAAAAGGGTCTGGTGGATATCTTTCGAAAAAAGACGGGACTTGTGATTGACGCATATTTTTCCGGGACCAAGCTTCGCTGGATTCTGGAAAATGTTCCTGGGGCCAGACGGCGTGCGGAAGCGGGAGAGCTTTTGTTTGGCACCGTAGAGACCTGGTTTATCTGGAAGATGACGAAGGGAAAGGTACATGTAACCGACTATTCCAATGCCTCCCGAACCATGCTTTTTAATATCCAGACGCTGGACTGGGACGAGGATATCTTAAAAGAACTGAATATTCCCCGGTGTATGCTGCCGGAGGTGAAACCCTCCAGCTGCGTCTATGGGATGTGTGACGCAGCATTTTTTGGCGGTGAGATTCCTATCGGAGGTGCTGCCGGGGATCAGCAGGCAGCTCTTTTTGGTCAGACGTGCTTCAAGGCCGGTGAGGCTAAGAATACCTATGGAACCGGATGCTTCCTCCTTATGAATACCGGCGAAAAACCGGTCTACTCAAAGAACGGACTGGTTACTACCATTGCCTGGGGACTGGACGGAAAAGTTACCTATGCACTGGAAGGGTCCATCTTTGTGGCAGGAGCAGCCATCCAGTGGCTCAGAGATGAGATGAATCTGGTAAGCAGTGCGGCAGAGACAGAGGTGCTGGCAGGTATGGTACCGGATACCAATGGCTGCTATGTGGTGCCTGCATTTACAGGTCTTGGTGCCCCTTACTGGGATCAGTATGCCAGAGGAACCATCACGGGAATTACCCGGGGAGTCAATCGTTACCATATCATCCGGGCAACGCTGGAATCACTGGCTTATCAGGTAAATGATGTGCTGGAATCCATGAAAGCGGATTCCGGGATTACCCTTCATACCTTAAAGGTTGACGGTGGTGCCAGTGCCAACAACTTTATCCTGCAGGCTCAGGCAGATATCTGTCGTGCGCCGGTTCGCAGACCCTGCTGTGTGGAAACTACTGCTATGGGAGCTGCTTATCTTGCGGGTCTTGCGGTGGGCTATTGGAAAACCAAGGAGGAGGTCCTGAAAAACTGGGCCATTGACCGGACATTTGAGCCGATGATTGATGAGGAAGAACGTGCACGGAAGATCCGTGGATGGAACAGGGCAGTGAAGAGCGCATATGGGTGGGCAAAGGAGGAAGACTGAAGATGTTCGACGTGATAATTATCGGCGCCGGTGTTACCGGAGCGGCGGCTGCCTGGGGCCTTGCCAGATTTCAGGGTAAGGTATGCGTATTGGAAAAGGCAGAAGATGTATGCTGCGGAACCTCCAAGGCTAACAGCGGTATCGTTCATGCCGGCTTTGATGCAATACCGGGGACAAGGAAAGCATATTATAATATAGAAGGAAGTCGTATGATGGAGCAGCTTTGTAAAAATCTCAAAGTGCCCTATCAAAGATGCGGTGCACTGGTGGTGTGCGATGATCTAAACTTCAGCCAGGGTCTGGAGGAGCTGTATCAAAAAGGGATTGCTAACGGTGTAGAGGGTCTGGAGATTATTACGGATCAGAAACGTCTGCGGGAGCTGGAACCCAATATTTCTCCAGGTGCAGCAGCGGCACTGTATGCTCCGACTTCCGCTGTTGTATGCCCCTTTGAACTCAATCTTGCAATGGCGGAACAGGCAAAGCAGCAGGGAACAGAGTTTTATTTTAACACAGAGGTACAAGAAATCGAGGCAATGGAGGGGGGATACCGGCTGGAGACCTCCAGGGGAAGGTTTGAGAGCAGATATGTGGTAAATGCAGCAGGAGTCTATGCAGATTATTTCCATAATATGGTCAGTGAAAAGAAGATTCATATTACGCCGAGAAAAGGGGAATACTGTCTGTTGGACAAAGGGACAGGAAGTCACGTATTTCATACGATCTTTGCCCTTCCGGATAAGATGGGAAAAGGAGTGCTGGTGACTCCCACGGCCCATGGAAACCTGCTTCTTGGTCCCACAGCCACCGATATTGAAAATCGGGAAGGGGTTGGTACCACAGCAGAAGGACTGGAAAAAGTGATGGCTGACTCGGCACACCATGTTAGGGATATCCCGGTTCGTCAGGTGATTACCTCCTTTGCAGGACTTCGTGCCCATGAGGACGGAGATGATTTCATCATCGGTGAACCAAAGGATGCACCGGGCTTCTATGACTGTGCCGGGATAGAATCTCCCGGTCTTACCTCTGCACCGGCCATCGGTAAGGAGGCGGCAGAGGTGATTGCAAAAGCATTGTGCCTCAAAGAAAACCCTGATTTTTCAGAGCTGCGAAAAGGACAGGTACATCTGTCGGAGCTTACTTTGGAGGAACAAAGGGAACTGATAAGGAAGGATCCCGCCTATGGCAATATTATCTGCCGCTGCGAGACAATCTCCGAGGGAGAGATCCGGGATGCACTTCGAAGTCCTTTGGGAGCAAAATCCCTGGATGGTGTAAAACGCCGTACCCGTGCAGGCATGGGAAGATGTCAGGGCGGCTTCTGTTCTCCAAGAGTGATGGAACTGATTGCCAGGGAAAGAGGCATTTCCCAGGAAGAAGTAACAAAGGCAGGTGGCAACTCGAAGGTGATACTGGCGGTGACGAAGGAGGGGACAAGAGAATGAAAACTTATGATATCGTCATTGTAGGCGGCGGCCCTGCAGGTCTGGCAGCGGCAGTGGCAGCGAAAGAACAGGGAATTGATAAAATTCTGATACTGGAGCGGGACGCAGAGCTTGGGGGAATCCTGAATCAATGTATACACAATGGGTTTGGCTTGCACACCTTCCAGGAAGAGCTTACCGGTCCCGAATATGCAGGAAGATTTATCGACCAGGTGAAGGAGCTTGGAATTCCTTATCTGCTTCATACCATGGTACTGCATATCGATCACAGGAAAAGAGTTACTTATGTAAATCAACAGGATGGCATGTGCCAGATACAGGCAAAGAGCCTGATCCTTGCCATGGGATGCCGGGAGCGGTCCAGAGGAGCCTTGAATATTCCCGGATATCGTCCGGCAGGAATCTTCTCAGCGGGTACTGCGCAGCGCCTTGTGAATATGGAGGGGTATCTTCCGGGAAAAAAAGTCGTGATTCTTGGTTCCGGAGATATCGGACTGATTATGGCTAGAAGGATGACGCTGGAGGGTGCTCAGGTGGAGGCGGTGGCAGAACTGATGCCTTATTCTGGCGGCCTGAAGCGCAACATTGTGCAGTGTCTGGATGATTTTCAGATTCCGCTGCTTCTTTCCCATACCGTCGTTCGAATTGAGGGAAAGGAACGTCTTCGCTCTGTCACACTTGCGCAGGTGGGGCAGGATCGAAAACCGATTCCGGGTACAGAGCGCACTTACGAATGCGATACACTGCTCCTGTCAGTGGGCCTGGTCCCGGAAAATGAACTGTCCCGTGAAACCGGTATGAAGATGAACCCGGTGACTGCAGGACCGGTGGTGGACGAGAAGCTTTCCACAGACATTCGTGGCATCTTTGCCTGCGGAAATGTACTGCATGTGCATGATCTGGTGGATTATGTATCGGAGGAGGCAGGCGCAGCCGGAAAGAATGCGGCAGAGTATGTAAAGAGAGACCATGATCAGCCGGAAGAAGGAAAGACAGCGCCTTATGAGTTCGAACAGGAACCAGGTGAGTCCGCCCCCATAGAGATTGTGGTTCGCGGTGGTGTCCGCTATACGGTTCCGGCACTGATTCATGCCAGACCGCCAAAGGAGGATGTCACCATACGTTTTCGTGTGGGAAACGTATATCGAAACTGCTATGTAGCAGTTTATGTGGATGAGGAACGCATACTGAGAAGAAAAAAGCAGATTATGGCACCGGGGGAGATGGAAACTGTAGTAGTAAAGAAGGAACTTCTGACCGGACAGACACAGACAGTTACCGTCTGTATTGAGGAGGCGTGAGGATGGAAATCAGAAAGTTAACCTGTATCGGATGTCCGATGGGATGCGCACTCAGTGTGACCATGGAAGGAAAAGAGGTGAAGTCCATCGAAGGCTACACCTGTAAGAGAGGAAAAGACTATGCGGCTAAGGAGGTGACAAATCCCCGAAGAATCGTCACCAGCACGGTACGTATAAGCCAGGGTGTACTTCCGGTAGTCTCAGTAAAAACAAAAGAGGATATTCCCAAAGAAAAGATCCTGGACTGTATGCACGCACTGGATGGCATCCAGGTGACGGCACCGGTAAGGATTGGAGATGTGATCATCGACGATATTGCAGGAACAGGTGTGGCGCTTGTGGCAACAAAAAATGTGGAAGCGTCTTAACCTGCCCCTTTAGAAGGAGGACAAAGCATGAGGAATCACGAGGTTTTACAGGAACAGCCATTACTGGATGAAGAAGGCCATCTGAAGGAACCGGGATGGGCGAGACAACAGGTTTGGCAATACAACAGAAAAGCAGTGAAGGCACCGCCCTGGAAGATCAAGGAGTGGGATTACTACGTGGTGGGAAATGATGAGTTTGCCGTTGCATTTACCATATCTGATAATGGCTATATAGGACTGCAGTCTATGAGCTTTCTGGATTTTACAGTACCTATGGAGCATACGGAGACCGTATTGAATCTTCTTCCTCTGGGGCGGCAGAAGATGCCATCCTCATCCAGAGAGGGAGACTGTGAGTTTAAGAACCACAAGCTGCATATAAAGTATACAGTGACACCGGGCCAGCGAAGAATTCAGTGTAAGTGCAAAAAATTCTACATGGGCAGACCGTTTTCCTGTGATATATGTCTGGAACAGCCTCCGGCAGATTCCATCGTAACGGCGATTCCCTGGAAGGATTCGGATGCCTTTTACTATAATCAGAAGATAAACTGCATGCCTGCATCCGGGGTGGTGAGGTTTGGCGGGCGCATCTTCTACCTGGATCCGGACTACGATTTTGGAAGCCTGGACTGGGGAAGAGGGGTTTGGACCTACGATAATACCTGGTACTGGGCTTCGGGAAATGGACTGGTGGAGGATAAGCCCTTTGGATTTAATCTGGGCTACGGCTTCGGTGACACCAGTGCAGCCACAGAGAATATGATATTCTATGATGGTGTGGGGCATAAGCTGGATGATGTTGTCTTTCATATTCCGCAGGATAACTATCTGGCACCCTGGGAGATCACAAGCAGTGACGGGCGCTTTGAGATGAAGTTTAGGCCGGTAATCGACAGGGCTGCAAAGCTGGATGCGAGATTCCTGGAAAGCGATCAGCATCAGGTTTTCGGAAGGATAAGCGGCCATGCCATCCTGGATGATGGCAAAGTTCTCAATATTAAAAGCCTGATGTGTTTTGCGGAGAAGGTACACAACCGTTATTGATGCCTGGAATTCTCCAGATGTTCACTGCGATACTGGGTGGGTGAGGTTTGCAGCTGCTTTTTGAAAACCCTGGAAAAGTAGGCTGGATTGCAGAATCCCGTGAGCTCGGAGATCTCTGCAATGCTCATAGTATGGTCTGCCAGCAATGCAAGACTTTTTTCTACCCGGTAATAGAGCAGATAATCAAAGAGAGACTGCTGCATATGTTTTTTGAAAAAACGGCAGCATTCACTCTTACATATATTAATCTGGTCAGCGATATCCTCCAGGGTGATATGTTCCATATAATGTTCCTGAATATACAGCAGAATACAACGGAGACGTTCCACGTTCTTTCCCTGCAGCAAAGAAAGAGGGGAATCCGAAGTATTGCCGTAGAGATAAAGGGAGGTCCATATGGAGGAAAGAAGCTGCTGTGTCCGCATCTCGAAGGCAGAAGGATGTTCCAGACTCAGGGTAAAGATATCACGCATCTGTTCCAGAACCTGGTGCTGCCAGGGAATATCCGGAGAAAATAAAAATGCCGAGAAAGAATTGCTGTCCAGGATAGGATTTACGAATTCTGTCTGTAGTGCACTTCCTTCAAAGCCGTAGATCATCCGGGGATGAAAAGTGATGGAGATATAATAGCAGTCTTCCTGGTTGATCATATGTCCCGTATGAAGGGCGTTAGAATTGCAGAAGATCCCGTCACCGGCGTGCAGCTGAAAGATCTGACTGTTGATCTGATAGCTGATACTGCCCTCCATAATCAGGGTAAGCTCAACCTCGGGATGCCAATGCCAGGAGAAGGCACCACGTTCATAGCGGGACAGGATTTCCTGGGTTACCAGAACCGGAAATGACAGCTGCCCGTGGGGTTTTAATTCCCGTTTGTCCGTATTAATCTGTATCTGCATAAATACCTCAATTTAGTGCAAAAATTTGCAAATATAATAATTGCAGGAGCACTCTATCCTCATTATAATGATGTTTAGAGGGAAAGGCAAGAAAATGCCGATGAAATCAGAAAATCAGGAGGAAAAAAGATGAAGATTGATGAAATCAAGCAGTGCTTTGTTGAAAAGTTCGGAGGAGAGGGCGATATCCGTACTTATTTTGCACCGGGACGTGTGAATCTGATTGGTGAACATACCGATTATAATGCGGGTCATGTATTTCCCTGTGCGCTGACCATCGGCACTTATCTGGTAGCGAGAAAACGTACAGACAGAAAGCTTCGCTTCTATTCGATGAATTTTGAAAAGGTCGGTGTGATAGAGTCTTCGTTAGAACATCTGGCAGCAGGCAGTGAGAAAAACTGGACGGCATATCCGAAGGGAATGATGTGGACTTTTCAGGAGAAAGGCTATCCGGTAAAAGAGGGTTACGATATGGTTCTCTTCGGAAATATTCCAAATGGTTCCGGTCTGTCCTCCTCCGCTTCGGTAGAGCTGGCGACAGGCGTTATGCTGCGAGATATGATGGGGATTGCTGAGGACAAGATCACCATGATTGATCTGGCTCTTTTTGGACAATTCTCCGAGAATCATTACAATGGTGTCAACTGTGGAATTATGGATCAGTTTGCTATCGCTATGGGCAGAAAGGATCAGGCAATCTTCCTGGATACCAGTGACCTTTCCTATCAGTATGCCCCGGTCAAGCTAAAAGATGCAAGAATCGTGATTGCATGTTCTAACAAAAAAAGAGGTCTTGGGGATTCCAAGTATAATGAAAGAAGAAGCGAGTGTGAGACTGCGCTGGCAGAGCTTCAGAAGGTGAAAGATATCGCAGGTCTGGGAGAACTGACCATAGAAGAATTCGAAGAAATCAAGGATGCCATCAAGGACCCGGTTCGTATGAAACGTGCCAGACATGCTGTATATGAGAACCAGAGAACCATCCAGGCAGTGGCTGCACTGGAAAAAGATGATATTACCACCTTTGGCCAGCTGATGAATGACTCTCATGTATCTCTCAGAGATGATTACGAGGTAACTGGAATTGAGCTGGATACCCTGGTAGAGGCAGCATGGAATGCGCAGGGTGTGATCGGCTCCCGTATGACAGGTGCCGGTTTTGGCGGATGTACCGTAAGTATTGTAAAAAATGATGCCATAGATAACTTTATTGAGACCGTGGGAGCTGCCTATAAAGACAAAATCGGCTATGCGGCAGATTTCTATGTGGTAGACATTGGAGATGGCGCAGGAGTCTTAAAGTAAATCAGCTGATTTTACAGACTTATGCATGGTGTTGTAAACAGGTGAGCAGCAAACGATTTTGCCGAAGGAGGATAAATCATGGTAAACAACAGTATTAAAAAACTGCTGCAGTACGGAATTGAGACAGGACTTCTGGAAAAGGATGATGAGATCTATACAGCAAACCGTATTCTGGAAGTGCTGCAGGAAGACGATTATGAGGAACCGGAGCAGGAAGACACAGAAGTCTGCCTGGAGGAAATCTTAAAGGAACTGGTGGATTACGCAGCTGCCAAGGGAATGCTGGATGGTAACAGTGTGGTGGAGAGGGATCTCTTTGACACGAAGCTGATGGGCTGTCTGGTTCCAAGACCCAGCGAGGTAAATGCAAAGTTTTTTGAGCTTTACCGCAGAAGTCCGGTAGAAGCTACTGAGTATTTTTACAAATTCAGTCAGGATACCGATTATATCCGCAGATATCGGATTAAGAAGGATATGCGATGGAAGGTGGAGAGTATCTATGGAGATATTGACATTTCCATCAACCTTTCCAAACCGGAGAAGGATCCCAAAGCGATAGCGGCGGCGAAGCTTGCAAAGCAGAGCGGTTATCCAAAATGTCTGCTATGTAAAGAAAACGCAGGTTATGCGGGAAGGATCAATCATCCCGCAAGACAAAATCACAGGACCATCCCGCTGACGATTAATCAGACACCTTGGGGATTGCAGTATTCCCCCTATGTGTATTATAATGAGCATTGTATCCTGTTTAATTATGAACATGTTCCCATGCAGATTGAGAGAGCAACCTTTGTAAAGCTTTTTGACTTTATCAAGCTGTTTCCTCATTATTTCATCGGATCCAATGCAGATCTGCCGATTGTGGGAGGCTCTATCTTAAGCCATGATCACTATCAGGGCGGTAATTATACCTTTGCCATGGCAAAATCGCCGATTGAAAAGCATGTGGTGATTCCCGGCTATGAGGATGTGGAGGCTGGAATTGTAAAGTGGCCCCTTTCTGTCATCCGAATCCGCCACAGGGATGCCAGGCGCCTGATTGATCTTGCCGACCATATTCTGAAGGTGTGGAGGGGTTATACGGATGAGGAAGCTTTCGTGTTTGCCAAAACCGATGGAGAACCTCATAATACCATTACCCCAATTGCCAGAAAAGTGGATGATACCTTTGAACTTGATCTGGCACTGCGCAATAATATCACAACAGAGGAATGCCCTATGGGTGTGTACCATCCTCATGCGCAGTATCATCATATTAAAAAGGAAAACATCGGTCTGATCGAGGTTATGGGACTGGCCGTACTGCCTGCAAGACTGAAGTCGGAGATGCAGCTTTTATCGGAATATATTCTGGCTGGAAAAGATGTGCGAGAAGATGAAAGTCTTCGGAAACATGCGGACTGGGTAGAAGCATTTTTACCAGAATATCAGGATATCAGTAAAGATAACATAGATGAGATTCTGCAGAAAGAAATCGGCAAAGTATTCGTCGGTGTTCTGGAAGATGCCGGAGTGTATAAGTGCACACCGGAGGGCAGGAAAGCATTTATGCGGTTTATAGAAACTCTTTAAGTAACTTGTTTGGCAGGTCTGTGCAGCCGCAGTGCCGGCCACAGAAAGATGATTCAGGGATATAACAGGAGGAATAGAAGATGAGAATTTTAGTAACAGGCGGTGCAGGATATATCGGAAGCCACACATGTATCGAGCTTTTGAAAGAAGGCTATGAAGTTGTTATTATGGACAATCTTTACAATGCCAGCGAGAAGGCAGTTGAGCGTGTAAAGCAAATATCAGGAAAAGAGATTACCTTCTATAAGACAGATATGCTGGATCGGGAAGGTGTCAAGGAGATTTTTGACAAAGAGAAAATCGATGCAGTGATTCATTTTGCAGGACTGAAGGCAGTTGGTGAGTCTGTTGCAAAGCCAATCGAGTATTACTACAACAATATGGCAGGAACCTTAATTCTCTGTGACGAGATGCGCAATCATGGAGTGAAAAACATTATCTTCAGTTCTTCTGCTACTGTATATGGTGATCCGGCACAGATTCCCATCACGGAGGAATGCCCAAAGGGTGCGCCTACCAATCCTTATGGATGGACCAAAAGCATGCTTGAGCAGGTTCTGACAGATATTCATACCTCTGATCCGGAGTGGAATGTGATTCTGCTTCGCTACTTCAACCCAATCGGAGCACACAAGAGCGGATTAATCGGTGAGGATCCAAAGGGTATCCCTAACAACCTTCTTCCTTATGTCGCTCAGGTGGCCATCGGTAAGCTGAAGAGTGTCGGTGTCTTTGGAAATGATTATGACACACCGGATGGAACCGGCGTACGTGATTACATCCATGTAGTAGACCTGGCAAAGGGACACGTAAAAGCAGTCCAGAAGCTGGCAGACAAGGATGGTGTCAATATCTATAACCTGGGAACTGGTAAAGGCTACAGCGTTCTGGATGTAATTCATGCATTTGAGAAAGCCTGCGGCAAAAAGATCCCATATGAGATCAAAGCCCGCCGTGCCGGTGATATTGCTACCTGCTATTCCAAATGCGATAAAGCGAAAGCAGAGCTTGGCTGGGAAGCTGAGTATGGCATCGAGGAAATGTGTGCCGATTCCTGGAATTGGCAGAGCAAAAATCCAAATGGATATAATGAGGCATAAGGATATCAGCTCCTGAATCCTTCTGTTTTACAGAATCACGATAGGAAAATAGAAGTGCCTTTGGCTGCAGAAATTGAAAATCCCAGTCCAAAGGCGCTTTTTTGGTTGCACTTTTGGTAAGGCGATAGTATAATCAGAAACAAGGGCTTCCGGGTGGATCGGAAGCAGAGTCCAAGGGACAGCATTTATGGAAAGGAAAGAGTCTATGCTGCATGAGTATTCCAGAACAGAGCTTCTGATTGGTCAGGAGGGAGTGGAAAAACTTCATAACTCGGTGGTAGCGGTGTTCGGGATAGGCGGTGTCGGCTCCTATGTTGTGGAGGCACTGGCCCGTGCCGGTGTGGGAACACTGGTGCTGGTGGATCATGATACGGTGAGCCTTACTAATCTGAACCGACAGCTGATCGCCTTGCACTCCACCATCGGAAAAGAAAAAACACTGGTGGCGAAGGAGCGCATCGCTGATATTAATCCTGACATTCAAGTGCTTACCTATGAGACATTTTTTATGCCTGAAACGCAGGATATTTTTGATTTTTCTGCGTATGATTATGTTGTAGATGCTGTGGATACAGTTACGGCAAAGCTGCTTTTAATTACGAAAGCCAAAGAAGCGGGTGTACCGGTGATCTCCTGTATGGGTACAGGGAATAAGCTGAATCCTGCCGGATTTGAAGTTGCAGATGTTTCCAAAACAAGTGTGTGTCCGTTGGCAAAAGTCATGCGGCAGGAATTGAAAAAACGTGGAATCAAAGGTGTGAAGGTTCTGTACTCCAAAGAACTTCCCATCCGCACGGTAGATTCGGAAGAGACAAAAGGTACAGCCCAAAGACCGGTGCCGGGAAGTATCTCCTTTGTCCCTGCCACGGCAGGACTTCAGATTGCCGGTGCAGTGGTGCAGGAGCTTCTGAAAGAGCTTCCAGGTAACCGATAACCGGTGTGAACAGGAAACAAAGCAGCCGCCGGGAGCGTCAGTCGATCTGCCGGATGGATGAAAGGAAAATGATTTAGAATAGAGGAAGAGTGTGAATAAAGTCAGTCAGCAATTTATAGAAGCAGCAGGCGCAGACAGAGTGAAAGTACAGGAGCCGATGAAACAGCATACCACCTTTCGTATAGGGGGACCTGCAGATTACTTTTTAACACCTGAAAGCATAGAAGAAGTGCAAAAATTGATCCAAATCTGCGATCAGCAGCAGATCCCGTATTTTATTTTGGGAAATGGCAGTAATCTGCTGGTCAGCGATGCCGGATATCCTGGGGCTGTGATACAGCTGTATCGTAATTTTTCAGCAATTACAGTGGAAGAGAATCAGATGCGTGTCCAGGCAGGTGCACTGTTGTCACAGATTGCCAGCCAGGCACTGGCAGCAGGACTTACAGGTCTGGAATTCGCAGCAGGAATTCCCGGTACGCTTGGAGGTGCTGTGGTAATGAATGCAGGTGCTTATGGCGGAGAGATGAAGCAGGTGCTAAAGGAGGTAACCGTCCTTACTCCTCAGGGAGAGGTTCTGGTGCTGAAAGCAGAAAATCTGGAATTGGGCTACCGCACAAGCGTTGTTAAAACAAAGAATTATATTGTGATTGAGGCGGTCCTTCAGTTGGAAGAGGGCGAAACAGCCGGGATTAAAGAGAAGATGGATGAGCTTCGCAGGATGCGGATCGAGAAACAGCCTCTGGAATATCCCAGTGCAGGAAGCACATTCAAACGCCCGGAGGGATACTTTGCCGGAAAGCTGATTATGGATGCCGGACTGCGGGGCTACACCGTGGGAGGAGCATGTGTGTCCGAAAAACACTGTGGTTTTGTCATTAACAGGGGAAATGCTTCAGCGGCAGATGTTATGGAACTGATTCGAGATGTACAGCGTATCGTATACGAGAAATATCAGATAAAACTGGAAACTGAGGTTAAGATACTGGGAGAGATATAACATGAAACCAATCCGTTTTGTTATAGTAACCGGAATGTCCGGCGCCGGAAAAAGCACGGCACTTAAGATATTGGAGGATGCAGGATATTTCTGTGTCGATAATCTTCCGATCTCATTGATCTATAAGTTTGCTTGTCTGACCCTCGACGGTGAGGAAGGTCAGATTCAGCAGGTGGCGCTGGGTGTGGATGTCCGAAGTGGAGAATCCCTGCAGGATATGCAGGCGGTGCTGGAACGGATGGCGATAGAGGGAATCTCTTACGAAATATTGTTTCTGGATTCCTCAGACGAAGTGCTGGTTAAACGCTATAAGGAAACAAGACGAAGCCATCCTCTTGCAGGGAAAGGCAGAGTGGACGAGGGGATTCAAAAAGAACGTACCCGTCTTGTGTTTTTGAAAAAACAGGCGGATTACATCGTAGATACCAGTCAGCTTCTTACAAGAGAACTAAAAGTAGAATTGAATAAGATCTTTGTGGAGGGCTGTGAGTTTAACAGTCTGATGATTACTGTTTTATCTTTTGGATTCAAATATGGAATACCATCGGATGCAGACCTGGTTTTTGATGTGCGTTTTCTTCCCAATCCTTATTATGTGGATGGACTGCGTCCTATGAGTGGTCTGGACACACCGGTTCGGGACTACGTGATGAAATCAGAGACGGCACAGATCTTTGCAGATAAGCTGGAAGATATGATTCACTTTCTCGTGCCCAATTATATTGCGGAGGGAAAGAATCAGCTGGTGATTGCGGTGGGATGTACCGGAGGGAAGCACCGTTCCGTGACACTGGCCCAGGAGCTTTATCACAGACTGAGTCAGGGAGAAGGGTATGGACTTCATATCGAGCATCGTGACATCGAAAAAGATGGTCATCGGAAAAGAGGGTAGCTATGTCCTTTTCAAGTAACGTAAAAGAAGAGCTTTCAGAGCAGTTGTCTTCGGCGCGACACTGCCAGATTGCGGAACTTGCTGCAATTATCAGTTTTTGCGGCAGCGTCAGAATTACAGAGAGTGACCGCTTTTCTATCCGCATCCAGACGGAAAATATTTCGGTTTCAAGAAAGTTCTTTACATTGTTGCGAAAAACATTTAAGATAGATACTGAAATCACTGTTCGGCGTGCACATAATCAAAGGAATACTCGCACTTATATTGTGGTGGTAACAGACCATGAGGATACAATCCGTATTCTGCAGGCGACAAAACTTTTGAATCAGGAGTCGGAGGTGGAAGAGAATCTCTCTTTACGACATAATGTAATTACGCAGAAACATTGTTGTCGCAGAGCTTTTTTGCGAGGGGCGTTTCTGGCAGCAGGATCTATCAGTGATCCTAATCGATTTTATCATTTTGAAATTGTTTGTGCGACGGAGCAGAAAGCGGAACAGCTTAGAGAACTAATCTGCGGTTTTGAGATTGATGCAAAGGTGATATTGCGGAAAAAATATTATGTGGTCTACGTGAAAGAAGGATCACAGATTGTAGAGCTGCTCGGTTTGATGGAAGCGAAAGTATCCCTGATGGAGCTTGAGAATGTCCGTATTTTGAAAGAAATGCGAAATACAGTGAATCGAAAGGTGAACTGTGAGACAGCGAACATCAACAAGACGGTACATGCAGCAGTAAAACAGGTTGAAGATATTACTTACATCCGCGATACAGCGGGATTCGCAAGCTTGTCCCAGGGACTGGGCGAGATTGCAGAGCTACGGCTTCAATATCCGGAAGCAACCCTGAAGGAACTTGGCATGATGCTGACACCTTCTGTGGGGAAATCAGGAGTGAATCATAGATTAAGAAAGCTAAGCGGTATAGCAGAAGAGCTACGAGGAAACAAGGAGGAAAGTTATTATGATTAAGAAACCTATCGTGATTGAACTGAGCACAGGTATGGAGGCAAGACCGGTTGCGATGTTGGTGCAGGTTGCAAGCCAGTTTTCCAGTGAGGTTTATCTGGAGACACCGGATAAAAGAGTGAATGCAAAAAGTATTATGGGTATGATGGCACTGGGACTTGACACAGGGGAGTCAGTTACTGTTGTGGCAAATGGAGATGACGAGAAAAGCGCAGTTGACAGTGTTGAAAAATATCTGACAAATAAGTAAATACTGCACTTAGATTTTATACAGAGGGGCTGTCGCACGATGCGACAGCCCCTCTTTGTGCAGACGATAATGCAAGTTCTCGAAAGGGTTATCGTCTGTTTTTCTTTTCCAGTTTTGTAAAAAGAAGGGGGTACAGAACCAGGATCCACAAAACGATGACAAAATAGCGGATACAGGAAAATACCAGAAGGGAAGGAAGCAGAGCTTTTCCCCCAAATTCGATGAGTGCTACACCGGCAATGCCTAACGTAAAACGAAGAATTTTATCCCTGGTGGTAGTTGGAACGGTGAAGTTGATGTATCGACGTTCCAGATAGAAGCCGGCTCCAAAGGCAAGACCGGCACCACATGCTTTCAGACAGTCGGAGGCATTTTTTTCGTCCAGTATATTGTTTTGCAGCAGGATGATATCATAGACAATCAGCGCAGCTACGATGAGTGTTAACAAAACAGCGATCAACAGGTCATGGGACTTATCATTTTCCAGGTGCTTCCACTGACTGCATACCATAGAAGTAATCAAAAAGGTTAGAATCATGGAAGTAAATACATCTTTGGGTGTATGGACACCCAGGTACATTCTCGAAAATCCGATAAGCAAAAATCCGATGACGCAGAGGATGCGCCACAGACTGCGTTTTGTCTGCCAGGCCAGAGTTGTGAAAAAAGAAGTTCCGCTCTGGGTATGACCGCTGGGAAAGGAATATCCGGTGGCAGCAGGCAGGGCAGAATCGACGGCTTTAAAATTGGGGTCCAGCACCCAGGGCCTTGGAATACGAAATGTGATCTTTAATCCCTGGATGGTAAGCCCGGACAGGAAATAAGAAAATCCCAGCTTATAGGCAAGATTTTTATTGCCTGACCAGAAAAACCAGCACACAAATCCGATTACAAGTATTTCCTGTGCAAGATAAGTGACAAGCTGAAAGAAAAAATCGCCGGCAGGAATACGGTATTCCGCCAGAAAACGTAAAAAGTCCATAGATCAAATGCTCCTTTCATAGGGGAAGTATTACTCTTTTTCTGAGATATAATGCAGATTACGAGCCCGGAACCAGTAAGTATAAAAATAAGAAAATCCCAGGTGCTCATAAAGCTTTACTGCCGGGGTATTGCCGCTTACAACCTGAAGATAGGCATGGGCTGCGCCTTTTTTCAGCCCACGTTTCAGGATAGCAGTACAGAGAGAACGGGCATATCCAAGTCCCCTGTAAGCGGGATGCACATGGACTGCGTACAGTCCGATATAGTCCCGGTCCAGGATACCAAGGGCAGTTGCCACGATTTTTCCGTCCTTTTGTATGGAAGCACAGACTGTATCTTTTGGAATTGCCCGGTACATGGAGGGAACCACCATTTTATGCATAACATTTGTAGTGCCTTTCAGGAAAAAAAGACTGTCAATCCAATTGGGGGGAATAAAATCCGTGATGGAAACATTCTGTGTAACAGAAGGAAGATGCGCTTTTTTCAGCTGCATGGTCATAACATCTGTTGTATGCTGAATCTGATATCCCCGTTCTTCCAGCATGGTGTCAAAAGAAGGCGATACCAGGGGACTTAGCTTAAAGATAGCAGGTGTACCCCAGTGTCGATAGATGTCTTCACAGTATTGTATTTTTTCCTCCAGTGGGATGGAGGAGGCTCCAATCTGTTCCACACTATTGGTTCGATGCGTATAAAAATAAGAAAAACGCAGAATCCAGCCATCATACAGCTGCATCTGATGGGAAGGCCAGGCGTTCAAAGATAAGTCCTCTATCGTTTTAATTGCGGATTCCATGGGTACACGTCCTTTCAAACACACTCTAGTGAAAGTATAATGGACTCGTATCAAAGATTCAAGTAGAAATCTGTAATCTCGTCATATTTTGCTGAAAATACTCACCAGAGTATAGAGCGTCGTTCTTGCAAAAAAGAAGAAAAGGGGTTATAATCGATACAGTGGCTGTCTATCGCCTGCATTTAGTAAAAGCTGGTAATGTAAAACAGAAACTATTATAATAGGAAGAGACAGAAGCTTTTGGAATAGAAATGATGAAGACCAAGGAGAGTAACAAATGTCAAAATTTTTGAAGATAATTGTAAACATATGTATTATATGCTTCCTGCTTACAGGAGTTGCGCTGATTGTGCCCCAGCTTGTGGGCGTTACCACCGTTGTTGTTGACGATTCAGTCACAGAAAGCAATGTGGGTATCGGATCCGTGGTATATGCTAAGAAAGTCGAGCTTTCTGATCTGGGGGTTGGAGATAAGCTTCTTCGTTCCTCAAATACCAGCTGCTATGTGTCAAAGATCACAGAGGCTGATCCCAAGACAGGTATCTATAAGGTAGAAGGTGCCGATGGGGCAGAAAGTGTGACCCTGCGTAATACAGCGGAAAAAACTTATATTGTAGTACCCGCAATCGGATTTGTGTCCATTGCCATGCAAAGCTTTGAAGGACGTATTATACTGGGACTTGTTCTTGCGGTTCTTGTAATCCTGTATATCCTCTCTGAGATCTGGAAGAAAAACAGTGAGGATGCAGAAGAGGATTTAGATACAGAGGAGAACGAGCAGGAAGAAAAATCCGGGAAGCAGAAAGAATCACAGGAGGACCTTCAGGAGACAGAAGCTGCTTCGAAGAATACCGAAAGTAAAACGGAAGAGGATTCTCTGCAAGAGCTGGAAACACCCCAGGAGGAAGCTCCTTTGGAGTTGATTCTTGAGGATGTTTCACAAACGCAGAAAACTGTAACACAGAATACAGCAACCATCAGTGAAGCGGAGCTGAAAGAACTGGAAAGTGCCATGACAGGTGATTCAGTTCCGGAGGTGGAAGTGGAAGAGGAAGCTTTCGTGGAAAGTGGAGAAGCCGCAGAAATAGTGGAAGTGGAAACGGAAGAAGTGGAAGCCCCCTTGGAAGTACCGGATAAAGAGGAAATGGACGCCGATGTCGCTTTGGAAGCACCAAAGACAGAAGAGGCAGACCTTACTCCGGAAACTGTAAAGACAGAAGAAAACAGAGTTGATCTGGAAACAAAAGCAAAGGCAGACAGTGTTGGCCAGGAAACAAAAGCAGAGGCAGACAGTGCTGACTCCGAAACAGAAACTCAGGAAAACAGTGGGAAAGATGATTTGAAATTAACAGATGTGGCAGAAGACAGCCTGGAGGCGGCAATTATCCAGGCAGCAGCTGTGGCAGAAAGCGAACAGGCCGAGGCACTTCGAGCTGCAGAAACCAGACCGGAGGTGACATTTGAGCCGCTTCCATCAGAAGAGACAGTAAAGCAGGAAGAAGAGCTGGAGGAATCCAAAGGTCTTGCGATGCCGTCGCTGACCAAGGAGGAGATTCTCGAAAAGGCAAGAGCGGCAGGAGATGAACCAAATATAATTGAGGATCCGGAGCTTGGAGTTACCCTGATAGATTATTCGGATATTTTAGCAAAGAAATGATGTAGCCATACATCACGAAATTGGATATACAACCGCACTTACCTCTAAGGTTAAGCAGAGATCGGTGTAGGCTATCGACGGACAGATGAATAGAAGAAATCCACAAAAAGTGAGCAGTTCAAAAGACTGCTCACTTTTTGTATGCAAACATTGCCTGGTGCATCGTGCAGTCTTTATTTTTTCTTAAGCTTTTTTCTGGGCTTCCTAACACCAACTTGAAACTCAGTGATATACACTAAGGGAAGTCAAAAAGAAGGAGGAAGATTATATGCATATTTTAATACCTGTAATTGGCATTGTGGCAGTCATTATGCTGATTTACTATGTTTGTATTTTGATGAGAGGAGATCAAAAATGATGAAGTATTCGAAAGGTAAAAGGGAGGCAAAACAATTATGACACAGTCAGTCTTACAATACGTCCTGTATCTTGTGATCCTTGTGATCCTGGCGATTCCGCTGGGTGCGTATATTAAAAAGGTAATGTATGGAGAGAAAACTTTACTGTCCAAACTTCTGACACCATGCGAAAAAGCTGTGTACAAAATAATGCGGGTGCGGGAAGACGAGGACATGACATGGAAAAAATACCTGCTCTCTGTACTTCTGTTTTCAGGTTTTGGTTTTGTGTTTTTGTTTCTCTTACAGCTGATGCAGGGTGTTTTACCCGGAAACCCGCAAAACATTCCCGGCACCTCGTGGCACTTGTCCTTTAATACGGCAGCCAGCTTTGTGACAAATACGAACTGGCAGGCCTATTCTGGAGAGTCTGCATTAAGTTATCTTACACAGTCACTTGGTCTGACGGTACAGAATTTTGTATCTGCAGCAACCGGAATCGCAGTTTTGTTTGCACTGATTCGTGGTTTCACCAAAGTGAAAAAACAGGGACTGGGCAGCTTCTGGGTTGATATGACAAGAATTGTCATCCATATTCTAATTCCCTTAAACCTTGTCATCGCACTGTGCCTGGCTGGCGGCGGTGTGATTCAAAATCTCAAGGGAGGCGAAAGCGTAACGCTGATGGAACCTGTTGCCGTGAGTGCGGATGGGGATATCCTGGAAGGTGCGGTTATCGACACAGAAAACAACACAGTAATGCTGGATGGGGCAGTTGTGCCCGATGCCGAAATTGTAACGGAGCAATTTGTTCCCATGGGACCGGCGGCCAGCCAGGTAGCCATCAAGCAGACAGGGACAAATGGTGGTGGATTCATGGGTGTGAACTCTGCACATCCTCTGGAGAACCCCAATCCATTTACGAACCTGATAGAAATGCTTTCTCTATTGCTGATTCCAGCTTCACTATGTTTTACATTTGGAAAAGCAGTAAAAAATAAAAAACAAGGTATTGCAATTTTTCTTGCGATGTTTCTTATGCTTTGCGCTGCACTGAGTGTCATCGCTGTGAACGAGCAGATTGCAACACCCCAGCTTGCACAAAACGGAATGGTAGATCTCAGCACGATTGACCAGGCCGGTGGTAATATGGAAGGAAAAGAAGCACGATTTGGAATCAGCGCTTCTGCAACCTGGGCCGCCTTTACAACGGCAGCTTCGAACGGTTCTGTCAACTCTATGCATGACAGCTATACTCCACTGGGTGGAATGGTACAGATGCTGCAGATGCAACTGGGTGAGGTTGTCTTTGGCGGTACAGGCTGTGGACTCTATGGAATGCTGGCGTTTGCCATCCTAACCGTGTTCATTGCCGGTTTGATGGTTGGAAGAACTCCGGAATTTCTTGGGAAAAAAATCGAACCATTTGAAATGAAATGGTCCGTGGTAGTCTGCCTGGCAACGCCTATGGCTATTCTGGTGGGAAGCGGTATTGCCGTCATGGTGCCAGAAGTGGTGGAAAGCTTAAACAATGGGGGCGCACATGGATTTTCAGAAATTCTCTATGCCTATACCTCAGCCGGCGGCAATAACGGTTCTGCCTTTGCAGGATTTAACGCTAACACTGTGTTTTTGAATGTGTCCATTGGACTGGTAATGCTGTTTGCACGTTTCTTACCAATTGTGGGAACGCTGGCTATTGCGGGTAATCTTGCAGGCAAGAAAAAGATTGCGGTGACTGCTGGTACTCTTTCCACTACAAACACAATGTTTGTATTTCTGTTGATTTTCGTTGTACTGCTGATTGGAGCATTGAGTTTCTTCCCGGCGTTGGCGCTGGGGCCGATTGCCGAATTCTTCAGTAGTATGGTATAAGGAGGTACCTATCATGCCAACAAAACAAAATAATTCATTTACCGATCCCAAAATGATCGGTAGAGCTGTCAAAGATTCCTTTTTAAAGCTATCGCCCAAAATCCAGGCCCAAAATCCTGTGATGCTGCTGGTTTATATCTCAGCTATTTTGACCAGTGTGCTTTGGATCGCATCTCTGTTTGGTGTAATGGATGCGCCTTCCGGCTACACGCTGGCCATCGCAATCATTCTCTGGTTTACCTGCTTATTCGCAAACTTTGCTGAGGCAATTGCAGAAGGGCGTGGTAAGGCACAGGCAGATGCCCTGCGTGCTGCAAAGAAAGATGTACAAGCACAAAAGATCCCTTCTGCTTCACAAAAGGAGCTTGTAACAACAGTTTCTTCCGCTACATTGAAAAAGGGTGATATCGTAATTGTAAAAGCAGGCGAACAGATTCCGGCAGATGGCGATGTCATCGAGGGTGCAGCCTCTGTGGATGAAAGTGCCATCACAGGTGAATCCGCTCCCGTGATCCGTGAGGCCGGTGGTGACCGCAGTGCGGTCACCGGAGGCACCACGGTGCTGTCCGACTGGATTGTAGTGCAGGTTTCCAGTGAGGCCGGTGAAAGCTTTTTGGATAAAATGATTGCTATGGTTGAGGGAGCCTCCAGGAAAAAAACCCCTAATGAAATTGCACTTCAGATTTTTCTTGTGGCACTGTCTATCATCTTTATTCTGGTAACGCTGTCACTATACACTTACTCGGTATTTTCAGCCAGGCAGGCAGGAAGTGAAAATGTCACATCCGTTACAACACTGGTTGCACTGCTGGTCTGCCTTGCTCCTACCACGATCGGGGCACTGCTTTCTGCCATTGGTATCGCAGGCATGAGCCGTCTTAACCAGGCGAATGTGCTCGCTATGAGTGGAAGAGCAATTGAAGCCGCCGGGGATGTAGATATTTTAATGCTGGATAAAACCGGCACAATCACTTTGGGCAATCGTCAGGCACATGCATTTCTCCCGGTTGACGGCACTGATCCCCAGGTACTTGCCGATGCAGCACAGCTTTCCTCTCTGGCTGACGAAACGCCGGAGGGCCGCAGTATTGTTGTTCTTGCAAAAGAAAAGTTTGGACTGCGGGGAAGAACACTGTCCGATAAAAACATGACATTTATCCCCTTTACCGCCAAAACTCGTATGAGTGGCGTGGACTATGACGGATATGAGATACGAAAGGGTGCGGCAGATTCTGTCCGCAGTTATGTGGAAGTAGCTGGTGGAACCTATACTGCCGATTGTGACCGTATTGTCAAGGAAATTTCCAATCAGGGAGGTACACCGCTGGTTGTCACAAGAGATCATAAGGTTCTGGGTGTTATTCATCTTAAGGACATTATCAAGCAGGGCGTTCAGGAAAAATTTGCAGATCTTCGCAGGATGGGTATCAAAACCATTATGATCACCGGTGATAATCCGCTGACTGCAGCGGCGATTGCAGCAGAAGCCGGGGTAGATGATTTTCTGGCAGAAGCAACGCCGGAAGGCAAGCTGGAGATGATTCGTGACTACCAGTCCAAGGGACATCTGGTGGCCATGACCGGGGATGGTACTAATGATGCCCCTGCACTGGCACAGGCAGATGTCGCTGTAGCTATGAACACCGGTACACAGGCGGCGAAGGAAGCCGGCAATATGGTGGATTTGGATTCCTCACCCACAAAGCTGATTGAGATTGTGAGAATCGGAAAGCAGCTTTTGATGACTCGTGGCAGTCTGACCACCTTTTCCATCGCCAATGATCTGGCAAAGTACTTTGCAATTATTCCGGCGTTGTTCATGGGTCTGTATCCGGGATTGGCTGCTCTCAATATTATGGGGCTTCATTCCCCGCAAAGCGCTGTGCTTTCGGCTATTATTTATAATGCGCTCATTATTGTTGCACTGATTCCTCTGGCGCTCAAGGGTGTTCGCTACCGTGAAGTATCTGCCGGAAAGCTTTTATCACGCAACTTATTGATATACGGTCTCGGCGGTCTTGCGGCACCTTTCGTATTTGTAAAATTGATTGATGTTCTGCTGACGCTTTGCAAAATTGTATAATTTTGCAGTGCCTCAGGGCAGCAATTTTAAGAATAACTGAGATTAGAGAGCTGATAGGAGGCTTTATACAATGAAAGAATTTAAGAATGTGCTGCCGCGTGCAGCTGTTATGCTTGTAATATTTACACTTTTATGCGGCGTAGCCTACACCGGTATCGTGACGGGTATTGCGCAGTTGATATTCCCCAAGCAGGCCAATGGCAGCATCATCGAAGTCGATGGCGTCAAATATGGCAGTGAATTGCTGGGCCAGTACTATACCGATGATGCACATCTGTGGGGACGTATGATGAACATGGATGTCAGTACTTACAAGGATGCAGAGGGGAATGCGCTGATGTATTCTGCACCTTCCAACTTAAGTCCCGCAAGTGAAGAATATGAAGAACTGGTAGCGCAGCGCATCGAAAAGATCCAGGCTTCCAATCCGGAGCGGGCAGATACACCTATTCCGGTGGATCTGGTCACCTGCTCCGGCAGCGGACTTGACCCTGCTATTTCACCGGCAGCAGCTGAATATCAGGTGCCAAGAATTGCTGTTGCCAGCGGGAGAACGGAGGATGAAGTGGGAGATATCATTGCACAATGCACCACCGGAAGATTTTTGGGCGTTTTCGGTGAGAAGACCGTCAATGTTTTGAAAGTGAATTTAATGCTGGACGGAATTCTTTCAGAATAACGCACAAAATTACTCCCCTTTTTTAAAATCACCTTGTAATTGGCCTGACAGGTTCAAATGCAGAGCGATCTTTTCTGCGACAATTCGTAGGAGGCTGGTACGATATGCTATAATTCTTTATACAATCTTAATGTTGATGACAGGATACTTATCTATTCTTAAAAAACATAGGATTATAATAATGAAAAAGGAAGGAAATAGAATGGACATAGGAAGGACTGATCCTGATCAATTGCTGAGGGCAATTCAAAAGGACAAAGAAAATAGCACAGAAGGGCGCCTGAAAATATTTTTTGGCTATGCGGCCGGTGTTGGAAAAACCTATGCAATGTTGAAAGCCGCTCACGCTGCAAAGCGGCGGGGTATTGACGTTGTCGCAGGATATATTGAGCCCCATGCGCGCCCTCAGACGGCTTCGCTTTTGAATGGTCTGGAGGTCCTGCCTACCAAGGCCGTTCCGTATAACGGAATCCGGCTCTCGGAATTTGACCTGGAAGCTGCAATTTCCAGAAAGCCAAAGCTGGTTCTGGTTGATGAACTGGCGCACACGAATGCTCCGGGCAGCCGTAACAAAAGACGGTATCAGGATGTAAAAGAATTACTTCGATTGGGTATGGATGTATATACCACAATTAATGTGCAGCATATCGAAAGTCTCTGCGACATGGTCGCAGCTATTACCGGCGTGACAGTACGGGAACGTATCCCGGACAGTGTATTCGACGAAGCTGCGCAGGTTGAATTGGTAGATATCGAACCCCAGGAGCTGATTGAGCGGTTGAGTGAAGGGAAAATCTATCGAGAAACGCAGGCACAGCGTGCGCTTACCAACTTTTTCAGTGTGGAAAATCTTACCGCTCTGCGGGAAATTGCGCTGCGCCGTTGTGCAGACCGCGTCAATCGCATAGCGGAGAGTACAAAGATCCAGAACAACAGTGATTACTATACGGATGAACATATTTTGGTTTGTCTTTCGTCTTCCCCTACCAATCGCAAGATTATTCGCACAGCTGCAAGAATGGCACAGGCGTTTCATGGAACCTTCACCGCTTTATTTGTAGAGACACCAGGATTTTCTTCTATGAGCGAAGAAAATCGAAAGCGCTTGCGGGAAAATATTCATTTAGCCGAGCAGCTTGGTGCCTCCGTTGAAACCACATATGGCGATGACGTAGCATTTCAAATTGCGGAGTTTGCCCGCCTGTCCGGGGTATCGAAAATCGTCGTCGGGCGTTACAATGCCAAACGCAGGGGAATACTCGGCAAGCACAACCTGACGGAAAAGCTGACGGCTTATGCGCCCAATCTGGATATTTACATTATACCGGATCGACTTACCGTGGATTACCGCCCACAAGTACTAAAAAAGCCCCAGGGAAGATTTCTCCTTTCTGATCTTGTCAAAACGCTGTTGATACTTATGGGATGCACCGGTATTGGATTCTTGTTTTCTTCATTAGGCTTTAGTGAAGCGAATATCATCACGGTTTACATCCTTGGTGTACTGATCACCTCTGTTGTGACTTCGGTTCGTATTTACAGCATTGTGTCCTCGGCTGTAAGCGTTTTGGTGTTTAATTTCTTTTTTACAGAACCGAGATTTACGTTAAATGCTTATGATTCAGGGTATCCAGCCACATTTCTCATTACGTTTCTCGCTGCATTTCTCACGGGAAATCTGGCTATGCGGATCAAAAAGCAGGCAAAACAATCGGCACAGGCGGCTTATCGCACCAAGCTGATGTTTGATACCAATCAGTCACTGCAGCGGGCAAGCGGAAAAGAAGAGATAATTTCTGTAACAGCTAATCAGCTTGTGCGTCTGCTGGGGCGCAGTGTGATATTTTATTCTGTAAAGCAGGGAGAGCTGGAAGCACCGATGTTTTTTCCTGTTGAAAAAGATGCATGTCAGGAGAAGTGCCTGAATGAAAATGAACAGGCGGTGGCCGCATGGGTGTTCAAAAATAATAAGCGCGCCGGGGCAACCACTGACACACTATCCAGTGCAAAGTGTCTTTATCTGGCAGTTCGAATTGAAAGTCGTGTCTATGGTGTTGCGGGGATTGTGATAACCGATGCTCCATTAGAATCAGCTGAAAACAGCATTCTCCTTTCCATCCTTGGTGAATGCGCCATGGCACTGGAAAACGAACAAACTGCAAAGGAGAAGGAACAGGCCGCTATTCTTGCCAAGAACGAACAGCTTCGGGCTAATTTGCTTCGTGCCATCTCCCACGACCTTCGCACACCGCTGACTTCTATTTCAGGAAATGCCAGTGTTTTGCTGGCCAGTGATGAATCTATTTCCTCTCAAAAAAGAAAAAGGCTCTATACGGATATTTATGATGACGCCCTGTGGCTCATAAACCTGGTGGAAAATCTGCTGTCTGTCACTAGAATTGAGGATGGCAGTATGAACTTGCAGAGAAAGCCGGAGCTGATTGATGATGTTATTGAAGAAGCACTGCACCATGTAAACTGCAAAAACAATGAGCACAAAATCATTACCCGTTCCTCGGATGAGCTTGCTTTGGCTAAAATGGATGCCAGATTGATTGTGCAGGTGATTATCAATATCGTGGATAACGCAATTAAATATACACCGCCTGGATCCAGTATCACGATTGTTTCGTCGGTACAGGGCAAACAGGTTGTTGTGGAAATTTCTGATGACGGTCCTGGTATTCCGGATGAAGTCAAGCCGCATATCTTTGATATGTTTTATACCTCTGGCACAAAAATTGTAGACAGCCGCCGGAGCCTGGGATTGGGACTTGCCCTGTGCAAGAGCATCATCAATGCACATGAGGGAGAGATTTGTGTGCTGGATCACAAGCCCACCGGAACAACCTTTCGTTTTACACTACCTGTTGAGGAGGTAACCTTACGTGAATAAACAACTTATTTTAGTCGTGGAGGATGATGGCGCCGTTCGGAATCTGATTACCACAACACTGGAAACGCAACATTATCGTTTTGTGACTGCTGCGACAGGACAGGCTGCTATTTTGGAAGCAGTGTCACATAATCCGGCTATTGTTCTGCTGGATCTGGGACTTCCCGATATGGATGGCGTAGAAATTATTCAAAAAATACGTACATGGTCCACGATGCCGATTATTGTCATCAGCGCACGAAGTGAAGACACCGATAAAATAGATGCGCTGGATGCGGGGGCAGATGATTATCTCACAAAGCCATTTTCCGTAGAAGAACTCCTGGCACGGATTCGTGTGACCCAGCGTCGGCTTGCAGCCTTACAGGGAATCATGCCGGCGCAGCCGATCACGTTTGAAAATGGAGATCTGAAGCTTGATTATGCTGCTGGTTGTGCCTATCTTGAAGGAGAAGAGCTCCATCTGACACCGATTGAATACAAGCTTTTGTGTCTCCTCGCTAAAAATGTTGGTAAGGTGTTAACGCACACCTATATTACCAAAGAAATTTGGGGCAGCTCCTGGAATAATGATGTCGCCTCTCTTCGGGTCTTTATGGCAACACTGCGCAAAAAGCTGGAGAGCAGAGCAGATTCACCGCAGTATATTCAAACCCATGTGGGTGTTGGATACCGAATGCTGAAGCTCTAAAGCGGTTTTTCTCACAGCATTCTCACACAAGAGCGTCAACTCTCACACAGAGGTCACAGGTAATGCGCTATGATTATGATGCAAAGAAGAAAAGACTTTGCAGAGATGCTTCTGCTTTTTAGTGAGATGGATCTAAATAGAGAAAGTGAGGAGAACATTGCAATGATAATTAAAAATGGGGATAAAAATAATACGGAATTAGATGCTCTGTGTGTTCAATTAAAAGCGCTTATCAGAGAGGGTAAATATCAGCAGTGTGAACAGCTTGTCTTTGCCTCAATGCAAAAATATCCTCATGCGCCACAGCCACACAATCTAATCGGTTTGCTGCTGGAACGGGAGGGCAATCATGTTGCAGCGATGAAACACTTTCGGGCAGCGTGGGCGCTTGATCCCACATACCTGCCGGCACAGCAGAATCTGGAGTCCTTTGGCACATTGTTTGCTCGGAGCAGCTATGCCTTTGATGAAAGTGACTGCCCGCAGGAAAAACGGCATACATATACCGTACAGAAAGACAAAGATGGAATTAGCCATGTGGTCAGGAGGATATAAGAATGGGGATTTTTTCTTCTAAAAAAAATAAAACACACACAATTATTATTGGCTGTGGCAGATTAGGTGCAAATTTGGCCAACACCCTCTCAGAGGAGGATGAAAATGTTCTGATTATGGACAAGGACAAAGATGCGTTTCGAAAGCTTCCACTTTCTTATGGCGGTCTGACTTTAACAGGTGACGGCACAGATTTTGATGCCTTGCAGGAAGCGCAGATTGCCTGTGCAGATGTTGTCATTGTTGTAACAAACAACGATAACACGAATGTGATGATCGCTCAAATTGCCCATGAAGTCTACCATGTAAAGCGTGTGATTGCGCGGCTTTACGATCCGGAGCGGGAATGTATCTATCAGGAATTTGGAATTGATACCATCTGCCCGGCGGTATTGTCGGACAAAGAAATCGATGCCCTGCTCACAAAGATTCCCGCCACAGTGAAAAAGTTCGAATTCACGGAGGAAACAAAATGAAAAAAAGAGTCTTATTAGTTGGGGGAAAAGACAATGCAAGATCCCTTGCACTATCGTTAATAAAGCAAGGTTATCACATCACGGCTGTCAACGACACTTATGGAGACTGCATGAAGCTGGCAGAGATTGACAATCTGGTGGTCATTAACGGAGATGGCACAAATCCTTTTGTTTTGGATGATGCACATGCGATGAATTGTGACGCTGCGATTGCGCTGACATCTAAGGACGAGGATAATCTGGTGATTTGTGAGCTGTGCAAAAAACAATTTCATGTAAAAAAGACGATTTCACTGGTATCCGATCCAAAGAAAACGGACTTTTTTTATCAAATGGGAGTTGACAGCGTGGTTTGTGCGATTACCGCTGTCACGAGCATTATGGAACAGCAGGCATTTATGGAAAAAATGGAAAATATCCTTCCCCAGGGTGAAGGCCAGGTACAGATTGCAGAGGTTCCGATTCCTGGTACTGCTCCGGTTGTGGGAAAAAAGCTATGGGAGGTCAATCTTCCCAGGGAGGTTATCATTGGCTGCATCCTGCGTGGGGGTAAGACAATGATTCCACATGGAAATACACAGATTTTGACCGACGATGTCCTGGTACTTCTCTCTGGAAATAATCAGGAAAGCGACGCAATCAGGGAACTGACAGGAAGGTGATCCCCATGAATCACAAAAAAAATCTTTAGAGTTGAGCCAGAAGGCTCTCAGGCTGTTGGCAGTTTATAGAAAAATTGTTATATCATCCATAAATCGGTAAAATATAGAAAAAAATTGACTTTTGTCAAAAAAGCTCATATTATAAATAATAGATACCTATCTTATTTTAGGATATTTTATAGATGGAGTTGCGGATGCAGCCAGAAAACGGCTGATTCCGAAATAACAAAAGGATAGAGGCAATTTATATGGACACCAAATCAACCATGCTCATTGTCGATGACATTGATGTAAACAGAGCGATGATGGCGGCGTCTTTTTCAGAGGAATACAGCATTTTATATGCTGAAAATGGAGAAGAAGCCATAGATGTTATCCGCAGGCACAGCAAGGATATTTCAGTCATTCTGCTGGATATTATCATGCCGGTGATGGATGGAATTGAGGTGCTCAAATGGCTGAAAGACAGCATATACAGCTTTATACCAGCTATTGCGGTAACTGCTGACGAAAGCTACCAGCTGGAAGCCCTGGAAAACGGAGCAGCGGATTTTATTTCAAAGCCGGCTGATGAACGAATAATCCAGGCACGCATCAAAAACGTACTTGGCCGTTTCGCACTTGAGAAAGAGCAAAGTCTCAATCAGGCACTTCAAAAAGCCAGGGTGGAAACAGATAATCTAATCAACAGTATTCCCGGTGGTGTTGCAATTTACCGCGTGACCGATCATTTTGAAACCTTGTACTTTTCAGACGGTGTGGCCGCTTTAAGTGGATACACGAGAGAGGAGTATGCAGCATATACCAACGAGGATGCGTCAAGAATTATATATGGAGAAGACCGCCCTCGTGTATTTGCAATTGCGATAGATGCTATAAAAAGCGGCGCCCCTATTGATATAGCCTATCGCATATGCCTGAAAAACGGTGGACTTGCCTGGGTGAATTTAAATACTGCCTTGATTCAGGCAGATGAAGAGGGACTCCTTGTTCATGCTGTTTATCAGCGTTCACCTAAGATGACACAGCTGTATGCCAATCTGGTAAACGAATCTGAAAGTGCAATCTACGTTAGCGATACAACAAATTATGAGCTCCTGTACATTAACCAGAAGGGGCTTGATTTGATTGGAAAAAAGCGTCAGACTGTCACGGGAAAAAAGTGTTATGAATTCCTCTTTAATCAGACATCTCCCTGCAAATTCTGCAAAATTCATTCGATGCATGTCGATCAATTTATTGACAGAGATTTTTCTTATCCGTTCAATGACAACATTTATCATATAAGGGGAAAGCTGATTGACTGGAATGGAATTGAGGCACATGTTGAATATATTGAAGATGTGACACAACGAAGAAAAGCGGAGAAAGAAAACAAGGAGCTGATGGAGCAGCTTTCCTCTGTGATTGAGCATGTGCCTGGGGGTATGTGCCTGTATCTTGTCGACCAAAGTGGAATCCGTCCTCTTGTTCATAATCAGGCTTTTTATAAAATATTTGGCTATTCTGATGAAAAAGTGAAATCATTAGAGCAGGAGATGACCTACTTAAATGTACATCCGGAGGATCTGGCCGAGCTTCAGTCAAAGCTGAATGATGCAATCCGCACATCAGCACCGTTAAGCCATACATACCGTGTATTAAATGATGCCAGGAAGGAATATATCTGGATTTATCTCAATGGCATGATCATAGACCAGCCGGACGGCACAAAGCTTTGCTATGTCAGCTATACTGATGTTACGAAAGAGCGCAAGATACAGCAGCAGCTGCTGCAGGCAAAAGATGAGATGCAGCTGTTGATGAAAAAGGAAGAGGAGGCGCTCAACAGCTACCGTACCTTAGTCAACACTGTTCCAGGTGGCATTGCATTATATGAAATTGATGACGATGGGATAAAAACTCTGTTTTTCAGTGACGGGTTATGTGAATTGTCAGGCCATTCGAGAGAAGAGCGTGAACGTATATGCCGTGATGATGCGATTGCCCTCACTTATAAAGACGATGTTCCTTTGCTGCAGGAAGCGATAAAAAACTCGGTGATCAATCATTCTAACCTGGATTTGACCTATCGCATCAACACAAAATCCGGCAAGCTTCGCTGGGTTAATTTTCGTTGCACTTATTTAAACAGTGAATATGGAAAACCTTCTTTTTACGCTGTATTTACTGATGTTGATAAGATGAAAAGTATTGAGGAAGCCGAGAAAGAGCAGCAATTGAGATATCAGGTGGCAATCAAAAGCTCCGGAATGAACGTATGGGAATATGATATTCAAAATGATATATTGACAGTCGTATCGAACTCGTCCAGAATTAAGCAGAATTGCTTTACGATTGAAAACTATATTCATTCAACGGTAGAAAACGGCTATGTCAGAGCGGATAGCCTTCAGACCTTCTACAGTATTTTTGAGCGGCTGAAAAATGGTGAAAAAGAAGTAAGTGAAGATATCTGGTATAAAACCACAGACGAAGCCGGCTGGTGGTGTGAACGTGTCATTTACACAACGGTATTTGACGAAAAGGGTATGCCCGTCAAGGCCTTTGGTGCCGGTAGAGATGTGACTCGTGAAAAAGAGGCACTCAAGAAGTTTGATGAGGAAATGTCCTACCGTTCCGCCCTGCAGCATACCATTATCGATTCCCTGAAGATTAATCTGACGCAAAATACCATTACCGGTGGAGAAAGTCAGTTTCATGTGCTGACGGAATTGATAGATAGTAATAATGCAGATTTGTATTTTTCCAAAACAGTGGATTATGTTCTCGGTGAAAAAAACAGAGAAAAATATAAAGCTACGTTTAATCGTCAATCGTTACTTAGCTGTTTTAATCGAGGGGATTATTCTGTTTCCATGGAATTTACCCGTGTTTTTGATACCAGCAAAGTTTACTGGATTAAATATAATGTCCATCTTATGAAGAATCCAGAAACAAAAGACATCTATGCTTTTGTTGTGGTTAGTGATACTACCGATGAAAATGTAATGAAATCCATCATGGAAACCATCGCCAGAACGGATTATGACTTTTTTGTCGTAGTGGAGGGCTTAAGCGATAAGGCGGTTGATTATACAGTCAATTCCAGGAAAAGGCTTTTCACAGAAGATCAGGCATTTGAGAAGCAAAACGAGATGTTACTTAGACAGATTGTCTGTACAGAGGATGTTGAGCGGGTTGCTGAGGAATGTCGAATCTCCAATGTCCTTAAAAATATCGCAAATGGAAAAGTACATAAATTTGATTTTAATATGCGGGATAAGAACAAAAACGGTGAGATTCGCCGTAAACAATTACAGTTTACACTGGTTAACAAGGATAGAAGCGTATATCTCATGACAAGAATTGATGTGACCAATGTATATAATGAACAAATACGGTATCAAAAGGAGTTGGAACAGGCACTGGTTTCCGCAAAACAGGCAAACCATGCAAAATCAGACTTTCTGGCACGCATGAGTCACGATATCCGCACACCGATGAATGCGATTATTGGAATGACAGAGCTTGCCGGGGAGGAAGATAACCCGCCTAAGACGGTTGAGTATCTAAAAAATATTGATTCCTCCAGCCACTTTTTACTGGGACTGATTAATGATATCCTTGATTTGAGCAAAATTGAAAGCGGTAAAATCAAGCTACTGGAAGAACCCCTTCCACTGGAAACATTCCAACAAAATATAAAAACGGTCATTCTTCCTTTGATGGAAGCAAAACACATTGATTTTGTTATGAATTCAAACTGCACAGTGACCTGCATTCTCACGGATAAGCTCCGGTTTACTCAGATTTATTTTAACCTGTTGTCTAATGCCGTCAAGTTCACGCCTGAAGGTGGCCGAATCGAGTTTTCCTGTGAACACATTCCGGACCGTGGAGGAAAATACGGAATGCGCTGTAGGATTCGTGACAATGGGATCGGCATGAGCCGTGAGTTTCAAAAGCGTCTCTTTGAGCCGTTTCATCAGGAGAGCCGGGATACAAATTTCATTCAACAGGGTACAGGGTTAGGGCTTGCTATTGTAAAAAATCTGGTTGAAGCAATGGAAGGCTCCATCAGTGTGCACAGCGCTATCGGAAAAGGAACAGAATTCATAGTAGATCTCTATGTTTCCACTGCGGAATTAGACACAGAGAAAGAAAAGACTTTTGGAGGTTTTGATATCGATTTATCCGGAGTACGTATTCTCTTAGTTGAAGATAATAAGCTTAATATTGTGGTGGCAAAGCGTCTTCTTGAGCGAAAGGGCTGTATTGTTGAAGTGGCGGCCAACGGAAGACAAGCCGTACAACAGTTCTCGCAAACACCAGTGTTCTTCTATGATGCAATACTTATGGATGTTCGGATGCCTGTTATGGATGGAATTGAGGCAACAAAACAAATCCGGAACATGGCAAAAGCCGATGCAGGAACAATCCCCATTATTGCGATGACAGCGGATGCCTTTGTGGAGGATCAGGACAAAACAAAAAAAGCGGGTATGAACGCACATTTATCCAAACCGATTGATCCCAGCCTGCTGTACCATACACTTTACTCATTTATGGATGAGACTAAGGTGGTAAAGAAGGAGAATATGCGAGATGATAGATAACCAATTAACAAATACAGAGCAATGGAATGAAAATGAATGTAAGCACGAGCTAGAACTGTATCGTGCTTCCCGTCTCGGTGGTGTTTTTACTGTCAGGGTAGACGAGTATTTCACCTTACTTTACGGAAATGACCAATATTATCGTATTCACGAATATACCAGGGAAAGCATGGCTGCACGCATTCATAATCATTGCAGTGAATATGTCCATCACGAGGATCTTCCGATGGTAATGCAGACAGTCCATGATACCCTGGCGGCTGGTCTTGACTATGCAGAATGGGTAATGCGTGTGATTACTGGTAATGGAAACATCCGCTATATTCTATGCAGCGGAATTTTCAAAGCTGTTGATGGCCAGACAATTATGGACGGCGTGGTCATGGATATCACCAAACAAAAGGAGACGGAAGAGGCACTTCGTATCAGTGAGGAAAAATTTCGAATTGCCACTGAAAACTCAGATGTATCTTTTTGGACCTACCGCTTGAAGACCAAACAGATTATCCAGACTAAGGCCTCGAAAATGCGTCATGGGTATCAGGAGGTGGTAAATGATGTTCCGAATTCTATTGTTCAATCAGGATTCGTACGTCAAGATTCTGTGAAGGAGTTCACAGAAATATACAGGAAACTGGAGCAGGGTGCCAAAACGTGCTCAGCAGATATTTGGTTTCAAACAACGGATAAAAAGGGATGGTGGTGTGAGCATATTGATTATACCAACGTTTTTGACAAAAATGGACTGCCTGTCTGCGCCTATGCAGTGGGGAAAGATGTAACTGCGGTCAAACTGGCTGAACAGCGATATAATGAAGAACTGGAATACTCCAAAGCAATCCAACACAAAAAGCTTCTTGCAAAGGCTCGCTCTAATATGACACAAAATATTGTGGAATCTTATGTCGCAAAAGATAATGTGGGTGTTTTGACCGACGGTGTTTTATACTCTGCCGCCACGGAGCAATTGGCAGAAACTGCACTTACCGAGGCACAGCAACACCAGATGCGACATATGCTTAACCGTGACCGTGTCCTAAAGGCATTCAAAAAAGGAGAAACACAGTATTCATTTGATTATCAGCGCAAGAGTCAGGATGGAACGATCCTTTGGGTGAGCACCACTGTGAAGTCCTATCAAAATCAGCAGACAAAGGATATCATGTCTTTTATGTACACCTATGATATCAATACGGAAAAAATTAAAGATGGTATCATTCAGGCTGTTTCCGAAATCGAGCATGACTATGTTGCCTATGTCGATCTGAAAAACAACCGATATGAGATGTATCTTGGAAATAAAGAGAATGGACCGCTGCCTGCCGAGTACAGTGACAACTATGTGGATTCTATTGTGCGGACGAATCGCGAAATTGTAGTTCCGGAAGATATGGAGCGTATCATTCATGATATGATGCCGGAGACGATTCAAAAAAACCTGGAAGAGACACGGGTGTTTTCCACTATTTGCGGGGTCAAGCACACGGACGGCAGCATTCGTCAAAAAAGAATCCAATATGCGTATTTAGATAAGCCAAGTCAGCAGATTGTGGTGACTCGCAGTGATGTTACGGATCTGCTTAACCAACAAAAACAGCAGCACGATATGCTACAGACTGCACTCCTTGCCGCAGAGCAGGCGAACAGTGCAAAGAGTGATTTCCTTTCTCGCATGAGTCATGAGATCCGTACACCGATGAATGCGATTATCGGCATGTCAACCATTGCGGCACAGTCTATTGGAGATGATGCACAAGTGGCAGACTGCATTAGTAAAATTGGAATTTCTTCCCGTTTTCTTCTCTCACTCATCAACGATATACTGGATATGAGCAGAATTGAAAGTGGAAAAATGCTGCTCAAAAATGAAAAAATACCTTTTGAAGAGTTTCTAAATGGAATCAACTCCATCTGCTATACCCAGGCTGGTGCAAAAAGCATTGACTATGAAAACATTGTAGATTCCAGTGTGGAAGATTATTATATCGGAGACGCTATGAAGCTCCAGCAGATAATTATCAATCTTCTTTCTAATGCCATTAAGTTTACACCAGAGCATGGAAAAGTATCCGTCAGCGTTCGCCAGTTGAAAAAGACAAACAACGATGCCGTATTACGATTTGTCATCAACGATACAGGCTGCGGTATTGCAGAGGAGTACATCCCTCATCTGTTCGAACCATTTTCACAGGAGAACTCCAGTACTACTGCGATGTATGGCGGTACAGGACTTGGTCTTGCGATTTGTAAGAGTCTCGTTGCCATGATGGACGGTACAATTACGGTGCGCAGCATTAAGGATGTTGGATCGGAGTTTACGGTGGATGTGAAGCTTGGAATTACAGAAGAAACAAAAACAAGATACGCCAGGAAACAGCACCATGATTTTGCGGAGTTGAAGGCACTTATAGTGGATGATGATGTTATTGTCTGTGAACAGGCAGCGATTACTCTGAAGGAAATCGGTGTAAAATCCGAATGGGTAGACAGCGGAAAAAAAGCAGTAGGTCGGGTGAAAGAGAAGTGGGATAAGAAAGAATATTATGACCTTGTACTGATTGACTGGAAAATGCCGGAGATGGATGGCATTGAAACAGCAAGACAGATTCGCAGAATCGTGGGACCGGATGTTACCATTATCATAATGACCGCTTATGACTGGGCAGCGATAGAACATGAAGCAAAACTTGCAGGCGTCAACCTGCTGATGAGCAAGCCGATGTTTAAATCCTCATTAATTTCCGCATTCGAGAGAGCTTTTTATGAAAAGCAGGAGAAAAAAGAATGGGAAGTAAAAGACGATTTTGACTTTAAGGGAAAAAGAGTGCTTTTAGTGGAAGATCATCCGCTCAATGTGGAGGTTGCTAAAAAACTTTTAGAGGGAAAAGGCTTTATGGTTGAACACGCAGAGAATGGAGTGCGTGCAGTCGAAATGTATGCAAAAACTCCTGCGGGATATTATGATGCTATCCTGATGGATATCCGTATGCCGCAAATGGACGGATTACAGGCAGCAAATGCAATTCGCCACATGAGCAAAGAAACCTCTGGAGTGATTCCGATTATTGCCATGACGGCTAATGCGTTTGATGATGATATTCAAAAATCAAAGGCTGCTGGAATGAATGCCCACCTTGCCAAGCCTATTGAACCAAAGCAAATGTTTCAGACTCTGTATGATTTTATCTATGGGAGAAGAGACGAAAGCGAAGAATCGTATTAGAAGGATCAGAGTAAAAAAGAAGATAGGGTTATATAATGAAAAGGGGGCTGCCGCACTTCGGTGATCGGGAGTCCCGCTGAGGCCTGAACACGGTTTCGAAGTCCAAGAGTATACAAAAAAACAACCGATTTTGCTAAAATCATAAGAAATCGGTTGTTTTGGTATACTTAGGACTTCTGCAAATGTGTTCAGGCCTCGGCGGGACTCCCGATCACCGAAGTGCGGCAGCCCCCTTTTCGAGGCATTGAAAAATCCAGATGAAAAAACTATAAAAAGGGCTTGCATTTTGCGAATGCATCCTGTATAATGATTACTGTTGTGACATTGATAGCTGTGAAGCGTGAGGTTGCTGCTTTAAATAGCAGGTGTTCCGTGGAGCGAATGTCAAGTTAAGAAACTGGCGACAAGTCACTGTACAAGCTAAATAGTCCACCAAGTGTGGATACAACGTGTGAAAGTCAGATAAGGACACACACGGAGAAGTGTACAGTCACCGCTTGTCGTACTCGAAAAGTGCGAAAAGGAGGCGACTTTTTTTATGGCAAGTCAAGTAATGCGAATCACATTGAAGGCTTATGAGCATCAGTTAGTTGATGCATCTGCTGCAAAAATTATCGAAACTGTTAAGAAGAATGGTGCTCAGGTGAGTGGTCCTGTACCGCTTCCAACAAAGAAGGAAGTAGTTACAATCTTACGAGCAGTACACAAGTACAAAGATTCCCGTGAGCAGTTTGAGCAGAGAACTCATAAGAGACTGATTGATATCATCGCACCGACACAGAAGACGGTAGATGCTTTATCAAGACTGGAAATGCCGGCTGGTGTTTACATCGACATTAAGATGAAAACCAAATAAGGCATTCACACTTAACTGAAAGCAGTAAGTGCGTAACAAAGAAATCCTTAGGTATATTGATATAGAAGTAACACATTCGAGGAATCAACATCCCGAGAGGGTTATAGTGTTCCACTTATATCAACTGTGCTAGGATGAACATCGTAACATGCGGTGTTCCGCTGTAGAACAACAGGAGGTAAAAAGAATGAAGAAAGCAATTTTGGCAACAAAAGTTGGAATGACTCAGATCTTCAATGAAGATGGAGCAGCAATTCCGGTTACTGTATTGCAGGCAGGTCCATGTGTAGTAACTCAGGTTAAAACACAGGATAACGACGGATACAGTGCAGTACAGGTTGGATTCGGCGAGAAGAGAGAAAAACTCGTGAATAAGCCTATGAAAGGTCAGTTTGAAAAAGCTGGTGTATCTTATAAGAGATATCTGAAAGAGTTCAAATTTGATGATGCAGAAAGCTACGCATTAGGACAGGAAATCAAAGCCGATATCTTTGAAGCAGGCGACAAAATTGACGCAACTGCAATTTCAAAAGGTAAAGGATTCCAGGGTGCCATCAAGAGACATAATCAGTCCAGAGGACCTATGGCTCATGGTTCCAAATATCATCGTCATGCAGGTTCCAATGGTTCTTGTTCTGACCCGAGTAAAGTATTCAAGGGAAAGAAAATGCCAGGACATATGGGACACAAACAGATTACAATCCAGAATCTTGAGATTGTACGTGTGGATGGCGAAAACAATCTGCTCTTAGTAAAAGGTGCTGTACCAGGACCTAAGAAATCATTAGTAACGATTAAAGAAACAGTAAAAACTATAAAATAAGCTTTTATAGGAAAGGAGGAACACACAGATGGCAAACGTATCTGTTTATAATATGGAAGGCAAAGAAGTTGGCGCAATGGAACTGAATGATGCTGTATTCGGTGTTGAGATTAAAGAACATCTGGTACATCAGGCAGTAGTGCTTCAGCTTGCAAATAATCGTCAGGGAACACAGAAGGCAAAAACCCGTTCCGAAGTTAGCGGCGGCGGAAGAAAGCCATGGAGACAGAAAGGAACCGGTCATGCAAGACAGGGTTCAACAAGATCTCCACAGTGGACAGGCGGCGGCGTTGTATTCGCTCCAGTACCGAGAGACTACAGCTTCAAGATGAACAAAAAAGAAAAAAGAGCAGCTCTGAAATCTGTTCTGACAAGCAAAGTACAGGAGAACAAGTTTGTTGTTCTCGATGAGCTGAAACTTGCAGAAGTAAAGACCAAAGAGATGAAAAAAGTATTAGACAACTTAAAGGTTGAAAAAGCACTGGTAGTTGTTGGACAGGATAATGATAACGTAGTATTGTCTGCAAGAAATCTTCCGGGCGTTGTGACTACAACAGTAGGTACAATGAACGTATACGATCTGTTGAAATACAATACTGTAATCACAACCAAGGCTGGTGTTGCATCCATTGAGGAGGTATACGCATAATGGCAAATATTCAGTATTATGATGTAATTTTAAAACCTCTGGTGACAGAGAAAAGTATGAATGCTATGGGCGAGAAGAAATACACATTTCTTGTTCATCCGGAAGCAAACAAAACACAGATCAAAGAAGCTGTTGAAAAAATGTTCGAAGGAACAAAAGTAAAATCTGTAAACACAATGAACCTTGACGGTAAGAAAAAACGTCGTGGTGCAACTACAGGTAAAACAGCTAAGACAAAGAAAGCTATCGTAGCTCTGACAGAAGAGAGCAAGGATATCGAGATCTTTGAGGGGTTATAATTAACCCGGTAACAATTAAGCACATGTAAAGTGCGATAACAAACATTTGAAAGGAGATTACGTAATGGGAATCAAAAGTTTTAACCCATATACACCTTCCAGAAGACATATGACATCTTCCGATTTCGCTGAGATTACAAAATCTACACCAGAGAAATCATTAGTTGTGTCTCTGAAAAAGAACTCTGGACGTAATAACCAGGGTAAAATCACTGTTAGACACCGCGGAGGTGGAAGCAGAAGAAAATACAGAATCATCGACTTCAAGAGAAGAAAAGATGATATTCCGGCAGTTGTAAAATCTATCGAATACGATCCTAACAGAACAGCAAACATCGCTTTGATTTGCTACGCTGATGGTGAGAAAGCATACATCCTTGCTCCAGAAGGACTGAAGGTTGGCGCTAAGCTGATGAACGGTGCAAACGCAGAAGTTCGTGTCGGCAACTGTCTGCCACTGTCTCAGATCCCGGTTGGTACTATGGTTCATAACGTTGAGCTTCATCTTGGAAAAGGTGGACAGATGGTACGTTCCGCAGGAAACGGCGCTCAGCTGATGGCTAAGGAAGGCAAATATGCAACCTTAAGACTTCCATCCGGTGAGATGCGTATGGTGCTCAGCGAGTGCCGCGCTACAGTTGGTGTTGTTGGAAATGGCGAGCACAGCCTGATTAACATTGGTAAAGCAGGACGTACACGTCATATGGGTATTCGCCCTACCGTTCGTGGTTCCGTAATGAACCCGAATGATCATCCACATGGTGGTGGAGAAGGTAAAGCTGGAATCGGTCGTCCGGGTCCATGTACACCTTGGGGTAAACCTGCTCTTGGTCTTAAGACAAGAAAGAAAAACAAACAATCTAACAAGCTCATCGTAAGAAGAAGAGATGGTAAGGCGTTAGCAAAATAAAGGAGGTTAAACGATGTCTCGTTCACTGAAAAAAGGACCTTTCGCAGACGAAAGCTTACTGAAAAAAGTAGACGCTGCAAATGCATCCGGAGATAAAACAGTTATTAAAACCTGGTCACGTCGTTCAACAATCTTCCCAACATTCGTAGGACACACAATTGCTGTTCACGACGGAAGAAAACATGTGCCGGTATATGTTACAGAGGATATGGTTGGTCACAAACTCGGAGAGTTCGTTGCAACCAGAACCTATAGAGGACATGGAAAAGACGAGAAAAAGTCTGGTGTTCGCTAGTATATTACAGTTATGAAATCCCTATAAGGGGAGCCACTGCGGCTTTTTAAAGCCGCGGAATTTGGAAAGGAGGCCTACTAATCATGGCTAAAGGACATAGAAGTCAGATTAAGAGAGCAAGAAATGAAGTTAAAGATACAAGACCTTCCGCTAAACTGTCATACGCTAGAATGTCAGTTCAGAAGGCTTGCTATGTATTAGATGCAATTCGTGGAAAAGATGTTGAGACAGCACTTGGTATCCTGACCTACAATCCGAGATATGCTTCCAGCGTAATCAAGAAACTGTTAGATTCTGCTGCAGCAAATGCAGAGAACAACAGCGGAATGAACAAAGAAAACCTGTACGTAGCAGAGTGCTATGCAAACAAAGCACCTACTATGAAGAGAATCAAACCTAGAGCACAGGGTAGAGCATATCGTATCGAGAAGAGAACAAGTCATATCTCTATCGTGTTGGATGAAAGATAAGGAGGGTAATCATGGGACAGAAAGTTAACCCACATGGCATTAGAGTCGGAATTATTAAAGACTGGGATTCTAAATGGTATGCAGAGAGTGATTTCGCTGATTATTTAGTAGAAGACTACAATATCAGAACATACCTGAAAAAGAAATTATACAGCGCTGGTGTTTCCAAGATTGAGATCGAAAGAGCATCTGACAGAGTCAAAGTTATCATTTACACAGCTAAGCCTGGTATTGTAATTGGTAAGGGCGGTTCTGAAATCGAGAAAGTAAAAGCTGAATTAAAGAAGTTCACAGATAAGAAACTCATTGTTGATATTAAAGAAGTTAAGAGACCTGACCGTGATGCACAGCTTGTTGCTGAAAACATCGCACTTCAGCTGGAAAACCGTATCTCTTTCCGTCGTGCTATGAAATCCACGATGCAGAGAACGATGAGAACTGGAGCAAAAGGAATCAAAACATCTGTATCAGGACGTGTTGGTGGAGCAGATATGGCTCGTACAGAGTTCTACAGCGAGGGAACAATTCCGCTGCAGACACTGCGTGCAGATATCGATTATGGTTTCGCCGAAGCAGATACCACATACGGCAAGGTTGGCGTAAAAGCGTGGATCTACAATGGTGAAGTACTTCCAACCAAAGGAGCTAAGGAAGGGAGCGATAAATAATTATGTTAATGCCAAAGAGAGTAAAACGTCGTAAACAGTTCCGCGGATCCATGAAGGGAAAAGCATTAAGAGGAAATAAGATCAACTATGGTGATTTCGGCCTTGTTGCCACAGAGCCATGCTGGATCAAATCCAATCAGATTGAGGCAGCTCGTGTTGCTATGACCCGTTACATCAAACGTGGTGGTAAAGTTTGGATTAAAATCTTCCCAGATAAACCAGTAACAGCAAAACCAGCAGAAACTCGTATGGGTTCCGGTAAAGGATCTCTCGAATACTGGGTAGCAGTTGTAAAACCAGGTCGTGTTATGTTCGAAATCGCAGGCGTTTCCGAGGAAATCGCTCGTGAAGCATTACGTCTTGCTATGCATAAGTTACCATGTAAATGTAAAATCGTTTCTCGTGCAGACTTAGAAGGCGGTGATAACAGTGAAAATTAATAAATATGTAGAAGATTTAAAAACAAAATCAGCTGCAGAATTAAATGATGAATTAGTAGCTGCTAAAAAGGAACTCTTCAACCTGAGATTCCAGAATGCAACCAACCAGCTGGACAATACAAGCAGAATTAAAGATGTTCGTAAGAACATCGCTAGAATCCAGACTGTAATTGCTGAGAAGGCAAACTAAGCATATATTACACTTAGTGTGAGGTTCTTTCGAGCTTAGTGTAATACCCGTTCGATGAACGAAGTAAGAAGAACTTCTTTATGAAAGGAGAACAAGAACCGTGGAAGAAAGAAATCTTAGAAAAACACGTGTCGGTAAAGTTGTCAGCGATAAGATGGATAAAACAATCGTTGTAGCTATCGAAGACCATGTAAAACATCCCCTTTACAAGAAAATTGTAAAGAAGACATATAAACTGAAAGCACACGATGAGAACAACGAGTGCAAAATCGGTGATACCGTTAAGGTTATGGAGACCAGACCGCTCTCTAAAGACAAGAGATGGAGACTGGTTCAGATTGTAGAAAAAGCTAAATAAGGAGGATACTAGCATGATTCAGCAGGAAAGTAGATTGAAAGTCGCTGATAATACTGGTGCAAAGGAGATCCTCTGCATTCGCGTTATGGGCGGTTCAACAAGAAGATATGCGAGCATCGGCGATGTCATTGTTGCTACGGTCAAAGATGCAACACCAGGTGGTGTTGTAAAAAAAGGTGACGTTGTGAAAGCAGTCGTTGTCCGCAGTGTCAAGGGTGCTCGTCGTAAAGACGGCTCCTATATCAAATTTGATGAAAACGCAGCTGTTATCATCAAAGACGATAAGACTCCAAGAGGAACCCGTATTTTTGGACCAGTAGCCAGAGAACTTCGTGAGAAACAGTTCATGAAGATCGTATCTTTGGCTCCGGAAGTATTATAGGAGGTCAGTCATGGCAGTAAAAATTAAAAAAGGTGATACAGTTAAAGTAATCGCCGGTAAAGATAAAGACAAAGAAGGAAAAGTTCTTTCTGTTAGAGATGGCAAGGTTATCGTTGAGGGTGTCAACATGATAACAAAGCACAGCAAGCCTTCTGCTGCAAATCAGCAGGGCGGCATCGTTAACAAGGAAGCTGCAATGGATATCTCCAATGTTATGTACCTTCACAAAGGAAAAGCAACCAGAATTGGTTACAAGATGGACGGAGATAAAAAAGTTCGTGTTGCTAAGGCAACTGGCGAAGTTATTGATTAAGAAAGAGAGGAGGCTCTAAACAGTGAGTAGATTAAAAGAAACTTACAAAAACGAAATCATCGATGCTATGATGAAAAAGTTTGAATACAGCAACATTATGGAAGTGCCAAAACTCGAGAAAATCGTAATCAATATGGGTGTTGGTGAAGCCAAAGAAAACGCTAAGGTTCTGGATGCAGCTGTAAGTGATCTGGAAGCAATTACAGGTCAGAAGGTTGTTCTTACAAAGGCTAAGAATTCAGTCGCTAACTTCAAAATCAGAGAAGGAATGCCGATTGGATGTAAAGTTACCTTAAGAGGCGAAAAGATGTATGAGTTCGCAGATCGTCTCATCAATCTTGCCCTGCCACGTGTACGTGACTTCCGTGGCGTTAACCCGAACGCATTTGACGGCAGAGGAAACTACGCTCTTGGTATTAAAGAGCAGCTGATCTTCCCTGAGATCGAATATGATAAGGTTGACAAAGTTCGCGGTATGGATGTTATTTTCGTTACAACCGCTAAGACTGATGAAGAAGCTCGTGAATTATTGACAATGTTCAATATGCCGTTCGCTAAGTAAGGAGGAAGTTATTCATGGCTAAGACAGCAATGAAAATTAAACAGCAGCGTGCTCCTAAGTTCTCTACCAGAGCATACAATCGCTGTAGAATCTGTGGTCGTCCACATGCATATTTAAGAAAATACGGAATTTGCAGAATCTGCTTCCGTGAGTTAGCATACAAAGGCCAGATTCCGGGCGTGAAAAAGGCCAGCTGGTAAGAAGAAGAAAGGAGGAAACAAACCATGACTATGAGTGATCCAATCGCAGATATGCTTACAAGAATTCGTAACGCAAACACTGCTAAACATGATACAGTAGATGTTCCTTCATCCAAGATGAAGCTTGCAATCGCTGACATCCTTGTAAACGAAGGTTATGTTGCAAAATATGATCTGGTAGACGAAGGAAACTTCAAGACAATCCGCATCACCTTAAAATACGGTGCAGATAAAACTGAAAAAATTATTACTGGTTTAAAGAGAATTTCCAAACCTGGTTTACGTATCTATGTAAACAAAGAGGAACTTCCAAGAGTTCTTGGAGGACTTGGAATTGCAATCCTTTCAACAAACCAGGGTGTTATTACAGACAAAGAGGCTCGTAAACTTCAGGTAGGTGGAGAAGTTCTCGCATTTGTTTGGTAGAAAGCAGCTTAACGAAACCAAGCCGTCAGGCACTGGTTGCGTTTCGTGCGATCAGGTAATAAAGCAACTGAAAACAGAAGGAGACAAAAGTGCTCCTTCCGAAAATCTAAGTTATAGGAGGAATCAGGTATGTCACGTATTGGAAGACTGCCAGTTGTTATTCCAGCAGGTGTAACTGTTGAGATTAAGGAAAACAACGATGTAATCGTAAAAGGCCCTAAGGGAACACTTGAGAAAGTGCTTCCGATTGAAATGGAAATTAAGCAGGAAGATGGTCACGTTATCGTAACAAGACCAAATGATTTAAAGAAAATGAAATCCTTACATGGTTTAACCAGAACACTGATCCACAACATGGTTGTTGGTGTCAGCGAAGGATATGAGAAAGCCCTTGAAGTTAACGGTGTTGGTTACAAAGCAGCAAAGCAGGGCAAGAAGCTTGTTTTATCTCTGGGATATTCTCATCCGGTAGAGATGGAAGATCCGGAAGGCCTGGAAGCAGTAGTTGAAGGAAACAAAATCACAGTTAAGGGTATCAATAAAGAAAAAGTTGGCCAGTATGCGGCTGAGATCAGAGATAAGAGAAGACCGGAGCCTTACAAAGGTAAAGGTATTAAGTATATCGATGAAGTTATCAGACGTAAAGTCGGCAAGACTGGTAAGAAATAAATAAGGAGAGTGTGAAAATGATTAATAAAGTATCTAGAGCGCAGGTTCGCCAGAAAAAGCATAAAAGAATGCGTAATCATATTGCAGGCACAGCAGCAAGACCACGTCTTTGTGTCTTCAGAAGCAATGATCATATGTACGCACAGATTATTGACGATACAGTTGGAAATACTTTAGTTTCAGCTTCTACTCTTCAGAAAGATGTAAAAGCAGAAATCGAAAAAACAAATGATGTGGCAGCAGCTGCATACCTTGGAACTGTAATTGGCAAAAAGGCAGTTGAAGCTGGAATCACAGAAGTAGTATTTGACCGTGGCGGATTTATCTACCAGGGAAAGATTCAGGCATTAGCAGACGCAGCTCGTGAAGCTGGTCTGAAATTCTAAGAAAGGAAGGAGAAGAACACATGAGACATGATATCATTGATGCCAGCCAGTTAGAGCTGGAAGAAAAAGTAGTTTCCATCAAGCGAGTAACCAAAGTTGTTAAAGGTGGTCGTAACTTCCGTTTCGCTGCTTTAGTAGTAGTTGGAGATCATAACGGACATGTTGGAGCAGGACTTGGAAAAGCAACTGAAATTCCGGAAGCAATCCGCAAAGGAAAAGAAGACGCTATGAAGAAACTTGTTAATGTAGCAAGAGATGAGTATGATAGTATTACACATGATTTGATCGGTAAATTCGGCAGCGCTGAAGTACTGTTGAAGAGAGCACCGGAAGGTACCGGAGTTATCGCAGGTGGCCCTGCTCGTGCCGTAATCGAGTTAGCCGGAATCAAAAATATCCGTACAAAGTCTTTAGGCTCAAACAACAAACAGAACGTAGTTCTCGCAACAATCAAAGGCTTAAGCTTGCTTAAGACACCGGAAGAGGTTGCTAAACTTCGTGGAAAATCTGTTGATGAGATTCTGGCTTAAGGAGGATTGAAAAATGGCAGACAAATTAAAGGTTACATTAGTAAAATCTACAATCGGTGCAATTCCGAAGCACAAAAAAACAGTTGAAGCTTTAGGCTTAAAGAAAGTGAATAAAACAGTTGAGCTTCCAGACAACGACGCAGTTCGTGGTATGGTAAAACAGGTTTGTCACTTAGTTAAAGTAGAAGAAGCTTAATATTAATTCAAAAAGGAGGTACCAGAATGGACTTATCAAATTTACAGCCTGCTGAGGGTTCAAGACAGAGTGACAACTTCCGTCGTGGACGTGGACATGGTTCAGGAAATGGTAAAACTGCTGGTAAGGGTCATAAGGGACAGAAAGCTCGTTCCGGAGCACCAAGACCAGGATTTGAAGGCGGTCAGATGCCTTTATACAGACGTCTTCCTAAAAGAGGATTCAAGAACAGAAACTCTAAGGAAATCGTTGGAATCAATGTAAGTGTATTAGATAGATTTGAGGACGGCGCTGAAGTAACTGTAGCTACATTACTTGAGAGCGGAGCAATCACAAATCCTAAAGATGGCGTTAAGATTTTAGGAAATGGTGAAATTACTAAGAAACTTACAGTGAAAGTGGACGCATTCAGTGAGAGCGCAAAAGCAAAAATTGAAGCGGCAGGTGGAACAGCCGAGGTGATTTAATGTTTAAGACATTAAGAGATGCATTTAAAATCCAGGATGTACGCAGAAAGATTTTATATGTTCTTATGATGCTGGTGGTGATCCGTCTTGGATCACAGCTGCCAGTACCAGGTGTCAATACTGAATTCTTCGCAAACTATTTTCAAAACAACACCAATGATGCATTCAATTTTCTGAATGCATTCACTGGTGGTGGTTTTGACAGATTTTCTATTTTTGCACTCAGTATCACACCATACATTACATCATCCATTATTATTCAGCTTCTGACGATTGCAATTCCAAAATTAGAGGAAATGCAGAAGGATGGAGAGGATGGTCGTAAAAAACTGACCGCAATTACACGTTATATGACAGTTGCTCTTGCATTATTCGAATCCATTGCCATGGCAGTAGGTTTTGGTAATCAGGGCCTGATCTCAGAGATGAATTTTGTTAATGTAGCTGTTGTTGTAGCTGCACTTACCGCCGGATCCGCATTCCTGATGTGGGTTGGTGAGCAGATCAACGACAAGGGCGTTGGAAATGGTATTTCCATGGTTCTGCTGATTAACATTTTATCCCGTATTCCAGCCGATATGGTAACTCTCTATGAGAACTTCGTAAAGGGACAGACGGTTGCAAAGGGTGCTCTGCGTGGGTTGATCATCATTGCAATCATTCTTGCGGTAGTTGTTATCGTACTTATCTTAAACGGTGCGGAACGTCGTATTCCGGTTCAGTATTCAAAGAAAATGCAGGGAAGAAAGATGGTTGGCGGCAATTCCTCCAACATTCCGCTGAAGGTTAATACCGCTGGTGTTATTCCGATTATCTTTGCATCTTCCATCATGTCATTTCCAGGAATCATTGCTTCTTTTATGCAGAAGACAAATGTAGGAGGCTGGGCTGGAAAAGTTCTTGCTGTCCTGAATTCTGGAAACTGGTTTGATAAATCTAATATGTTCAATTCTATTGGACTGATTCTGTATGTGGTTATGGTTATTTTCTTTGCTTATTTCTATACATCGATTACTTTCAATCCGTTGGAGGTTGCTGATAATATGAAAAAGCAGGGAGGATTCATCCCGGGAATCAGACCTGGAAAAGCAACAGTAGATTACTTGAATTCCATATTGAATTATGTTATCTTTATAGGAGCTGCAGGACTTACAATTGTCGCAGTTATACCGTTTTTCTTTAACGGATGGTTCAGCGCAAATGTATCTTTCGGTGGTACATCCCTTATCATTATTGTATCTGTAATTCTTGAGACTCTCAAACAGATTGAGTCCATGATGCTGGTACGTAACTATAAAGGATTCCTGAACGAGTAATAACTGCTAGAAGGTTGTGGCGTGCATTTACGTCACAGCCTTAAAGTGTTTACAGTGGTAACAAGAAATTTCAGAATAGGAGAAGGATATTATGCGAGTAATTATGTTAGGGGCGCCTGGAGCAGGCAAAGGAACACAGGCTAAAAAAATTGCAGATCAGTATCAGATTCCACACATTTCTACAGGGGATATTTTCCGTGCAAACATTAAAAACGGCACAGAATTAGGAAAAAAGGCAAAGTCCTATATGGACCAGGGACTTCTGGTTCCGGATGAGCTGACCTGCGATCTTGTGGTTGATCGGATCTCTCAGCCTGATGCTGCAAAGGGTTATGTACTGGATGGTTTTCCAAGAACTATTCCGCAGGCAGAGGCACTTACGAATGCGCTTCTGGCAAGAGGGGAAAAGATTGATTATGCGGTAAATGTCGAAGTACCAGATGAGAATATCGTTTCCCGTATGTCAGGACGTCGTGCATGTCTGGCTTGTGGTGCAACTTATCACATTGTATACAATACACCTGTAAAAGAAGGAATCTGTGATGTATGCGGCAAAGAACTTGTTCTGCGGGATGATGACAAGCCGGAGACTGTAAAAAAACGTCTGGATGTATATCATGCACAGACTCAGCCGCTGATCGAGTATTATCAGAAAGCTGGTGTGTTGGCCGAGGTTGATGGAACACAGGATATTAATGTTGTGTTCGAAGACATCACGAAAATTTTAGGAGCTTAAGAATATGTCTGTATCAATTAAAACTGCCAGAGAGATAGAACTCATGCGTCATGCAGGAAAATTACTCGAACAGGTTCATGATGAACTGAAAGCGATGATTCAGCCTGGTATCACCACATGGGACATTGACCATAAAGGGGAAGAGATTATCCGCAGCTTTGGCTGCGTACCGAATTTTCTGCATTATAACGGATATCCAGCATCTATTTGTGTATCTGTGAACGATGAAATTGTTCATGGAATACCAAGTAAAAAACATTATCTGAAAGAGGGAGATATTGTCAGTCTGGATGCCGGTCTGATCTATCAGGGTTATCACTCGGATGCAGCACGTACTCATGCGGTAGGCGAGGTCAGCGAGGAAGCGAAGAAACTGATGAAGGTGACAGAGGAGTCCTTTTTTGAAGGAATCAAGTTCGCAAAGGCAGGTCACCATCTTCACGAAATATCAGCTGCAATCGGCAATTATGCGGAGAGCTTCGGATATGGAGTGGTAAGGGATTTGTGCGGACATGGAATTGGAACAAGTCTTCATGAGGATCCGCAGATTCCGAACTTTGCATGCAAAAGCAGAGGAATCCGTCTGCAGCCTGGTATGACGCTTGCCATCGAGCCTATGATTAATAGTGGACGCCCGGATGTTGTATGGCTTGATGATGACTGGACAGTCGTTACAGAGGACGAAACACTTTCTTCTCATTATGAGAACACGGTGCTGATTACAGAAGGTGAGCCGGAAATTCTCACACTTTCCCGTTAGAGGTAATATAAGATGAGAGAGTTGAAGGCCGGAATGTTCGCCAGAAGTCTGGCGGGACATGACAAAGGAAAGCTGTATATCGTAGTATCCGGGGATGATTCTTATGTTTATCTTACCGATGGAAGAATCCGCCCTCTGCAAAATCCGAAAAAAAAGAAACGAAAACATATTCAGCCTGATTTTCAGGACAGCGGATGCGGTCCTGAAGATTGGACTACATGTGATGAGACAGTAAATGCAAAAATTCAAAAAATAATTAAAACCAAGGAGGTTATCAGATGTCAAAGGCAGATGTAATTGAAGTAGAGGGAACAGTGCTGGAGAAACTGCCAAACGCCATGTTCCGTGTGGAGCTGGAGAATAAGCACGTAGTACTGGCACATATCAGCGGAAAGCTTCGCATGAATTTTATCCGCATCCTTCCAGGAGACAAGGTTACGATTGAGCTTTCTCCATACGATCTTGACAAGGGACGTATTATCTGGAGAGATAAATAAAAAAACACTTGCAATGCTTGACTTATGATGATATACTGTAAAGCGAACTTTTGCGCAGATAATTGGAATAACCCACCACAAAATATGTGTGAAAGTGAGAAACTCATTCGCTTTTATTATTAGGAAAGGAGGATTCACATGAAGGTAAGATCATCTGTTAAACCGATTTGCGAAAAATGCAAAGTTATCAAGAGAAAAGGCAGCATCAGAATCATTTGTGAGAATCCAAAACACAAACAGCGTCAGGGTTGATTAATCCGGACAATTATTAAGTGCGGCTGCAGTATGAACCACCAGGGTGTGTTGTTCAACTGTTAATATTATAAAGTGAGAACCTGAGCTGATATGTTGCGATCAGCGTGTGGACATATGCTCCATCAAAAGGACCCTCCGGCGGGTGTACGCCGAGGCGTATCATCCCTTATAATATTGCTTAATACTCTTCCAGGTCATTATGGAGGAGAAAGGTCGTGCGTTACACGACTGGATACTCGTAAAAGTATCCCAATTAGGAAAATATTAAATTAGTAAATGGAGGAAAACGTACATGGCTCGTATAGCTGGTGTAGATTTACCAAGAGACAAGCGCGTAGAGATCGGCCTTACCTATATCTACGGAATCGGCAGAACAAGTGCTGACAGAATTTTGAAGGAATCCGGTGTTGATCCGGACATCCGCTGCAGAGATCTGACTGATGATGATGTTAAGAAAATCAGTGCAGTAATCGATGACACACAGACTGTAGAGGGAGATCTTCGTAGAGAAATCGCTATGAACATCAAACGTCTTCAGGAGATTGGATGTTATCGTGGTATTCGTCATAGAAAAGGACTTCCGGTTCGTGGACAGAAAACTAAGACAAACGCTAGAACACGTAAGGGCCCGAAGAGAACTGTTGCAAATAAGAAGAAATAATTTCAAATAGGAAGAAAGTGTAGGTTAGTTTTTATTATGGCTAAAGTGACAAAGAAAACGACAAAACGTCGTGTCAAGAAAAACGTTGAACGCGGACAGGCACATATTCAGTCATCTTTCAATAACACAATTGTTACACTGACAGATGCAGAAGGAAATGCTCTTTCATGGGCAAGTGCTGGCGGTCTGGGATTTAGAGGTTCAAGGAAATCTACTCCTTATGCAGCTCAGATGGCAGCAGAGACTGCAACCAAAGCAGCATTGGTACATGGTTTAAAGACTGTAGATGTATTCGTTAAGGGACCTGGTTCAGGACGTGAAGCTGCAATCCGTGCATTGCAGGCATGCGGTCTGGAAGTAACAAGTATCCGTGACGTAACACCGGTACCACACAATGGTTGCCGCCCACCAAAACGTAGAAGAGTTTAATTAGGAGGTCGTAAGATGGCAGTAAATAGAGTTCCGGTTCTCAAAAGATGCAGATCCCTTGGTCTGGATCCTGTATATTTAGGAATTGATAAAAAATCCACACGTCAGTTAAGACGTGCAAACAGAAAGATGTCCGAGTATGGACTTCAGTTAAGAGAAAAACAGAAAGCAAAATTCATCTATGGAGTTCTGGAAAAACCTTTCCGTAACTACTATAAGAAAGCAGACAAGATGCAGGGTCAGACTGGTGCAAACCTGATGACACTTCTTGAGCTTCGTCTTGACAATGTTATCTTCCGTATGGGACTTGCAAGAACAAGAAGAGAAGCAAGACAGATCGTTGATCACAAGCATGTATTAGTAAATGGCAAGCTTGTAAACATCCCATCTTATCTTGTAAAAGCTGGAGATGTAGTTGAAATCAAGGAAGAAAAGAAATCCGCTCAGAGATATAAAGACATTCTTGAGACAACAGGCGGACGCCTTACACCAGAATGGCTTGACGTAAATCAGGATGCTCTTCAGGGAACTGTAAAAGAGATTCCTTCCCGTGAAATCATCGATATCCCGGTAGATGAGATGCTTATCGTCGAGTTGTACTCCAAATAATAAACAGAGTACTAAGAACAAGCCAATCAACGTTAAAGGAGGGGCTTTCGAGTGTTTGATTTTAACAAACCTAAAATTGAAATTACAGAGATTTCTGAAGATAAGAAGTTCGGCAGATTTGTTGTAGAGCCACTGGAAAGAGGTTACGGAACAACTCTGGGTAATTCCCTCAGAAGAATTATGCTTTCTTCACTTCCGGGAGCAGCAGTAAGCCAGGTGAAAATCGAAGGCGTTCTGCATGAGTTCAGCTCTATCCCTGGAGTAAAGGAAGACGTTACAGAGATTATCATGAATCTCAAAAGCCTTGCAATTAAGAACACAAGCGAGACCAACGAAGCAAAGGTTGCTTATATCGAGTTTGAAGGCGAAGGCGTTGTAAAAGCATCTGATATTCAGGTGGATCAGGATATCGAAATTATGAATCCGGATCAGGTTATCGCACATCTGAATGGTGGAGCTGATTGTAAGCTTTACATGGAACTGACCATCACAAAGGGTCGTGGATATGTAAGTGCTGACAAAGGCAAGACAGATGATATGCCAATTGGTGTGATTGCAGTAGATGCCATCTATACACCGGTAGAGCGTGTGAATCTGACTGTTCAGAATACCCGTGTTGGACAGATTACCGATTTTGACAAGCTGACTCTTGATGTTTACACAAGAGGTACGCTTGATCCGGATGAGGCAGTCAGCCTTGCAGCAAAAGTTTTAAGCGAGCATCTGAAGCTGTTTATCGATCTCTCTGAGAATGCGAAGACAGCAGAAGTTATGATTGAAAAAGAAGATAACGAAAAAGAAAAGGTTCTTGAGATGAATATCGATGAGCTGGAGCTTTCCGTTCATTCTTACAATTGCTTAAAGCGTGCTGAAATCAACACCGTTGAGGAACTTTGCAACAAGACTTCTGAGGATATGATGAAGGTTCGTAATCTTGGTCGTAAGTCCCTGGAAGAAGTACTTGCAAAACTCAAAGAGCTTGGACTTCAGTTAAGCCCTGGAGATGAGCAGTAAATAAAAGTTGCAGCAATTTGTAGAGGAAAAGCGGCTGTCCAGTAAGTCCGAAGAAGCATGGGCAGTCGTTCCACAAATGGAGGAAAAATTATAATGGCAGGATATAAGAAGCTCGGCAGAACATCTGACCAGAGAAAAGCGTTACTTAGAAACCAGGTTACTAACCTTTTATATCACGGAAAAATCCGTACAACCGAGACAAAAGCTAAAGAGATCCGTAAGATCGCTGAAGGCATGATCGCTATGGCAGTACGTGAGAAAGACAATTTTGAAACAGTTACTGTAACTGCCAAGGTTGCTAAAAAAGATTCCGATGGTAAGAGAGTCAAAGAAGTAGTTGACGGTAAGAAAGTAACAGTTTTTGATGAAGTACAGAAAGAAATCAAGAAGGATATGCCTTCCAGACTTCATGCACGTCGTCAGATGATGAAAGTTTTCTACCCGGTTACTGATGTGCCGAAATCAAACAAAGGCAAGAAAAAAGCGACTAAAGAAATCGATATGGTAGCTAAAATGTTTGATGAGATTGCACCGAAATATGTAAACCGTAACGGTGGTTACACACGTATCGTAAAGATCGGACCCCGTAAAGGTGATGCAGCTATGGAAGTTCTGATTGAGTTAGTATAATCATCCCTTAACTGAATAGAAAAGATACGAAAAGAGGCTTTCGCACTGAACTGCGACAGCCTCTTTTCTTGGTGCAAAAATCCTGTTAGTGTTGCATTCTTGTGATGAATAGGTTAAAATTAAGGCAAAAGAAGTAACCGTTCAGAGGATAAGGAGCGAATAAGTTGAAAAAGAAAAAAATACTATTTATTTTTAATCCAAAGGCAGGAAAAGGGCTGATTAAGAATAAGCTCTGTGATATCATCGACATCTTTATTAAGGGTGGTTACGAGGTGATGGTACATCCGACACAGGCCCCGAGAGATGGATATGAAAAGACGAAGGAACTTGCAGGGGATATGGATCTTGTAGTCTGCAGCGGCGGGGACGGTACCTTAGACGAGGTGGTAACAGGACTCATGGACAGCGAGTGCAAGGTTCCGCTGGGATACATACCTGCAGGCAGTACAAATGATTTTGCAAACAGTCTGGAAATATCCAAGGACATGGTGCGGGCAGCTCAGGATATCATAGACGGACAGCTGTATTCCTGCGATGTCGGTGCATTTAACAAGAGCACTTTTGTGTATATTGCGGCTTTCGGCCTTTTTACGGATGTATCTTATGAGACAGACCAGCATCTGAAAAACATGCTGGGACATCTTGCCTATCTGCTGGAGGGAAGTAAGAGAATCTTCAATGTACCAAGCTACTGGCTGAAGGTCAATACCAACCAGGAACACATAGAAGGGGAATATATCTACGGCATGGTGACAAATGCAAGATCCGTAGGCGGCTTTAAGAATCTGATTGGTCCGGGAGTGGAGCTGGATGACGGCCTTTTTGAGGTGACCCTGATTCGTAAACCCAGAAATCCTCTTGAACTGAATGAGATTATCACGTCCCTTCTGATGGCCGAGGATAATACGGCACTGATCGACAACTTTAAGACCGACTGGATTCAGATTGAATCCCAGGAGGAGATTGCATGGACACTGGATGGAGAGTACGGCGGAGATCACAGTTTTGTGCGGATTGACAACAAAAAACATGCGCTCGAGCTTATCTTGAATCAGAAACAACCCTTATAAAAGTGTGATATTGGTGTGCAAAAAAGAAAAAATATGTTAAATAATTCACAACATATGTCTTTTTGACAGAAAGCAGTTGGCAAAACGGAAAAAGTGCTGTATAATTACACTATCGTTAGGCCCAATAATTATATCTAGGAGGAAAAGGAATGTTAGTATCAGCAAAAGAAATGTTACAGAAAGCGAAAGCGGGACATTATGCAGTTGGTCAGTTCAATATCAATAACCTCGAGTGGACAAAGTCAGTTCTTCTGACAGCACAGGAGCTGAACTCCCCTGTAATCCTCGGCGTATCTGAAGGTGCAGGAAAATATATGACTGGTTTTAAGACCGTATCAGCCATGGTGAAAGCTATGATTGATGAATTGAATATCACTGTTCCGGTAGCTCTGCATCTGGATCATGGTACTTATGACGGATGTTATAAGTGTATTGAAGCTGGATTCTCATCTATCATGTTTGATGGTTCTCATTACCCAATTGAAGAGAACGTTGAGAAGACAAAAGAGCTTGTAGCTGTATGTAAAGAAAAAGGAATGTCTCTGGAAGCAGAGGTTGGCTCTATCGGTGGAGAAGAAGACGGCGTTATCGGTGCTGGTGAGTGTGCAGATCCGAACGAGTGTAAGATGATCGCTGATCTTGGCGTTGATATGCTTGCTGCAGGTATCGGCAACATCCATGGAAAATATCCTGCAAACTGGCAGGGACTGAGCTTCGAGACTCTGGCTGCTGTTCAGCAGCTGACAGGAGAGATGCCACTGGTTCTTCACGGCGGCACAGGTATCCCGGATGATATGATCAAGAAAGCTATCGATCTTGGCGTATCCAAAATCAATGTAAACACAGAGTGCCAGCTGACATTTGCAGCTGCAACCCGTGAGTACATCGAAGCGGGCAAAGATCTGCAGGGCAAAGGCTATGATCCTCGTAAACTTCTTGCACCTGGTGCAGAAGCAATCAAACAGACAGTAAAAGAGAAGATGGAATTATTCGGATCTGTTGGAAAAGCCTGAAGAATATAAACGTATTTTGAAGTAAATGATGCTGCCGCATCTTCCTTTTCCGTATTAGATACGGATCCGGGAAAATGCGGCAGTGTTTTTATGTTGTGCGAATTGTCCAATATCAGCTGGAAATATGCAAAGAATTAGATAAAAGAACGAAATGTTTACTTTAGTGCAAAAAGCACTTGCGTTTTTGGCTGTTTTGCGGTATCTTATTAACAGTTGGAAACATAATTCCATATATGCGTGTGAAAAGATAGACAAGGGCGTTCTACAAATTGGTGTGGAATGCCCTTTTTGAATAAATGTCTATACATACGTGAACAGCTTATGAGAGGATAGGTAAGAAAAATGGCAGATTTTGTAAACGCAGCAGAAATCTTTGGTGAAAACGTTTTTAATGACACAGTGATGCAGGAACGTCTTCCAAAAAAGATTTATAAAACGCTGAAAGAAACAATTGAAAAAGGCTTAGAGTTGGATCTTGCGACTGCAGATGTAATCGCACATGAGATGAAGGAGTGGGCAATCGAAAAGGGTGCTACTCATTATACTCACTGGTTCCAGCCACTGACAGGTGTGACAGCCGAAAAACATGATTCTTTTATTACCGCTCCTATGCCGAACGGAAAAGTACTGATGAGCTTTTCAGGAAAAGAATTAATCAAAGGCGAGCCAGATGCTTCTTCCTTCCCGTCAGGCGGACTTCGTGCCACATTTGAAGCAAGAGGATATACAGCATGGGATTGCACTTCACCGGCATTCGTTCGTCAGGATGCTGCAGGAGCAACACTTTGTATTCCTACTGCATTTTGTTCTTATACAGGTGAGGCTCTGGATCAGAAAACACCATTGCTTCGTTCCATGCAGGCGATCAACGAGCAGTCTCTCCGTCTGTTAAAATTGTTTGGAAACACTTCTTCTACCAAGGTAACTCCGTCTGTAGGACCGGAGCAGGAGTATTTCCTTGTAGATGCACAGAAGTTTTTACAGAGAAAGGATCTGATCTATACCGGACGTACCCTGTTTGGTGCAATGCCTCCAAAGGGACAGGAGATGGACGATCATTATTTTGGAACCATCCGTCAGAGAATCGCCGGATTTATGAAGGATGTCAATGTTGAACTTTGGAAACTGGGTGTTTCCTCCAAGACACAGCATAATGAAGTTGCTCCTGCACAGCATGAGCTTGCACCGATCTACGCACAGGCCAATATTGCAGTTGATCATAACCAGATTATCATGCAGACACTGAAAAGAGTTGCCTGCCAGCATGGTATGAAGTGCCTGCTCCATGAGAAGCCATTTGCCGGTGTTAACGGTTCCGGTAAGCATGACAACTGGTCACTTACCACAAATGATGGAATCAACCTTCTGGATCCAGGAAAGACACCACATGAGAACATTCAGTTCCTTCTGGTGCTCAGCTGTGTTATCGCTGCTGTTGACAAACATGCAGGACTTCTTCGTGAATCTGCAGCAGATCCTGGAAATGATCACAGACTGGGAGCAAATGAGGCACCGCCTGCAATTATCTCCATGTTCCTGGGTGAGCAGCTGGAGGATGTTGTAGAGCAGCTTTTGAGTACAGGCAGTGCTACCAGCAGCAAGAAGGGCGGAGTTCTTCTCACTGGTGTAAGCACACTTCCTGATCTGAAGAAAGATGCAACAGATCGTAACAGAACATCACCATTTGCATTTACAGGTAATAAATTCGAGTTCCGTATGGTTGGTTCCAGAGATTCTATTGCCGGACCGAATACGGTACTGAACACCATCGTTGCAGAGGCATTTTGCGATGCGTGTGATCAGCTGGAGCAGGCAGAGCAGTTTGATGAGGCAGTACATGATCTGATTAAGAAGAATTTAAGTGAGCACCAGAGAGTAATCTTTAACGGAAATGGTTACTCTGATGAGTGGGTTGCCGAGGCTGAGAGAAGAGGACTTCCAAACATCAAATCTATGGTGGATGCGATTCCGGAGCTTACGAAAGATGAAGCAATTAGTATGTTTGAGAAATTCAAGGTATTCACAAAAGCCGAGCTGGAATCCCGTAAAGAGGTTAAATTCGAGAATTATGCGAAGACCATCAATATCGAGGCAAGAGCTATGATCGACATCGCTGCAAAGCAGATCATTCCTTCCGTTATCAAATATGCAAAATCTCTCGCTGATTCTATTAATGCTATCAAGGCAGCCGGTGTATCTGAGGTTGGCGTTGAGACAGAGCTTCTGATCGAGGCAACAAAGCTTTTGAAGACAACACAGGAGGCTTTGAAGAATCTGGAGTCTATTGAAGCTCAGGCATTTGCCATGGAAGAGGGCGAGGCACAGGCAAGATTCTATCACGATAATGTGACAAAGGCTATGGAGCAGCTTCGTACTCCTGTTGATGAACTGGAGATGATTGTTGACAAAGAGATGTGGCCGATGCCATCTTACGGTGATCTGATATTTGAGGTTTAATTCTTTTGGAATTGCAGGAAGAATTGTAAGAAGAATAACAGCGCAAAAGCACAGGTTGTGTTTTTGCGCTGTTTTTGTTATACTTTAACATGAAGTTTGGTGTCCATCTGTGAATCAAAAAGGGATGCCAGTAGGCAGGAAGTGAATAAATGTCAAAAAAAATTGAAGTTTTAGGAATTCAGATAGACTGTATGAATGCAGATCAGGAGATGGAACGGGTAGTCTCCCTGTTGGAAAATGATCAGCCGGACACAATTGGTATGGTAACCATGACGACGCTTCTTATGGCGGAGCAGTATCCGGACTGGAAGAAATATCTGGAAGGAATGGCCATGCTGATTATCGGGGAGCCAGAGGTTCTGACAGCAGCAGGCGTAGAAGACGGACAGATTATGGAAGAAGTGAAAAACAACGAGTTTATTGCCCACTTTTTCTGGTATCTGGTTCGGCAGGATAAGGGAATTTTCCTGTTGGGCGAAACGCAGGAGGAGATCAGTGACCTTCGGGGATATCTGATTGAAACTTATCCGGGACTGAAAGTGATCGGAGCAGCTGTGGCTGCGGAGGATACACCATCAGAGGCAGTGATGAATGAGATTAACAGCAGTTCGGCAGATGTTATCATCAGCGGTCTTCAGGGATTGCGACAGGAGCGGCTTGTGATGGAAAACCGTCATCTGATTGACTGCCGTATCTGGTTTTGTCTGGGAGAACATCCGGAGATTCAGTCAGAAGCAGGAGTAAAATCCAGCTGGCTTGGCACACTATTAAGGAAAAGTACATTTAAGCGTCTTGCTGCACGCTATCATAATGAAAAATAGAGAGGGCAACAAAAAAATGCCCGGGAGATGCCATGCACAGAAAAAGGAAACAGCTTTCCTCTGGTAAGTATGATTATGTATTGTTACTGCTTGGAACCTGTCTGATGGGAATTGCCATCAATGGAATGCTTGAGCCGTCCGGACTTGTTACCGGGGGCTTTTCCGGTGTGGCAATTGTGATCAAGGCGGTGAGTGAAGTATGGATCCCTGGTGGAATTCCTCTGTGGCTGTCTTCTATTGCACTTAATATTCCGCTGTTCATCGTGGGCATTCGCATACAGGGATTTCAGAATTTCAAGAAAACATTGTTTGGAACACTGGTTTTATCTCTGTGGCTTTTTGTAATTCCGTCAGGATGGCTGGTGCTGGATGATCTGCTTTTGGCAGCGCTGTTTGGGGGAGTGATTCTGGGATGCGGAATCGGCCTTGTATTTATCGGACACGGAACCACTGGAGGCACAGATCTGATTGCAGCACTGATCTGGCGTCATATGCGGCATTACACCATAGCGCAGATTATGCAGGTGATCGATGGGGTGATTGTACTGCTTGGTGCATGGATTTTCGGTGTTCAGAAGGCTTTATATGCGGTGATTGCAATACTGGCGGTGACAAAGGTATCTGACATGCTGATGGAGGGTCTTCATTTTTCAAAGGTGGCATATATTATTACGAATAAACCAAAAGAGCTGGCAGATTGTCTGATGGATAAGCTCAATCGGGGTGTTACGGGCATTGCATCCAAAGGAATGTACACAGGAGAGGAACGTACGATGCTTTACTGTGTTGTGGGAAAAAAAGAGCTGGTTGAGCTGAAAGACATCGTTCTTTCCCTGGATGAAAGAGCTTTTGTTATCGTTTCTGATGCGAGAGAAGTGGTAGGAGAAGGGTTTAAATAATATTTTTGTAACATTTGTAACATTTACTCTTTATTTTTTGTCGAATTTGTATTAGAATGAAAATGTATATCATTTGGGGTATGATAACGAACTATATAGTCGAAAGAGGGAAAAGGTATGATTTCGAATCAGATACTGCAAAATACTATCGAAGGTATCAAGAATATTTCAAGAATCGAGCTTGCGGTGACAGACGTGGATGGAAACACGCTGGTATCCACCTTCCCGGAAAATGAAGTCAGCAAAGCCGAGGTGGCAAGTTTTGCACAGTCACAGGCAGACTCACAGACCATGAAGAATTATCAGTTTTTCAAAATCTATGATGAACATCAGCTGGAGTATATTCTGATTGCAAAAGGAAACAGCACAGATATCGTGCTTGTGGGCCGGATGGCTTCCTTTCAGCTGCAGAATCTGCTGGTGGCCTACAAAGAGCGGTTTGATAAAGATAACTTTATTAAAAATCTGCTTTTGGATAATCTGCTTCTGGTGGACATTTACAACCGGGCAAAGAAGTTACATATTAACATTGATACCAGAAGAGTGGTATTTATTCTTGAGACGGACCCGAATAAAGATCGTGGCACGATGGAGAACGTACATAATCTGTTTGGGAACAAATCAAATGACTTTATTACCGCAGTAGATGAGAAGAGTATTATCATCGTAAAAGAGTTGTCTGACACGGATGACTATATACAGATGAATAAAACTGCCTTAGCTGTTCTTGAGGCTCTGGGTAAAGATGAGAATCACAAGACTCATATTGCATATGGTACGATTGTCAAGGAACTAAAGGATGTGTCACGTTCGTATAAGGAAGCACGGATGGCACTGGATGTGGGCAAGATCTTCTTCGAGGAGAGAGATGTTATCGCATACAGCTCCCTTGGCATCGGGCGTCTGATCTATCAGCTGCCGATTCCTCTGTGCAAGATGTTTATCAAAGAAATCTTTACGGATAAATCTCCGGACGATTTTGATGAGGAAACCCTGGTCACTATTAACAAGTTTTTTGAGAACAGCCTGAATGTATCTGAAACTTCCAGACAGCTCTACATTCATAGAAATACGCTTGTATACCGTCTTGATAAGCTGCAGAAAAGCACCGGTCTGGATCTGCGTGTTTTTGAGGATGCGATTACCTTTAAGATTGCACTTATGGTAGTTCGGTATATGAAATACATGGAAACCTTAGAATACTAGGTTTTATAGGAGGAATATAATGATTACTTTAGATAGTGTAAGTAAGAGTTATGACAAGGGTCAGCCGGCTCTTGATAACATATCCTTACACATTGAAAAAGGAGAATTTGTCTTTGTGGTAGGTAACAGTGGATCAGGAAAGTCAACTCTGATCAAACTGCTTTTGAAAGAACTGGAACCCACTTCAGGCACCGTAAAGGTGAATGAACAGATGCTCAGTAAATTAAAACGACGCAAAGTTCCCAAGTATCGAAGAGGAATCGGCTGTGTTTTCCAGGATTTCCGATTGCTGAAGGATCGCAATGTATACGAAAATGTTGCATTTGCCCAGCGAGTTATCGAAAAGCCGGGGCGGGTTATCAAAAAGCGTGTACCGGAGGTATTAACACTGGTAGGTCTTGCAGAAAAATACAAGTCACTTCCCCGTGAGCTTTCCGGTGGAGAGCAGCAGCGAGTGGCATTGGCCCGTGCGCTGGTAAACCGTCCGGAGATTCTTCTGGCCGATGAGCCTACCGGAAACCTGGATCCCAGAAACTCTAACGAAATTATGAAGCTTCTGGAGGAGATCAATGCACGTGGTACTACCGTGCTTGTTGTTACACATAACAGAGAGATTGTTAATGCAATGAAAAAGCGGGTAATTCGTTTGCGGAAAGGCGTCATCATAAGCGACGAAGAAGAAGGTATCTACCATGAGGATTAGTACAATAGGATACAGTATCAAACAGGGTGTGAAGAACATCTGGAGAAACAAAATCTTTTCCCTTGCATCAGTGGCAACTATGGCTGCCTGTATTTTTATCTTTGGTTTATTCTTTTCCCTGTTGATGAACTTCAGCTATATCATCAAAGGAGTGGAAGCGGGCGTTTCCATGACTGTTTTCTTTAATGAAGGAACCGATCAGGCCACTATCGATCTGATCGGTGAACAGATTCTTGCCCGGGATGAGGTAAAGGATGTCAATTACGTATCAGCGGATGAAGCATGGCAGCGTTATCAGAACCAGTACTTTAAAGATAAGACTGAGCTGGCAGACGGATTTAAAAATGACAACCCGCTGGCAAGCTCTGCCAAGTTTGAGGTTTATGTTAACAGTGTAGAGAAGCAGAGCGATCTGCGGGATTTCATCACTGGTCTGAACGGAGTGCGTGAAGTAAATCAGTCAGAGCAGGCGACCAAGACACTTTCGACGGTAAACCGGTTGATCGGGTATGTGTCAATTGTCATCATTGGTATTCTTCTGGCAGTGGCAGTCTTCCTGATCAGTAATACGGTATCGGTAGGTATCTCCGTCCGTAAGGAAGAGATTGGTATTATGAAGCTGATTGGTGCTACAAACCTGTTCGTAAGACTTCCGTTTTTGATGGAAGGTATTATTATCGGACTTGTGGGTTCCTGTATTCCACTGGCAATTTTGTATTTTCTGTACAATAAGGCCATCGGCTATGTGCTCGACAAGTTCAATATGCTTTCTGATTTTATGAATGGTCTGCTTCCGGTAGGTACCGTATTCCAGGTACTGCTTCCGGTAGGTCTGATCCTCGGTATGGGTATCGGTCTTGTAGGCGCAATCTTTACCATCCGTAAACATCTGAAGGTCTGATAAAAGGATAGGAAATATAGAAGCTGAAAAGCTGTCTCATTACCAGAAAGATGGTCGGTGAGGCAGCTTTTTAGAGTTTTATGACAGAGGAGTTTAGATATGAAAAAAGAAAAATCAAGCAGCACAGCCAGAGGATTTTTGCTGGGTGTGCTATCGACTCTGGTGGTGCTGGGGGTTGTATTCACTGCCTGGAACTGGGACTATATTACCGGGAGCGGGGTTGCTCCGGCAAATCTCGGCGGTCAGGCGAAGGTCAGTGCTATCACACAGATGATTCATAAGGTTTATCTGGGAGATGTGGATGAAGAACAGCTGACAGATTATATGTGTCTTGGTCTGGTGACCGGGCTTGGTGACAAATACTCTACTTATTATACAGAAGCACAGTATGAGAAGCTCCTTCAGTCCAATTCCGGACATTATTCCGGACTTGGTATTGAGATTAAGCAGGAGACAGAAGGCGGTGATATTCAGATCAGTAAATGCTACGATAACACGCCGGCTGCAGATGCAGGAATAAAGGAGGGCGATATCCTGCGCTTTGTAGATGGAACTTCCGTGGAGGGACTTTCCAGTCAGGATGTGGTTGACATGATTCAGAAAAAAGCACAGGGGGATTCTGTTTCACTGACACTGCAGCGGGGAGAGGAAACCTATACAGCCCAGGTGAAGATTTCAGATGTGGAAAGCGTTTCGGCCAGCGGACGGATGCTGGATGCACAGACGGGATATATCCAGATTACAGAATTTACAGGGGTCACCTCTGCACAGTTTCAGGAATGTATGAAAAATCTAAGAGAGCTTGGCATGAAAAAGCTGATTATTGACCTGCGGGACAATGGCGGCGGTTTGGTGACCGGTGTCTGTAACACCCTCAGACAGATTCTCCCCGAAGGACTGATCGTATACACAGAGGACAAAAATGGGAAACGCGCAGAGGAACGCTGCGACGGTGATACACCGCTGGATATCCCGCTGGTGGTTCTGGTAAATAAAAACACAGCCAGTGCCGCAGAGATTTTTTCGGGGGCGGTGCAGGATTATAAAATCGGAACCATCCTGGGAACGGTTACCTATGGAAAAGGTGTTGTCCAGGATACCTATCCTCTGAAGGGGGGCGGTGCCGTCAAGCTGACCATCTCTCATTATTATACGCCAAATGGTAATAATATTAATAGAACCGGTATCACACCGGATGTGAAGCTTGATCAGGCGGAAGATGCCAGTGAGGATATTCAGCTTGCAAAAGCCCAGGAAATTCTCGCAGAAAAATAGCAGGATTGCAGAATCATCCAGGGTGTGGTATGCTTGAAGACAGAAGAATGGGAGGGCGTACTAGAATGAGCGATTATATTATCACAACAGAAAACACATGTGACATGCCATATTCTTATTATGAAGAACACCATGTGGAAACGATGTTTCTTCCGTGTACCCTGAATGGGCAGGTATACAACAAAGAACATGATATTGAATCTGCTGAATTTTACCGTCTGATGCGGGAAGGCTCTATGCCGACTACCTCGCAGGTGAACAGCGAGGAGGCAAAGAAGTGCTGGAAGCCTTTTCTTGAGGCGGGAAAGGGAATACTCCATGTTGCATTTTCATCGGGACTGTCCGGCACCTATAACAGCTGCCGGATCGCAGCGGAGGAGCTTCGGGAGGAGAATCCGGATTACAGAATCTTTGTGATTGATTCTCTCTGTGCCTCTATGGGAGAGGGACTGCTTTTGCACAAAGCAATTCAGCTGAGAGATCAGGACATGAGCCTGGAGGATAGCGCTGCGTGGCTCGAGGAGAATAAGCTGAAGCTGTGCCATGTATTTACGGTGGATGATCTGATGCATCTGCATCGCGGCGGACGTGTATCGAAGATGAGCGCAATCCTTGGAACAATGATTAATATCAAACCGATGCTGCACGTGGATAACGAAGGACATCTGATTCTGCTCAACAAAGCTCGGGGAAGAAAGAAAGCCCTGCAGACTCTGGTTTCCATGATGGAGGAGCGGGTAGGAAGCTTTGCCGATGCAAATGATACTGTCTTTATCAGTCACGGTGACTGTGAGGACGATGCAAGGCTGGTGGAAAGGCTTGTAAAGCAGAAGTATCCCTGTGTGAAAACAGTTCTTGTGAATCCGGTAGGACCTACCATCGGTACACATTCCGGTCCGGGAACCGTTGCACTGTTCTTTTGGGGAGATCACCGCTGATCAGAGAAAAAACCAGGTAAGAAGAATACAAAATCGTGAAAAAGTCGGGGGATTTTCCATGAAATCCCTTGACTTTTTTTTGACATAAGGATATAATAGTCAAGCGTGCATGAAAATATGTTTTTTTTGTGCGCAAAATTACAAAAATAAGCAACCGAACAGGAACCCCGCAAAAAGCGGAGAAATTATCAGGAGGTGAAATGGAATGCCAACATTTAATCAGTTAGTAAGAAAAGGACGTCAGACATCTGTAAAGAAGTCTACCGCACCAGCTCTGCAGAAAAGCTTTAACTCTCTTCAGAAGAAAACTTCAGATATGTCATCCCCACAGAAACGTGGTGTATGTACAGCAGTTAAAACAGCTACTCCTAAGAAGCCTAACTCAGCTCTTAGAAAAATCGCCAGAGTTCGTCTTTCCAATGGTATCGAAGTAACAAGCTATATCCCGGGAGAAGGTCATAACCTTCAGGAGCATAGCGTTGTTCTTATCCGTGGAGGAAGAGTTAAGGATTTACCAGGTACAAGATATCACATTATCCGTGGTACACTTGATACAGCAGGTGTAGCAAACAGAAAACAGGCTCGTTCCAAATACGGCGCTAAGAGACCTAAAAAATAAGTCTCATGTTTTATGCAGGATTGCTGCACATTTGATTACTGATTAATAGAACAGATTCGAAATATCTAGTATCACAAAGATTTTTGTTAATGTTGTACGGTATTCCTTAACCTTTCAACGGTTGCAGGTTAATAGAGAATTTACCAGTGCGAACATGCAGGGATTGTGTGAGTACCGAAGATCTAATCGGATTATGATTAAGGAGGGAAGTAACGTGCCACGTAAAGGACATACTCAAAAAAGAGATGTTTTAGCAGATCCGTTATACAACAACAAAGTTGTAACCAAGCTTGTCAATAACATTATGTTAGATGGTAAGAAAGGTGTTGCACAGAAGATTGTTTACGGTGCATTTGCTAAAATTGAAGAAAAAGCTGGTAAACCAGCAATTGAAGTATTTGAAGAAGCGATGAATAACATCATGCCAGCTCTTGAGGTAAAAGCAAGACGTATCGGTGGAGCAACATACCAGGTTCCGATTGAGGTTAGACCGGAAAGACGTCAGGCTCTGGCTCTTCGTTGGATCACAACCTATTCTCGTAAGAGAGGCGAAAAGACAATGGAAGACAGACTGGCTAATGAGCTCATGGATGCCATGAACAATACCGGAGCATCTGTTAAGAAGAAAGAAGACATGCATAAGATGGCAGAGGCTAATAAGGCATTTGCTCATTACAGATTCTAATTCTGAACAGCATGATTTTAGTCTATTGATGCTAAAATAGGAGGAAATAATTTTGGCTGGAAGAGAATATCCATTAGAGAGAACCAGAAACATTGGTATTATGGCTCATATCGATGCAGGTAAGACTACTCTTACTGAGCGTATCCTGTATTATACCGGTGTAAACTATAAAATTGGTGATACTCATGAAGGAACTGCTACCATGGACTGGATGGAGCAGGAGCAGGAGCGTGGTATCACAATTACTTCAGCCGCTACAACCTGTCACTGGACACATCAGAAGAACTGCGAGACACAGCCTGGTGCTTTAGAGCATCGTATCAATATCATTGATACCCCAGGTCACGTTGACTTTACCGTTGAGGTAGAGCGTTCTCTTCGTGTACTTGACGGTGCAGTTGGAGTTTTCTGTGCGAAGGGTGGAGTTGAGCCTCAGTCTGAGAATGTATGGCGTCAGGCCGATACTTACAATGTACCTCGTATGGCATTCATCAACAAGATGGATATCCTTGGTGCAGATTTCTACAATGCAGTAGATCAGATTAAGACTCGTCTCGGCAAGAATGCAATCATTCTTGAACTTCCTATCGGAAAAGAAGACGAATTCCAGGGAGTAATCGATCTGTTTGAGATGCAGGCTTACATCTACAATGATGAAAAAGGCGAAGATATCTCAATCACAGAGATCCCGGATGACATGAAAGATGATGCTGAACTGTATCGCACCGAGCTTATCGAGAAAATCTGTGAGCTGGACGACGAGCTGATGATGCGTTACCTGGAAGATGATATCCCATCAGTTGATGAACTGAAAGCGGCACTGAGAAAGGGTACATGTGAGTGTACTGCTGTTCCGGTCTGCTGTGGTACAGCATACAGAAATAAAGGTGTTCAGAAATTACTGGATGCAATTATTGATTTTATGCCTGCACCAACAGATATTCCGCCAATCGACGGAACCGATCTGGAAGGAAATGAGACTGTAAGACATTCTTCTGACGAAGAGCCATTCTCAGCACTGGCATTCAAGATTATGACAGACCCATTTGTTGGTAAGCTGGCATACTTCCGTGTATATTCCGGAACAATGAATGCAGGTTCTTATGTATTCAACTCTACGAAACAGAAGAAAGAGCGTGTTGGACGTATCCTTCAGATGCATGCCAACAAACGTATGGAGCTTGACAAAGTATACTCAGGAGACATCGCAGCAGCTATCGGATTTAAGTTCACCACAACCGGTGATACAATCTGTGACGAGCAGCATCCGGTAATCCTTGAGTCCATGGAGTTCCCGGAGCCTGTTATTGAGCTCGCTATCGAGCCTAAGACAAAAGCAGGTCAGGGTAAACTTGGTGAGGCTCTGTCAAAACTTGCGGAAGAGGATCCTACTTTCCGTGCTCATACAAATCAGGAAACAGGACAGACAATTATCGCTGGTATGGGTGAGCTTCACCTTGACATCATCGTAGACCGTCTGCTTCGTGAGTTCCATGTAGAAGCAAATGTTGGTGCTCCTCAGGTTGCATACAAAGAGACCATCACAAAACCGGCTGATATTGACAGTAAATATGCAAAACAGTCTGGTGGACGTGGACAGTATGGTCATTGTAAAGTTAAATTTACACCTATGGATGCAAATGCTGAAGAGACTTACAAGTTTGAAATCTCTGTTGTCGGCGGATCTATTCCAAAAGAGTATATCCCGGCAGTAGGTGAAGGTATCGAAGAGGCTATGAAGGCCGGTCTTCTTGGAGGATTCCCGGTAGTTGGCGTTTGTGCTAACGTATACGATGGTTCTTACCATGAGGTCGATTCTTCTGAGATGGCATTCCATATTGCAGGTTCTCTTGCATTCAAGGAAGCTATGCAGAAGGCAGCTCCAGTACTTCTTGAGCCTATTATGAAGGTCGAAGTATCTACACCAGAAGATTACATGGGTGATGTTATCGGTGATATCAACTCCCGTCGTGGTCGTATCGAAGGTATGGATGATATCGGCGGCGGAAAGATGATCCGTGGATTTGTTCCGCTTGCTGAGATGTTTGGCTATGCTACAGACCTGCGTTCTAAGACACAGGGACGTGGTAACTACTCAATGTTCTTTGACAGATACGAGCCAGTTCCGAAGTCAGTTCAGGAAAAAGTTCTGTCTGCAAAGGCGAAATAAGAGTTTAAAAGAGTTTCGTTATATTTTGCTTGCAAAACCCTTGATTATGCAATATAATCAAGGGTAGCAGGTTTAGAAACAATATGGAGTTTAGACTCCCGGCAGCAAACCGCTGCACTTAATAAGAAGCCAATAAGGCGTAGATTTGTAAGGAGGATTTTAAAAATGGCTAAGGCTAAATTTGAAAGAACAAAACCGCATTGTAACATCGGTACCATCGGACACGTTGACCATGGTAAAACAACTTTGACAGCAGCTATCACAAAGACACTTGCTGCAAGAGTAGCTGGTAACGCAGCTGTTGATTTCGAGAACATCGATAAAGCTCCAGAAGAGAGAGAGCGTGGAATCACAATCTCTACTTCTCACGTTGAGTATGAGACAGATAAAAGACATTACGCACACGTTGACTGCCCAGGCCATGCTGACTATGTAAAGAACATGATCACTGGTGCTGCACAGATGGACGGCGCTATCCTGGTTGTTGCTGCAACTGATGGTGTTATGGCTCAGACAAAAGAGCATATCCTTCTGTCTCGTCAGGTAGGTGTACCTTATATCGTAGTATTCATGAACAAATGTGACATGGTTGATGACGAAGAGCTGCTTGAGCTGGTAGACATGGAAGTACGTGAGCTGCTGAGCGAGTATGACTTCCCAGGCGATGACACACCAATCATCCAGGGTTCTGCTCTGAAAGCTCTTGAAGATCCTTCAAGCGCATGGGGAGACAAAATCATGGAGCTTATGGATGCTGTTGACAGCTGGATCCCAGATCCTAAGCGTGCTACAGATCAGCCATTCCTGATGCCTATCGAGGATGTATTCACAATCACAGGTCGTGGAACTGTTGCTACAGGCCGTGTTGAGCGTGGAGTTCTTCATGTCAACGAGGAAGTTGAAATCGTTGGTATCAAAGAAGAGACAAGAAAAACTGTTGTAACCGGTATCGAGATGTTCCGTAAATTACTGGATGAGGCTCAGGCTGGAGATAACATCGGTGCACTGCTTCGTGGTGTTCAGAGAACTGATATCGAAAGAGGTCAGGTTATCGCTAAACCAGGTTCTGTTACCTGCCATAAGAAATTTACAGCACAGGTATACGTACTGACTAAAGATGAAGGTGGACGTCATACTCCTTTCTTCAACAACTACAGACCTCAGTTCTACTTCCGTACAACTGACGTTACAGGTGTTATCGCTCTTCCAGAAGGAACTGAGATGTGCATGCCTGGAGATAACGTAGAGATGACTATCGAACTGATCCATCCAATCGCTATGGAGCAGGGACTTACATTCGCTATTCGTGAAGGTGGACGTACTGTAGGTTCAGGACGTGTTGCTACCGTTATCGAGTAATATCGAATAAATACAGTATAATCAAGGCTCCCAGGGTTTTCCCAGGGAGCTTTTTTTGAACTTTAAAATATCGAGAATGTTGTGAACGGTGTCACAAATCAAAAACTCCAATGAATTTTGCTATTCACTGGAGAGATTTCTTTGACAAATTTAATTATTGGTGTTAATATATTCATATAAAAGAGTGCTACCGATAGACGGTTAGTCCGAATAAATATGTGCAAAATAGCCGCTTAGTTTACCAGACGTGGGCGGCTATTTTTGTGTCTTGTTACTCCCGATGGCATATCCGAGTCCAAAGGCAGTTAAGCATAAGCTAATAACTGCAATCAGACCTTCAAGTGTCAACATTGGCATCCCCTCCTTTAGCAAGATTTCCGTCAGACTAGCTGGGGATTTCTATGTAATCAGAGGGTCACAGGTCTACGTTTCACTTCGGTCGTTGCTGAACAAGTGCCACAGGCACTTAGCAACCTCTGTTGAAGGACTAACCGCCTACCGTTTTGGTAGCACCCATGAGCAAATTATAACAAGGGAGATGAATTTAATCAATCCCCAGATAACATAAATAGTAAACTACGATGATTATAATTTTCATCGAAGTTGTTTTTTATAAGATATACTATAATCGCAGGATAGCTCTAGAGCCAGAGGTGGACTTTATGAATTATAAAATTTTGATGGTAGACGATGATAGAGAATTACTGAAAATGCTGAGTCGTTATTTTACATGGATGAGTTATACAGTAATTATTGCAGAAAATGGTATAGAAGCATTGGAGAAGATAAATACAAATCCCGATATTATTTTGCTGGATGTAAATATGCCGGGAATGGATGGAATTGAAGTATGTAGACGAATCAGAGATACTGTTTCCTGTCCAATTATTTTTTTGACTGCAAAAGTAGAAGAACAGGATCGGGTAATGGGACTGTTATCTGGCGGAGATGATTACGTTGTAAAACCATTTAGCTTGAAAGAATTAAACGCCAGAATTATTGCGCATTTAAAGCGGGAGGAACGACTACATAGAAAAACGTCACAACGGTTTTATGGAGATCTGGTCATTGACTATGCTCGTAAGAATGTACAAATCAAAGGACAAACGCTGAATATTACAAAATTAGAATATGACATTATGGAATTTCTGTCCATGAACCCTGAAATTGTGTTTGATAAAGAACGAATCTACGAAAAGATCAGTGGATATGAAGCGGAAGGGGAGAGCCGGGTAGTTACAGAATTAATTCGTAGAATTCGTAAAAAAATTAAAATGTATACGGAGCATGAATATATTGAAACGGTATGGGGGATGGGGTACAAATGGATAAAATAAAAAATCTTTCATTAAGAAAAGCCATTGTTTTGTATATGACAGTCAGTTTGGTGATTTGCTTTTTTCTTTCTGCAGGTATTGTGAGAATGGCAATAACTATACAGAATAATGTTTGGTGGAAGTATGTAGATCAGGAGAAATACTTTGAAATGGCACAAAGTGATGAGGGAGGGTATTTAACAGATGTTCCCAGACCACTTTCCTATGAGATGGAAAAGTTCGATTATCATATATCAGAGAGTTGTGATTTTCTGCAGACTTATAGCGTGCTTATTGTATCTGTTATAGGAAGCGTGGTAGCGGTGTTTCTTTTTTATAAGCATAAATTGAAAAATCCCATTGAGGAATTGGAGTTGGCATCGCAACAGATTGCTTATAATAATCTGGATTTCCATGTCACCTATGAAAACAAAGACGAAATGGGAAGGTTATGCCGGGAATTTGAACGAATGCGGGAGCAGCTTGCAGAAAATAATCAGCAGTTATGGAAAACGATTGAAGAAGAAAAGGCATTGCGGGCAGCGATTGCCCATGATATACGTTCTCCACTATCTGTGCTGGAGGGGTATCAGGAAATGCTTTCAGAATATCTTCCTGGGGAAGAGATAGATTTAGATCAAGCCTTAGAAATGGTAAATGAGAGTAGAAAACAGATTGAACGCATGGACGCTTTTGTGGAAACAATGGGGAAAATGAGCAGTTTGGAAGCAAGAAAGTTGATTGCGGAAGAAATTACGAATGAACAGTTAGAAACAGACATACAGGCAGAAGTACATGTTTTGGAGAAAAAATTTGGAAAAGGTTGTGACTTAAAATGTATAACAACGGAGGAAAAATTTTCAGGGGATAAGGAAGTGATTTTAGAGGTTACAGAAAATCTTCTGTCAAATGCACTTCGTTATGCCCGGACAAAGGTGGAAATTGTAGTGATTCTGACTGGTTCAGAATTAAAAATCAGAGTAAAGGATGACGGGGTGGGCTTCTCATCGGACAAAGAAAAAGTAACGAAACTTTTTTATCAGCAAAACATGAAAGATAGTCTAAAACATACAGGAATTGGTATGTATATTAGTAGATTATATTGTGAAAAGCATGGTGGACAGTTGCTTTTAGAAAATGAAGAACATGGCGGAGCAGTAATAACAGCAGTATTTCATCGGATTGCGTAAGCAGTCCGATCTTTTTTTTGTGAGGTTGTCTTTTGGTTGTGATTTATAGTTTAAGATGTCTATAACAAGGAAAGGAGACAGACCTATGATTGCTGTTTTTAAAAGAGAGATTAAGAACTATCTAAAGAGACCGTTGTTCTGGATTGGGATTATGCTTGTGATTTATGGAATCTTCAGTGCCACAAGCCCTTATCTAACCACGCATTACTTTGCGCAGGGAGAGGAAATTGTGAATGACTCTCCCGATACTGTCTACCGTGCAGAGGTGTATGAAGGATATATTCCTGCTGCTCCAGAAAAACAGCGGGAACTATGGCATGAGAAAGTGAAACAAATGTTAATGGATGAATTCGAAACGTCCAGTGGAGAAGCACAGGAAGTTATAGAGAAACTTAAAGGTATGGATTTGGAAGAATCCTATGGGTATCTGGAGAAGGAATATAACTGGTATGGGGCACAGTATACATATGAAGATTGTAGTTATTATAAGGGAACAGCAGAAGAAATCAACAAATATCTGGAGGAAAAGATGAGAAATAAGACCTTTTCATTTTATTATTCCAGAAAGTTTTCTGATTTTGCAGGTCTGTTTATGGGGTTTTTTGCAACAATTATGCTGTCAGTTTTATTTTTGCAAGATATGCGGAAGAATACTTATGAATTGCTGCACACAAAGCCGATTACTGCCGGAAAGTATGTAATGGGAAAAGTAAGCGCAGGGTTTACGGTTTGTTTGATGGTTCTGGCTATTTTGAACATATTGTTTTGGATATTGTGTCTTATCTATACAAAGGATAGTGGATTTCAAGTGCGGCTATGGGATTTTGTAGTTTCTACTGTACTTTATATACTTCCTAATATGCTGATGATTGTGAGTGTATACACGTTGATTTCACTCATATTTAAAAATCCACTTCCCGGAGTACCACTTTTAATTCTTTATATGGTGTATTCCAATATGGGAGGAAGAAATGCAGAAGGGATTTACGGTTACTGGGGCAGACCTCTTGCGATTATGGTACGATTTCCGGGCCAGCTTTTTGATACGACACCGCCGCCGATGGTACTCCTAAATCAGAGTTTCCTAATCTTGATGTCTGTAGTGATTATTTTGATTTCCATAAAACTTTGGAAAAGGAGGCGGATATAAGTGAAGAAAGAAACAAAGATTGTACTACCATTTTATAAGATTGCTTACGGGGTTTTCTTTGTTATTATTTTGAGTCTGATACGTGGTGTTACCTACACTTATGAGGTGGGAATTGCAATAGAGGCACCCTTGGCAATATTAACAACCGTTTTTTGCGCAGATACTTATGTGCAGGAAATTATAAGCAAGCGTTCAGAGATCCATATACTATATCCGATAAAAAGAAGGTTTTGTTCCATAATGGAACGAATCGTGATACAGGAAGTTTTTTTATTAGTACTTGCAATCGCAGGATATGGACTATTTTTTCTATTTCAAAAACCCATCACGCATCCGGTAACGGAAAATGAAACAATACAGTTTGCTGCCTACAGCTTTGCGATTACTATAACTATCTTCTTTTGGGGAATATTGGTTAATACATTGTCTATGTTTTTCCGCAATATGTGGATGGGAATTGGAGGATGCCTTTTGATTTGGCTGATAACAAATTCAGGAGGTGGAGAGAAGGTTTTTGGAGCATGGAACCTATTTTCGTATACGTTTCGAGATATAGAAAATGCTGCTGACATTACGTGGCTCTATGGAAAAGCATTATATAGTTGTATCGGACTGATTTTAATAGCAATATTGCCGAACATCATAAGAAAGAGAGGGTAAGTTTATGAGCATTCAAATCAAAGATTTAACAGTAATTTTTAAAAATGGTGTGACAGCAATCAACCATGCCGATTTAGAAATACCCAACGGAATTTTTGGATTATTGGGGGAAAATGGGGCAGGTAAGACTACTTTGATGAGGGTATTAACTACGGTATTGAAGCCTGTCAGCGGTACGGTCACATTGGATAAAATTTTATATAGCGAAGGAAATTATGAAAAAATCCAGAGAAAAATAGGTTATCTGCCCCAGGAAATAGAACTTTATCCTAACTTGACCCTTCAGGAGTGTTTGGAATATATGGGAGATTTGGCAGGAGTTCCCAAAGCAGAGTGCAGAAAACGAATGGAATATTATCTGGAAAAGACCAGCCTTGTAGAACACCGTAAAAAGAAAATGAAACAATTATCAGGTGGCATGAAAAGACGAGTAGGATTGGTGCAGGCACTTTTAAATGAACCAGAATTTTTGATTGTAGATGAACCGACTACTGGTTTAGACCCAGAAGAACGTATCCGTATTCGGAATTTGCTGGTAGATTTTTCTGAGAACAGAACCGTTCTCTTTTCAACTCATGTAGTAGAAGATTTGGCGGCGACCTGTAATCAACTTGCCATTATACAGAAAGGCAGTTTTTTATATGCAGGTTCGGTTAAGGATTTGGCAGAAAAAGCCCAGGGAAAAATCTGGATTTGCAAAGTATCTGACGAAGAGAAAGCAAGAGAGGTGGAGTGCCAGTATCGTATTACATCAAAACAATATGTGGAAGGAGGACTGCAGCTAAGAGTTATATCTGAAAGAATGCCAGAGTTGGAATGTGTGCCAGTTCCTGGGACATTAGAGGATGCATATATCTATGTGACAAGTCAAGAGAGATAATCCATTACACGGGATTTTCGAATGTTAAAAAAGAGATGTTGGAGACAAAAAGAGTACTTACAAGTTTGGAGTATATCTGAGAATTCCAATTGTATGGAAGAAACGTGAACGTTGTAATAGTTGACATTACAACATCGAAACAGTATAATATTATGAAACAAGAGGTAGGAAATTAGGAGGCGTTCTCATGCAAATATCAAGTAGATTTACAATTGCTATTCATATTTTGGCGTGTATTGATACATTTAAGAATGATTATAAAGTGACCAGTGATTTTCTTGCAGGCAGTGTAAATGTAAACCCTGTTGTAATCAGACGCTTGCTCCAGCAATTAAAAGCTGCAGGAATTATCAATGTTACTAGAGGAAGTGGCGGTGCAGAGATAGCAAAGCCATTATCAGAGATAACGATGCTTGATATATATAAGGCAGTGGACAGCATAGAGAATGGAGAACTCTTTCATTTTCACGAAAATCCCAACAAAGAATGTCCAGTAGGGCGAAATATGCACAATGTCTTAGACAGTAAATTGGAACAGGTTCAAAGGGCAATGGAGAACGAAATGGGAAGCATAACCATACAAGAGATTGTAGAGGAAACAAAGAGTTTTATTCAGAAGGAATTATGATGATACCCGTACCCATAAAAAGGTGCGGGTAAATTTTTGAAAAACTTTGATGTAACACTTGACATTACAACAAGGATATGATATAACATAGATGTAACAACAAGAGTTACAACAAGAGTTACAACAAAGCAAACAGGAGGATATTATAATGAGTAAAGTAGTAGAATTTTTACAGGCGAATCCAGTTCAGTATTTGGCAACGGTTGGTCGTGACGGAAAGGCAAAGTGCCGTCCATTCATGTTCTGTTTTGAGCAGGAAGGAAAACTTTGGTTTTGCACAAACAACACAAAAGATGTGTATAAGGATATGTTAGAAAATCCAGAAGTAGAGGTTTCTGTTTCATCTCCAGAATACGCATGGATTCGTCTTGCAGGAAAAGTTGTGTTTGAAAACAATATGGCTGTAAAAGAAGGCTGCATGAATAATCCCATCGTAAAGGGACAGTATCAGACAGCAGACAACCCTATCTTTGAGGTGTTCTATCTGGAAAATCCTCATGGTGTGATTGCGGATTTTTCCGGCAATGCTCCCTATGAATTTTAATGTATTGATAATTGTATTCACTTTTACAGTGGGGTACAGTTACGCTATCAGTGTGCAAAAATCATGGAAAAGCAAGGTTACGGCGGACCTACGGGGCAAGCTAAAATCACTCTAGGCTATAACCTTCCTTGTGATTATGTTATCCATACTGTCGGACCAATTGTTAGCGGAATCTTAACGAAAAAAGATTGTGACTTACTGAAAAGCTGTTATGAATCCTGTTTGAGATTAGCAAAGGAAAAGGGTATCAGCAGGATTGCATCAATGAAAGAGCTGTAATAGATTTGAGATAATTTAAAATATGATATTGACTAATTACATAAAATTGCATATGCTATAAGTGAGCAACAGGAGTTGTTCATTAAGTGCGTTGCTACTTTAAGTGCAAACCCTTAATTTAAGTGCTTCACTACTTTGAAAACAATGCTGACGCATTCTCGTTACTTTAGTTGTGAGTTAGTCAGCATAAAATAATTATGTGTCTTCCGGCACTTGAGGATTTTATTTATTTTACTTTATTCGCCTTCGAAACGCTGTTCATTCACGAACTGATTTCGAACTATTTTATATAATATAAAACAGAACATACATTCGAAAATTTCTTGATTTATAGGATGACATATGGTATTATATGTATATGGAAAAAACATTTGATTTAAATAATATTTCAAAACTTACGTATGGTCGTGGATATGTCTACTCCTTGCAATACCATATTGTCTGGTGTACAAAATATCGCAAACAAATTCTTAAAGATGGGATAGCACAGGAGTGTAAAGACTTGTTTCAGCTTCTTGCAGAGCAGTATGCATTTCGGATATTGGCAATGGAGGTCATGCCGGATCATATCCATCGTTTACTGGATTGTAGACCACAGTTTTTGATTTCAGATATGATCAAGATCATGAAAGGAAATTTGGCAAGAAGACTTTTCCTTGATCACCCGGAAATGAAATCAAGTTTGTGGGGTGGACATCTCTGG